>CAYOXC010000001.1:0-68521 GCA_964407865.1 uncultured Gammaproteobacteria bacterium
TGAAGTCGTAACAAGGCATCCGTAGCGGAAGCTGTGGATGGATCACCTCCTTTCTGGAGACACTTTCGCCGAAAGGCGAACGATCTCAGTCGAGTTCCGAGCTAAGATTAGTTTCTTAACGGAACAGGGTAGGAGATTTGGTGGTATTTGTCACATTTGTGAAGTCAAATAAAATCGCCATTATTGGCGATTTTTTGTTATATCCCCTTGATTTTTCATTAAAGTCTTGCTATACTTGTCCTGAATTTGTTAAAATGTTAAAATCTTGGGCGTATAGCTCAGCTGGTTAGAGCGTTTCGTTGACATCGAAAAGGTCTCCCGTTCAAGTCGGGATACGCCCACGAATTCGGGCAATTAGCCTGCCTGCCGGCAGGCAGGCTCAGATGGTTGCCAGCCCGAACGCACCGTTAGGTGCGGGCGGGGAGCGCGTCACTGCTGATTGCTAACGAGTGGTAAAATAAAAATTTATTTTTATTTTCCGCGAGAGCCGCAATCACTCCCCGACACGAAGTGACGGGGATAATGACGAGGTTATCAATTTATACAATTTAGTTTTCGGGCAATTAGCTCAGATGGTTAGAGCGCGTCACTGATAATGACGAGGTCGGAGGTTCGATTCCTCCATTGCCCACCACAATAAAAAACCACCATTAAGTGGTTTTTTTGTTTTAAACCTTGCCAAATTCAATTTTTTACTGTATATTAAATTAGTTAGAAAGGGCTTTGGCCCTGAATTTATAGCATCTATGAGCACGGAACCAACTGACAATAATCAAAATACAGATTTGCGAAAAAAGATTATAAAGTACCTGATATCGGCAGGGGTTTTTTTGCTGGAAATGGTAAAGATCGCTGTTTTAGCTGGCATCACAATCGGATTGATCCGGTATTATCTTTTTAAACCCTTTTATGTTAAGGGTGCGTCAATGGAGCCAAATTTTTATGAAAAGGAATATTTGATTATTGACGAGTTGTCTTATCGTTTTCGAGAACCGGAAAGAGGCGAGGTAATAGTATTTCGTTATCCGGAAAATCCTAAAGAATATTTTTTGAAAAGGATCGTCGGTTTGCCAGGCGAAACAATTAAAATTTCAGGTGGGCAAATCGTTATTTATAACGGCGAACATCCGGAAGGAATATTAATGGATGAAATATATTTGCCAGAGGAGATGCGCACTGAAGGGGAAAGAACTATTAAAATAGGCGATACTGAGTATTATGTCATGGGCGACAATCGCCAAAATTCCTTTGATTCAAGACGTTTTGGGCCAATCGATAGATCGCTTATAGTGGGAAGAGCCTGGCTTCGTGGATGGCCTATTTCGCGCGCTGAAGTTTTTGACGCGCCAGCTTTTAATTTGTAAAAATATATTGTTTATTTATGGCTACAAAAAAACCCAAAGAAAAAAAGAAAGTTTTTAAAAAAACCAAGCAGGTAAAATCAAAGAAAAAAGACGAATCAAAAGAATCCACGGAAAAATCAAAAAAAACTTATTCGGTTATCCGTGGCATGCATGATATTTTGCCTCGTGAAGAAAAATACTGGAAAACCCTTTTTCATAATGCTGAAAATTTAGCAGAGCATTACCAGTTTGGCCGTATTGAAACACCAATAATGGAAGAGGTGCCACTATTTATTCGCTCGTTAGGCAAGGGTACGGAAGTGGTGGATAAGGAGATGTATGTGTTTGATTTGTCAGATGGTAAAGTTTGCCTCAGGCCGGAGGGAACGGCGCCGGTTGTTAGAGCTTTCATCAATGCTGGAATGTGGAATTATCCTCAGCCAGTTAAAGTTTGGTATTTTGAACCGATGTTCAGGCACGATAGGCCCCAGGCTGGCCGCTACCGACAGTTTAGCCAGGTCGGTTATGAAATCATTGGCACCATGGACCCTGCTTCTGACGCTGAATTGATCCTTATTTCTTATAATTTTTTTAAGGACATTGGTTTCCCGGTTGAGGTTAGAATAAATTCGATTGGTATGCCAGAAGAGCGGGAGCGTTACAAAGCAGAATTATCAAATTATTATCGCAGTAAAAAAAGTTATCTTTGTGATGATTGCCGGAAGCGTTTGTTAAAAAATCCGCTTCGTCTTTTAGACTGCAAAGAAAATCAGTGTCAGCCGATAAAAGATGAGGCGCCGCAGATTGTTGATTGGCTTTCAGATTCATCTAAAAATCATTTTATGAAAGTGCTTGAATATCTCGATGAGCTTCAAGTGCCCTATATTTTACAGCCGACCTTAGTTCGTGGTTTGGATTATTATACCCATACTGTTTTTGAAATTTTTCCTTCGCTTGAAGAAGGTGGCGGAGAATCTGAAGCATCACGCTCGTCTTCTAATCAGAATGCGCAGAGCGCTTTGGGTGGCGGTGGTAGATACGATTTGTTGATTGAAGAGTTTAGCGGCAAGCCAACACCGGCAGCCGGTATGGCTATTGGAGTGGATAGGACCGTGTCAGTATTAAAGCATTATGCTGACAAGATGCCTCTTAATATCCAAAAACCGCAGTATGATATTTTCTTTGCTCAGCTAGGCGACAGAGCCAAAGGCAGGGGCTTGAAAATGATAGAGGATTTGCGAAATAGCGGTATAAAAATTAGCTTCAATTTATATAAAAATTCCCTAAAAACCCAATTGGAACTGGCAAATGATATCAAAGTTCCATATGCCCTTATTTTAGGTCAAAAAGAGGTTCAAGAGGGCACGGTTATTATTCGGGATATGGAGTCGGGCATTCAGGAAATAGTCGATCAGAAAAAGGTGGAAAATATCCTCAAGAGAAAGTTAAAAAAGATTTGACGATTCTTTAAAATAGCCCTATAATAATAATGTTAATTAATCCTTAAGTAACGGAGGTGACTTTTTGTGTCAGAGATAAAACGAAAGAAGAACGAATCGTTCGAAGCCTTTATACGCCGCGTTAAAAAGCGCTGGCAACAGTCAGGCAAGATTCTACAGGTAAAGAAAATCCAGTTTCACGAGCCAGATCGCAGCCGCAATATGCGTCGAAAAAGCGCGCTGCATCGCTTGGAAAAAGCTGGAAAAATTGAGTATCTTAAGAAAATTGGACGTCTGCCCGAAGAAAAAATGTCCAAACGACGTAGATAAATCGGGCAAGGAGATTGTATTCTTGTCCATTGTTACCCATGCTTCAATGGATGTCTAAAATAGGTGATCGGTTAAAAAGAACCGCCACAACCGGAGGGTTTATTTTTGTGGCGGTTTTTTGTTTATTTGGATGTTTTTTACAGGGAGATTCAGCTGGTGCACAGGGCGTAAGCCAAGCAGATCCGAACAGTGAGTTGATGCAGGGAGTTCAGGTTATTGAAGAACCTCTTGGCCTACCTTCTACTGATATTCGGCTGATTATTGCTCGTGTTATTAGGGCGGCACTAGCCTTCATGGGCATAGTTGTTCTTGTAATTATATTATACGCCGGATTTTTATGGATGACTGCCGGAGGAAACGAAGAGCAAATTGAACGAGCAAAAAAGACTTTACGCAATGCTGTTATAGGACTGCTGATTATATTATCAGCTTATGCCATAGTTGCCTTTGTCATGCGCATGCTTGGTGTTGGTATGGGCGCCGGTGGTATGGGAGGAGTCGGTCCGCCAGGCGTGAATAATTTTAGAGGTAGCGGAGCTTTAGGCCGGGTGATCAAGGATCATTATCCTCAGCGCAACCAAGTTAATGTTCCGCGCAATACTAAAATAGTTATAACTTTTTTCCGGCCAATTAGACTGCAGGAAATCGCCGTTGACACCAGTAATGATGGAATTCTAGGCAACTGCAAGCCAACGGTAAATAATTGGGAAACCGACTGCGATAGTTTGAATATGAGCAATAACCTGATAAATATTTCTCGGGTTGTTCCGGCTACGACCACCACTGGTACAGCCACGCTTGAACCGATTAGTGGAGCAGCTATCCTGGCTCAACAAACCGCTCCGAACCCAACAGACCCGATTGGTATTTATACTATTGTAATAAGACCGCATGAATATTTAGGTTCAGAAACAGAAGACGTTCCATATCTTGTTCGTATCGGCAATGATGTTCTACGCGATGATGCAGATCTTGGCAATCCAGGGATTTTTGATGGGTTGAGCGGCTCAAAATATTATGAGTGGACTTTTACCTGCAGTACTGAACTGGATTTAACTCCGCCTCATGTGATTTATGTTTATCCCGAGCAGGATGTTATTGAATATAAAAACACAGTTATTCAGATCGGTTTTAACGAGCCAATGGATCCGATAGGTATCCAGGGATTTTTTACCAGTTCCAGCTTTGATTATTATTATCTTCAAAACGGATTTATTTACGCAAAAAATACTTCAAGCACCATTCCGGTGGGTGTGATGAATTTAGTAAATAATTATCAGACTTTAGAATTTACCCCTTCAATTCCTTGTGGTAAAAATGCCTGTGGCGGGACGATTTATTGCCTGCCGGTTTGCGATGAAGTCGGCGCAACCTGCGACCAGGCAAGATATGACATGCTCCTAAAAGCCGCTATCACCATTGGCGAATCAACTTTTGAATCTCAACCCTTTACCGGTGTGGCAGATATTTGCGGCAACGCTCTTGATGGCGACGATGATGGAGTTATTGAAACCGCGCCGTTAATTTCAGATGAGTTTGATGAAGGTAAAATGCCAAACAATTATTGGTGGAATTTTTATATTAAAAATGAAATGGACTTAATTCCGCCGATTGTTTCGCAAGTTATTCCCGGCCCGGAAGCGCCGTTTGTAGATTCAGGGGAGGATTGGAGTATGTGGTTTGATAAGCGGATGCGCATTGAGCCAATGTATGCCATAAATATTCAGGAGTCGCCAACGCCCGAAGAGCGCTGCACCTGCTATACCCGCACTCCACCACCAGCCAACGCTTGCGTTGCTCTGCCTGCTGAGCAGTGTGTTTTAGATTTGATTTGGAAAGTGCCGTTTATTACTTTTTCAACTACTACTCCAAAAACCAAGACAAATGAAAATCATGGTCCGTTTTTAGACGGTTTGCCACAGGGTTATATACCGAACATTGACTCAGGAGTGGAAGATACACATTTTAACTGTCTGTATCCCGGACAAGGACCGCTAAGCGCTGAACCGTATGTCGCGGATAAGCTTTCGGGTTTTTGCGACAAAAATCCAGATAATTGCTGTATTAAAGATAATGTTCAAGTGCTTTGCTGTAATGGCGAACCGGCTTTAAACAATGCTCAAGATTGCATAGATACTTTACTTACGCCTCTTGAATAATTTTTCATGCCAAAGACCACGCGTAAAATCCTATTATCTCTCATTTTTCTTGCCACTATCGCGGGTGGTTTGTTTTTTTCGCTTCACGTTCTTGCTCAGGAACCCCAGGGAACCATCACAGTTGATGATTTGGGTTTAGAGCCGGTAAGAGAAGGTATCGGATTGCCTGATACAGATATTCGATTAATTGCCGCTAGAATTATTCGTATCGCGCTAGGATTCCTTGGTGTAATTGCCTTGGTTTTGATACTTTACGGCGGTTTTGTTTGGATGACGGCTGGAGGCAATGAGGAAAATATACAAAAGGCAAAAAAGATTTTATTAAACGCCACCATAGGTCTGGCTATTATTCTTTCTGCTTACGCCATAGTTAGTTTTGTGATCAATGCTTTAGTCGGGGCGACAACCGGCGGAGGCGGCGGAGGCGGCGGAGGGGGCGGACCAGGAGCTTTTTCAAATGTTTTTTATATCACTAGCATGCCGGGCGATGATCTAGGTTGTGGCATTAGAAACATCCATCCGGTTATTGTTTTTAATAAGCCGGTTAATTTAGAGACAGTTACAAATAATTTGATTATTCGTAAAATATCCGACGGCAGTCCGGCCAATGGCGAATGGCATTTTGCCATGCCGACGGCGCAAAACAGAATTGTTTTTGATCCGATAGGAGACTGCGGTATTGATCCGCCGCAAAATGATTGTTTGGAGGCTAGTACAACTTATCAGATATATTTTGCCAATGCTTCAAACATATTAAGCCAGGATGAACTGTCTTTAAATTGCAATGTTGGTAATTATAAAAAGCAGTGCAGTAATAATCCTTCGGTTGAATTTACCACCGGTTCTGATGTTGACACCGAACCGCCGACAATAAACATAATCAATCCTTTTGAAGGTCAGAGTTTTCCTGAGGGGGCGGTAGTGCCGGTTGAAATGGAATATACTGATAATTTTGGACTACAAAATGTCGGTTTGTTTGTTGGTGGCGACGAGGTTAGCACTATTAACATAACCGGTTGTCAGACATCTGGCTCAGTTACATTAAATTGGCCTTCCGGAACTTCGCCTACTGGCACTTATGCTTTGTCCGGGGTAGCCACAGACAATGCTAATTTTACCGCTTCAACAACTCGTAATATTCAGCTATTACCGGCTCATTGTTATGACGATGAGCTTAATTTTGGCGAGACCCAGATTGGTCCGCCGGCCTGCGGCGACGGCTGTGGCAGTTGCGCTGGTGAATCGTGTACACAAAATAGTGACTGCGCCAGTGGTTGGTGCGAAAATGGCATTTGTATTGACCGGATGAAAATTACAGATTTTTCGCCTGATAATGGCGCAGCTAGTACCACTTATGTATCTATAGATGGTCAATATTTTGGAGATGACGGCGGTCATGTTTATTTTAGAAAAGCGGGGACTGGTGATGATATTTGGACAGAAGCCTATGTGGTAAATTGCGGTGCCGGTATAGACAATTGGACACAGAGCCAGCTTGTTGTAAAAGTTCCATCCAATGCCATAACCGGCCCGATTAAAGTTGTGACCGCTTCCACTACCGGCCCAGATGATGTTGAACGTGTATTTGTTGATGTGACTGACAATGACGGCTGGGGTATCAACAAATCATTTACAGTTAACAACTCGCTCAGACCGGGTCTTTGTGCTCTACAACCAAATTATGGCCCGCCATATTCTGATACAGTTCTTTTAGGCGAGAATTTTGGTTCTACTCAAAATAATCCAAATTTAGATAAAGTATTTTTTAGCTCTTCCACTGCTTTGATTCGTCCAGGCACTTGGGCAAACAACACGGTTATGGTCAGGGTGCCGGCGCTTGGTACCGGAGCGGTGCCGGTAAAAATTACCAATGAAGGAGTTGACAGCAACAGTGTCAGATTTTACGTAAGAGAACTGCTTGACGCCGATGTTCCGATAATTGAAAGCATTAATCCCGAATCCGGGGCTAGAGGTGAATATATCACAGTAACCGGTAAGAATTTCGGTTCACTGCTTGGTAAAGTTTTGTTTAAGTTAAATGGAACAGGGGAAGCGGTTTATGGTGATTTTAATTTTCCTGAAGAATGTGAAGGCGCGGTTTGGAGTGATAAACAAATTATTGTAAAATTTCCGACTGAAGATGTTTCTGTCGGAAATGATTATTCAGTGCAAATACAGCGATCAGACAGTGTTATCGGTCCAATTGGTGCAGAGTTTGCCCTGCAATCAGGTGATCCCGCTCCGGGCATGTGTAAAATTGATCCACCGGAAGGTCCGGTGCCTTTTGGTTCTAGCGCGGTAATGAATATTTTTGGTGAATACTATTTGCGCGGAGGAAATCCATCACGCCCTTATTTTTGGGAGACTGGGGCTTCAGCTACTACCACTGCCGGCCGCGCAGCAACCCCAGATGGAAATATAGTCGGTTTGAACGACACTTGGGCGCAGCTTCGACCGCCAACTACCACAGAAACCGGGCCGGTAGTGATGTATAGGGCATTTGACGGTAAGATGGGCAATAGTTTGCCTTTTACTGTGTTTAATTGTATTGAAAACGACAATACTTGTTCTGACCCGGCTTATAAATGCTGTACCGGAGGCGGAGATGCTGGAATCTGCAAACCAGAAGATGATTTGTGCGACGGTGAAACCCGTTCTACTAACTATATTTGGCGGTTTAACACCGGCCCTTTTCCGCCGACTGCTTATGTAGTTGAGCGCTGCGATAGCGAAACTGATGCCGGGCATAATTTACCCTCGCCTTCACCTAGTATCCGCTGGACTTCCGGGGGTAATTTTGACCATTTAAATGTTTGCCGTACTGCATTGGTTAATATAGAATTTTCCATGAGAATGCAGCAGAGTACGGTCAATGCCAGTAATGTTGAAATTTACAAATGCAATTCATCATCAGTGGCACTTGATGTTACTTATCAAACAAATAGTTGTGATCATTTAGCTGGCCCACTTTTACTATCCTCAGACAGTTATACATTAAATATTGCATCTGGAGATGAGTTTTCTACTCATGATTATATACAAGCCAGCCTTTTAAGCGGTAGTTGGGATGATGATTCGTATTATCAGGTTGTGTTGAAACCGGGCATTAAGTCCGAGCCGACCACTTATGAGTTTGGTGGGGAGATTAGATATCTGGACGCTCAAAATCTTAAGCCAACCCGGCCCTGTGGAGATGGGACGGCTTATTGTTTTATTTTTAAAACAGATGCTAGGGCTTGCCGATTGAGTAAAGTAATTGTCACCCCGTTTGAATATTGGACCTCTGTTTTGGAAGAACCGATGAAATATCGTTCAATTAAATCCAATGGAGATGATCCGGGCACAACCTTGTATTACCGCGGTTCAGGTTTAAGCGACCAGCACTGTATTATGATGAACATGAGCGATTATGATTGGTCTTGGTCAACTTATCCCACGGCTCCGACAATGTACGCGGATATTTATGGCGTACCAACCGGCACGAATGGAAACATGACAGAAGTTTCCGCTTTGGCCAACACAGTCGCGGTTGGCTTGGAAGACGATTCAACACTGGTTCGAGCGCAGGCGAGCAAAGACGGCGTACATCCGGCAAATACCATCAGTGGCCTGGTGGCTTGGTGGCAGTTTGATGAAACCAGCGGTACAAATGCTGCCGATAGCAGTGGTATGGGAAATGACGGACAGGGTAAGGGTGCTTTAAGTAACATCAGTTTTGTGCCTGGAAAGTTAGGCAATGCCTTAAATTTAAACAACAATGCTTGGCTAGAGACTTCATATAATAATTTTTCAGCAGGCTATGAACCGCGTTCGGTGTGCGCTTGGGGTAGACCTTCAGGTATTTATACCGGATGGCATTGGATTTATTCTTATGGTAGTCCTTCGGCCGGCAGAGCGATGTTTATTGGATCTAATTTTAGAAGTCTTTATGGCGGTGGGTTTGGCTCATCAGATATTTATTATACGTATTTTTGGGTAACGCCTGGAGTTTGGAAGCATACTTGTTTAGTATTTACCGGAACACGAGGCAGGCTTTACGCCGACGGTGTTTTAGTCAGAGATTATAATCGTTATCCAGATTGGAATTTAACATATTCAAAATCATACATTGGCACACAGGTATTTCCGTCGCCTTCAGGCGAGTTTTGGCGCGGGTCAATAGATGATCTTAGAGTTTACAACAAAGCGCTTTCTCTTGATGAGGTGCAGGCAATTTATGATTATGGAATTAGCGGTACGCCTTCTTCCGGCGAATCAGTTATGGGCGAGAGTCCGTTAACTATTGATTTATCCAATCCAAAAGTAGTTGATTACTGGCCAAATTGTCTTGAAGCTTGTACCAACGCCGAAATCGGAGCGAAGTTTAATGTAATCATGGCCAATAAAAATTTTACTAACGCGATCAAGCTCGAGAAGTGTTTGGACGAGAACTGCGCCGTAAGGGTGTCTGTTAGCGGGTTGCTCAAAGTATTAAACCCGGGCGACAGAAGAATAATTCAAATTTCCTTCGTCAATCCTTTAATTGAATTGCAACCAGACGCGATTTATCAGGTGACGCTTTCAAAAACCGGCACAACAAGCATTGACTGGTTATACCAGCTTTGGTCTGGCGCTAGTTTGGATAATGAAGCTGCATTTTCCAAACCAATGCAGGAAGAGTTTGTTTGGCGGTTTAAAACTAAAAAAGAAAAATGCACACTTGATCGAGTGGATGTTATTCCTTCAGTATTTACCACAGTTTATGTAAACGATCGCAGTGTATATTCAGCCGAAGCGAGAAGCGCTCCGGATGCTTGCGATCCTAATGGCCAGCGCCTTAATCCTTGGGGCATTGATTGGGATTGGCAGTCGTCTTCAACTAGCATTGCCACAGTAATGGAATTTGAAACCAAAGGTCACAGTCCGTTTTGCGAATCAAATTGTGTAAAAAAAGGTTCTGACATTGCATATGGCGAAGCGCTTTTGCCACTTTGCGGAAATAATATTGTAGAAGCTGGTGAGGATTGTGATCCATCGCAAAAAGTTGGAGACATCGTCACTTGCGGATTAAATTGTTTAAGACCTGGAAATGCTTCCACAACCTGCGGTAATGGGACAGTTGACCCGCTTTTTGGAGAAGAGTGCGATACAAATGACCCGGCGACTAAAACAGGGTGTGCATCCAATTGTACTCATTTAGGATCAAATCAGGCCACTGGGGCCGAAGATGTCGGCGCTTCTATTTGCGGTAATGGCACGATTGGTTTTGGCGAGGAGTGCGATTTGGGTGTAGCAGCAAATTATTTATCTCCCACGTCGTCGCTTAATTGTTCTGAAAATTGTCTGCATACAGGTACGCAACTTTCGGCTGTTTGGTGCGCTACTCATGCAACTGATTTTGGCGGTTTTTCAGGTGAAGAATATATTGCTACTTGCGCTAATTCAGTTAGCCAGTGCGGTGACGGTATATCCAGTCTTGATGAAGACGCTGTTTGCGAACCAGCACCAGGTGTTTTGAATTTGAATTGTACGGAAAATTGTTTAGCTAATTCTTTGGCAGTACAAAAATGCAATCCGACATCTACTGTTATGATTGGTCCTAGTCAGTGGAAGGTTGTAAAAACAGAAGGCTGTAGTTTAACCGGCCAGTATGAAGGCTCGTCGCTTTTGTATACGGATCCATCATTGTGCGGTGATTTTGATGTTGGTACTGGCGAAGATCCAGCTTGTGAAACAGGTTTTGTAATATCTCATACTTTTATCGACCCCTGGACTTTGGCAAGCGGAGTTGGTTTGGGTGCTCCTGCCAACGCAAGTTCGCCAATGCAAATAGCCGATATTACTGGTACAGGCATACAAACAATAGATACTACTGAATACATAAAGTCTGACAAGGGTCAGTTTATAATTCTTTGCGGTTATCAGACTGATGCTGAATGCGAGAGTGTTGCCGGATCAAATTATGGCGTGGCTAAAAATTCTTGTTGTTATCCAAAACCAACGCTTGTCAGCCGTTATCCCGCGGTTGGGGCCGCCGATGTTTGTCCGAATACATATATTGAAGCGGTTTTTAACCGTTATATTGATCCAGCCACTTTAGTTGGTAATATCATGATTGTTCGCGGTTATTATTTACCGATTGAGGAACGAGTCTGTCCAGAGGGGGAGGAAGATGTAACTGCCTTGTTCGGTTCGATTGTAATGGACGATGCAGATTTTCCATGGTATCGCCGGTTGTGGAATAGTTTTGTAAAATTGATTAAAAAATTATTTGTTCGTGATGCAGTGGCTGGTGTGGTAAATATTTATTGTTTAGCTAACGATGTTGGTACGCCTGAAGTGATTAGTACTCAAGAATGGGGATCGTATACTACCAGTACTATTTTAATACATCTAAAAAACGCTTTGGCCACTAGCACGGATTATGCAATTTTGTTTAGAGACGGAGTTAGGGATTCGCTTGGTGTAAATGTAGGTAGAATTACAGATTGGAAATTTACAACTGGTGATAAAATTTGTGAAATAAATAGTGTTGCCATTGAGCCGCCTGAATATATGTTTATGCAGGCAAATATTTCCGAATCATTTTTTGCCTCTACCACTGCTCTCAATGGCCAGTTAATTCAGCCGGTAAATGGCTATCGTTGGGAATATGAATGGGGACCGATGGAGAGTGAATTTATAAATGTTTCAGATACAACAAGTTCAATCAACATTGTCACATCTAAAAATAGAGACGGTGAAGTTGAATTAACCGCCACTACTCAGTTAACCGAAAATACAATCGGTGCTATAGATGCTTCATTTACCGGCACCTCAGATATTACCGTGTTTATTTGTGAAAATCCTTGGCCAGCAACATCTTCGTCAGCTTTTCCCTTCAAGGATCTTAGTTATGATTTTTCCACCTATTATTGTCGCGATTCTGGAACTCCTGGTTTTGGTGACGATTTACCGTTTTTTAATCAGTCATTTCTTGATATAGCCGGCGCTCAGTATCAAAAGCGCTATGTATTTACAAATACAGACAACAAAGATGCTATTGGCATACAAATTTTTTATAACTCTCCACAGCATCTTTCAATCAGCGACTGGTATTCAGCACAAGGATTTTCCGGTAACATGCGCTCAATGAAAATTGACGGTTATGACGCGATTACCGATGGTAATAACTATTATATTGATGCTGTCGCCAATCCTTATGGTTGGTCTTATTACACAAACATCTATCAGTTTAGCATAAATAGCGATGCCACTAGTCAAACCCGCGAGGTTTTTGAGCAAATGATGGATAATTTAAAATTTGATTTGAACATTAACAATAACGCTTATTGTGCTAGTGATTTAAACGGAAATAATATTGACTATGATTTATCCTGCAATACTGATTTGGATTGTTTAGCTCAGCTCGATGCCCTGAAAAGAGCCAGCTCTACTTATACCGGAAATCAGTATGTCTGCATGAATTTAAAAGATAAATTACAGCGTAATTACCTGCGTCTGAAAGATCTACGCAGTACCATTGAAACATTGAATTATGGACGCGGTATTATCGCACTTTGGCCGATGGATGAAGCTAATTACGGGAAAACTACAGATATTTCTAAAAACGGATATGAAGGTGTTTTAACTCCTGACGGCACTGACCCAAACCAGTTTGCGTTTGAAGACGGTATTGATGGTCGGGCTATCAAGATTGATTCTCCAGGGTTTATTGAGGTTAAAAAAGCAACCAATATCGGCGACCGATCATTTACAATCAGTCTTTGGGTGAAAACCGAGACACCTAGCCACCTGTTAACCTCATGTTATTTCGGCGATGGTTACAGGATTGGACTAAATAGTTCAGGAAAACTTTATGCTCTTATCGGTCATACAACGAGCAACTGGAATGAGTTGCATTGCAGCAGTGGTCCGACGATCAATGATGGAAATTGGCATCATATTACCGTGGTTTACGACAGAGAATCACCTGGTTTTGGCATGAAAGGTTATGTTGATGGACAATATTATTGTAGTCAATCAATGACGACTGCACATATTGGCATGAAAGAAGGCGGTGGTTTTCCGGATGCGGCAGCTCCATACGTTCGTTATTTAAGAATTGGGCAGAGTCAACATTATGCTGCCTCGAGTAGGATTTTCCGTGGTTTACTTGATGATATTAGAATTTACGCCAGAGAGTTAGGAGGGGATGAAATAAAGGATTTGGCTAACAAAACTTTACCATACAAAGGCGATTATCCTTTAATGAAAGAAAATACCTATTTAGCCGGACAAGCCCTTAGCACTTGGACAAATGCCTGGGCAGAGCTCGGCAGTGAAGCGGGAGGTAGTTTGCCGGTTGACCCGATAAATAAACTGTCAAAAAGTGGTACCTGTTACAAACCAAATACTTCTGGTCAATACACTGCATGTTACAAAGATTCTGACTGTGCCACAGTGCCGACCACAAATCGTTTGAGTTATTGGTCGGCAGACTACGACACCATAGATGAGGGGATATTACAAAATCACGCGGTTATTGAGGGTACAGTCGGTTCGTCTGATGGCAAAGGTCATGGTAAGGCCTTTGAATTTAGCGGTGATATGACAGCTAAAGTTGTAGCCGCGCCAAATGATGAATATTATAAAAAAACAGGACTCCCGCTTCAGTTTAATGGATTGACTGTGTCAGCCTGGATTTATCCAACAAAGAAAAATACAGCAACAATAATTAAAAAAGGAGGATCTGACGATACCGGCAATAGTATGGGTGGTTTTGTCTTGGAATACAGCGGTTTCCAGTGGAACGGGACACAGGAAAGGTTCAATAATGGGACCATCCGTTTTGCCATATTTCCGACTTCAACTGATTCCGGAAAATTTTATTTTGTGGATTCGCAAACGCCGCTTAGCCTCAATCAGTGGCATCATGTTGTTGGAAGAGTTACTGCGATTAGTGCGTCTACGTATTTTATCGGTCTTTATATAGACGGAGTTATTTCTACAGATAATATTTATCGCGCGAATAAAAATGGTACTTTTTCAGGATTAATTAGTGCTCCACCCATGGAACCAGAGAACAACCCAGTTGAGATTGGTAGCGCTTTTAATGGAAAGGTTGATAATATAGCTTACTATGTACCCTCACTGACTGACGCAGAAGCAAAAAATTTAAACAAGCAACTTTGCATAGAGCACGACCCGGCTACCGGCTGGAGTTCGGAAGACAGGCGATTCCTTTTTGCCTGTAATACATCGTCTTATGCATATCGGTATAGTTATGTGACTTCAACCAAATCTTTCAAACTGCGCACAAAATTGGAACCGATCAAGACTTCTATGCATTCAACCTGGAATACCATAGTAACAGACATGACAAAAGGTTGGGTAGATTTCTCATACGGTGTCTGCTCAGACAATGATGAAATCGCTTCGCCATATACCAATACTTGTGGCGATGGCGTGGTTGGGTCCGGAGAAGAGTGTGACCCGCCTGGAAAAGTTTTTTACAATACTAGCAATTGTCCAGCTAATTTATTAAAGAAAACATGCCAAAGTGATTGTAAATGGCCGTCATCGTGGACAACCGTTCCAAAATGCTGGGAAGCCACCGGTGGATATTGTGGTGATGGTAAAATCCAAGCGCTAGCTGGTGAGGTTTGTGACGACGGGGCTCTAAATGGGACAAATGGTCATTGTAATTCTTCGTGTGGTGGTACAATAAATAATTGTGGCAATGGTCAGCTTGATGCCGGAGAGTTTTGTGATACATCTGAAGATCTTGGAAAGTGTGTGTATAGAGATGGGGTTTCATTTCAGCTTGATCCAAACGCGAAAGAACCCATATTTTACTTCTTAGTTGATTTAACTGGAACTATGGGAAGCTCTTTCCCTGGCGCTCCTTCTCCGGGGACTAGAGTTGCTATGATAAAATATTCCCTTCCTTTGATTGCTGAGCAGTTTAGTAATCCAGGGTCTCGCGCAAAAATAGGTATAGGCTCGTATAATTGTCCTGTGAATTCGTTTCATAACAAAAATTGGATGTCCGGCACGAAGGGGTATTTTTCATCATCTCAGGTTTCAACAGCAATTTCTACAATGGTTCAGCAGAACGGACAAAATACCGATAGTCTTTTTGATTGGGTGCGGACAACAATTTATCCAATTCTAAACAGCGGAGAAGATGAGGGAAAGCCAATAAACTTGGTTTATATTACTGACGGCGGTCAATCTGGGGCATGTTCTCCTATGGGAGCGTCATGTCCCGATGCAAAAATTGCTGCTTTATATAATGATTACAATATAACTACGCATATTATCGGGGTTGGTAATATATATCAGTGTGATCTTCAGGATTTGGCTGACGCGGGACATGGCCAGTATTTTCAGATTACTTCGGGCGTTAACGCTTTGGTCAGTGCCATGATGGAGATTTACAAACGACCTTGCGAACAATATGCTGAATATAGCGGATATTCCTGCGCTTGGGACTGTAATGGTTTTGGTAGTTATTGTGGCGATGGAGTTGTTGATCCAGAGCACGAACAGTGTGAGGAAGGTGTTAAAGTATCATGCACCACAGGTACTGGCTTACCAGGTTTTCAAGAATGCGATCAGTGTCTTTTGGGCGAGTGCGTGGCTGACGCAGTAGGCGGTCCCGGGGATTGCGGCAATGAAATAGTTGAGGAAAGCGAGGCCTGCGACAGAGGGGAGTTAAATGGCATAGTTTGCGATCCGAGTCCTTATTCTCCTACCGCCGGCGGAAACCTTACTGGTCAGTGTACTTACTGTTCTTATGATTGTAAAAATGTGATTACCAGGGATGCAGTGCCTTGCGTAAATTCTAGCCAGTGTTTATACGTGAAATGTCCGCCCGCTTTTCCTTCTGTATCTTGTGTACCATTTCCTATAATTAATCCTTGGCCGAGTTATTGCACATGCTTTTCAATATACACACCAGTTCCACTTTTATAATAAATAATTAAGTTGATTAACTAATTTTATGTTTGAAGATACCCCGCAAAAAAATTCAATGCCGCCAAAAAATTTGCCGTCTGAACCGGTAGATATGTTTTCCGAAGTTGAAAAAGAAGATAGTATTCCTGGTCCCTCAGCTCTGGAAGCCGGAGCACTAAAGAAAAAACCGTATGGGGCTGGAGGAATACAAACCCCGCCGGCAGATATGGCAGGTGAAACAGTAAGTTATTCTGTTCATGAACCGGTTTTAGGCAAAGTGATAATGATTGTAATTATTCTTATTATTGCTAGTGGTGTCGGATATGGCGGTTGGCGATTGTATTCGTATTTTACTACTCCGAGCGAGCCAGGAATGCCAAAAATGGAGGAAATTATCATAGAACAGCCGCCTGCTACTACTATTACGGAACCTATCCCTACGGAAATTTCCAATGAAACACCAACAACCTCATTAGAAGATGATACGATGGCTACTACCAGCCCAGAGGAAGAAAGTGAGTCAGATCTTACTCCGATAATCAGCCAGGGGATCGACACAGACAAAGACGGCCTTGATGATGCTCAAGAAGAACAGCTTGGCACAGATATGAACAAGACTGATACTGACAGTGATACTTTGAGCGATGGCGATGAAGTGCTAATCTGGCAAACAAATCCTCTAAATCCGGATACCGACGGCGATGGTTATTTAGACGGCGAAGAGATTAGAAACGGTTATAGCCCGACTGGTCCCGGTAAATTGTTTAACGGTGGAACTTCTCCAACTTCTACGACCACAACCACTTCCGCTGAAACCACTACAACTACAGAGACAGAGGAAGAGCCGATTATCTAAATTAAGAAATATAATGGGTATGCCCAGCTATACAACTTCCAGTGTGTTTTTCTTTCAAACACAGCTGAAAGGCAAGAGACTGTTCTGGGCAGAAAAGAAGATTAAATGTAATATTTGACAAACATAATTAAATAGATAGCAATTAGAGTGTAAGTTTTATTAATTAATTTTTCTAGAGCTGAAGCACCAATCGGTGTTTGTCTCTGGAAGTTGATATACTGGGTATGTTCGGAAAAAAGGATTCAAACCCATTAGAAGTGCCAAAAGATTTGCGGATAACAACAATACCGCAGGATTTTTATGCTGGCGCAGATCCGACAGTAAAATTTAAAGAAACCGAGAAAATTGTTGATATGGCAAAATTATCCGGCAGTCCGCTGAAGGGCCATGAAAAAAGAGCGCTTGATGCAGCTACGGCAAAAGGCGTTGCTCTGATTTCAACCAAGTGGTGGATTGTTGGAGCGGCAGGATTGTTTGTAATATTTCTTGTTGGAGCCGGAATATATTATTGGCTAACTTTAAGGACAAAAACAGAAGCAGTTCCGCCAACGCCACCCCAGATTATTACACCCGTCCCACCTGTTACGCCTACTCCAACACCAACCGAACCAGAAGCAACTTCTACTCCAACAACCACCCCAGAAACACCGCCGGAAAGTCCGTCTGGTATGGAGTTGCCAAGCAAACTATTGTCTTTTGCCGCCGATATGGATGGGGATGGTATTAGCGATGCCGCTGAAATTGTATTTAAAAGCGACCCCGGCAACCCTGATACAGACAATGATTTTTATCCAGATGGCCACGAGATTTTTTACTTATACAATCCGAATGGTTTCGAGCCGGTAAAGTTGATTGAATCAGGCGTTGTAAAGTTATTCAAAAGCGGCAATTTTAATTATGAGCTTTATTATCCGGAATCTTGGGCGGTTGGCTCAGTGGATGGCGAAGGACGGCAGGTTTTATTTAGTACCTTGACCGGAGAGAATATTGAAGTCAGAGTTTTTGACAAAGAATTCGGACTTTCACCTATGAATTGGTTTTCCGCAAACGCGCCATTAAGCGAGCAATTCAGTGATTATAGGGATTTTTCTAGCCGTTTTGCTGTTGCTGGTAAAGTGCGAACAGACGGCTTGGTTTATTTCTTTTTTACCAATGATAAGGTATATGCCATAATTTATCATGTAACTAATTCGGATACGGTAAATTATAAGTCTGTAATTGATATTATGGCTCGCAGTTTTTATATTAACGCTAGTGGCGAGGAAAGGCCGGATATGACACCTGAGTTCGCTCCTGTGCCAACAATAAACGCACCAGTGACTGAAGTTATTCCGCCAGCGCCAACTACCACTTCTATGGAAGAAGAAATGACCGATGAAATTATAGAAGAGTTGACAGAAGAGACAAACGAAGAGTCTTCGGAAGAAATCACAGAGGAAATCATTCCAGAAGAATCAGAGGGTGTGTCAGAGGAAGATGTATTGTTTTAGCGTATATTTTGCGAATGGGTTTTATGCTTAAAATAAATTTGATTAATAAACGTAGATATCCGGTTAATGCCAAAGACATTGAAAAAATAGTAAAAAGTTCAGCAAAAAAAGTTAAAAAGATTACAGGCGAAATTGAAATCATACTTGTTAGCGACAGTGAAATAAAAAAGTTAAACAAAATTTGGAGAAATATTAATCGTCCAACTGATGTGCTAGCGTATGCCTGGACAGAAGATAAAAAATTAAAAAGTTATTATTTAGGACAAGTTTTCATTTCATATCCGCGGATAAAATCACAGGCAAAAGAGTACCGGTTTTCTATCGAGCATGAGTTTGCTAGAATATTAGTGCATGGCCTGCTTCATTTAGCCGGGTTTGATCACGAAAAAAAGATCGAGGCAAAAAGAATGTTTGTTTTACAGGAGGAGATAGTAGATAGTTTATTTTAATAAAATATGTCTGTAAGAAGATTTTTTCAGAGTTTTAAAGACGCCTTCGAGGGGGTGAGGTATGCTTTTCTTCATGAACAGAATTTTCGTATTCAGCTTATTGTCGCTCTTATAGCACTGGCTTTGGCTGTTTTTTTACCGCTTAAAGAGTCAGAGCAATTACTTATTGTAGTTATGGTTTTTATGGTCTTGGTGGTAGAGCTTTTAAATACCGCTATCGAGCGGTTTATAGACCTTTTAAAGCCTCGATTGCATCATTATGCTAAAACAGTTAAGGACGTTATGGCAGGGGCGGTATTTCTGACTTCATTTTGTGCTGTAATAGTTGGTTTAATAATATTTTTACCTTATTTTATTCAGTATATCGGCAATTGTTATTAAGGTGGTCTAGGAGTATAATTATTTTATATTTTTTGATAAAAAGATTTATTTTTAAACAAATATGGCGAGACGCGGTGATAACATAATATGTGGCATGGACATTGGGTCAACCTCAGTGAGAATTGCTGTAGGCAAGCCAATGGAGCTTGATACCAATGATGGCGCATTGCAGATTATTGGTCTAGTAGAAGTGCCTTCCGAAGGCGTATCAAAAGGCGTAGTAACAAGCATAGAAGATGTTGTCTCCAGTGTCTCCTCGTGTCTTGAAGTGGCAGAAAGAACAGTCGGCGTGCCGATTGATACGGTTTGGCTAGGCATTTCAGGTACCCAGACCATGATCCAAGGAAGTCGTGGTTATGCCGCGGTGGCAAAGTCGGATAATGAAATTACTCCGGCAGATGTTGATCGTGCTATCGAATCGTCTCGCTCTGTTTCGACCCCGTTAAATTATGAGATTCTGCATGTCACGCCTAGGGCGTATAATGTTGATGGTCAAAGTGGTATAAAAGATCCGGTAGGCATGACCGGGCTTCGTCTGGAAGTTGATACAAAGATTGTTCTTGGCCAGTCTTCTCAAATTAAAAATTTAACGCGTGCAGTCTATCGGGCCGGTCTTGAGATAAACGATGTTGTTTTGTCTCCGCTCGCGGCAGCTAATCTTCTTTTAACATCTCGGCAGAAGGATTTAGGAGTAGTACTTATTAATGTTGGCGGACAATCTACAAGTGTTACTGTTTATGAAGAGGGTGATTTGTTGCATACAGTCACCATACCGGTTGGTTCTGCTCACATTACTAACGATCTTGCTGTAGGATTGAGAGCTTCAATCGATGTTGTTGAAAAAGTTAAGCTTGAATACGGCGATTGTTCAACAGATTCATATCGCAGTCATGATGAAATAGATTTATATGAACTTGGCTCGTTAGAGCACGAAATATTTAAATTAAAAGATATAAATTCAATTATTGAAGCCAGAGTTGAAGAGATATTCTATATGGTTGATCAGGAGCTGAAAAAAATACAGCGTAGCGGCCTGTTGCCGGCTGGAGCAGTGTTGACCGGCGGAGGAGTAAAGCTTAGGGGAATTGTTGAAGAGGCAAAAAATACTCTTCGTTTACCTGTAGTCATGGGTTATCCTATTGGTTTGATTGGCACCTCAGACCAAGTAAATGATCCGGCATATACCACAGCTATCGGCTTGGTTAAATGGGGGATTGATATGTACGGCGCTGGAATTCACAGTTCCGGCCGCGGTGATTTATGGGGTTCAATAAAAAAATCATTTGGATTAAAAGGTAAATTGAAAAAAACAATAAGTTCGCTTATACCCTGAGGATTATTTTCTTGACAGCATCCCATTATCAAAGTAAAATAATAGCGAAGTTGATGCTCGCTATTTTTATTTAGTTGATTGAATACAAAATTTATTCATCTGAAAATTACTATTGTCTTTTCTTATATAACCATATTTTATGCCACAAGTTAAACCAGAAATAGAAACATTTGCAAAAATTAAAGTCGTCGGTGTTGGCGGTTCTGGCGGCGCTGCTATTAATAGAATGATGTCGGCAAAGATTCGTGGTGTGGATTTTGTCGCCATGAATACAGATGTTCAAGATCTGCATCATAATTTAGCACCTCAAAAACTGCATATTGGCAAATCGGTTACTCGTGGTTTAGGCGCGGGCATGGATCCTGAGTTAGGACGCAGAGCAGCTGAGGAATCTCAAAATGAAATAAAAGAATTACTAAAAGATTCTGATATGATTTTTGTTACTTGTGGTTTGGGTGGCGGAACCGGTTCTGGGGCGAGTCCTGTGGTAGCAGAGATTGCTCGTGAGCTTGGAGCTTTAACTGTTGCGGTTGTAACAAAGCCGTTTGCATTTGAAGGACAGAAGCGCAGTGAAATTGCCAATCGTTCCTGGGATCAATTAGTAAAACATGTAGATACGATAATAACGATTCCGAACGATAGGATTAACCAGGTGATTGATAAAAAAACAACCATGCTTGATGCGTTTAAGATTGCCGATGATGTTTTGCGTCAAGGTGTTCAAGGTATTTCTGAACTAATCACCATGCATGGTCTTATTAATGTTGATTTTGCCGATGTCAAAACAATCATGAAAGATACTGGCTCTGCTCTTATGGGTATTGGTTCTGGAGCCGGCGAGACAAGAGCGATTGATGCTGCCAGGATGGCAATATCAAGTCCGTTACTTGAGTTATCAATTGATGGAGCTCGCGGTATACTGTTTATTATATCTGGTGGGCCAGACTTAGCCATGAGTGAAGTTGAGGACGCGGCAAAAGTAATCACTTCATCAGCATCTGAAGATGCAAAAGTCGTGTTTGGCGCTATCATCGATGATAGTTTAGCCAATAATATAAAAATTTCTGTTATCGCCACAGGTTTCGATGATCGCCGACCGCAACACGATGAGGAGACGACTTCTCGCTATTCTCCTTTTGGCAACGTAGCTTTATCTTCAAAGTTCAGACAGCGTGAAGAGGAAGACAAGGAAAAAAAGTTATTTGAGGACCTCGTCAGTTCAAAAAAGACGGCTAACAAGACGGAAGATGATTCTACGCTTCGCAGGGGCTCACCAGTCAAGGAAATTAAAAAAGAAAAACAAGCACCGTCTGCGCCTCAGATAATTTCTGAAACACCAACCGTAGACGATGAAGAGTTGGAAATTCCAGCATTTATTCGTCGAAAAATGGGGGTTTAATTATGCGCTGCCCAGTTTGCAATAATCTGGAAACCAGTGTTGTTGACAGCCGCTCGTCAAGCGACGGCCTTGCTATAAGGAGGCGGAGAGAATGCAACAAGTGCTCATATCGTTTTTCCACTATTGAGGAAGTGGAACTTTTAGACATAGTAGTAGTAAAAAGCGATGGAAGAAGAGAGTCGTATATGCGGGAAAAAGTTGAACGCGGTATTAAGCAGTCGCTTTCTAAGCGGTCATATACGGCAGATAATTTTTCTCGTTTGATACATTCTATAGAGCGCGATATTCAGAAGCGAAAAAAGCGGGAAATATCAAGCAAGGATATTGGCGAGATAGTAATGAAGCATCTTAAAAATTTTGACAAAGTTGCTTACATCCGTTTTGCCAGTGTTTATCGCGATTTTAAAGATGTTAAAACTTTTCAAAGAGAATTAAAAAAGATTGGCAACAGCAAAAAATAATATGATTGAGGAAAAAAAGGAGACAACCAAAGAGGTCGAGGTTTCAGAAGAAAAAAAAGAGAACAAAACACCTCAATTTATTGGCAACAGCAAGAAAGAGGATGAAAAATCTTTAGGCCACCGAACTTCGGACCTGCGCGAGCTTTTAGAAAAAAATTTAAAATGGTCGCAGATTATATATGAACAAAATCGCCGTATCAGTCGACGGTTGCTTTGGAGTTCAATTGCGGCATGGTTAAAATGGATAATAATTTTAGGCGTTATCGTTTGGGGGGCTTGGTATGGTTGGCCAATAGTAAAAAATTTGACTAACCAGTACGAATCGATTATGAAGCAGCTTGAGTTGCCGGATGGAAAAGTTGATAATACCACTTTAGAAAAAATATTAAAGATCTTGCCTCTTAACCAATCTCAACAGGAGCAGATAAAAGCGATGACAAAATAGGGTTATGCCGCGTTATATAACTTCCAGTGTGTTTTATGAAACAATGATTTTTGATTGTGAAATACGACGGGGAAAATAATGCCATGCTCAATTTAAAAAAAAGCGAACACAATAGTATTTATTTACGGCGTTTAATTTATTGATAAGTATATTTTCACAAGCATTACACCTCGAGGTGCTTGCTTCTGAAAGTTGATATACGGGGTATGCACAAAAATACAAAAATAGTCGCCACCATCGGTCCGGCGTCAGAAAGTTATACAAAAATCAAAGCTATGGCGAAAGCGGGCATGAATGTGGCCCGTCTTAATTTTTCGCACGGCAGCTATTCTAATCACGCAAAATTAGTTAGAAATATTCGTCGGGTTGAACGAGAGTTGGACCAGCCAATCGGGATAATGCAGGATATCCAAGGTCCTAAAATACGCCTAGGAGAAATGCCGAAGCGTGGTTTAGTGATAATGGCCGGCAAAGAGGTTGTGATAAATACTTCATTAAAATCTTATGAGGGATCAGATTTGCCGCTTTATTTCCCTGGTCTAGAAAAATTTATTAAGCCGAAAAGTAGTATTCTTATTGACGATGGACACGCTGAATTGAGAGTTAAGCGAGTTGAGAAAGATCGTATTATCTGTCATGTTGTTGAAGGTTATAATTTGAAAACGCACAAAGGAATAAATTTTCCAGATAGTTATTTGAAAATACCGATTATGAGCGATAAGGATAGAGCGGATTTGCGGTTTGGTTTAAAGACGGGTGTTGATATGGTTGCTTTGTCATTTGTGCATACGGCTAAAGAAATTCGCACTGCACGTTCACTGATTAAAAAAATTCAGAAGGAACTAAAACAAAAAAGTGCCGTACCGATTTTTGTAATTGCTAAAATTGAGCGCAACGAAGCTGTGCAAAACATTGATTCAATACTCAAAGAGGCTGATGCGGTTATGGTGGCTCGCGGTGATTTGGCCATGGAAACGGAAATGTCTGAAATGCCACTTTTACAAAAAATGATTATAGAAAAAGCTAATTGCGCCGTAAAGCCCGTTATTGTTGCCACTCAGATGCTTGATTCAATGCAGACAAACAGGCGGCCGACTCGAGCTGAAATTACTGATGTGGCAAACGCCGTAATCGATCATGCTGACGCTTTAATGCTTTCAAATGAAACTGCAATGGGAAAATATCCGGTCGCGGTGGTAAAAACAATGTCGGAGATTATTCAAACTACGGAGGACTCAAAATATGACGATATCGACCCTTTGAGAGAACTGCATCCGCACAAATCAATTAGCCGGGCAATTGCCGGTCTTTCAGGCGTGATGGCTCTGCAAGTCGGAGCTAAGGCAATTTTAGTGGCCTCAGCCACCGGTACCACAGGCAGGCTGGTAAGTCGCGTTAGGCCGCCATTTCCGGTTTATGTGGGGGTAAAATCAATTGCTGCCGGCCGTCAACTTTCAATATCTTGGGGTTTAAAGCCGTTTATACTGCCGACCAAGCGTTCGCTTGAAGACTTAGTCAGCGCTTTTTTGAAATATGTAAAAAAATCCCGTTTAGTAAAAAAAGGCGATAAGATAATTTTGATTTCTGGTGAGCCGGTAGGTAAGCCGGGGAGTACAAATTTATTGGAAGTGAAGGAGATAAAATAATTCGCACATTCAAAAAACACTGAAAAACAAAAACACCAGATTAAAAATTGGTGTTTTTTGTTTTAGTCCTTATTTGTTTTTACAAATATAGAGGAAATTGTTTTGTCAGTTCTATCACTTTATTTTTTATGGCAATCAGTTTCTCATCATCCGTATGATGAGTTATAGCTTCGTTAATCCATTCGGCAATTTGTTTCATTTCTGCTTCTTTCATACCTCGTGTAGTAATGGCTGGCGTTCCCAAGCGAATACCTGATGGATCCATTGGTGAACGCGGGTCGGTAGGTACCATATTTTTATTTACGGTGATACCGGCTTTGTCCAAGGCAATCTGCGCTTCTTTACCGGAAATATTTTTGTTGCTCAAATCAATCAAAAGTAAATGATTGTCTGTACCGCCGAAACAAATATTGTATTCAAGCTTTTTAAATTCTTCTTCCAGCACTTTCGCGTTCTTAAGAACTTGTTTGACATAATCTTTAAACCCCGGCTCTAGTGCTTCTTTAAAAGCTATGGCTTTGCCAGCAATATTATTTTCATGCGGTCCTCCTTGAAATCCGGGGAAAATAGATTTATCAATTGCTTTAGCGAATTTTTGTTTACACATAATCATTCCACCGCGTGGTCCGCGCAAAGTTTTGTGGGTAGTAGTAGTGACTACATCAAAAATAGGCACTGGATTATTCATTACACCACCGGCGATCAGTCCGGCGATATGAGCGATATCTGCCATGGTAATGGCTTCTACTTTATCGGCAATTTCTTTTATTCGGGTGTAATCAATTTCTCGGGAATAAGCGCTGTAGCCGACTAAAATGATTTTTGGTTTGTGCTCTAATGCCAATTTTTCAATTTCTTCGTAATCTATTCGTCCGTCATCAGTAGTTTTGTAGCGGATAAAATTATAAAGTTTAGCCATATAGGTGACCGGATGTCCATGCGTCAGATGTCCGCCGTGAGCTAAATCCATGCCAAGCACCGTGTCTCCAGGTTCGAGAAGGGCAAAATAGACGGCTATATTGGCCGGAGCGCCTGACAATGGTTGAACATTGACATGTTCAGCGCCAAAGAGCTGTTTGGCCCTTTCTATGGCCAAATTTTCCACTTGATCAATATATTCGCAACCGCCATAATAGCGTTTTCCTGGGTAGCCTTCAGAATATTTATTGGTTAAAACAGAACCAAGCGCCTCCATCACCGCTCGGGAAACAAAATTTTCTGACGGAATCATTTCTAAGCCTGTTTCTTGTCGATGTTTTTCTTTTTCAATCGCATCAGAAATATCCGAATCAAACTCCATTAGTTTTTGTTTATTCATAATTTTATTTGTTTGAAAGTTTTAAATCATCAATTATTTCATATACATTTGGCGCGCAGTCATCCGGTAAATTATCTATATCAAGCCAATCCCACTGGGCGATTTCTTGACCGGGTTTAACTTCGCCGATTCGTTCGGCCAGATAATGGATTAATAAAATTACTCGTCCCTTAATGTTTAACATTATTGGTTTTAAGGGTTTCAATATTTTTATTTCAATACCCATTTCTTCCATTACTTCACGCTTACAAGCTTCTTCCAACGATTTATCAAAATCTTCTACTTCGCCACCGGGAAACATCCAGGGGCTGACACCATCTGGTTTATGTTCTTTGTTAAGAAGTATTTTATTATTTTCAATAATTACAGGACCTGAAGCAATAATGGAATTGGCGGGTAGTTGCATATATTTTATTTTTAAAAAATTATTTAAATTTTTTGACCATGTAACCGTGTTCCAGTCGGTAACCTTGTTTGCGGTAATAACCACGTACGCCAATACCGGAAATAACTGCTAATTTGGATATTTTATTTTTTAAACAGATTTTTTCCGCTTCCTTTATTAATTTTAATCCTAAACCTTTATGTTGTGAAGCTGCTTTATTTTTGCTGCCAATTTGAAGGGCTTGGCCATAGGTGTGCAATTCACGGATAAAAGATGGATACAAACCGTTTTTGTCAATGCGAAGGCGACAAAAAGCAAAAACAATTTCGCGTTTGGTGTTTTCAAAACTTAAAAAATATTCTGTGCCTCTATTGGCTTCGTATTTATCAGCAAATAATTTGATGGATAATTTTTTATTTGGATTATTTTTTTGATGTCCAGCTTCCCGACAACGCAAGCAATTACATTTTAACCCTCGTCGTGCCATCTCCGATTGAATTACTTGTCGCAAGTTTGTCATTCGGTTTCCAGCAACAATATGGTGTCCGGGAATATCTCGGATAAGACGTGAAATGCGGACATAACGCGGAACATTGGATTTAAAATTTATTAAAAGTTCTAATAATTGCTTGTCTGAGTAAGGTTTATATTTGCCATTTTTTACCCAACGGTAGAGTGGAGAATTTTTTACCGCTGTACAAGGATAAATTTTTATCATATCCGGACGGTAGTTTGGATCGGAAAAAATTTCAGACAGCATTTTTTCGTCCTTTTTAGGTGTTGAGCCAGGTAGCATAGGCATTAGATGGTAATCAACTTTAAAACCGTAATTTTTTAGCAATTTTGTCGCCTGAACAGTATCACTCATAGCGTGGCCGCGTTTAACCAGTTTTAAAATTTTTTCATCAATTGTTTGAACGCCTAACTCAATCCTGGTTGAGCCAAGCTGGCGCATTTGTTCAACGCTTTTGTTGTTGATTAAATCAGGACGAGTTTCTAAAGTCAAGCCAATAATCCGATGCTCTGCTTTTTCATTTTTTTTCTGTGCATGAAATAGTTTATTTTTTATTACATCAACTTTTTCAATTTTACTTTTTGAATTTTTAATTTTATTACACGCCTCAAAACAGCGCCAGATAAACCAGTATTGATAGGCGAGGGGGTAGGCGTTCCAGCTTCCGCCTTTAACAATCAGTTCAATTTTGTCTGTTGGGTGGCCGTTTCTCTTAAGCACCTTAATACGCTCCACTACTTGACGGTAAGGATCAAATTTTAAAGCCAGAGCCCGGGCAGCCGCCGGTTCATCGGAAATATAGCTTTTGGGCATACCCCGTTCATTGGGGCAATAAATACATTGGCCCGGGCAGGGGAATGGTTTTGTTAAGACGGTGATCACGGTTACGCCTGACAGGGTACGAATAGAGCGTTTGCGCAAAATACGCTCCAGATTTGGTGAGCGTTTTAGTTTGCCCGAAGCCACTAATTCGTGATAAGCTTTTATCAGTTCGGTTTTAGCCGGTATTGATTGACCGGTCCCTTTTAAGGCGTGGCGAACAGCTAAATTAAGACCAATTTCGTCTTGCGGGCGTTTTTTGGCAATAATTTTTATAATATTTTCTGTCGAAATTTTCATATGATGAAGAATACTCAGGCTTTACGAATTTTACGCCAAACTAAGAGAAATTACAATACAATCGCTTTGGATTGGAATGTTAGTCGTGGTAGGCCCTCGGCATTAAAAATTAGTTTACTAAAAGGCATCAAACCCGGATACCGAGTATTAGATCTAGGGTGTGGAAATGGCTTCTTAGCGCCTGAAGTGATTAAACGCGGAGCTGAATATGTGGGTATTGATGTGTCAAGTAAACTAATAAGAATTGCGAAAAAAAAATTTGTTGATGAAGTTAAGTCAGGAAAAGCGAAGTTTATTTGCGCTGATGTCTTAAATTTAAAATTACCCAACAAGACTTTTGATTTTATTTTTTCATTCGCAGTTATGCATCATATTCCGTCCAACCGGTTTCGTTTAAATTTTTTAAAGCAAATTTATAAATTATTAAAACCAGGCGCGAGAGCAGTTGTTGTTAATTGGAATTTATTAAACCAGTGGACCAACCAAAGGTTTAATATTACAGAGCAGTTAAAAGAAATATCCGCAGATTTTGACACCGGAGACGTTGTTGTGCCGTGGAAGGCAACTGAAGGGAGGGTGGTAAAACGCTATCTCCATTGGTTTAGTGATGAAGAGTTAAGTAGTTTGACCAAAAAAGCCGGTTTTAAATCATCCCGAATAGAGTACAGAGATCGTTCGGGGAAGAGGAAAAAAAACGGCGAAGAGCAAATCTTGTTAATAAAAAAATCCTCAGCCCAAGGCTGAGGATTTTTTATGTGGCGTTTATGCCGTTTGTAATTGTTTTTCAGCCATCAAAGTTTCTCTGTAGATATTAGCTGTTCTTTCGGCAATATCTTTCCATTGAAAATCTTTTTTGACGAATGCCAGATTTTTTTGTCCGGTTTCTTTAAGCAGGACTTCACTGCTGACTAACGTAATGATTTTCTCCACTAGAGAATCAACCGAAGTATTAGCCGCCCAGAAGCGCCCGTCATTGATTACCTCTTGGTGTTCCGGAATATCCGAGACCAAGACTGGTAAACCAAAAGACATGGCTTCAAGTACGGTAATAGGCAGACCTTCATTTTCTGACGGATGGACCATCATTAAGGCGTTGGCAAATAGTGAATGAAGTTTTTCATCTTTTTGCCAATCAGTAAAGACAATTGATTTGTCGTTACCGGCCATGGCTTTTAGATCTCTGACATAATCGTCGGTAAAAGCGCTGCCACCCACAATTGCTAGTTTTTTATCCACGAAAAGTCCTGGTGCTCTTTCCCTGGCACGTTGCCAAGCGTCAATTAAATAGTGGGCACCTTTATGGCGGACTAAACGGGAAATCATAACTAGGTATTTTTGAGGTTCCAGATTCCATTCTGACAGATATTGAGTACCTGGATTATTTTTTATGGAAATACCGTTAGGGTTATAAGTAGTGTTGACGTGGAATTCGTTAAGACAATAATTCTGAATCGTTTTTGAAACCGCAATAGTCTTGTGCGGGAAAAGACAAGCAAATCTTTCGCCGAGCAGAAGCATTAATCTGGCAAACAATCCCCATTTTTGGTGATATCGGTCAATACAGTGAAAAGTAGCAATTACTTTAATTTTTGGCGCAAGCACGCGCGGTAACCAACTAGCAAGAGATGGTCCGACTCCATGATAATGAATTATGTCCGGCTTACTGACAAATATTGCATGAAATGTTGAAGTAAAAGTGTGTATAATCGCATCAAAATGTTTGGTTTTTATAGTGGGTGTATGAACTATTTTGATTCCTGCATGCTCGGTTAAATTTTTTGGTGTAAACCATTTTCTAGAATAGACAAAAATATCATGGCCTTGATTGACAAGTTCACGAGACAATTCCTCTACATGGCGTTCAATGCCACCATAAAGGGTGGGGATGCCTTTTTGTCCGATCATTGCTATACGCATATAATTCAATTTAAAACAGTTAAATATAGCACAAAATTGCCTTTTTGTCAATACTGTAAAATTGCTAACCTTAGCAAAATTAACGATAAAAAGTATTTGCCATCAGCGCTCTACTCTGCTATAATTAACGCATATTGTGAATTTTCATGATAATTAATGGCAGAAAAATAGCAGAGCAGATAAACATTAATACGGCAAAAAGGATAAAAAAGCTGATTCAGCATGGCTTTGTTCCTAAAATTGCCGTTATTTTAGTTGGCAGTCGTTCAGAGTCAGAAATTTATGTCAGACAAAAAGAGTCTTTGGCAAAAAAATTGGGTTTTGCTTTTAACTTGATTCGTTTTTCGGAAAATGCTTCAGAAAAAAAAATTAGCGCCGAATTAATGCATTTACAAAACACAAAAGATATTTCCGGGGTCATTGTTCAACTTCCTTTGCCTGGACGCATTGATGCCTATAGAATATTATCCTGTCTTTTGCCGGAGTATGATATTGATTGCCTGTCTGATATTAGTTTAGGCCGTTTAATTCTAAGAAATAATTTGGTTGAACCTCCGACGGCCGGTGCAGTGCTAGAAATATTAAAATATTTAAAAATAAATTTATCGGGTAAAAAAATTGTTGTGGTCGGTGCGGGACTTTTGGTTGGCAAGCCATTGGTGATGATGCTTATGAATAGCCAGGCTACCGTTTTTGTATGCAATTCAGAAACAAGGAATTTAGCCAGTTATTGTAGAGATGCGGATATTATTATTTCAGGCGCTGGTAAGAAAAATTTGATCAAGCCTAGTATGGTGAAAAAGAATGCTGTAGTAATTGACGCAGGTTTTTCCTATAAAAACGGAAAGGTTTTTGGTGATGCGGCCGTCGCTAAATTGGATAAGAAAGGTGTAAAAGTAACACCGACACCAGGGGGAGTTGGACCTGTTACTGTGGCTAAACTCATGCGCAATGCAATAATTTGTGCTGAACAAAAATTTCTACACTAATTACTAACTACTAAATACTCACATGTGGTTAATAATAGCCCTAATTGGTTTTACGATTGCCGCAACGGTTAATGTGATGGATAAATACATTTTGGATAAGACGATAAAAAAATCGGCGGTATTTGTTTTTTATTCTACGGCGCCGGCAATAATTATTTTACTGCTTTTGCCTTGGACCAATAATTTACATAGTAATTGGGATATTATTTTTGCAGTATTAGCAGGTTCGTCTTTTGTTTTTAGTTTATGGGCATGTTATCAAGGAATCCAGAAAAGCGAAGTTAGTCATATCGGACCCCTGATCGGAGCGGTTACGCCAATTTTTGTCATTATTTGGAGTTTGATATTTTTTAATGAGATTTTTACTACTAAACAAATTTTTGCCATAACTAGTTTGATTTTTGGTTCATTTATAATTGCATCGGAAAAGAGTGTTAAAAATAATGGTTTTCACTCTGGATTTGCCTGGGGAATTTTAGGCGGTTTCCTCGGGTCAATTTTTGGCATTACTTCAAAATATTTATACGGAGTCAATGATTTTCTCACAGGTTTTGTCTGGGTTCAAGGAATGGTTGGTATATTTGGTTTGCTTATGATTTTTTCTTTTCATGTCCGCCAGTCATTGAAGAAAAAGCCCAAAAAAGAAAAATTGGGTGCTAAGAAAATTGCTTTTATCGTTTTTGATAAAACACTCGGAGTAGTTGTGTTAGTTTTAATTCAATATGCAGTTGCTTTAGGAAGCGCTGCGATAGTTTACGCCCTAGCTGGCGTGCAGTATGCTTTGTTGGTAATTTTTGTGGCTATTTTAAGCAAGGTTTGGCCTAAGTTTTATCGCGAAGAATATAGTAAAGTCGAGGTGGTTCAAGAAATAATTGCTGTATTATTTATTGCCTGCGGTTTAGCCTTATTGGTATAAATTCATTGATTATGAATTTCAAGAAAAATTTTATGGTACCGTTTATAATTATTGTCGGGACAATAGTGATTGTTTGGATTTTATGCTGTTTGCCTTTGCGCGGTAATCAGGATCAAATTTTTGGCGTTAGTTTTAACCCAGAATACGCTGGATATCTTGGTTATGATTCAATGGATGTGTTTCAGGCCATTCTCGAAGATTGGCATTTTCGCTATATCCGCCTTTCAGCCCAATGGGATGAGATTGAAGTTAGTCCTAATGTATATGATTTTAAAATATTAAATGACTTGATGGATGAGGCGGCAAAATACGACGCAAAGGTAGTGCTTGTAGTTGGACAAAAAATTCCACGCTGGCCAGAATGCCACCCGCCAACTTGGGCAGATACTTTGTCTGACGCTGAGTATCGTGCATCGGTTAAGCGGCTTATCAAAGCAACAATAAATCAGTTTAAAGACCATCCAGCTTTGGAAATGTGGCAAATCGAAAACGAGCCACTGTTTGCGTTTGGAGAATGCCGTTCTTTTGATAAAGCCATGTTAGCTTCTGAAATAAGCATGGTTAGAGAGTTGGATCCTAATCATAAAATAATGATAACGGATAGCGGTGAATTAAGCTCGTGGCGTAATACCGCTAAGGCAGGGGATATTTTTGGCACCACGCTATATCGCGTAGTTTGGCATAAAAGCTTTGGTTATTTGGCTTATGATTTTATTCCGCCGGTTTTTTATCGCTTTAAACTTTGGCTTACCGGTCAAACTAAGGAAAATTCTATGGTCTCTGAACTTCAAGCTGAGCCTTGGATACCCGATCATGATATAAATAAATTAGATCTGGATGAGCAGTATCGGTCAATGAATCTTGAGCGTTTACAAAAAAATGTTAAATTTTCTCAACGCGTCGGTTTTTCACGGGCATATCTTTGGGGGGCTGAATGGTGGTATTGGATAAATGAAAAACATGGAGTATCGGATTTTATAGAATATGCGAAGACGCTAAAAAAGGAATGATTGTTGACACAATGGGTTTTATCAGATATTATGCGCTATAAATTGCACGCTTAGCTCAGCTGGTTACCCGCCCGTACCGAACGGGTACGTTCGGGCGGGGAGCACTTCATTATGAGGAGTTTGACAGTTTTGAAGAAGCTAGAAAAAGAGAAAAATATTTTAAAACAGCTGCTGTAAGAAGGTATATTAAAAATTTAAATAAGCACGCCTAGCTCAGCTGGTTAGAGCACCTCGTTTACACCGAGGGGGTCAGGGGTTCGAATCCCTTGGCGTGCACAATTGCGACCCAATAGTTTGGGTCGCAAAGGGATTCGAACGCCGGAGCGATGTCGTGCGACGCAGAAGGGCGAGCACGACCCTGCCTGCCGGCAGGCAGGCGCGAGGTGGTGGCCAGGCCGAGCGAGTGGAAGTGAGCGAGAGCCGAGGCCGAATCCCTTGGCGTGCACAATAAAAACACGATCCTTTCTTAATCTGATTTAGGAAAGGGTTTTTTATTTAAGCCAAATATTATGCTATAATAAACATCTATGAATAACATAAAAAATCGGCCTGTTGTTTTACATCAGGGTGTATATAAAAGAACAGCTTCAACTTCAGAGGCGGTTTTTATGATTACAGGCATGACTATTGGCGCCGGGGTACTTGGTTTGCCATATGTTATAGCCAGGAGCGGACTTGCCATAGGTCTCATCATGATCCTTGTTTGGGGCTTGGTTATGTTGCTTTTAAACTTGATGTTAGGCGAAATTGCCGTGCGCACTCGTAACAATTTTCAACTGCCGGGTTTTGCTGGAAAGTATTTAGGGCCATGGGCAAAAGGTATTCTTAGCATAATTATAATTTTTAGCGGTTTTGGCGCACTACTAGCTTATGTGATTGGCGAGGGTCAGGTTTTATCCGAGATATTTGGAGGAATGCCAGCTTGGTGGAGTGTGTTTTTCTGGACAATCGGCAGTATAATTATTTGGTTTGGGTTACAGACGGCCAAGTTGTTTGAAAGAATTTTGAGTTTATCCGTCATTATTTTAATTGCCGGTCTATCGTTATTTTTGTTGCCTAAAATTAATCCGGTTAATTTAGCCTATACTGATTTAACCAATTTCTTTTTACCTTTTGGAGTAATTTTATTTGCCCTTCATGCTAGTCCATCCATTGCTGAAGCGCACGCTCTTTTGCCGGGCTCTGAAAAACGTTTCAGAAAAGCGATAATCATAGGAACTTTGATACCGGTAGCGGTCTATTTACTTTTTTGTTTGGCTGTTGTTGGATATTTTGGATTAAACACTAGTGAAGTGGCTACGGTTGGATTGGGCCATGCTTTTGGTCCGGGAGTGGTAATTTTAGCCAATGTTTTTGCATCTTTTGCTATGGCAACTTGTTTTATGGGGCTTGGTATTGCGTTAAAGCAGAGTTTTGTTTGGGATCACAAAATTAGCCCGCATTTAGCTGAATTTACAGTCGTTGTTGTTCCAATCCTATTGTTTCTTTTTGGTTTTAGAAGCTTTGTGAAAGTTATTGATTTGGTCGGGGGTTTATTTATCGGTTTAGAGTCATTGATGATTGTTTTAATTTGTTATAAAGCTAGAAAAGCCGGCGATCTAACCGCTGACAGATATGGATTAAAAAATTTTTGGCTTATCGCTGTGCCGGTAATAGCTTTTTTTCTTACCGCTACAATATATTCAGTGATTCGCTTTTTTTAATAAATAGTTAGATAATAAAAAAGAACCCAACTAGGTTCTTTTTTTTTATTACTATTTTTATTGGCTTACTTCTGGTTTGGCCGCTGAACCTTGGTCTTCATCAGATAGGCTGTTATCTAGTTCACCACGGATTAGTTGTAGTTTTTTGCCGGTAATATCATCGTCAGCAGTAAAGTTAATGCTTTTTACTAATACTATTTTTTTGCCAAGCTGGGCCATTGTTGGTTTAACTGCAACCTCAAAATATAGGCCGATGTTGCTTAAATCAGCAGCATAGCCATGATCCCAACTCATAATATTTGAGGATTTATTGTAAGTCATCTCAGACCCAACTGACACGCTTTGTTTTCCCGTAAATTCGACTCCATCACCTAAAATAGCACTAAAATTATTGTTAACAATGGCATTTACTCCGTTTTCAATTTCTATAAAAATCCAATATTTAGTAGTATCGCCGATAATAGGAGGTAGTGGTCCTCGACCGAGCTGATCGCCGCCTTCTGTGTAATAAACTGGCCTGATTTTCCAGCCTATCTGAGTAGCCAGCGGTAAGCGTACTATCTCCGAACTGGTTTGGCTGAATTTTTGATCAGGCATTTCCGGCAATTCAGCCTCGCTTACAATTTGTATTTCTAGCTGTCCATGATCATCAGTACGGAAAAATGATAAAAGTTTTAAGTTAATTACAAATTCATCAGACGACCCAGGGGCGCTTGAGGAAAGCGAACTCCGTGTAGTCTTGTCTGCAATCAATTCACCGTTTTCTAGTTTAAGGCGGTTTTGGGCGGCTGTGGCTCGAAGATCAACTACTCCAGGCGTAGTTGAAATACGCAGGCGCACATTTTTTAAGGTGTACTGTCCTGAGTTGTTCCAATATAGGCGTACCGGCACTGTATCGTTTGCATCAGCAAAACTATTAGTAAATACAGATTTAAGTCCGGTTGATATTGTTGGACTAATAACATTGATTTCTTTTTCAAGTGTTTGAAAACGAATTGTCTCGTTGTTAACAAGAATATCAAAATTAAATCTTAATGAGTGTGATCCTGTTTCATTCGGAGCGGTGAGCGATCCGGCAAAAGCCTTTGTTTCTCCAGGGGAGAGCGTGATATTCTGCAACTCCTCATTTTTAGTGAAATTGTATTTAGCTTCACTTTTTAATGAGAAGTTTGTTAGCGTGGTTTGACCCGTATTTTTTAGTGCCAGAGTTATTGGCATTTCATGGCCGGGTAAGGTAGTTGAAGATATTCTAATTTCCGGCAACAGTGTTGAGCCGACAGTTTTAAAAAATGCGGCGCTAATTTTTTGTTCCTTGTTATTTTTATTCTCAGGACGATAAGAAAGAAATGCTGAAATTTTCTCCTCGACATTTGGTTCGGCAAAAATTATGCCGCTGATTTCCACTTTGCCACTTGCCCCGGGTGCAATTTTCCCAATCACCTGAGTGTTCTCATTAGAGAATACACTTTCAGGCGTTTTAGAGCGATCAATAATAAATCCTTTTGGAAGATGCAGTGCCAATACAACCGCGTCTAAATAGTGCTTGCTGCGGTTTTTGTATCCAACAGTTAAGGTCATCTCATGACCGCTCAATAACCGTTCGTTGGCGCCAAAAGAAAATTCAATGTCAATCAAGTCAGTAATAGTTGGTTTCCAGAAAAAGAAAAAAAGGCTGGCGCCAAGTAATATAATAGAACAAAACAAAAGCACCAGGTCAAAAACAAACAATTTTTCTGCCTGTCGGTATTTGCCGTGATAACGAGAGTGGTAGTGATGATGAAAAAATTTGTATATCGCCTTATGCATAGATGAAGTATTTCTATGTATTATAGTATTTTTAATTAACTTGGTCAAAACAAGTTAATATATAAGTCAACTCCTAGGCGTGGCGCGTACAAAAAACCCTGCTTCAGGCAGGGTATTATTTTTTATCTGATTTTTTGAGCGATTTTGGGTTGGGGGAGTAAAGAGGGTTTTTTATGCGCCAACGCTCGACATATTGGCCTATTCCCCGGCTAGCAAGTTTGTTTTTTATGGTTGTGCGACGTTGAGACCATTTAACCAGGCTTTCAAAATTGATCTTATATCTGCCTGATACAACAGCATAAGTTATTTCTTGTGCGGCAATAGCCCTTCTTACTGTTTGCGAATTTACACCAAATAGTTTTGCTGCTTCTGAAACAGATAATCGAATTATTTCTTTTTGATCCTTTTTAGGCGGGATTTTAGCCATATTTGTATAGATAAGTATATACAAATGATATCATGTAGCGAATCTTTGTCAATAGTCAATTATGTGTCCTGAAAATAGATAATATATGATATATTTTACTGTTTGTATACACTTGTGTATACAAACAGTAATAGAAATGAATAACGATAAATAGCTTAAACTAGCAAAATTATATATTTTTTGTATAGACTAGTCTATACAAATTAGAATTTATCTCGCCTTATCTATTTATCGCTGGCAATTATCCGTTGATTATTTTATCAGTAATTCAGTAATCCTGAAACAGCTTAGTAGTTATGTATGAAACAATTCATCCACTATTTATGACATATTGACAATATGGTTTTTAAAATATATCATTATTAAAGATTTATTACTTTTTCACTAATTTGACCGTGTTTTTCGGTCAATTTTATTTAAAGGTAAAGCAGTGGTGTAACTTTTTTCCATTTTATCCGTCTTCTATAATGACAGGAAAAATATCGGAAAAATTACTACTTTATCGGTTGCAAGCCAAGCAAGATCCTGATGCTTTTGCCGAGCTCTACGATTTATATGTAAAACGAATATATCGCTTCGTTTTTTTTAAGGTATCCGGACACGAGGAGGCAGAAGATATAACTTCTGAAGTTTTCTTGCGCACCTGGAACTATTTAGCTGAGGGCAAAGAGATAACAAGTTTTAGCGGGTTATTATATCGTACGGCGCGAAACTGCATTATCGACCTTTATCGTTCCAAGTCCTATCAGGCAAACCCACTGCTCCTTTCAGAATTACCAGAAGGCACAGAGCCGAGCGATATGGGAAGATCGGTTGAACTAATTTCAAGCACTATGGGGGCGGCTGAAATTATAAAAGCTATAAAAAAGATGAAACAGGAGTACCAGGAAATATTGACGCTTAAATATATTGATGAATTATCCACGGAAGAAATAGCTGAAATAGTCGGTAAGGGAAAAATCGCGGTCAGGGTAACATTGCACCGAGCATTAAAACGTTTAAAAAAATTATTATCGCAACCTGTTCAGGAAGAAAAAAAACCGTCGGCATAGTTTGCTAACTATCGACCATTGACTTTTATGTCAAAAGAATTGATCGGACAACTTAAAAATTTGAAACACTCTGAAGTTTCTCCTCGACCCGAGTGGCTAAAGGCCAGCCGGGATGTTCTCATGTCTCAGATTAGAAATACCGTGCCGAGTGAAGAGACGAACTGGCTTGGAAATTTATGGCTTGGCATGTCAATACTCTTGCCTCAGAAATTTGTCTTTGGAGTCGTCCGTCCTTTGGCCGTCCTTCTTATAGTTGCTTTGGTAGGGACAAGCGGTTGGATTGCTACTGTAGATGCTTCTTACGAAGCAATGCCTGGTGATTGGCTTTATCCGGCAAAAAGAATGGTAGAGAAAACTCAGGTAGTTGCCGCGTCTATGGTTGGTGCAAAAAATGCGAAAACCAAACTTCACTCAGAATTCGCCAAACGGCGTGCTGGTGAAATTAAAACTGTGGTAAAAATCAATGATCCTAAAAATACTGTCAGAATTGCCGGTGTAGTTAATGATTTAAAAAATGAAATAATCAGCGTTAACTCCAATCTAGATGAAATTAAAACCGAACAGGGTGCCGGCGCAGTAGCCAAGGAAGTGCAAAAAGACACAGACCAGATAAATAGCGTTTTAAATGAAATTAAAGAAGACTTAAGTGCGACTACTACCGAAGAGGCTGCTACAATAAGTAAAAATCTCACTGAAGCAAAAGAGCTGACCAAAGACGCCACAGTTAAAGTGGTGGAAGTTTTAGTAGCAAAACACCAGGATGGAGAAATATCCAAAGAGGATTTAGTTGACGCTATTGATGCGACTATGGTGACTGCGGTAGCTGAGGCCAATGCTAAAAAGCAAACGATTGATACTGTTAAAACAGTGGTTGATGCCATGGCTGGTTTGAAGTCAGCGGTTGCCACAAGCACTGAAACAGAAAAAATCGATACTGCTGTAACGCAGACCAATGAGGCTGCGACTAAGGTGGGCGAGGCGGTTAATGAGCTTACCAGCAAGGCGACAGCCATAAAAAATTTAGTGGAGAGCGGAAATTTAACTGAAGCTGTTAGCGTGGTTAAGGAAGCTACTGAAACCACCAAAGAAGTGGAAAAAATACAGGACAGTTCAATTAACGCCGTCCAGCAGATTCTTTCAGCACCGGCGATAAACCAGTTCAATTTTCAAGTTAATGAAGCCACCCTAAATGCCAGCTCTACAGAATCGGTTACGGTAATTGTTGTAACAACAACAGCAATGAGCGAGCCGGGTAAATTGCCATTTTCAATTACTGTTACAACAACGCTGACAAGTCAAATTGCTACCGGCACAGTGTTAAGCGCAACAACCACGCCGGTTTCAACAAGTTCGATAATACGTTAAATTGTTTTTCCTGCTTTTAAGGCAATTTTTTTCTTAAAAGCAGGAGAGGGAATTTATTTGTTTAGTAGGTCTTTGTAAAGGTCGAGGGATCATATGGTCTCGCATAGATCATTGTGAAGCGGCTTAGCACCGCGCAATTCTCTTCAGAGGATATTTTCCTCGAAAGAGGATTGTGGCGATGTAATAGTCGCACAACTCTGATTTGGTTGACGATTTTTTAGGCGGTTATCCGTCAAAAGAAACGCGCTTCCTGTCAGGGTATATCATATATTTAATTATGTACAACGTTATCAAAAGAACTTTTACCTTTAGCGTTGTTGTGACGACCATTTTATGGTCGGTCGGCGTGGCGGCTTTGATTCCGTCAGTAGCCGAGGGCGCGGTTTGTCCGACTCTCGTTGCTGGCGATATGATCAAGGTTACCGGCAAGCCGGCAATCTACGCGATGCGCAGCGACCTCAAGGTTCTGTATTTCCCTTCTGGTGATGAGTTCAAGTCATGGAGACCGACCTATGGTGGTTATGTTTCCATTACTCAAGAGTGTTTTGATTCACTCCCAGTGCCGAGTAACTACCCGGCTGCTGTGAACTATCATCCAGGCTCATATCTTATTAAACGACCGTCATCTGATCAGCTTTATGTTGTTCAGCCGAATAACACCAAAGCCAGAATTTCACAGAGTTTGGCTGATATTCTTTATGGATCGAACGCTTACACTGACGGTGTTGGTGCAAAAGTCATGACTGTGTCTGATGTTTTTTGGCCTCATTATATAACTGATGCGGCTGAGATCACCACAGCCACGGTGCACCCAGGCATGTTGTTCAAGGTTGAAGGCCAGGCTGCTACCTGGTATGTTGATTCTGACAACAAGCTTCGCGAAGTTTCTGCAACTGGCTTTACCGCCAATCAATTCCAGCAGAGATTTGTCCGCAGCGTTCCCGCTTCAGCCATCACCGGCATGACCACTGGTGCCATGCTTGATGCCGAGGTCCCATCAATTGTGGATAAGACTCAAAGCGGTGGCATTACTACCACCCCGTCTGCCCAGGGCACTTTAACAGTTGCTTTGGCTGCTGACACTCCGGCTGCTATGAGCGTGCCAAAGAATGGCACACGCGTTCCGTTCACCAGAGTCGTTTTGACCGCTGGTAGCGACAGCGCAATCAATGTGGATGTAATTACTGTTAAGAGAACTGGTTTAAGTGATTACACCGTGTTTTCTGGTGTTGGCAGCGTCTGGGCTGAGAAGAATGGCGTTCGCGTCTCTTCACAGTCTGACATGAACAGCACCGATGAGGTCAATTTGACATTCTCTCCGGTTCTTAACATTCCGGCCGGCACTTCAGTCACTTTGGAAATCGTTGCTTCTTTGAACAACGGCGCCGGTAATGCCGCTCTCGGCATTGCTGCTGCTTCCGCTGTTTCAACCGGTGGCACCACCGTTGGTGGTTCCTTCCCGGTTATGGGCAACTTGATGGCCTTTGCTGATTACAGTGTCGCTACCGCTATGGTTGACTGGAATACAACTACCAAGACTCCAAAGGTAGCTGATACAGCTGCCGATCTTGGTGAGTTTACTGTTCAGCAAACTGCCACAGTATCCAAGGATGTCATTTTTAAGAGTATTATAATTAAGAACACCGGTGTTGAGGATATGGATGTTGCTTTGACCAATGTATATTTGGAAAAAGCTGGCGCCCAAGTTTCTTCATATGGTGTGATCGATGGCCGCTATATCACCTTCAACTTAAATGGTGGCGGACTCTTGATCGAAAAGGGAGATACCCTTTACTTCAAGATCCGAGGTGACGTTATGGCCAAAGACAGCACCACTGACCCGGCCTTCACTTTCTTCGTAAACAAGATCGAAGATGTAGATATTATTGAATCATCTACTGGTTTTGGCGCAGCCGTTACCAAGGATACTGACACCAATAACGTCAATATTACATCTGGCGCTCTGTCAATTACCAAGAAAACCACTCAGCCGGCTGACGCTGATGTCATTAAGGGTACCACTGGCAATGTTTCATTGCTTGCCAATATCCGCACTGACGAAGCTATCACTGCTGATGGCGTGAAGATTGGTTGGGAAGGCACTTCAGTGACCTCTTCCTTCCAGAATGCCAAAGTGTACTTAAATGGTTTCTTGATTGGTACATTTGACCCGGATGCTGATACCAATGCTGGTACTTACGAACTTGAGACATCTGTAACCTTCAACAAGGGTGACAACGAGCTCAAGGTCATGGTTGACGTCAAATCCACTGCCACTGCTGGCGCCACTATCAAGTTCTTGATCTCTGGTTCCAACTTTGTCAACGGCGAAGCTCCGGAATATGTTGCTTCAGGCAATCCGGTGAATCCAGCCGATGTCAATGGCAGCCCGATCGGTGCTATTATCACTGTTGAGGGTGCTGGTTTGACTATTTCCCGCAATGATGGTTTTGCCGAAGATCGTCAGGTCGTTCATGGCACATCAGATGTTGTCTTAGGTAAATTCAATGCCAAAGCTACTAGCGATCAGGTGACTATCACTTCGGTTGAAGTAGCGGCCAATAGCGGTGCAACACCTCAAAATGCTGACACCTCTATCTATGACATGAAGATTTACGTTGACGGTGTCCAGGTTGGTTCAACTCGCGATTTCAACTCAAGCGGCGCTTCTTTCTCTGGTCTAAGTGTGATCATTCCGAAAGATGCTGTTAAGTTGTTTGAAGTGAGAGCTTCCTTTGACACTGCCGCCACCGGTTCTATCAAAACCGTCCTCACCTTTAACGGCCAAGACAGTCTCGGTAAGTCCTTAACTGGCGTTACCGGTACGACTGTTCAGAGTCTCGTTATCGGTCAAGGCGTTTTGACCTCCACTGTTGGCGCAGATACCCCGGAAGAGGCTATCATTCTCGCCAAGACTGGCGTTGAATATTCTGTTGCGACGTTTAAATTAACCTCGCAATATGATCTCGCCAATGTTACTGAAATTAGCGTGATGAATACATCAACTAATCCTTCAGACGCGAGAATTTCAGCTGTTACACTTTATGATGGCAGCACACTGTTAGGTACTGATTTCTTGGTCAACGGTACAACGACCGTGAAACTCAGCACTAACAGTTTGATAATCCCTGCCAATGGTTACAAGAATGTAACCTTAAAGGTCAGCTTGAACCCGATTAGTTCTGTTGAACAGAGCAGCACCACGGTCAGAATGCAGTTGACTTCACTCAAGTTCAAGGGTTCTGCCGGATCTGAGACTGTTCATACCCCAAGCACTGCCTTGGTTGGTAAGAATATGCAGATCAGAAAGACCAGACCGGTCTTTGCCGGTGTCTCTATCGGTACAACCGGTAGCCAGAGTACTGAAGAAGAAGTGCTTAAATTCACTGTCACCGCAGATACAAATGAAGAAGTTGTCATGGACAGCTTGACATTTGTAGCGGTTGGCACTGCATCTGTCACCAACTACAAATTGTATGTTGATGGCGTTGAGAAAGCTACAGCTAGCGGTACCCCTGCCTTTACTGGTTTGGGAACCACTGTATCTGTTGCTGCTGGTCAGACCAAGACCTTCTCGGTCCGCGCCAACACCTCAGCTGTTGCAGTAGATGCGACCTTCGGTCTCTCCTTAGAGAAAGGCGTTTCCAATGGAAATATTACCTGGGCCGAATACTTTGTCGGTGGTAATAATCCTGGTGATGCAGAATTCCTGTACACCTTGCCGATCTCGAACACCAAGAAATACTAATCTTTGATTAGTCTGACTTGGAGAGCGTAAGCTCAAATAAAATTCCCCGGCCCATGGCCGGGGAATTTTATTTTATGCTTTCAATTTTATAAATTTAACCGTTGCATCATTTTATGAATCATTATACTTATCCACAGGTTAATATTAAAATTAAAAAAAATTTAATGTATAATTAATACATTGAAGGCGGAGGGGGATAAAAAACCATGCGTTATGTCGCACGGTTTTTTGTTAGTATAATTAAAATTTTATAATTTTTAATTTTGTAAATAATTTTTTAATGCTTAAATTTTTAATGTTTAAAAATTAAGATTTATTTAAAAATTATAAAATTAAAAAATTATCTCAAGTTTTTAGCTTGGCTTTCGTCCCTTCCGCCGTATCCATCACCTCGTATCCCATTTTAACTATTTGGTCCCTGAGCCTGTCACTTTCCGCCCAATCTTTATTCTGACGAGCTTTGTCGCGTTCTGTAATTAATATATTTACTTTATTCGGCAAATCATTATCTTTTTTAGATAAGCATATTTCCAAACCCAGTCCCAAGACTCCGTCAAATTCAATTAGTATTTTTTGACTAATGGATTTTTCTTTTACCGCTTGCCATAAAATAGACAGCGCTTTGGGTGTATCAAGATCATTGTTTAGGGCTGAATAAAATTTATTTTTTACAAGGGCGGCGGTTTTTCTATCAACTACAAGAGTTTGTCCCAGACTGCATAAATGTTTTAATCCAGTCTCAGCAGCTTTAAGCGCTTCAAAACTGAATTTTAATTGTTTTCTATAATGTGTTTGTAAAAGCAAATAGCGATAGGCCAGGGGACTGTATTTTTTTTCTTGTAAATTGTGAAGAGTGATAAAGCCGCCTTTGGATTTAGCCATTTTTTTATCACCCATAGTCAGAAATTCATTGTGCATCCAATAGCGAGCCGGTATTACGCCATCAGCTGCTTCTGTTTGCGCTATTTCGTTGGTATGATGCACTGGAATGTGGTCTATTCCGCCGGTATGGATATCAAAAGGAAGTCCCAGATACTTTTTAGACATAGCCGAGCATTCTATGTGCCAGCCGGGGAAACCAACGCCCCAGGGACTATCCCATTCCATTTGCCGCTTCTGAAGCTTGGGTGATAGTTTCCACAGGGCAAAATCGCTATGATGTCTTTTGCCGTGCGCGTCAATTCTTGCTCCGGCGCGCAATTCTTGTTTTTTGAGGCGAGCCAAAATGCCGTAATTATTTAATTTGCTCGTGTCAAAATATACTCCGTCGGCAGTTAGATAGGTAAAACCTTTTTTTTCAAGTTTTTTAACCAGCTTGATTTGTTCTTTGATGTGATCAGTCGCTCGGCAGATTATTTCCGGTGTTTCAACGTTAAGATCAGCCAGATTTTTTATAAATGCCTTGGAATAAAAATCGGCTATTTCTAAAGCAGTTTTTTTCTCTCTGGCCGCGCCCTTTTCTATTTTATCTTCTCCTTCGTCAGCGTCGCTTGTCAGATGGCCGACATCTGTAATATTCATAACCTGTTTAACCTTATAGCCATCGTGGGTCAAAATCCGGCGAAGAATATCCCAGGTAATATAGGAGCGCAAGTTGCCAATATGGGCGTAATCATAAACAGTCGGACCGCAGACATAGAGGCCAACTTTTTTGTTTTTTATCGGTTTAAAAATCTCAACCTTGCGCGATAGTGTATTGTATAGTTTGAGAGGCATAGCTTCACGTATTTTATACGATTTTATAGCTATTATCAATAGAAGGACGTTTGTGGTATAATAAAAATGCAAATATTTGTTTATTATCTTAATAAATTTCTATTTTTGAAAAATTGTTTAGGATTTAGGAATTAGAAATTAGAATTTTTTAATAATATGTCTCTATTTTCAAAGCCAAAAGCTTATCTGGGCATAGATATGGGCGCTGGCGGAATTAAATTAGTAGAGCTTAAAGAAGACAAAAAACGTCCTGTTTTGTTTACTTACGCACTTTCTTCAGAAGCTCAGGATGTACACCGTCTGCTTGCTGCGCGGGCCGCCTTGGCTCCGGATGCAATACAAATTGACAAAAAGGAAAATATTCGATCGGAAAAAAAGTCAACACCAGCCGTAGACGCATCTGCTGAGAGGATTGAACAATACGCCGGCGCGCTGAAAGCCACTATGGATGCCGCCAAGGTTCAGTCCAGAATAGCCGTAGGCTCTCTGCCTGTGTCCGCCGTCTTTAATTCAATCGTTACTATGCCCAAAGTGGAACAAAAGGAATTTTTAGGCATACTCAAAGCTGAAGTCAAAAAACTCCTGCCTTATTCTATTGATGAAATGGTTCTAGATTATCAGGTACTGGAAGATTTTTCCACGGAAAAAGTTAAAAAAATCATGGTTAGCGCTGTACCAAAATCAATTGTTGAATTTTATTCCAAAGTTTTTCGGCGTGCTGGATTGACCCTAGAATCGCTTGAGCCAGAATCAACCGCCTTGGAGCGTTCCCTTATCGGGCGAGACAAAGCTGTAACCATGCTTGTCGATATGGGAGCTGAACGCACTAATTTGTTTATTATTGACCAGTCAGTGCCGATTACTAATAATTCTATTGAATCAGGCGGTAATAAAATTACCAGAATTTTAATGAATTCACTTGGTGTGGAAGAAAAGGAAGCCACTCAGATAAAACACGATCTTTTCAAGCGAGCGCAAAACCCTGGCAATGACGCACTTGATCGCAAAAATTTTATCAATTTAATCATGCCGGTAATTGATCCGATTATCAAGCAGATTGAATACAGTTTTGGTATTTATTTAAATCAGACAGGAAATGAAAATAAAAAACCGGAGAAAATAGTTCTAACCGGAGGCGCTTCAATGGTGCCTTATTTTGCTGATTATTTGTCAGAGCACTTCAAAATTAAATGCTACTTAGGTGATCCTTGGGCCCGGGTAGTTTATCAGGATAAATTAAAGCCAGTCTTAAATGAAATTGGTCCACGAATGTCTGTGGCCATAGGTTTGGCTTTAAAAAACCTTGTTTAGTTATGGTTAAAGACGCAAAAGGCAAGAAACCGCAGATACTCTTAGTTGAACCAGATGTTTTCTTGGCTGATATTTACGAAAAAAATTTATTAATGGAAGATTTTAGAGTAGTAAAAGTTGGCAGTGGTGAGCGAGCTTTGTCTTTGCTTAAAACAAAAGATATTAATTTAGTATTATTATCATTGAATTTGCCTAAAATGAACGGTTTTGAGGTGCTTGAGTTGATTAAAAATGACCGCAAAACACTAGGTTTGCCGGTCATTATACTGTCCAAGCTTGGAGCCAAAGAAGATGTTGATCAAGCAAGGTTATTAGGGGCCGACCAATATATTATCAAGGCCCACTTTTACCCTTCGGATATTGTGGATAAAGTTAAAAAAATTCTATTACAAAAAATGCAGTAGTGTGCTATTATAATTGCATATTTTAGCTATATTTTTAACATGAGGGGAGGTGACAATATGAATAAAAAAGGTTTTACTTTAATTGAACTCTTGGTGGTAATTGCCATTATCGGTTTATTGTCAACATTGGCAGTTGTCGCGTTGGGTTCAGCAAGACAGAAAGCTCGCGATTCAAAGCGTTTATCTGATCTTAAACAGGTTCAGACCGCTCTTGAGCTTTATTTCACGGATAATAACACCTATCCTACAAGCACCGGTATAACTTTGGGCGATGTTGACCACAAATGTCTTGGTTCCAATGGATTTAATGCCGCAGGTTCGTGCGCAGGCACAATCTACATGGGGTTAGTTCCAGCAGAGCCGACACCATCAGCACAAGGCTACACATACAATGGCTCCTCAACATCCTATTCAATTAGCGCAGTGTTAGAGGGTTCTATTAACGATCTAACTGCAGGCGATATCATCGCTACACAAAACGGTATTCAGAATGCGACACCGTAATATTAAGCCATGGCTTAAGCCTCTCCGGTATTTTCCGGAGGGGTTTTTGTTTAAATTTAGCCGAATGTGCTATAATAATAATTACTAAATAATTAATTTTAGCCAATATTTTTGAGTTGGTTATACAATATATTATTGTTTTTATCACCGGCCTGACCATCGGCAGTTTTATCAATTGCCTGGTTTGGCGGCAAAATAACAATATGAGAGTGGCTGTTGGACGCAGCCAGTGTCCGCATTGTTGCAGAAAACTTTCGTGGTGGGAGAATATACCGCTTTTTAGTTATTTTTTTCTCGGTAAACGATGCCGTACATGCAAAAAAAGAATTCCGGCTTATTATCCTCTGGTTGAATTTTTTACCGGAGTTCTTTTTTTACACGCTTACGCAACAATAATCCAGCACTATGCAAGTGGTTGGATTTTTTTAGTTCGTGAATTGACAATTCTTTCTGTTTTAATAATAATTTTTTTAAGCGATGTCCTTTATCGGATTATTTGGCCGTCAGTAATATGGTTTGGCCTAATCATTGTTTTGGTTATCAACCTGTTACTAAAGCAAGATATTTCCAGCATGATAATTGGCTTTTTGGTTGGTGGTGGATTTTTTCTGTTTCAATATCTTGTTTCTAACGGTAAATGGATTGGCGGGGGAGATGTTCGCATGGGTGCGATGATGGGGGTTTGGCTTGGCTGGCCCTCTATTTTAATTGCTTTATTAATCGCATATTTTGCCGGAGCGATATTCGGTATTACCATGATATTGATTGGTAAGAAAAAGTGGGCTTCAGCTGTGGCTTTTGGACCGTATTTAGTCATGGCAACATTTTTAGCTCATTATTTTGGCCAGTCGATTATTCAATATTTGCAGTCTTTCATATAATATGATGCAAAAAGATGAGGTAAAAAAAAGAATTGAAAAATTGCGCAAGGAAATTGATCGTTATCGCTATTCGTATCATGTTTTAAACAAACTAGATATATCCGAGGCTGCGTTGGATTCTTTAAAGAAGGAGTTATATGATTTGGAGTTAGCCTATCCAGAATTTATAACTTCGGATAGTCCAACTCAGCGAGTGGCCGGCAAGGCGCTCGAAAAATTTGAAAAAATAGTGCACCAAGTTCCACAATGGAGTTTTGATGATGCTTTTAGCATAGAGGATATGGAGGCTTGGCAAGAAAAAATATTTAATTATTTGGAGAAACAAACAGGAAAAAGGCCGGTTTCTGTTGACTTTATGTGTGAGTTAAAAATCGACGGTCTTCATATTGTTTTTACTTATGAACAAGGCCTTTTAAAAATTGCCGCCACGCGCGGTAACGGCAAAGTAGGGGAGAATGTAACACAAAATATACGGACTATTGAAAGCGTACCTTTAAGACTTAATCAGTCGGTTAATATTATCGTTGAAGGTGAGGTTTGGTTAGGCAGAAAAATGCTTGAAAAAATAAACAAGCAAAGGGCAAAGAAAAATGAAGCCGTTTTCGCCAATCCGAGAAACGCTGCTGCCGGCACTATTCGTCAGCTTGATTCTAAAATTGTTGCCGAGCGCAAACTAGATAGTTTTATTTATGATATTTCCGGCGGAGAAGTACCGGCTAAACAAGGGTTGGAGCTTGAGCGTTTGGAATCCTTGGGTTTTAAAGTTAATAGTCAGCGCCGACTCTGCCACAATCTGAAAGAAGTAATATCTTTTTGGAATGAATGGCAGAAAAAAAAGGAAGCACAGGATTATTGGATTGACGGCATCGTGGTTAAGGTAAACGATCGAAAATTGCAGGAAATTCTGGGTTATACCGGCAAATCTCCTCGTTGGGCGATTGCCTTTAAGTTTCCAGCAGAGCAGGGTACAACGCAAGTAGAAGAAGTCTATGTTCAGGTTGGTCGAACCGGCGCCTTGACTCCGGTTGCTCGAGTAAAGGCGGTTCAGCTTGCCGGAACTACGGTGACTCATTCAACACTGCATAATTTTGATGAAATCGAACGGCTTGGACTCAAGGTGGGAGACACAGTCGTTATTGAAAAGGCGGGCGATGTAATACCAAAAATTATTCAGGTTTTGCCGCGTTTAAGAACGGGAAAAGAGAAAAAAATCAATCGGCCTTCAAAATGTCCGGTTTGCGGTTCGGCTGTTAATCGGAAAATTCTTAAAGATGAAAAAGGGGCCGTGCTTTATTGTGAAAATAAAAATTGTTTTGCTCAGGAATTAGAAAGAATAAATCATTTTGTTTCTAAGCATGCCTATGACATTGATCATTGCGGTGTAAAAATAGTGGAACAGCTAGTAAACGAGGGGTTGATCAAAGACGCAGCAGATTTATTTACTTTAACTCAAGGTGATTTAGAAAATTTAGAAAGATTTGGCAAAAAATCCGCCTACAATCTCATCCAAGCTATTGCCAAGTCAAAAGAAGTGACATTGGCGCGATTTATTAACGCTCTAAGCATTGATCATGTTGGCGAAGAGACTGCTGAAGATTTAGCAGAGCATTTTTTGACGCTGGATAAATTTGTTCACGCCTCTTATGAAGAGTTGTATAAAATAAACGGCGTCGGTGAAAAAGTGGCGCAATCAATTGTTAAGTATTTTGCCGAGCAAAAAAATCTGAACTATATAAAGAAGTTGTTAGAAAATGGCGTGAACATCGAGAGTCAGAAATCAGTAGTTACGAATCAGGGCAAACTGTCCGGCCAAAGTTTTGTGCTAACCGGTTCGCTTGATTCCATGTCGCGTGATGAGGCAAAAGATAAAATTAAATCTCTCGGCGGTAAGGTGCATGAATCAGTCAGTAAAAATACCACAGCCGTAATTGTTGGCCGTGAACCGGGCAGTAAATATGATAAAGCAAAAAAATTAGGAGTAAGGATTTTGACAGAAAGTCAATTCACCAATCTACTATAAATAAAATACCCGCTGACACAGCGGGTATTATTATTCTGATTTTTTATTAGCTGAACGCACGGCGCGGATGCGCTCGTTTTCTGTTAAAAGTTGCTTGCGCAAGCGGATGCTTTTCGGAGTAATTTCCAGATATTCATCATCAGCCATAATTTCCAAACCGCCTTCCAGCGTGAGCACAGTAGGTGGAGTAAGTTGAATAGAAATATCTGAAGTCGAAGAGCGAGTATTGGTGAGGTGTTTGGCTTTTATGGGATTGACGGTCATGTCCATGCCTTTAGCCGTGGAGCCGATCACTTGTCCTTCATAGACATCAATATTTGGCTCGACAAAGAGAATGCCGCGATTTTGCAGATTGGCAAGTGAATATGATAGAACTTTTCCTGTTTCTCCTGAAATCATTGAACCGCTGTCTCGTTTTTCTATATTTCCGGCATGTGGTTTAAAACCGATAAATTCACTAGTTAAAATACCTTCGCCTCGCGTATCCACAACGAATTCATTTCTGTAGCCCAAAAGTCCGCGGGTCGGTATTTCATAAATCATACGAAGGTGATTTTGTTCCGGGTTCATTGCCAGAAGCCTGCCTTTGCGTTTGGCTATTTTTTGTATCACATTGCCAGAGCAATCAGATGGAATATCAATCGTCGCTTCTTCGTGTGGTTCGCATTTAGTTCCGTCAATTTCTTTAATGATTACCTGGGGTTGAGAAACTTGAATCTCAAAACCTTCCCGGCGCATATTTTCGAGCAAAATTGCTATATGTAGCTCACCGCGGCCGTAAACTTTACAATATTCTACTGGAGAAAAATCAATTTTTAAACCAACGTTGATTTCCAGTTCTTTTTCCAGTCTTTCTTTTATTTGGCGACTAGTGACGAACTTGCCTTCGCGACCAGCAAAGGGTGAGTTGTTAACTAAAAAGTTTAAAGAAATAGTCGGCTCGTCAATTTTGATTGCCGGTAAAAGTTCTTGGTTTTTATCCGCGCAAATTGTGTCGCCGATGTATATTTGTGGCAGTCCTGCGATCATAACGATGTCTCCAGCTAATGCCTCAGCAACTTCTTTTCTGGTTACGCCTTCAAAGGTGAATATTTTAGATATTGTACCAGGCGATATTTCACCATTTTGTTTTTTTATATAAATCTTTTCCCCGTTTTTAACCGTGCCGGAATAAACTCTGCCGATTCCCAAGCGGCCGAGAAAATTATCATAAGCCAGATTAAACGGCTGAAAAGTGAACGGCTCGTTAATTTCCGCTTTGGCCGGCTGAACTTTTTTAATAATTGTGTCGAGCAGAGGCGTTAAATCTTCTGATTGATCTTCTAAATTATATTTGGCAATGCCGGCTTTGGCATTGGCATATATGGTAATAAAATCCATTTGTTCGTTGCTGGCGCCCAGATCCATAAACAGTTCAAGTACTTTGTCTCGCGCCCAATCAGGTCTGGCGGCTGGTTTATCAATTTTATTTAAAACAACGATTGGTTTAATGCCGAGCGCCAGAGATTTACGCAGTACGAATTTCGTTTGTGGCATCGGTCCTTCTTGCGCGTCAACTACCAAAATAACCGAGTCAATTGACCGTAGCACCCGTTCAACTTCTGAACCAAAATCGGCATGTCCGGGGGTATCTACAATATTAATTTTTGTATTTTGATAAAAAACAGATGTATTTTTTGAGTAAATCGTAATACCGCGCTCTTGTTCCAGAGCGTTTGAATCCATACTGACGAAATCACCTTTAATCATGCCAGTTTGACGCATTAAAGCATCGGTCAGTCGAGTCTTTCCGTGATCAACGTGGGCAATAATTGCTATATTTCTAATTTCCATATTGGGATTAGCTGCAAATTGAATGAGTTTACTCTTAATTCAGTGTTTTGTCAATGATTATTCTGTCATTTTATTATTTGAACCAATCAAAGAAGAAATAAAAGTAAATTTATGCTATAATATAGCGGCAAGTTATCATCGTAATGCCTAATATGTACGTCAAATGGTTTAAAGATATATCAATAAACGACATACCGACTGTCGGTGGCAAAAACGCTTCACTCGGTGAAATGTACGGAAAATTAAGAAAAAAGGGAGTTATTGTTCCCAATGGTTTTGCTGTTGGAGCGAATGCCTATAGGCAACATTTAAAATTGCATAATTTAGACAAGCAAATCAAACAGATTTTAAAAAATATTAAACCCCATCAAGTTCGAGAAATTGCATTTGCCGGGGACAAAATTAGAAAATTAATTCTTGGTGTTGGTCTGCCCAAAGAAGTGGCGCAGGAAATCAAGATTGCTTATAAAAAATTGCACTCCCAAAACAAGAAGAAATCATTTGCCGTTGCAGTGCGGTCCAGTGCTACGGCCGAAGATTTGCCCACAGCCTCGTTTGCCGGACAACAGGAAACATTTTTAAATGTTCGAGGCGAAAAAGCACTGTTGGATTCAGTTAAGCGCTGTATGGCTTCACTTTTTACTGATCGCGCCATATCTTATCGTGAAGACAAAGGCTTCGACCATATGGCGGTGTCATTATCTGTCGGTGTTCAGGAAATGGTCAGATCTGACCTGGGATCGGCTGGTGTGATGTTTACTTTAGATACGGAATCAGGTTTTAAGGGCGTGGTTCTAATAAATGGATCTTATGGCCTGGGTGAATATGTGGTAAAAGGCAGGGTGGTTCCAGATCAATATTATATTTTTAAACAGGGAATTGAAAATGGCTACAAATCAATAATCAGCAAAAGACTGGGGAGCAAAGAAGTTAAGCTGATTTATGGAACCAATGGAGGCACCAGACAAATTTCTGTGGCTTCTCGAGATAAAATAAATTTTTGTTTAACCGACAAGGATGTTATTCAGCTGGCCAAATGGGGTATCGTTATTGAGAAACATTACGGTCGACCTATGGATATTGAATGGGCAAAAGATGAAAGTGGCAAATTGTATATTGTTCAGGCTCGTTCAGAAACAGTCAAGTCTCAGGAAAAAACAAGCGTGATTGAAAATTATATTTTGCAAAAAAGGGGCAAGGTTATTTTAGAGGGTGTTAGTGTTGGACAAAAAATCGGCGTCGGTCGAGCCCGGGTGATTAATTCACCGAAACAAATAAAGAATTTTAAAAAGGGCGAGGTGCTTGTTACGCGGCTGACCGATCCAGATTGGGAGCCGATAATGAGATTAGCCGGTGCAATTGTCACTGAACAGGGCGGCAAAACATCGCATGCCGCCATTGTGTCGCGCGAGCTTGGAACACCCTGTTTGGTTGGTGCAACTGACGCGAGAAAGAAAATTAAAAATGGCATGCCAATCACAGTATCTTGTGCCGAAGGCGAGGTTGGCTATGTTTATAAAAGCATCCTGCCGTTTATTGTTGAGAGAAACGAGATTAAGGAGCTGGGCAAAACCAGGACAAAAATCATGATGAATGTTGGCGATCCGAACGGCGCTTTTTCTCTTGCCGCCATACCAAACGATGGCGTTGGGCTGGCCAGAGAAGAGTTCATTTTTACAGATTTTATTAAAATTCATCCTTTGGCATTGGTTAACTACGACAAAATTAAGGATAAAAAAACAAAAGACGAGATTAACAAATTAACGGTCGGCTATAGCGACAAAAAGCAATACTGCGTAGATAAATTGGCTGAGGGCATGGCCTTTATTGCCACTTCATTTTATCCGAATGATGCAATTTTTCGTTTATCGGATTTCAAAACAAACGAATACGCCTCGTTAATTGGAGGCGCTGAATATGAACCAAAAGAAGAAAACCCGATGCTTGGTTGGCGTGGCGCTTCTAGATATTATGATAAAAAATATAAAGAAGGTTTTAAATTGGAATGTTTAGCTATTAAAAAAGCTCGAGAACAGTGGGGTTTAAAAAATATCATTGTCATGGTGCCGTTTTGCCGCACACCAGAAGAAGGAAAACGCGTATTGGCTGTAATGAAAGAATACGGTTTGGAAAAAGGAAAGCAGGATTTAAAAGTATTTGTAATGTGCGAATTGCCTTCAAATGTAATTCTAGCGGAAAATTTTGCCGATATTTTTGACGGCTTTTCAATCGGTTCAAACGATTTGACCCAATTGACCTTGGGTGTCGATCGCGATTCCGCCTTAGTCAGTCATATTTATGATGAAAATAATCAGGCAGTTAAAAAATTAATTCGTCAGCTAATAATCACAGCGCATAAGAAGCATAAAAAAGTCGGTATTTGTGGCCAGGCGCCAAGTGATTATCCGGAGTTTGCAAAGTTTTTGGTAAAAGAGGGGATAGATAGTATTTCTTTGAACCCCGATTCGGTATTAAAGACAAGGCAGCATATTTTACAAATTGAGAAAAAGATTAACCAGCCACTTGCAGGCGCAGCTGTAATATCGCAAATTATCATAATTTCATCCGGAGCGTTAATGCTTGGTGTGTTAAGTTTAATGTTTTTTTAAGCATAGTAATTATATTGTGAATATTAAAACCGAACTTTTTGTTCGGTTTTTAATTTGCGGGCTGGACGGGACACAGCACTCCGCGCTGAGTCGACTTGTTCGCTCAAAAAAGACAAACTCACGTTTGTCTTTTTGTTCGCTCACTGCGTCGAGCGGCACCATAACTTCCGCCGTGACCCCGTATAACAACTCGCTACGCTCGTTGTATACGGGACAAGCAGAGCTAAGAGTATAAAATTCATTGCGGGTCGGACGGGACTCGAACCCGCAACTTCCGCCGTGACAGGGCGGTGCTCTAACCAGTTGAACTACCGACCCGCAATAAATTTTATTATAACCAGTTGCCTGCCCCGTAGAGAGCGAGCAGAGCGAGCTCTTCTACCGGGGAACTACCAGCCCAATTTAGGTAATTCGCAACAAATTATACTTGAAATATTGTCTTCTGTCAAATCCTGATGAATTAAAAAAGCCCCGGAAGTGTTCGGGGTAAAGACGGGATCGAAGGAGGGGGCGATTCCGCAATACACCAAACACTTTCGAGGCTTTTTGTTTTTTACGATTTTAATGTAGCACTTTTTTGGCCATCTGTCAAGTATGCTTACTTGACAGCTTTGACGATTGCTTCAAAAACTTTCGGATGATTTTCAGCGATTTCAGCCAGCATTTTTCTGTTTAAGTCAATCTTTTTCTTTTTCAGCAAATCCATGAATTTGCTATAAGAAAGTCCAAATTCCCGCACTGCAGCGTTAATATTAACTTGCCAGTTAGCCCTGGCCAATCTTTTTTTCTGTCGTCTTCCAGCAAGAGCGTATGCCCCGGCTTTCATTTTTGCAGTTTTGGCTAATTTGATTTTCGATTTTCTGCCCCAGCGGTATCCTTTAGTATGTTTTAATATTCCGCGTCTGCGTTTTGTGTGCATCGTTCCACGTTTGACTCTTGGCATAAAATTCTATTTATTTGGTAGTTGTTTTAACAAAATGATGCATTGTTTTGCTCAATGCGCTATCTGAACGCTTATTGCGTCTAACATTTCCAGATTCACGGCTGTTATAATGACCCTGACCAGCAGTGCGTTTTATTACCTTGCCGGTTTTTGTAACACGGAATCTTTTGGAAATTGATTTTTTTGTTTTCATTTTTCCCATATTCAAAATATAAATTGTGCCGGTAAATTAACTTTTATAAATAATTGCTGTTACAGTATTGCCTTGTTTTTCCGTTTCCTGATCAAATTTGATTTGCATTACTAGACTAATATCATCAATAAATTTTTTCATCAAGTCAAAAGCCAGTTTCGGCTGGTGGTTTTCGCGGCCTCGCATAACAACCTGAATTTTAACTTTATCTCCGCTGTCTAAAAATTCCACCGTGCGTTTTTTGCGTATTTCTAAATCATGCGCTCCAATTCTAAGTGATAAACGAATGCATTTTATTTTAGTAATATGCTGGTGGGCCCTGCTTAAACGAGCCTGTTTTTCCTGTTGATATTGATACTGGCCAAAATCCATAATTCTCGCCACCGGCGGATCAACTTTGGGATTGATTTCCACCAAATCCATTTCTTTTTCTCGAGCTTGACGTATGGCTTCACTGGTTTGCATTACACCTAGATTTTCTCCGGATGAATCTAATACCAAAACTTGAGAGGCGGTAATGCCTTCATTAAAATAAAATTTTTTCTTTGGCTCTTCAGGTTTTTTCCGGCGGCGCGATATTCGCATAATTACTAACAGTTATTTTTTGTTTATAACAAAATATATTACTGACTACTATTGCGTGGAGATGGCGAGAGTTGAACTCGCGTCCAGACAACTGAATAGCGACCTTCTACATGCTTAGTTCTCTTTATTGTTTCACCGGAAAATAAGATAAAGAACAAAAATTATCCGGCTATCCAGTTTGCCTTTCAGCTTTTTTGCCTCTGGAAAGACATAGAGCCTACCCCCGATGATTGGCGCTCAGTCTATCTATCGGGTATTGATAGGTGAACGGCTCTGGTATTTAAACCAGTGCTGGAGCCAAGTTCAAGCTCGGGCTGAAAGCGCGAGCGATTGATGTCTTGACTTTGTTGAACAAATTGGCAGTTGTTCGTTGATTGCGAGGTTTAACGAGGATCGCAATCATCCCCGGCATGCGAGTCGATACACTGTTAACTGTCGAAACCCAACATCCCCCTGATGCGGTTTTGTTAGTTATTTTTCAATATACGGTGAATTTCTTTATTTATTTCTCGTTTTTTTAAGGTTTCGCGTTTGTCGTATTCTTTTTTTCCACGCGCAACCGCTATTTCAACCTTAATAAAACGATTTTTAGTATACACTTTAATTGGCACTATTGTCAAGCCCTTTTCCTGTGATTTAGCCCGTAAATAAGCGATTTCACGCTTTTTTAAAAGCAGTCGGCGACTTCTGTCTGGTTCATAGCCCTCAATTTTGCCAGCTGGTTTATAAAGTGAAATATGGCAATTGGTTAAAAGGGCCTCGTCTCCTCTAAATGTGACAAAGCTGCCTTTTAAGCTGGCTTGTTTAGCTTTGATAGCTTTAGTTTCATAACCGGTCAAAACTAAACCAGCCTCAAATTTTTCGAGGATTAAATAATCAAATAAAGCTTTTTTGTTTTCCGCGAGATTCATATGCAAATATTTTAGGCTATATGAGGCAAAAAAGCAATTATTTAGTGGGCCAGGTCTTTATTTTTAAAAAATTTATGCTATACTTTATATACCTATGACAAGCACAACCAAAGTGCGAAAATTTTCTTTACATCCAAAATTGGCAGCAGCCATTGATTTTTTGTTAAATGTAGCTACGCTTTTTTGGTTCCCTCATTTGGATAGTTGGCAGTGGTTCATGGCCTGGTTTTTAATTCGGGCTGCGCTTTGGGCCGCTTTTATCGCTTTAGTTTACTACCCGCCTGAATTATCGCGCTGGCGGCATTTTTGGTCGCTTATACTTTTTAATTTTGGTTTGATTGTTTCTCTTTCTATATTCGTAGAGTGGGCAGTTGCTTGGTATTTGTTAATGGGAATTTTTGTTATTTTTTCTGCATCAAGTTTTTGGCTATTACCGGCTGGCGATGAACCGTTATCTTTTTATCGCAAACCTTTTCGACGCTGGCTATTTCTTATGGATGCTTTTGGCATGGCTGGCTTCTGGTGCGGTATTTACGCCTTGATGCAGTTTCAACTTTGGCAAGCAGCGCTTTATCCATTTTTAGAATTTGTCGGCGCGCTTTTTACAGCAATAATTTCGCTTTGGTGGTGGCGTGCCTATGGCATTGAATTTTCCGAGCGTTTTTGGATTTCCGCGGCAGCAATGTTTCTTTTGGTCTTTGAACTTGCGTGGGTAGTAACTCGATGGCCCCTTGGCTTCATGGTTTCCGGGCTGATGATAATATGGTTTTGGTATGTCTGGTGGCTTTTGATGCGTTTTAATTTGACCAAAGAGGGAATCGACTGGAAAAAACAAAGATTTTTTTTAGTATCAAGCGGATTACTGCTTATACTTTTCACTTTACTTGCTAAATGGAATTAATAATATTTTTATGCTAGCACCACATTTGCCATCTCCTAAGTGTGATATAAAAAACCACGAGCGCTGGATAAATATCAAGTGTATTTTAGCCGCCTCATTTTTAGGACTCCTGGCAGGCGTATCCGGAGCTTCAATTGCTTTGGGTTGGATCTGGCCGAGTTATGGCGGAGGCGACACTTGGATAGTCTCGCGAGGTCAAAGCAGTTCGGTCGGTTCGAGTTTGGAAGAAATAGTGCACAAAGAAAGCACTGAAAGAGTTTTTTCAATTTATCGCAACAGTACAAAAATAGACAGTTTGGAATATTTGCCTCAGTCAGAAAAAATCGCTGAGGCTATAGCCATATCGTCTGATGGCTGGTTGGCCATGTATGTCAAAGAAAATACTCCGCTAATCACCGCGTCAAAACTGCGAGCTTTTTCTAGCGATGGAGCAGTTTATCAGGGTGAAAAATACCTTTTTGATAGTCAAACCAGAATCGCTTATATTAAAATCAGCCGGCCGGTTAAAACCGAATCAGAAGAAGCTGTGACCACTCAGTTTAAAGTCGCTTCTTTTGAGGAGGGAGATTTAAATTATCAGGAAATATTTATTCACGAAAATGGGGACTGGCATTTTACCCGAACTGGTTACAAAAAATTTTTTCCGGCGGCAACTCTTAGGCTAGATAGCGCGCCGAGTTATGCATATTCTCTTGAAGGAAATTTTGTTCCAGGCTCAGTAGCCATTACCGGTCGCGGTCGAGCGGTTGGTTTTGTTAACGACGACAACCAGCTTTTACCTATTGCCGCGCTTACCAGAATAATGCCAGGGGTGTTGAGCGGACAAAAAATAGAATATCCATCGTTTGGTGTTAGTGGTTGGTTTACTTCGGTTCAGCCGGCTATTTCTGGCAACAACCAGATTTCCGGATTTGTTGTAGCTAATGTTTGGCACAAGTCCAGCAAACTTCGAAGAGGTGATGTGATCATGGAAATGAACGGACAAATTGTTCGTGATGAATCTTTGTGGTATAATATAGGCGATAAACAGACTACTTTGACTATTTCCAGATCGGGTAAAGTATTTGACCTTGTGGTTGAAATTTATAAAGCATCGCCTGATTTAAAATAGATATTAATATTAAAAATTTTAACAAAAAAATATGCAGCCGGATTTAATAAATACATTTGTTACCGAACTTCTTAAAAAAGCGGAGTTAGAAAAAGTGCCGCAGCATTTTTATAATGAATATGTGGAAAAGATTGGCAATGAAGTGCAAAAGAGGCTAGGCATTATTGCTATGAAAGAACTTTCTCCTGATGCGGTAGATGAGTTTGGCAAGCTTGTATCCAGTGAAGCCAAGCCAGAAACCTTGGCCGAATTTTTTAAAAAGAATATTCCTGATTACGAAGAAAAGGTGGAAAATGCCTTAAGAGAATTTGCTGATGAGTTTTTGGCTTCAGCGGCAAAACTGAAACAAGCAGCCGTATAATATTTATGGTAAAAAAATTGAAGAAGAAAAAAAATATAAGCCACGAGGAAGTTTATGACCGGCTTATGGAAAACTACAAAGAGTGGCGCGAATTGATGGATTTACTAAAAAAGGAAGAGCGTGATTTGCGTCGCGAATTTTTGCGTTTTGCTGATCAGGCAAAGATACAGAAGGTAATGAAAAGTTTGCATAACTAAAAACAATTTTTTGATAATATATGTCAGGTGAAAAAAATAAAAAAGATAAAAATGATCAAGTCGAATCCGTTGAACGAAATTTAATTATTCCGGAAATTATTGATGTCGCTGATTTGACAGGCGAGAACGCTTCTTGGATTGACGATCGGGCGGAGTTTTATATTAGTCAATTACAAAAAAAATACAGCGCGGCCAAAGAACAGTATCCTTTACTTAATGAATTGGGCGCCAAAACATTAGAAAAAAAATTTACTCAGTGGCCAGGTGAAATTAGCGATACCAGAGAGGAGCTTTTTGATACCTGGGAAGAAGCAGTCAACGCAAAAAATAAAGACGGAGATGTTCCGAAGGCTACCCTGAAAAAAATAAATGCTCTAGCCATGAAGTTAAATGATTATTTTTCACGAATTGAAAAACAGGGAATAGTTGGTGGACATGAGAAAATAGACATGAGCGTCACAGAATCTTTTGAAGAAGAGGGTTTAAAGTCAGTCGAAAAAGGCATCGCTTCCGGGCGCGATGACATTAATCGGTGCCGAGAATCGTTTGAGTTGATAGAATCGTCGGTTTACAAAGAGCTTTACGACGAAAAGTTTTTGCGCCAGTTGACCGATTTTGCCAAGCGTCTAGGTGTTGTTGAAGGCTGGCTAAACCAGCTTGAACAGGCAAAGGACACAATAAAAGCTCGAATACAAAAAGAAACATTGTCTGACGATCAGGTTCAGGAAATGTTTGATAATTTATCAGCAATAAAAGATAGTGTAAAAAATAATTTAGAAGCTTTGCGTCGCGGTGTTGAGCGGGTAAGAAAAGATGTTGAAAAGGGCAAAGAGGAGCGTCATAAGCTGGTTGGCAGAGTAGAGGCTTTGATAGACCGTATTGAAGCCAGGGGTCAATCCGGATTTTTTGCCGGAAAAGACATGGCCAAGGTGGCTCGGTTTATGGTGGAACGGCTTAAACAAATGAAAGAGAAACCTTTGGATATTCAGTCAGTCAAATTGGCAGAAAAAGAAGCGGAGGAAACCATATTTGCCCCAGAAATAAAATCAGATGAAAAAAAGGAAAAAATGGACATTCTTTATTTTTGGAAGAGAAGAGTGCTGGATGAAAAAAAGCGCATTGATACAATGATCGCTGAATTCGAAATAGCGCAAGATACTCTGAGGAAATCTTCAAAACAAATTCAAGATCGCCTAGCTAAAGTAGGCAAAGCCTTATCGGCAGCTAGCGGCCGAAATGACCTGCTGAATCAGGCTCTTGATTCCATAAATACACCAAAGGAAGAATCTCTGGTAGATATAAAATTTCAACTAGATGCATATAAAGATGAATATTTAGCGGCAGAAAAAGCCTATGATCAATTGTCGCCTGAATTAGCCAAAGCAACTCTTGCCAATCTACAGCCGAAAATCATGTCAGTTTTATCAGCGGCCAATAAAAATTTTATTACCGCTAGTCAAAAAACAATGATTGAGGGATGGCAGACTGTTTTTAACAAAGGTGGTGAATTTACATTGGAAGAGGTAAATAATTTTTCAGAAAAACTTAAAGATGTTATGGATTCGTTGGGTGAAAAGCAAAGAGAATATATGTCAAAAGTAGAAGCTGATTTAAAAGAAAAAGCGCTCGAGAGCGAATTTATGGCCAAAGGTGAAAAGATGGATTTACAAAAGAAAGAATTTATTCCTTTAAAATCAGCTAAGCCGGAAGCCAGAGTTTCAGCTAAAACAGAAGAAGAGTTTTTTGGTGAAAAAGTTTTTACTCCGGCAGTTGAGCGAAAAATCGGTCGATCTGAAGTGCTTACAAGTATAAAGGATATGTTTGAAGAACAGGGTGTGATCGATTTGGAACCGGAAAAAATTCTTTCAGCTTTAACTCCGGCAGAACTTAGTTCACTCATAGAAAATGTAAAAGAGGATGCCAAAGAAAAGGCGGATAGTAATCGTGACATATTTGAGAGATCGTTGAGAAGTATTTTAAACGAACGTTTGCTCCAAGCGCTAGATGCTGAAAAGCGAGAAAAAATATCCAGTGATGTTTCCGCTCAAGCGTATTCATTGTTGAAAGGCGCAGTTGAAGCTGAAGCACAGAAGCAATTAGCCAAGCTGCAATCAGGTGAGGCGAGTAAATTAGCTAAAGCAGGAAAAATCGGAGCAAAATTAGCCGCAAATGTTGGGTTGGCGGCTGGTATTGGTATTGGCGCGGGATTGGTGATTGGTTCAGGCGGAGCGGCGGCTGCTGTAGCTGGTGCCTCCATAGCTTTTACGCGCCTGGCTAATAAAGCCATCGCTAAGTCAGAAATTTTTCAAGCGGCCAAGGAAAAAGTTTCTTCTTTGTGGGGAAAAACCGCCGGCAAACTATTTAAAAAGGAAAAATCGCCGTTTGACACAGATAAAATTTTGGAGGAAACGACTAATAAATTTATTAATCCAGAAATTGTAGCGGCAATCCTATCAAATCAGTTGAGAGAAAACTCTAGCCAGGAATTGCTCCGAGCGGTAAATGCGTACGGTTCGGCAAAGTCTGAAGCCATGCACAAACCATCGGTTGGTTCAATTGAAAAATTTGAATCATCTCTAGATGACGTTTCTAAAGAGTTTTACAAAAAATCATACAATTACTTAGCCATGTTTTATAAGAATGATAATTTACCCGAAGAAACATTGGCTAAAATGGCGCTGCAGATGACATTGAATTTAAGTATTTATCAACGCAATGAAGTTAAGCTCTTAGAAACGCTTGAGGCTGATAAAGTCAAAAATAAATTACCGGAAGAAAAGCATTGGCTGGTTGGTAGAATGGAGCATTTTATGAAATTTCGCTCTGAGGGCGTTGGATCAGTATTGTTTGGCGGTGCATTGGCTTATGCTGTTTCTGAAACAACTTCGGCTGGCCGGGTGGTTTCGGGTGCCTTAGCTGGAGCTGGATTGGGCCTTATGCTAGAGAGGAAAACACGCAAATCAGAAGAGGAAAAATTGCATAAAGTTGTCGAAGATATTATTAATCGAACTGAAAAGAAATTGTTTGGTAAGGATGCCGTAATTTTAGACAGCGAGCTGGTAAAGGCGAAAAAAGATGCCGCTTATATAAGAGCGCAGATTGACGCTGGTGTTTTTGAACGTAATGATATGCTAAAAAATAGGGCGGAAAATTTTGTTGTTAGAGTAAATCAGGAAATGATGAAAACCTATGAGGCGCCCAAGTTTTCAATAGACGATTTACTTAAAGATGTCAGCAAGCACTCAAAATTAATGGAAAAAGAAACAGCTAAAACTTTTAAAAAGACATCTGAAGCGTTTAAAACAAAAGATCGCGCTTTGGCATATATGACTGTCGGCGTTTTAGTCGGCGGAGCAGCAGGATACCTTGGCGCTCGGCTTACGCAATACATTAGAGGCCCGAAGGCAGAAGAAATAAGATTAGTGGAAGCTCCAACAGAAGCATCAAGGCCGGGTTTTGTTTATGCTCCGACAGAAAAAATTACACCGACTGAAACTCCACTTGAGCCAGTTTCGCCTCCGACACCGCTAGAACCGACACCGGCGCCGACTGAAGGTGTTGAAGAGATAACCATGCCAACGGAACACGTTAGGGTGTCGCGTGGAGGAGCGGGTAGATCTATTGAGCAAGCTGTGGAAAAAGCACCGCCAATTCTTAGTCGGGCTCATGAAGAAGCCGTGACTAAAGCGGGCGAACCTATTGAGGTATCTGAAGTTTATCGCGCATCTATTTATGAGTGGCCCAAAAAAGAACCGTTATTTTTTACTCGTGAAGAAGAATTAAAAATAAATGAGTTGACTGAAAAGGGCGAAGTCGAAGCGTTGGCTGAATTTATGACCAAAGCAAAATCACGCGGTCAGATTTATGAAGATTTAAAAACAGGCAAGCAGTATCATGCTGATGAATTGATTATCGCATCAGAAACATCAGAACCAGAAGTAGAAGAAGTAGTAGTTTCTGAAGAGCCACTTGAGCAAGCAAGAGAAAATTCGGAAAATCCATACAATGAACCAGATATTGTAAAAACTGAAAATGAAGCCAAAGAGCCTGAAACCGAAATTGAGGAAGAAAACAAAATTGTTAATCCTTATGATTTGCCTGAAAATAAACCAGAGGCAGAGATGGAGAGGGCTGGTGCTGAAGATTCAGGCGAGTCAGATCAAAGTGCGCCAAATGATCAAGACGCACAAGTAGAGCCGGCTGAACAAAATTTAAGAGAACAGGCGGTTGAGGAAGTTGAGTCTGCCAAAGCACGCGAAGCAAAAGCGGATGAAGAAGATCTTGAAGCCGACGAAGAGATTAGAAGAGAGGCGGAAGAGTATACTGAAGCAGCGACAAAGCGCATGGTTCAAGAGTTGTCGGAAAAGCCACGTCAGGCTTACGATTGGCTTGATACCAACGAAGACAATACCAAACTAACTCTGGACGAGAGAGCTGCTGTTAAAGATTTAAAGAATCAGTTTGTCAAAGATATGATCGACGATATGAATATTAAAAAATCTCTCTTAGACAAGATAGAAAAATTAAAAACAAGAGTAGAATTTGAACTGTAATTATTCAGAAATTAATAAAAATATAAAGGATCGCTCAAAGGCGTTCCTTTTTATTTTAAGCGTTTAAGCGCGAGGGTCGTAGGCCTTATGCGCGGTTGACCCAGCATAATCTCCTGTAGCTATGCCGGGTTGACTCGGTAAAGCTATTAGAAGCTCTACTGTATTGACAAAAAAGCTAAAATGTGCTATATTTTGCTGTTATGCTTAATAAGAGCATATGCTCTTTACAATAGGCAAAAGGTAAAAACCCTTAGAAAGGAGGCCTTGAATGACGGATGAAAAGAAAAAGAGGCGTCCGACAAGGGCGTTTCCCAAGGGTGAGGTGAGAGCCTCGCCCGTTTCTGAATTGGAAACAGATGGCGGTGGCAACAGGGAAGACCTCGCTGCTTTGCGAGGCAGAACGCTTCCGCCTCCGCCAACAGGGGGTTATCATCACAGACCTCGGCCAACGTCCGGGGTTCTCGGTCGTGTATCGTTTGCGGGAGACCCGAACGATGCCGCTGATGTGCGGAGCTTCGTCTGCAGTCTTGCCGCGCAATTTCCCGATGAAGCCGAAGAGATCAAAAGGTCTTTTGGTGTAATTGCGGATATTGCCGACGGTAAGCAGGTGGAGCCCTTGGTGCCAACCGCATTACCGCCACCGCCAGACGGCACGTTTTCAGACGACCGTTTGACGAACGGGACGATTCATTTGTCCCAGTTGTTTGTCGAGCGGATTGGCGGTGATGAAGAGAAAGTGTCCGAAGACGTCCCGAGAGTGGTGCTCATCACCATGCTCGGTATGTTTCGGGCCCCGATAATCGGACGGGTCAAAATCGGCCGAGCATTGGACAACGATGTGGTGGTGGAAGACAATCCGTTTGTCTCCAAGCATCACGTCATGATTGAAGTGGTCGGTGATAGAGTAATGATCTGTGACATGAATTCCAAAAATGGCACACTGGTTAACGGTGAAAAGTTGTCTGGTGTGCGAGAGCTTACGGATAAGGACTCTATTTTTTTGGGCGATGAAATGCGGGGCGCAAAGATTTTTTTCAGCAACCCGCGAATCGATAAAAAAAACGACGAGCAGCCGGTCGCGTTCAGTGTGCCGGAGAAAGGAATTGAAATGATGGACAACGATAAGAAGGCGCCGCCGCCGTTGCGAGAAAAGCCGAGCGAAATTGAGCAAGAGCTCAAGCAACGCGCCTCCCAGATCCCGCCGCCCGCGGCAGCGGACGGCAAGATGACACAGGAGATGTTGCCCGAGCTCGAGCCCGAGCCCGAGCCGGTTCCGGTGGAACCCGAGCCGGCAGTGCAAAGCGAACCTGAGCCGACGCCGATCACGGCTGACAGCTGGTCGTTCGGCGAGGAGGTCGCAAATGACGCGAGTGCCACGGGCGACGAGGACACCGTGCCCTCTATTCCGCCCGAGCCAGCCGTCAGCGAGCCCGAGCCCGCGCCCGCGGTGGTCGCCACGGCCGAGACCGAATTGTTCTCGACCGGCGATCTTCCGCCTGTGAGTGAGCCGGAGCCGATTTCGCCGCCGCCGCTTCCGAGCGAGCCGGCAGGTCGTCGGCTCGAAACGATAGACTTCCCGGAAGAACCGCTTTCGGTTTCGGATCCGCCGAAGCCGACGGTGAACGTCGGTGATCCGAGGGTGATCAAGGCGGCCGCGCCGACCAAGGCGATTCCGCCGAGCGACCCCAAGCCGCCCAAGAAGGACGACAAGAAGGGTCCGCCGCCTCCGACCGTTGGTCGGAGCATTCGCGTGGTGGCTATCGGCGCCGCTCTCATCGCCGCCGTGATTCTCTTTATCCTGATCGTGAAGTCGAAGAGTCAGGAGAACACGGAGGGCGTCGAGAAGGCACCGGCAGTCGCAACCAACGCGGTCAAGCCCGTTCCGGGCAAGGTGGTGGACGACAAGTCCAAAACCGAGGAGCCGACGCCGACTGTTCCGGTGAAGCCGAGCGAAGACAACTCGGATGTCGCTGGCGATGATGCGGTTGAGGAGACTGTTGCAACCGTAGCGGCGGTCGCTGAAGGCGAAGAGGAATCGCTGAACCCATTGGACGAGGAGACTCAAGTCAAATTGTCCCGCGGGTTCCGACCGATCGACCCCAATTCGCCGATTGCGGCCTTCATCCGAGGAGAAGCAACTCCGCGGAACGTCAAGGACTGCATGCCGATCGGAGTAACCCTCCAGGAGCTCGACGTGATTCGTTGCATCGAGTTTCTTCCCACCGCACGACAGCGAAACGCCGGGGTCTTCGAGATCACCAAGTGGGTTCTGAAAACTCAGGGTGCGCTCGACTAAACCTTTACCTGCCTATTCAGGGAATGGCCTAAAAACCATTCCCTTCCAACTAATATGCTAATTTATTGGCATATTTGAGGAAGACCATTGACTTTTTAGCAAAAATGTGCTATAAATACGTGTTTTGCGTAATAAAACAATCATCCGAAAGTTCGGGTGTTTAGATAGGACGCAAAAAAATAGCGCTCTATTTGTTCTTTGAAAATGAGCGTATAGATAGAAAACAAAAAAAGTTTGGCAAAAAAGCTCCGTCTATTAGGCGGATAGCCAGAAAGGATATCAAATGATGAACTGGAATTTGTTCAGAGTTTTTTTCGTTGTCATGTTCGTGGTGACGGCGGTCGGGACGGCTTCGGCTCAGCAGAGCTCGGAGTACGACGATGAGACCTACGGTCCGGCGGCCGATGATCAGGTGACCATCATGCCCGATGGCACCGGCGAGGCGGCCTACCACAGGGACGCTCTGCTCGCCGATGCCGTGGAGAAGCTCTCCGGAGCGGTCACCGGTTTGGCAGTCAAGATGGAGCGCGGCGCGTCGCAGTCCGAACTGGACCGCGACATCGTGGCCTTGAGCCACGAGGCCGACGCGGTCAAGGGGTTGACCAAGAAGCAGCGCGCCCAGGTGCGTCGTTTGGTCGACAGGGCCATTATCAAGGCTTCGACAGGAGATGTCGACGGTCTCAAAGACATCAGGTCTGAGATCAGCACTCTCTGGGGTAAGGTGAAGGACCACGAGGTCCGAATCACCCGGCTCGAGAGTGAGCGGCCGGAGATGGTTTCTTCAGCAGGTGGTTCCGCGGTTTCCGGCAATGTGCCGACCATCGTCAAGATGGCTTCCGATGCCGATAAGGCGAAACGGAAGGCCGACGAAGCCATGGATCTGGCTGAAAAGCTGGCGGCAGAGGTGGAGGCGTTGAAAAACGCTGAGCCAGTGCCGTCAGATTCTGGACAGGTTTCGCCGTTCACGGATGAGGACTTGGCCGCAATGCTCAAGGAAGTCGGCGAGGCCAAGGCTCGTGCTGACGACGCTCTGGCCAAAGCCAACGAGGCGCTCGAGCTTGCAAAGAACGGCGGGTCTTCCGCTGGTTCTGAGATCGAGAGCCGACTTTCCGACGTAGAGGAGGCGGCCAGCGCCAACAGAACGGCACTGGCTGAAGTCCGCGAAAAAATGGAAAAAATCGATGGTCGGTTGGATCACGTGGAGACCATGGCACACAATGCTATGGAAAAGGCAAATGAAGCCCTTCGCGTGGCAAGTGACAAGGCCGACCCCGGCATCGTCGAGATTGGTCTGGAAGGGCTCTTTTCCGGCGGCGTCACCGGCGCCTTACTCGGCACGGGAATGTACTGGTTCAAGAAGTACGATTTCCGGATCGGGATCGGCGGCGGCATTGGCTACGGCAAGGGTGAATACGCCGACCACGGCTGGGGATTCGAGACGAAGCTGAGCTTCGGCTACGAGATCTTCGACTGGTGGTGGGCCGGACTCAGTGTCGCGGCCTACGGTGTGGGCGATGATCTGTCGTCCCAGAACACCTTCGGCTACGACGGAACCGGTTTCCTCAAGTTCATGGTGCCGGACATCGATGGCTCCGGTATCTCTCTGGCCGCTACTGGCTTCGTCGGTGGTGCCAACGAGTTCCACTGGACCGAGGCGGACCCGCCCGCTGGCCTGATCGAGGGTGCCACCTATGACGACGAGAGGTTGGTTGGCCGTTGGACCTGGATCGCCGGGTGTAGCGTGTCCATGCTCTTCTGATCGTTGTTTCATCGTTGTTTCACTTCATTTTACGCTCATCTTTGGGCGGCAATGCTTCATGCATGCCGCCCCTTAACTTATGCTAACGAAATTTCGTTGGTAGAAGTTAGGGAATCAATGCCGTCCCTTTCCGAATTAGTTCGGAAAAAATCGGTTTAATATATTGCTCTTTACAAGGCAAACAAAAAGAAATTCAAATACAAAAAGCTACGCGATGATTCGCGCATGCATGAAAGGAGAGAGAACAATGAGGAATTACTTCGTTGTTATCTTCATGATGACCACCATGTTCGCGGCCGCAGGTTGTCTCGCCCCCAATTCGGGTGAGAGCGGTCAGTCCCTGTTCGGTACTAGCGGAGATTCGGATACCGACGCCGATACGGACGCTGACAGCGATTCGGACACGGATTCGGACACCGACGCCGACACGGACACCGATGGTGACACCGACACGGATACGGATACCGACGCCGATACGGACGCTGACAGCGATTCGGACACGGATTCGGACAC
>CAYOXC010000001.1:68621-75185 GCA_964407865.1 uncultured Gammaproteobacteria bacterium
ACGCTGACAGCGATTCGGACACGGATTCGGACACCGACACCGATACGGACACCGATGGTGACACCGACACGGATACGGATACCGACGCCGATACCGACGCTGACAGCGATTCGGACACGGATTCGGACACCGACACCGATACGGACACCGACGACCACTATGGCGAGGAGGGCTATCCCTGTATTCAGCCCGGTGACATCTGTTACGCGGGGCTCGAGTGCGTGGACGGCATCTGCCTCTACGAAGTGCCGGACGGTGGTACGGATTCGGGTACTGACGGTGATACGGATACGGACGCGGACACTGACTCGGACACTGACACTGACACCGACACGGATGCGGATAGCGATTCTGATTCCGATACGGATACCGGCGACGCCGGTCCGGATTCGGGAGACGAGGATGCTGGTCCGGACTCGGGCTCGGACGGTGATGCTGACGCGGACAGCGACAGCGACACCGACACGGGCGAGTGTGTCAGCACCGAGGACTGCCCCGAGGGCGAGGTTTGCGGCGTGGATTCCCACGACTGCTACCCCTTCCCATACTTGCCTCCCGACCACTTCATGAAGTGCTGGGACCAGGACGCCGACGGGGATATCACGACCGAGGAAGGCACCTGCCATCTCTGGTCGACCGACACTTGCACCTACTGGTCTCCGAACATCTACGAGTTCGGTTGGGATGTGCCCACTCCGCTCTGCGGTGTCTGGCCGGATACTTGTCTCGAGATGGAGCCGATCGTACAGTGCTGCATCACCGATCAGGAAGACTTCGTCGACCTGCCGGCGATCGAGCGTGAGTGCGACGGCGAGTCGTTCTTCAGTCCCTACATCGAGTAGAGGATTCCCGCCATAGTTTGCCTAACCCTTACCCGCTCAAAGCAATGCTGCGAGCGGGTTTATTTTTTAAATTTTTAATTTTGTAATTTTTAATTCTTAAATAACTATTAATGTTCAAATTTTCAAACAATCATTTTTATAAAGTTGATATTATATTTTTAACATTTAATTTATGTTTATAAAATTAAAAATTATAATTTATTTAAAAAATTCAAAAATTATAAAATTTCATTCACAGGTTGGTTGATTAGATATTCGGGAAAAACAAAAACACCCAACATATAGTCGAGTGTTTTTTTGAGTTCTCTCTCCTCAAAACATTCGTTAGAAACAAATATTTAGTTGGAGTGGGGAAGTGTGGACTTCCCCGAGAAAAGAACTAGGAGGCGGGCGGAACCATGAGTGAGTACATCGTACTCAGGCACATAGCTCGCGTGTTCCGATTTGTGATCTCGTTGCAGCACTGTTCCACGCGTGAGCGCAACTTCCGATCCGGGCCGCCGAGGCAGTCCTCGATGGCTTTGGGGGTGGGAACGGATGGTGCCGGCGCTACGGTCGGGGTGGTGGGTGCGGGAGGCGCGCTCACGACGGGCTTGGCGACCATCGGCAACGGAACGTCCTGGGACGTCACGTGCGTCTGATCCACCGTCTCCCAGGCCGTGACGTACATGAACGTCAGGTAGCCAAGGACGATGAGCAAGAGCGGAAGCAGGACCCAGAGAGCCCCGCGGATTTGTTCCGCCCGACGCTCGCGGTCTCGGTCGGCTGCGGCCGCGTTCTCGGCCGCTACTTCGGCGTTGGCCTCGTTGGCGCGCGCCTCGGCCGCTCGTCGTGCCGTTTCGGCAGCGTCGCGTTCGGCCTGTGCCGTTGCCGCCGCCGCGTTCGCCGCGTCGATCTGGCGCTGGGCGTCTGCCGCCCGCGCCGCCTCGGCCTCGCGCCGGAGCCGTGCAGCCTCGGCCCGCTCCTCGCGGAACATGTCCGCGAACGGGTCGTGGTGCTGCGGGCGTCGGTTGTCGCGGTCACCGTCGCGGTTGTCACGACGGTTGTCACGGCGGTTGTCACGGTTGTCACGGTTGTCACGGTTGTCATCGTTTCGGCGGTTACCGCCGTCGTTTCTGTCCCGATCTCCATTTGCCATTTCGGCCTCCTTTTTGTTATTCTTTTTTGATTTTTTGCTCAAACCGCGAACCATCGCGGCATTGAGCAAAAAATCAACTTTTCAATGTTCAAAACAGTACATAATATCACATTTTTACCTTTTTGTCAAGGTCTTTAAATAAACTGCCTCTTGACAAAATCGAAAAAGTATGCTATACTAGCTTTTGTAATTGAAAATTAAAAATCATATTTGTAAGCGTTTTGAGAGAGGCGCAAGCAAAAAACCGCATTAGTTAGCGGATTTGTGTTCAAACTCTCTCAAAAGGAGAGATTTTTCGTTTATATAGCACAAAATCAGATCATTTTAACAAAGAATAGTAAGTTTTAAATCGCCAAAAACATTTATTTCTTAGTAAAAAAGGGCGACCGCGTAAAACCGCTTCGCGGTCACGCGGTCAACCACGTGTCGCGTGGGCGAAGCCCTATACGCGACTATACGTGGTTGACAAAACCGTTAAAATGTGCTATACTATTCTGTTAAAATCATTATAAAGGTTTTTAGCCGAAATCTGCGCCTTCATTTCAGAGCAGACGCAGACGGGGTTGAAAAACCCACGCCACGCTCTTTACATATATACAAAGAAAGGTAGAAAAAAACAACCGGCCGCTGGTGGCCTTCAAAAGCCGCCAGCGTGGCGGAACCCTATAAGAGGAGGAAGAAATGACGAAGATCAACATGACGATCGCGATCGCTTTCGTGGTTTCGATGATGGTGGGTGTCGCGAACGCCCAGACCACCATGGGTCCGGTGCAGGACGATGTGACGCCGTACTGGCAGGGTCAGGTTGGTTCGTGCATCAACGAACTCAACTTCAACTGCGGTTCGTGCGCCGGCCAGGGGCTGGGAAATTGCTCGGCCAAGTGCGTCGAGACGATCAACTTCAACTGCGCCGGGGCCATCAAGAAGGCCAAGACCGGCAGCAACGGCGTGACCGCCGCCTGGGTCAGGCGGCAGATCCGAAAGGCTGTCGCCGGCCTGGTCACCAAGGAGGAGTTCGACCGGGTGATCGCGGAGATCCGCGGTGAGTTGGACGCCATCAAGGCCGACCTCGCCCGCAACTGGGCCGACCACGAAGCAATTCGTGGTGAGATCCAGGAGCGCGCGGAAGCACAAACGGTCATTGACCGTGTGCAGGACAACCGCCTGGACAAGCTCGAGGAGCGCGCTGACGACAACGACAAGCGCGATGACGAGCAGGACAAGGCGATCGCTGCGCTCAAGGACGAGGTGATGTTCGAGATCGGTGCCCAGTTCTTCGGAGCTCCGCACATGCAGTCGATCGGCGCCGCAGCTGGCATCCAGCTCAGGATCGCCGACTACGCTGCGGTCTTCGGCGACTTGGGCCTGGGTTACGCCTTCGATGAGGACATTGCAGTGCTCGCCAAGGGCGGGCTGATGTTCTACCTCGGCGAGACCAAATCCTTTGGTCTTGGCCCCGTAGCCCTCTTCGGGCATGAGGGGTTCGACGACGACGGTGACGTCGAAGTCGGCGGAGGTCTGGAATTGCGCTACCACCACACGAGCGGTTTCTTCATTGCCGGCGACATTGGCATCGGCGCAGAAGGAGTCCTCCAGGTGGTCGGTGTTCGTCCGGATGGCGAGGATTTGACCGACCGAGAGTGGGGTCTCGCCGTCATGGGCGGCCTCATGATCGGCGGCGAGTTCTAGCCAATTCGTTTTAACCTACCTTTGTATTTTACCGGAGCGTCGTTCTGATGCTCCGGTCCCAATTTGTGATCGCGAATGGTTCGCGGTCAGAAAAGGGACATATCAGAGCGCCCTAAAAAAAGCTCTTTAAAATATAAGAACAAGTTTGGAAAATACAACGAACCTCGGCTAAGGCCGAGTAGACTGAAAAGAGGAGGGTCAAAATGAAGACCTATATCAATTGGATTTTCTGTCTCGTGTGTACGATGATCGTGAGCGCGTGCGGCGTGGAAGCCGGCGACGACAACCTCGCCGCCATGGATACCGACAGCAACACCGACGGCGACGCGGACACGGACTCCGACAGCGACTCGGATAGCGACAGCGACTCCGACTCGGATACGGACGCGGACAGCGATTCGGATTCCGACACCGACACCGACACGGACGAGTGCGAGAATGGTGCGCGTGAGTGCACCGACGAAGTCTCGTTCATGATCTGCGTGGACGGCCACTGGTCCGATCCGCTCGAGTGCCCGGATGGGTACGCCTGCGAGGACGGCGAGTGCGTCGAGTTGGTCGAGGAGTGCGAAGACGGCGAGACTCAGTGCGACGGCCTGACGGTCCAGGTCTGCTTCGGCGGATTCTGGTACGACATCGCCGAGTGCGCTGAGGCCTGCGACGACGGCGAGTGCGTGGAGGATGGAGAGTGTGAGGACGGTGCGCGTGAGTGCACCGATTCCAACTCCTTCGTCATCTGCGTCGACGGTGAATGGACGCCCGCGTACGACTGCCCTGAGGGCATGGTCTGCGAGGACGGATTCTGCGAGGCCGGCTCCGAGTGCACCGACGGCGAGATGCAGTGCGCTGATATCAACACCATCGAGATCTGTGTGGCTGGCCAGTGGGAAACCCTGGCCGACTGCCCCGGCGAGATGGTTTGCGATGATGGCGTCTGCGTCGAGCTCGACTGCATCGACGGTGACATGGAGTGCGACGGCAACACCGTGCAGATGTGCTACGAGGGTTCGTGGTACGATCTCATGGACTGCCCGAGCGGTACGGTCTGCGACAACGGTTTCTGCGAGGATGCTTCGGAGTGTATCTCCGGCACGTATCAGTGCGCGGGGAACGAGGCACAGTACTGTTTCGGCGGAGAGTGGGTCGTAATCGACACTTGCACCTCGAGCGAGCATTGCGTGGTGGGCGACACCGCGTACTGCGATGACTCGGAATGCGGCGAGTGGAACGACTACTCATGTCCGAGCGGGGAGACCTGCGTTGCCGGTGAGTGCGTACCCGACGACACCGAGTGCATCTGGGGTGACCCGGATCACCAGTGCCCGGAAGGATACGCCTGCACCATCGACGGCGAGTGCATTCTTGCCAACTGCAACCAGTCCACCGACTGCGCGAGCAGCCAGGTGTGCTGGGTGGTGAGCACTCGCTATGAGACCGTCGGCAGTGTGACCTACCGCTACAAGTTCGACGGCATCTGCGGCTCACGCCCGGGTGGAAATTTGGGTACGTGGGACCGTGGGTACCGAGTGGACTCCACCGGAGGCACCTGCGAGTACTATGGCTACGGCTATAGCCCCGCGGTGCTCGAGGTGACCTCGATTCCCTCCAGTTTCCACTGCCAGGATGGCCACTCAGTCCCGCTCATCGAGCGGTGCCTGCCGGCCCACCCTGGCAACTTCACCTACGACCGCGAGTGCGCCGGTCAGTACGTGTCATCCATCTGGGTCAAGTCTTTCGTGGAATAGCCCAGACCTCACCTTGTTCTTTCGTTCTTTGGCCCGGCGGAGCCTTAATTCCGCCACTTTCATATGAGATTATCATTCTCTCGGATGATCTCAGATGTAAGAAATTACATTCAAAGGCCCATGGTTTATGCTGTGGGTTTTTGGTTTTTAAATTGTCACAAATATGGTTTTTCAGCGTTTATATTGATATATCAATATAGCAAACAGAAATTCGACAAATTTTTGGCAGTTTTTTCAATTTTATCCAATAGAATAAAGTTATTTTCAGCCGGGCTTGCCCTGCAGTGAACGAGCGAAGCGAGTTCTGTTTCAGGGTATTGACAACTTAGCCAAAAAATGCTATATTTGTTTGTTAAATTACCATTGAAAATCAGGCCTGTTTAATAGACGGGCAGGGGAGAGAGATGGCCCAAGTTTTCTTGATTTTAGCCAAAAACCTCTTCCCAAGGAGGTTTATTTTTTTGTGGCATTGTTTTTCACTGGCAAAAATTTTTTTGTCTGTGGAAAACAGGGCCGCCTGTCCTGATCTCTAGCGCATCTGGCGCGTGAGATAAAAGGCTTTTGAACATTGAAAATTTATTTAGGGAAGATAAAAAAGAAAAAAAGGAGAAAAATGATTTGAGGAATTATTAGAAAGTAAAATCAGGCGATGTAAATCGTTTTCTGATATGAAAATATAGAAATGGTTTGAAAAAGAAACATTGGCGACCAGAGAGATCGCCATAACAGAAAGAAACGAATAAGGAGGATGAAATGAAGAAAGTTTTTGCTTTGCTGGTCGTGGCGATCCTCGTCCTGACCACATCTGGCTGTCTGTCGCCCAATCCGGGCGAGTCGTCTCAGAGTGTCTACAACGACCCGACGAACGACTCTGACTCGAATACGGGCGGAGACTCAGACACTGATTCGGATGGCGATTCGGACACGGACGCCGACACCGACACCGACACGGATTCGGACACGGACTCGGATACGGATACCGACACCGAGAACGAGTGCGATCCGGCGGATGAGTGCTGTACGGCTGACGGTTTCTACGAATCTGCCGGTACGGCTTGCGGTGATCTGAACGCTTCGGTTTGCGATGCGCCGGATACCTGCGACGGATCCGGAGTCTGCCTCCCGAACTACGAGCCGACCACAGTCGAGT
>CAYOXC010000001.1:75285-463612 GCA_964407865.1 uncultured Gammaproteobacteria bacterium
ACCTGCGACGGATCCGGAGTCTGCCTCCCGAACTACGAGCCGACCACAGTCGAGTGCCGCCCTGCGGCAGGAGCCTGTGACACCGGTGAGTTCTGTGACGGAGCTGGTTCTTGCCCGGCCGATCTCGTTCTTCCGGACACCACCGAATGCCGCGCTGACAGTGGCGACTGCGATGTCGCCGAGTTCTGCGACGGTTTGAACGTGGACTGCCCGGTCGATGATTTCGAGCCTTCCGGCACGCTCTGCGGTGACCTGACCGACGATACCTGCGACAACGCCGACACCTGCGACGGATCCGGAGTCTGCCTCCCGAACTACGAGCCGACCACAGTCGAGTGCCGCCCTGCGGCAGGAGCCTGTGACACCGGTGAGTTCTGTGACGGAGCTGGTTCTTGCCCGGCCGACGTTCTTCTCGACGGCACTACCTGCAGGCCTGCTGCGAGCGATTGCGATCAGGCTGAATTCTGCGACGGCATTTCTCCCTACTGTCCGGATGATGGTTTCATTCCCTATGGCTACGATTGCGGAAGCGATGTGGCCACCGGGTGCGACAATCCGGACATTTGCGACGGCTTCGGGACTTGCTTGCCCAACTACGAGCCGATGTCTACGGTGTGCAGGCCGGCTGTCGATGTGTGTGATCAGGAAGAATACTGCGATGGCGCAGGTTACTGCGAACCGGACGATGTCATTCCGTCTTTCATCGAGTGCCGTGCTTCGGCCGGTGTCTGTGATGAAGTCGAATACTGCGACGGTACCAACACCTCCTGTCCTGCTGATCAATTTGACACAGGTACAGTTTGCCGGGTTGCTTTCGGAGTTTGCGATGTCGCGGAGTCGTGCAATGGCACTTCTGTCGATTGTCCGGCTGATGGCGTGGCTCCTGCCACGACTGAATGTCGGGCTGCGGCTGGTGTCTGCGATACGGCTGAGAACTGCGACGGAATCAATGTCGGTTGCCCGGGCAATTCGTTCCTGTCTTCCACCACTATCTGTTCCACCTGGGATGAGGAGTCCTGCTCGCAGACTACCTGTGGCGGAGATGTCCTCTCGACACTGAATACCAAGTACTGTTCCGGTTCAGCCGCTGACTGCAGCGGCACCACCGTTCAGTCGCCGGCTGTGGTGGTCGACACTTGCGATACTGGTACTGAGCACTGCGAAGCGGATGGAGGCGTAGCCGATTGCATCGCCTGCGGTTATCTCTGCGAAGACAAGCCTGATGCCACTTGCGTGGGCGACGAAGGCGAAGCTTGCGCTGAGACCGAACCATTCGAACCGTGCGATGACGCTCTGTTCTGCGACAGCACTACCACCACTTGCGAACTCGGCTGCTCTGATGACAGCGACTGCACCACTGATCCGCTCTTGCCTCACTGCGACATCGAATTCGGGGAGTGCGTCGAGTGTGTTGATGCATCGCACTGCAATACCGACGAGGTTTGTGGACGCGAGACCAACACCTGCTACCCCATGCCAGTGCCTGATGTCGGCGAGTACTTGTACTGCTGGGACTTTGACCCGGATTCGGATTCCGGAACGGACAACAATCACTGCAGTGAGTTCACTGATGCGACATGCACCTATTGGAGTCCGGGCCTTTGGGAGTACGTTGATGGCGATCCGATGCCGCTTTGCGGTGTTTGGCCCGCCACCTGTGCGCCCCAGCAGCCACTTCCGGAATGTTGCCTGACAACGCAGGCTGACTTCCTCGACCTGCCCACCTACGACGAATGCGTTGCGGATGTCCTCTGCGACGAGAGCGACCCGGCTAACTACCGGGGCTGCATCTCCGAGGGTTTCCTGACGGATTTCGTGCCATAGCACTTCTTCCCTAAAAAAGCTCTTTCCAAACGCCTCCCCGCAAACCCGCGGGGAGGAAATCACCATGAGATAGTCGCGTCTCTCTCCGCGACGATCTCAGTTGATACACAAAACCCGCTTCAAAAAGGCGGGTTTTGTGTTTACGAAAAAGCTAAAATTGTGTATAATTATTATATATGGCAGAAAAATTATTTCCTTTAAAGACAGAGTCAAAACAGGAATTATTTTGGGCTTTGCTTGCTATTTCAGCAATGTCTATTTATGTTATAGCGACGATATTTTTTGGACAGTCGTTAATTTTATACTTTTTTGCTTTGGTACTGGTTTTTTTATCAACCGCCATGCATCCGGCTGCCGGACTTTATTGTATTTTAATCTGTTTAATGTGGTTTGAGAGGCATTTTACTCTTTTGCCTCTTGAGATTGGTACGGTTGCATACAAAATTTATCCGTTAGATTTTTGTATTTTATTTTTATTTTTAAGTGTCAGCGCTCGTTTTGTTGAAGGTAAATACAAATGGCGCCAGCAGCCGATTGACTGGTTTATTATAATTTTTGGAGCTGTTTGCAGTTTAGGTTTTATTTCGGCCTATTGGCGGGAGTTAAATATGGCTTATGCTTTTGGTACATACAAAAATTATTTTCTTTATGTCGTGATTTATTTTATTGCCACAGTCATATTGCAGTCAAAAGAGGATTGGCATAAATTAGTTCGCTGGCTTGTGGCGGGCGGTGTTGGTTTGTTCTTTTTTCTTTTTTACGGACTTATTGTTGGCCGTGGGCTGTGGAGCGAATTTACCCCTCTTTCTACGTCAGGAGAGCGCTTAATTGCCGGTACGCACACATTTTATTTGATGATTTTTATTTTCTTTTTGATTTCTTATTTTCTTTTTAGAAACGTTAAGCAAAAAATGGAGTGGTGGAAAACAGCTTTAATTGCATCAGGAGTGTCGCTAGCCTTACTTGCTTTGATTGTGTCGTTGGTTAGGCATCTTTGGATTGCGATGATATTTATTTTTATTTTTTGGATTGCATTTTTACCAGGCATCAAACAGCGAATTCGTTTTCTGCTTTTTGTTGTCGGCACAACTGTTATATCTTTTATTCTTCTTTTCACCTACACCAATGTTGGCAAATTTATGCATGGAAATGAATCGCCCAAAACCTTCACTAATACTTCCCAGGTTTTAACCGAGCGCACTGATATTGGTTATGTTGTGGGCGGAGGCGATTCTAGTTTTCGCTGGCGCCTGACTGTCTGGAAAACAGGCTATGTCGCTTGGATCGCTCATCCGTTTCTCGGTCTGGGGCTTGGATACGAGATATCTGGTTATGATAATAATTGGCCCTTTAGAATTGCTCTTCGTGAAATTCACAATGATTATTTAGCCATGCTTTATCAGCTTGGCATGATTGGATTTATAGCTTTAGTTGAGTGGTTTGTTTATCTTTGGTACAGATTTTTTAAAGAACGTGAAAATTTACTCACAGGTGAAATTGGAGATGGGCAGTTATTTTTTGCATTTTGGAGCATAATTTTATTATTCATGGTTGGTTTTTCAATATCAATTTATTGGGATATAAATTTGTTTGTTATTTGGTGGTGGTTGGCTTTAGCTCTCGTTCGTTTGCTTTGGATTCGCCGGCCAACAAAAAAAATAACCTATGACGATTCTTCAGGTTAATAAATTTTATTATAGGCGAGGCGGCGCTGACCATCACTTTCTTGATTTAATTGATTTATTGGAGGAAAAAGGGGAGAGGGTTTGTGTTTTTTCAATGAAGGACAAGCGCAATTTTCATAGTGAGTATGATAAATATTTTGTTTCTAACGCGGAATTTGGTCGAGGCGGATTAAAGGCAATATTGGCATCAGGTCGGTTGGTTTATTCATGTGAAGCAAAGAAGAAAATAGCGAAATTAATAAAAGACGAACAACCGGATATTGCGCACTTGCATTTGATTTATCATCATTTATCACCTTCAATTTTGGTTGCCTTAAAAAAGGCAAAAATTCCCACAGTGATGACCTTGCATGACTGGAAATTAATTTGCCCGGCTTATTCTTTGTTTACAGAAGGCGATGTTTGTGAACGATGTCGCGGCGGTCATTATGTCCAGTGTTTTAAGCATCGTTGTATTAAAAATTCGAGACCGGCCAGTTTAATAGGCACTGTTGAAGCCTATATACATCATGCAAAAAAATATTATGAGAATTATATTGATTTATTAATTGCGCCTAGTCAGTTTGTAAAAGATAAGTTTATTAGTTTTGGTTGGCCTGAAGAAAAAATTCGTTTAGTACGACACTTTTTACCAATAAATTTTGTTCGTGCTACCCAGGCGACAGAAATCCCGTCTGAATCGCGCTTTGCTTACATTGGTCGTTTCACTGAGGAAAAGGGAGTGAATAAATTAGTTGATTTTTGGATTAATAAAAATCTGCCGTATGTTTTGGATCTTTATGGCGATGGTCCCATAAAATCAAAAATTATTAAGAAAATTGAAACCAGTCAATTAAAGTCCCGCATATTTGTTCATGGGCAGAAAACGCGTGAAGATATTTTTGCCGGATTGGATCATACTACGGCGATAATTATTCCAAGTTTGTCTTGGGAGACTTTTGGTCTTACGGCAATTGAATCTTTTGCTCGCGGAGTACCGGCAATCATGAGTGATCGTGGAGCGTTGACAGAATTAGCAAAAAACTCTAATGCCGGCATATTATTTGATTGGGACAAGAATAATCTAGAATCAGCGCTTGTAGAAGCCGGTAAGCAGATTTATCGAGACAATGCGATTTCTTATATGTCAAAGAATCATTTGCCTGATAATTATTATAAAAAAATAAAGGAAATTTACGCTGAGTTAACCAAAAAATAGCATTTTTTGCCTTGACTCATATAGTTTCGACAAGTAGTCTAAATATAGGGAGAAATTTAATGCTATGAAGTGTAGTAATTACAAATCTAATTTTTTATCAATAGTAATTTTTATTTTGCTTGGCTTTGTTGTTTCTGTTTTTTCATATTCAAAAGTTCAGGCGGCGGAGGTGAACTACCCGAGGATAGCAAATTTTTATTTACGCACCCCGATTACTACAGCTGAGGCACACAAACTCGCGCGCTGGGACGTTTTAATTTTGCATATGTTGGCTCAGCAAAACAGCGCTGATCAAATTAAACTGATACGCCAAATTAATCCTGATATAAAAATTCTCGTTTACATTGCTTCACAGGAATTTCCAATTGTTAAGCACAATGTTTGGGATCCTAGTTCAAATGGGCTTTTTAAAAAACAATTAAGCGGCATAACCAATGAAATGTGGCTGAACAACGCCAAGGGTGATAGAGTTATTTTTTGGCAGGATAATTGGATGTTAAATGTAACAGACTATCCAGCCTCGGGTCGTCGTTGGGTTGATTATCTTTCAGATTTTGTGGCTGACGAACTTTTATCTACCGGACTTTGGGATGGAGTGTTTTATGATAATTCTTGGTATGATGTTTCCTGGGTACAAAATGGAGCAATAGATGCCAACAAAGACGGTCGTAATGATGAAAAAAATTCTCTAGATGCTGCTTGGCGAGCAGGTATGGTTAAGCTCTACAAATTAACCCGTGAAAAAGCAGGCAAGCCCATATTAATAGTGGGTAACGGTGATCGCGGGTATTACGGAGATATCAATGGCATATATTTTGAAAGTTTTACTACTGCACCGTATATTTCTTGGGAAGAAAAAATGCGGCTTTACGCTTTGTCAGCAGACACAAGTAAATCTCCCACAATAGCGATTATTGGTAATACTTCTCAAGATCCAAAAATATCAGAGGCTGATTATCGCCGGATGAGATTCGGTTTAGCAAGTTCTTTGATGGAAAATGGTTATTATGCCTATGACGCTGGATCATCAAGTCATGCTGAAATTTGGTGGTATGATGAATATGGAATTAATTTAGGTACTCCGATTGGTCCGGCCCAACCGATGAGTAGCGCCAGTGGCGATTATTACAAAGATGTTTGGAAGCGAGAGTTTACCCACGGTATTGCCATCGTTAATTCTCTAGCCGAAGATAAAGAGGTAGATTTAGGAGGAGATTTTGAAAAATTAATCGGTTCTCAGGATGCTTCGGTTAATAGCGGCGGCATTGTCGGAAAAGTCACCATTCCAGCAAAAGACGGTTTGGTTATGTTTAAGACCTATGAAACAGTACGAGATGTCTTGTTTGTAAATGGCGCATTTATCAGGTTTGTTGATTACTTGGGAAAAAGAGTGCGTAATGGATTTTTTGCTTATGATTCCAGGTATCCCGGCGGAGCCAGAGTAATATTTACCAATCTTGATGCGAAAGAGGGGGATGAGGCCATTGTGGCCAATCAGGGTAAACTTGAGATTTTCAATAGTCTGGGAAGTCGGTGGTTTAACGATTACCCCTATGGCGGAAATTACAAAGGAGATATTAGAATAGCAGAAGGAAATTTATTTGAAAAAGAGGTAGAGAAACAGATTTTGGTTGCCCCGAGTTATGGTGGTAAAATTATACTGTATAATTATCATGGAGCAGTCAGGCAAGGCGGTTATTATCCATTTGGCAGTAAATATGTCGGAGGTTATTCTGTTGCCGCGGCAAGGCTGGAAGGTCCTGGTAAAGCAGGTAGTATAGTTGTTGGTGTGGGTAAAGGGCGTGCTTCTGAAGTATTGATTTATGACAATGCCTACAAAAAATTAAAGAAAAGATTTTATCCTTACGGCAGCAGTTTCAAAGGTGGTATTCATGTAGCAGCCGGCGATGTTACGGGAGACAGTCGGGATGAAATTATTGTTAGCGCAATTTCCGGAACAAATATGCCGGTGCGTGTTTTTGACGGCAATGGTAAAAAGATTTCCGAATTTAAACCCAGTGGACTATTTGGCTCCACTGAAACAATCGTAGAAACAGTTGATATAAATTATGACGGGCGACTAGATATCGCCATCATCAGTTTGTAATTATCGTCCAGTTAAAATACAGACAACGGGTCCGGAAAATATCACGCCGTTCAAGACGGCTTTTTTTAATCCGACTATTGATAGCGCGCTGTTTGGCGATATTTCAATTTGTTCATTCTGCTTAACTAAATTTATAGCTTCTATAATTTCGCTATCTTGCGCCATCCAAGCCATGCCGTTGCTTTGTTTGAGGACTAATTTTATCTGTTTAGCGCGGTGCGCAACTTTGTCGACTATCGCTGTTGCCAGTGAAGTAGAAGTCGGTTGTTCTTCTGTCGCGCCTACAAAAGGATGGCAGAAAGATGTTTGAATTATATGTATTTGCGGATTAAGTTTTTGATTTTTAAATGCTTGAAAAAGACCTTGAGCAAGAGTTCCGCTTGATGTGGGAATAAAAACGGCGGAAAGGTTTGATATTTGGCTTAGCTCTTGGGCGAGACTTTCGTAACCAAGCAGAGCAGTGTCATCAGTTGATTGTCTTAAGTTTTTTATTTCACCGTTTTTCTCGGTTAAAAATGCCGCCTGTTTTGGATTTTGAATTTGTTTAACAATAATATGCCTATCTTTTTCAGCTTCAGTTTTTATTAGTTCAAGTTTGTATTGACTAATATACCGGCCGACAAAAACTGTTAAATTAATTGGTGTATTTATATTTTTTTTATTGTAATCATTGGCTGTGAAAATAGCAGCCAAAGCAGCATTGCCAGACGAAGAAATGGAAAATTTCTTATATCCTTGATCAATATATTTCTGCATCATTATTGGAATTGACCTGCCTTTGTGGGAGCCTAAAGGGTGTAGATCTTCACGTTTCAAAAACAAATCGGTATGAATTCCAATTTTTTTAGCTAATTTATAAGTTTTAACTTGAGGGGTAATCATAGAAATCTTGACTGTTGATTGTTTTTAAGCTATAATCTCGGATGTAATTATTAAATTTTAATATATATGAAACTAATTTGTCCAGAATGCAAGAATGAGGTAGATTTATCCAATTATCCAGAAATAAGTGTCGGGTCAATAGTTGAATGCAATCATTGCGGTATTACCTTGGAGGTTAGTGACGCGAGTGAAAATATGGTGGCGCAAGTGGTTGACGAGGGTAAATAGATTATTTAATAACGGGCGTGAAAACGCTCGTTTTTATTTTAACACCTCTTCAATCATGCCACGAAAACCGTGACTGCCCAAAAAAACAATCGCATCATTTGGACCGGTTGATTTTTTTAAATAAGAAATCAGCTCGTCATCGTTTTCAACAAGTCTGGTATTTTTATGAGTACTTGAAATTATTTCTAGCAGTTTTTTTCCGTCCATAACAGCTTCTTGAGAATTTTCATCAATTTTAATTTTTGTTAAACGTGGAATCAGAACTTCATCTGCGTCAGTGAACGCGTTGTCATAGCTCGAAGCCGAGGAAATTTGCCTATTGCCGGTATTGGGTTCAAAAACAGCGAAAATTTTACCGTCAAAAATATTATTTAGTGTTGCTAAAACTGATCTAGATTTAGCTGGTGAGTGTGCGATATCGTCAAAAACAACAGCGCCGTTTTGTGTTATGCCTCTTTTTTCCAAACGTCTTTTTATTCCACCAAAATGCGAGATGGCTGTGGTAATTATTTCAGGTTCTATGCCGATTTTATGTGCCATGGCAAAAGCGCCGCAGATATTTTCAGCCATGTAGCTGCCGAGCATCGGAGATGATATCTCATAAGTTTTGTCCTTATGAGTAATTTTCATCTGAATACCATTTTTATTCAGCTGAACATTGTGGTAAATAAAATTAGCCTTATCATTTGAGCCATAAGTTACCACTCTAATTGTATCAATTTCATCAATCACTCGATTTACGTTTTCATTGTCAGAGCAGGCAACAACCAAACCTTCCTTGGGAATCATTTTTATCAATTTGTTAAAGGCATCATAATAAGAAGATTCGGTTGGGTACATATCGAAGTGATCCCAAGTCAATCCAGATAAGAGCAGATGGGTTGGTTTGTATGAGAAAAATTTTGCTTCAGGCCTGTTTTTACCGGTTTTATATTCATCTCCTTCAAGTACGCTCCACTGACCGCCCTCGTCGTCAGCGGCATAGGGCAGACTCAAAGATAGACCGCCGAACATATAGGTCGGTTTAAAATTTGCAGATTTTAAAATATAGGCAAGCAGAGCAGAGGTGGAAGTTTTGCCCCAGGTGCCGGCGCAGACAATTGAATTTTCACGAACTAGATTTTGGGCGATTAATTCGGGATATGAGAGATGAGGAATATTGTTTTTTTGCACATAAAGCCACTCAGGATTTTCAGACGAGGCAACATTTCCTACTATTACTAAATCAGGACATTTATTTCCTGAAGCGGATTGGCACATTTTTTCTGGATGCCAGCCGGCATAAAAATCAATTTGATTTTGTTCAAGGTGAGTTGAGACTGGCGGATAAAAACCAGCGTCAGAACCGGTTACCTTCCAACCCTTTTTTTTCCAAAGTATGGCGAGCGCGCTCATTCCCACACCACAGATGCCAATAAAATGAATGTGCTTCATAATTTTTCAGGATAAAAAGTCTTTTTTTCCGCATGAGGTGAATCACCGATTGTTTCTATATTGAATGGCCCGATAATTTCAGTCATATTATTGTATAATTATTTTTAATCCTTCAATATCTATTCGCCATTTTTCACCGTCAAACCATTCAAATCCGCTGAATTGAGTTTTGTAAATCGCAGCTTGGTTTTGGGCGCTGCCCAGGCAAACATATCTTTTTTTGTTTTCTTTAGCCCAAACAACTGCTTTTGTCATCATCCCCATGCCCAAATTTGGAATATCAGCCGATAAGTCATAAAATGGATAGCCATAATGAAGCCAGTCAGAGTTTTCAAAACATATACAGTAGCCAGCTGTTCGGTTGTCTAGCGAGTAGCTTAACAGCGTATTAAAATTACTTTTTTCATTTGTGATAAGTTCTTTAATTTTATTGGCTGAGAAAGTACCTTTTCCGAATTTTGTTTCATAAAAATCATGGCCGAGTTTATGGATGTGCCAATCATATTTAGGGTGGGGAAGTTTTATGGCTTCAAGAATAATATTATCCACTTTTCGTAAAATTCGACGGTTCTCGCTCGATAATTCAAAATTATCTAAATTTATTCTAACGCTTCTTGTTTGTGTCATTGCACCTTTGCCTATTCTAGTAAAGACAAAACCACGCTCGTACATAGCGCTTGTATTTTTATCTGAAAAATCTTCTATAGTTTGTTCATCCCAAGATAAATATCCGTCCATACTAGTGCATTGCCATCCAAACAGCGATTACCACGAAAAACAAGTGAACTAGCCAGAAGCGCATGACAATTTTTTCTTCTGACCAGCCACGAAATTCAAAGTGGTGGTGCAATGGGGCCATTTTAAGAAAACGCCGGCCAAGCAGACGGCGCGAAAAAACTTGAATAATTACAGATATCGCTTCAACGTAAAAAATAAAACCGAGCAGGGGAATAAGAAAGGTTTTGTTTACAGCGATAGCGTTAATGGCAAGTAGAGCGCCGAGTCCAAGTGCGCCAACATCGCCCATCTGGAATCGTGCCGGTTTAACATTGAAATATGTATAGGCGATCAGAGCGCCGACAACTGTGGCATTGAGCAAGGTGAACGCTGCTCGACCCTCAATCCAGCTGATCACCGTTAGTCCGAAAAAGGTTATTAGAAGCGAACCGCCAGCCAATCCATCAAGCCCATCGGCAATATTAACAGCGTTGGCTGTGAACATAACCAAGAAAATTACTAGCGGTATAATCCACCAGCCTAACACCAACTCTCCATTAAAAGGTATTGAAAGTGAATGCCAGTGATCGCCAAGTTTAAAATATATCCACCAGGCGACAATGGCTCCGGCTAAAAATTGCAGAACTAATTTTTCATGAACTAATATTCCCCGGCCCGGATGCGACCCCAAGACACTAACCAGTCGCTTAAACGCCACCCAAGGCAGGGAGATAAAAAATAATATTCGCACTAGAAAATTTTTATGCACTTTTACCAAGGCCCAAGTTTGGGATATTGTCCTTTGTCTGCGCTTGCTGCCAAAAATATTTAGCAAATCATCGGCCGCGCCAAGTAGCGCAGCAATAGCCATTGCGCCGATAGGTACATAGGTATAACTCCTTTCCCAATTAAAAAGCAAGGTAACCACGGTAACCGTTATGATCACCAAGATGCCGCCCATTATTGGTGTGCCGACTTTGTGTTCGCGATCCGTGCCTTTCAGGGTAAAGTCATATTCACTGCGACGAGTAATTTTATATTTATAAAGTATTTTAGTTAAAAGGGGAGCTAAAATAAAGGCGCCTATGGCTGAAGCAATAAGATAAACAAGCGATTGGTCAAGTAATTCTGGCGAAAATGGGTTGCATGACATCATAGAGACGAGTAGTTGGTGATTTATAGTTAGTAATATTTGTATTTAATTCCTAGATAATAATTCTTCTAATTTCCAAAATTTTAGCGTCGCGCGCTTCCAGATAAGATTCGTTTAAATCATTTATTTTACCAAGCTCTTCCCATGTTTGATCGAGTAGCCGTCTGCCGGGCGCGATAATTTCAATCTCACCGCGTGATACGCCATGTCCATATTTGCCTTCGGATGACCAGGCGCGAGAAGAGATGTATTTAATTATATTTTTATCAACTTCTTCTATTAAAATAATATGATTGCGTCTTTTATTCGGTCCAGTTTCAAACATTACTATTATGTCTCCTGATTCAATTTTATTCAAATCAACAGGCTCGTTGCCGGATAAAATTAAACGACTGTTTTCATTTTTTGCAAAAACTTTAACTGATAAATTTTCTGCAGGTCTTAGTTTAGCCAAAAGCCATTTGATGGTGTGTTTAACCGGCCAGAAATGAAATATTTTAAAAATATCCACGCCTTTTGCTTCGAGAAAATGAGCCCTTAAGACGTGGGCCGCAAAGCCCGAGCAGTCAATACCGATATTGTTATCGATTAAAAATTTTCTAATTGTTTTTGCGGTATCAACATGGCTTTCATTTGAGTTAGCGACTTGGCAGCGCCCGTCATGGTCAAAGAGATTATGATGATATTGAATTGATGCGATTTTTGCCTCCTCAACAATTTCTTCTGGCGTACCCTTGCCGATAAGCGCTCGAATTTGTCCACGATAATTTTTTCGCGAATTTATAAAATACGGACAGCGCACTCCGTGTACTCCGGCAAAAGGCAGGTTTAAATATTGGTCAATAATTTTATTAGCTTTTTGACTTAACATAAAAAATATTTTCTTATTTTTCTAATCGTTCAGTCAGATTTTGTTTAAGCTTTGGCGGTAAAAGATTAATGTGTTTTAAATCCTTAATTAACACCCATTTGAGTTGGTATTTATTTAGTTTGCTATTTCTTTCTTTTTCAGGTCCGCCTAATTTTAGTTTACCCTTGCAAACTTCGGCGAAAAAATACGCCTCTTTTTTAATTTCCTTAAACTTGATCGGTTTAACATTTGTTTTTGGTTCACAAATCAGTCCAGTTTCTTCCAGTATTTCGCGCTTCGCCGTAGTAACTTCATCTTCTCCTGTTTCAATTGTTCCACCAGGCATGGTGAAATAGGTGTAGTTGTTTCTTTGTCTTTTTATTAAAAGAATTTTATTACCCCTAACTATAATCATGCCAGCACGCGGCAGACCAAAGTATTTTCTACTAATTGCCATTGATATAAAAATTGCCAATTCATTTCCATGTTCGTTAAGTTCATTGTGATTTGCCATAATTCCTCGATCAGTTTGTAGTCTTATCAAATCACTACCTAATTTATTATTTGAATAGCGAATGTGGCGCCATGGCATTGCTTCAAGCGTTAGCGGTTCAGGAACAGATAAAATTTTACCTGTCACGCGTTGAACGATTTGCGCGCCGTTTTTAATAGCAATATTATTATCAAATTTTTTTAGTCCAAGCAGTCCTATTAAATGCGAAGCAAAAATAGTAGCTCCCTTCTGATTTGATTTGAGTTGTAGGTATGATTCAAAACTGCTTGAGGCTGGTTGTCTGGCGTTAATTTCAATCAGATAAGCCCGGCCAGTTTTTTTATCAATTACTACATCAATGCCAAAAAGTCCGCGCCAGCCGCTTTTCGCTAATTTTTTGCCGATCTGTGTCGCCAGTAATTTAATAGCAGCTTGTTTTTTATCAGATAAAATTTTACGAGGCAGCGACCAATCGTTGCCGATTGTGGCGAAGGGCATATCAGTGAACGGAGTTAGCCCGGTAATCTGGTAGCTAATATTGCCAAGAATAATTATATTTCCGATAACAGCACTATTTATAGTGAATATTGGTCCGTCTATGAATTTAACTACTCTAGCTTCGCGATGGGGAAATTTATCTTTTAGTTCATTCAGTGCCTTCCTCGAGTTGATCAAAAATGTACCACTGCCAGTGTGCGCATGATTGAATTGGATAATAAATTTTTTGCCGGAATAAAAAATATTTTTTACCAGTTTAATTTTTGTCTCAGGCAATAGTTTTACTAGATCATCAAGCCATTCAATTTGCGACATTTTTTCTTCAATTTGATTCGTTAGTTTTGCCGGTGGATTTATTAAAGACCAGTTCATTTGGTTGCAAATTGCTTCAACCCTGACAGTGGGTTTAAATACCATGACAAAATCACTCGACTTTATTATATTTTTCACTTCCGGAAGCTTAAGCAGTTCAACCGTGTCAAGTATATGGCCTTTTTTAATTTCATAAATCTGATCGGGGAATTTTGCCGCCAGTTCCTTGCTCCATGGTGAAGAGTTGGTTATTATTTTATAATTTTTTAACCCCAGATAAAGTCCAGCTTCAGCTCGTTCAACATCTCTACAAACATAAAAAAGCCGCTTGTTATGAAGCACTTTTTTTATTGCTGTTGTAGTTGGATTTGCCAGAGCCATATTTTTACATTATAATATCGAATTATAGCTTAAATTAGAACAAAAAGCAAATATGAATCCCTTGCTAGGTGAGCTAAAAAAATACGGACAAGCCAAGTCCGGCGCCTTGATGAAAAAGCATACTACTATAAAAATCGGCGGACCGGCCGAATATTTTATTTCAGTTTCAGACAGCCAGAAATTAGTTGAATTATTAAATTTTTTATCTGGCGAAGATGTTCGTTATTTTATTCTCGGATCTGGCTCAAATGTGCTTTTTCCGGACAGTGGTTTTGAAGGGGTTGTGATAAATATTACCACGAACAATATTTCAGTCTCCGATGAAGCAATCACGGTTGAAGCGGGAGTTTTGTTGTCACATTTGGTTGAGACAGCCATCAAAAATCATCTTACCGGACTGGAGTGGGCGGTAGGCATACCAGGCACAGTTGGCGGAGCGATTCGGGGCAATGCCGGCGCTATGGGTGAAGATATCGCCAAAACAATTGAGCAAGTAAAAATTTGGCGCGACGGAGAGGTACAGGTTTTGCCAAAGGAACAATGCGAATTTAGTTACAGGACAAGTTCAATAAAATTACATGGCGGAGTTGTTTTGGATGCCAAGTTTAAACTATTAGCTGGACAGCCGTCAGAAATTTTAAAAAAAATTCAGAACAACCTCCTGCATCGCCAGACAAAGTATCCCCAAAATCCATCAGCCGGAAGTTTTTTCAAAAATATTAGATTGGAAAATTGGCCGGGAGAAGCATCTGTTTTACCTCAAATGTTTAGAGACAGGGGAGCGGTGCCAGTCGGATGGATGACCGAAAGTTTGGGTATAAAGGGCTTGCGTATCGGCAATGCCGGCTTGTCTGAAGAGCATGGAAATTTTATAGTTAATTTAGGCGATGCTAGAGCCGAGGAAGTGCTACAAGTCGTTGAAGAAGTAAAGGAAAAAGTGTATAATAAATATGGAGTAGAGTTGGAACCAGAGGTGGAAATTATTAAGTAATTTTAAATAATATGAACATAATCATAACTGGCCGTGGCATTGATTTGACCGACGCAATAAAGGAATATGTTGATAAAAAAATAGGCGCCTTGGAAAAATTTTACGACAAAATTTTAAAGGCTGAGGTAAAGGTGGGAAAAGAAACCGATCATCATATGAAGGGTTATATATTTGTTTGCGAATGCAAATTGGATGTGCCCGGCAATGATTTGTTTGCATCTAAAAACGAGAAAAATTTATATAAGGCGATTGATAAAGTGAGAGATTATCTTGAAGCAGAGATAAAGAAACACAAAGTTTTGGCGAGAGAAAAAGTCAAAAAAGACAAACGCCAAGTACGTGCCTCCAAAGAATACAATATTTAAATGAAAAAAGTTGCAAAATATTTGCGAAGACTAGTTTTTGGTCCGATTGCCGCTTCGTTTATAATTGCCGCCGGCTGGCAATGGTACCATTTTCCACACCGTCCCCACTGGCGGATAATTGTTTATACTCTTGTTTTGGCCGCGATAATTTTAGTGGTCTATACTGTTTTCAAGAAAGCATTTCATTATTTAGTTGTAAAATTTGAGCGTCATCCTTTTTGGGCCGACGATTTTTTTTACTTGCTTGATAATTTATTTTTTATTGTTTCACTTTATTTCTTGGTTTTTTTCAGTCGGCATGAAGTTGTAAGCTTGCTCTATTTTGCCGCCATTTCAGTGCTTCTTTTTGCTGTTTTTGACAATTATCTTGGCCGTCATCCCGCACCTGGCTGGCGCAAGGCAGGCCGCGTATTTTTTATACTGACTTCTTTTATTTTTATTGTTGAAATCGTATTTCAGTATTTTGCTTTTGCAAACTATATTCTTGATCCCAATATCAGGTTCTATAACATTGTTCTATTTCGTTCAGTTTCCATGGCCGCGCTTTGGCTCTGCGGTTTTGCTCTATCTAGTCTATTATACGTCTATTTGATTGGCCGGAGGATTAAATTCGCTTTTGTAATTGTCTGGACCGCTTTGTTTGTAGCTTCTATTTTTATTGGCGTGGCAAATATTGGAGTACTGTATCATACCAGCCTCTATTTGAATCCAATTGTTTTAGAACACGCTCAAGGAGATGGTTTTAGGGTTTTCTTGTTCTCTGGCATTTTATTGACCGCCTTATTTGCGGCTTTAAGTACCGTAGCCTTGATTGTCATTAGCGGTTTTTATAAAACCCATCGTGTGGCTGAGCACCATGTTTGGTTTTATTTTGATTTGGGAATAGTTTTTATTACTTTAGCAATTATTTTGAGTGTTGCTTCTATCAGAAGTACGCCTGAGGCAAAAATTATTCTATCTTTTTATGATTATTGGCGCGGGGCCAATCCCGAGGCCCGCTTGGAGCCAGTCGTTCAGCAAAAACTGAAGCGCTTTGGCATTGCGCCGGATTTAAATAATTTTTATATTAACAGTCGCGATACCGTTTATTCAACCAGCAGCAAATTATTGCCGGATAGGCTTATTGAAAAAAAACCAAATATAGTTATTGTGTTTCTAGAATCATATTCTTCCCGTCTGACTGACGTATATAATCCAGAGCTTAAAGACATAACACCAGGACTTAGCGCCATGGCCAGCGATCCAGATACAACTATTTTCAAAAATTTTTATAGCGCCTCTACTCCGACTATCACCGGTTTAATCGCTCAGCTTTGTTCTTTTTTGCCGCCAACAGGGCATAATGAAATTGAAAATTCTAAACAACTGCAAAAGCACCACTTATCATGTTTGCCGGAAGTGCTTGCAAAAGATGGTTATAAAGATTCTCTATATATCACCGCGGTAGCCAAAGATTATGCCAGCAAAGATACGATTCTCGCCAGTATGGGTGTAAAGAATACTTGGGGTACTCACGAGCTTTCACAGAGAATTTCCGGCGAACCGTTGGCCTGGGGTTATTCTGATCACCAGATGTTTCCTGCTTTACTTGATGAGATGAAGATTAAAAAAACAAAAGGAGAAGAACCTTTTTTAGCGATGCTATCCACTGTGGATACCCATCCGCCGTTTAATTTAGTAAAAGATGTCGTTCCTTATGGTGACGGCAAAGACAATTTATTGAACACTATACACACCACTGATGATGCCTTTAAAATTTTTTGGGAGCAGTTTAAAGCCAGTGAACTTGCGAGTAGCACCATACTTGTGGCCGTGGCTGACCATGCTATTTTTGCCACAGCCTATGAAGAAAATAATTTTCCTGAATTAGTTGGTAAAATGACTTATTATGATGATATTGTTTTTATGATGTATGTGCCAGACAGCATCCTCCCAAGTGAAGTTGATACATATTCCTCATCAATTGATTTGACTCCGACCTTGTTGCAGGTACTTGGGATTAATAAGGCAAATGTATTTGAAGGACATTCAATTTTTGACGATCGTGAAGAATATCCAAATTTGCTTGGCATGCATGAATTTGGTCTTTGGATAAACCAAAAAACAGGAACATCTTCCAGGCAGATTGATTATGCCCCGCCTATGAATTTAAGCTGCACGGCAAACGATATAGGCGAGGGTTCTAACGAGCTGTTAAATTTATGCGAATACCTTAATTATTTTCAATGGAAGCGACTAATGTTTGAACAGGGCAGGATGTGGATGCCGGCTTTATAACTGTTGTGTTTTCTTGTTAATCTTCATAAAAAATGATAAAATAAATTCAGCAATTTAGCTGAATTTTTTGTTTTTTTAATCTATTATTTATGAGACGAAAACTTTCGTTATTTGTAGCGTTTTCATTAGTTTTATACCAGTTGATATTCCTATTTGTACCGTCGGCAGAGGCAGCTACAGTTAACTATTCTTTTAAAACAACAAGCAATTATTTTAATGAGCCTTCTGTGTATACCATAAGTTTTCTTGCTCCCAAAGGACTGCAAATAGGATATATTGGCGTTTCTTTTTCTAATCCATATGTTGATTTTTCTAGCGCCAGTTTGAGTGTTTCTGGTATTTCTGGTGGTTCGGCAACCGTGGATTATGATCGGGGTATTTCAGGCAACCATGATTTGCAGTACCGCCTAAGTTCATTGTATACCGTGCCCGAGGACACCTGGATTACTTTGACGGTTAATGGCGCCAAGAATCCTCCAGGATCGAACGGTTCTGTGGGTTTTGATTATATTTCAGTTTATGACAGCATTAATTCTTCACATGATGCGTTTTGGACATACAATAAAGATAACGGCACTCAATTGCGCATGCCGACAAATCATTATGTTTATTTGAAAGAATACCAGACTGCCGCTCCTGCTGCGCCGATCGAACCGGTTTCATCCGCTCCAGAGGTAATTCAGCCCACAATCTCAGCGCCTTCAGTGCCGGTTATAATCCAAAATACCACCATCATATCAATAACCAGCGTTTTTTTGGCAGCATTTTTTTATTTTGAAGGTTCTGAAACAACAAATTTAAAAGATATCGAAGATCCGAAGCATGTGAATGATTTTACATTAGACACAAAATACGGCTGGACCCTTGAATATGAAGAAGAAATTGATTTTACCGATAAGAAAAAAATACAGGCAATAGAGAATGTTGATAAGTTAATTACATTTGATTATTGGTTCATCTGGTTCAAGGTGGAATGGTGGGTATATTTTGATGTTCCCGTGACATTAACATATAAAAACGAAAGCTTGACGGAATTTGCGCCAAATTTTAAAACATATGACACCAAATCCGAAGCCCCAGTTAAATTACTTGAACAAGATGAGGGTGAGTTAAAATTGCAGGTTACTGATGCAGTGAAAATTGATATTGTTCCCAGATTAGAAATTACAGAAGGTGAAAATATTCGTTGCTCCGGAGATAGTTACACCATATCAGTCAGAAGTTCTCACAAAGATTTAGAATACGAATTAAAAGTTAACGGCCAAACATCAGAGTATCAACCTAAAGATTTTGACAACGCAACAGGTAGTTTCAATGTTGAAATTACGGATTTGGTGGAAGGAGCAAATTTTGTTCAGCTGTCTTATAAAGATAAAAAAAGCGGTGAGTTCGTCGTTGGCGATGAGGTGACGATAGTTCGCGGCAAGACCTCTGCTTTTCTTGGTTGGATACAGAAACAATGGATAACAATAGTATCAGTAATTATTGCAGTTTCTGTCGCGATCACATTAACTTACCGGCTGACCAAAAAGAGTTCAGGACCTACTTCAGATGCCTCTTTGTCAAAATAATCACAATTATGTCAAATGCTTCATTAAATATTAAGGATATTAATAAGTTGGTAAAACAATGCACAGCAGGTAAGAAAAACAGACCAGCTTATGTTGATTTTCAAAAATTAAATCTTACTCCCTACGATGGCGCTGATTTCGTCAAGCTTGAAAAATTATCTAAAATTTTGCGGGGTTTAATTTTTTCAACAGTTGAAGCAGCAAAATCCGGTCATCCCGGCGGTTCGTCATCTAAAGTCGAGCAATTCTTAGCCCTTACGCTTGGTGGAAAATTTGCCTTTGATCCTGCCGACCCAAAGCATCCCGGTCGAGATCGTTTAATATGGAGCGCCGGTCACTGCACGCCACTTTTATACGCTGGCCAGGCTTTACTTTACGAATCGCTTCGTCGTACAGGCAGGCAATTTTCTGAAGCGGTTGTTAATTGTGTTTTGCCGGAACATCTTTCAAATTATCGTCGATTGAACGGCTTGTCTGGTCATGCCGAGAGTCAATATCCGCTTTGTGATTACTCATCTGGTCCGTCAGGACATGGTTTTTCTGCTGCTGGCGGCATGGCCTTATCCCACCGGGCTTCTGGTTTGCCGACAAAATTTTGGGTATTTATGGGCGATGCTGAATCTGAAGAAGGTATAACTTTTGAAGCAAGAAATGTTTTGTCTGCTACCGCTACCGATAATATAATCGTTTGTTTAGACTACAATCATTTCGGTATCGACGGTCCGATTGAAGAGGTTTTATCTGAACCTTACGGAAATTATTGGCATGGTTTAGGTTGGAATGTTATTGAAGTTGATGGGCATAATATTAATCAGTTGCTTTATGCCTACACAGTGGCAGCGAAAGGATTCGGCAACAGTAAACCTGTTGTTGTTATAGCGCACACAAAAAAGGGGATGGCTTATGGAAAATTGGAAGACACAGCCGCTTCTCACGGTACAGCCATAGACAGTAAAGAGTATGTCAAATTAATGAGAAATATGGGCTTTGCTATTCCAGGCAAGCCAAATATGGTTGGACTAGATATGGAAGCAGTAATTGAAAAGTTATCAGATGATGATTGTGTATATATAGAAAAGGCGCTAAATCAGGGAGCTAAGCAAATCGAAAGCGAACCAGAGCTGATTAGTCGAATGAAAAAGAATTTGCCTGGCAGACGATTGGTTGATCCTAGAAGCATAAAACGTCCGGCTAAATTACCAGTGGAACTTATTTTTAAGCCTAGTAAAAAGGTGAGTATGCGCAAAGCAGCCGAAGCTTGGTTTAAGTGGTTAATGAAACAAACGGCATTTTTTTATGCTGGGGCAGGCGATTTGTCAAAGTCAGTTTTAACCGGTTCTGCGGAAAAGGTGTACGGTTTGATTAATGAAAAAAATCCAACCGGTCGAGGTTTGCGTTTCGGCATTGCTGAAGGCAATATGGCTATGATGTCGATGGCATTGACTCAGGATATTTTACCCGGTGACTATAGGCCAGTTTCTGTTTTCGGCACGTATGGAGTTTTTTCCGCGCTGTATGCGCACCAGGTTCATCTGGCTTTAGTAAACAATGCGGTTAATCCAGGCAGAGCAGGTTTTTTTATTGCACTCGCCACACACGACGGACCGGAGACGGGCGAAGATGGACCGACTCACCATGGACTTTTTTGGACTTCAATTTTTAAGAATTACCCGGGCATTAAGCTGTATAAGCCGATTGACGCAAATGAGGTGATTGATATTTTGTTTGCTTCACTGGAAAAAGGCGAGCCGATTGTTCTGGCTTTGCCACGCATTGAAACGCCAGTTTATGAGCGCAAGCGAACCGCATTAAAAGCCGGTTCAGCGGTTCAGGGAGCGTATATTTATAAAAATTATTTGAATAACGGTAAAAATAAAGCGGTTGTGGCCGTTTCCGGAGCGGTGGTTTTAGAAAATACCATAAAAGCACTGCCCTTAATTGAAAAGACTTTGGATATAAAAATTATAGTTGTTACGTCGCCCCAAGCTTTAAATGATTTAGTAAATACTAATCCAAATGAAGCCAATCGTATTCTAAACGACAAGGAAAAAAGTTCGCTTGTGACATTACACAACGGCTATAATAGTTTTCTTGATGATCTCTATCTAAACACAAAGGCACAGAGTCGAAGGTTTGGCGTTGATCATTTTTTGCAGTCCGGTAAGGCCGAAGAGGTTATTAAATTCGCTGGTTTTGATCCAAATAGCATAGCTAATAAAATTATTTCTTCATTTAAATAAGATGCAAACAGCTGAAATAAAACTTATACTTGAGTCCAAGCACACCTATTTTGGTTTAACGAGTGAAGAGGCAAAAAAGCGCCTAGATATCTATGGGATGAATCTTAGGCCAAAAAAAATCCAAGCCAATTGGATAAAAAGGTTTATTAAAATTTTTGCCGATCCGATGATGCTTTTGATTTTAGTTGCTGTAATAGTTTATTTTTTTATTGGCGAGACTTTAGAAGCTGTAATATTTTTATGTGCTATTATCCCTATTGGGTTAATGAGTTTTTTTCAGCAAAGGCGCACGGATAAGGCTGTGGCCGAACTCGATCGAATGCTTGAGGAATGGAGTAGAGTTTATCGGGACAAGAAATTAATTACTGAAAATGTCAAAAATTTAGTTCCTGGAGACATGGTGCATTTAACAGCCGGCGACAAGGTTCCGGCTGACGGATTTATTTTGGCCGGAAATGGACTTCAAATTGACGAATCGGTTTTGACTGGTGAATCAGTGCCGGTGACAAAAAATCCAATTCCCGATGGTGTAGAATCAATGATTAGTAGTCACAAGCTTTTTCAAGGCACTTTAGTTACTCAAGGCGAGGCTAAATTTTTAGTAGTTGATACCGGAGTTAAGACTGAATATGGTCAGTTAGGCAGTTTGTTGGAAAAAATCGTTCGGAGTAAAACCCCCTTGCAGAAAAAAATTAGCCGCTTTATTCGTGGCGTTGCCGTGGTGGCTGTCTCATTTGCCGTAATCGTTGGCTTGTTGCTTTATTTTTCACGAGGTTTCAAAGACGGTTTTCTCGGCGGTATCACCATGGGCATGGCTTTAATACCAGAAGAGTTTCCTATTGTATTTAGCGTATTTATGGTTATGGGGATATGGCGGATGGCCAGAAAAAATTCTTTAGTTAGAGAGATGGTCACTATTGAAACTCTTGGCTCGGCTACAGTTGTCTGCGCTGACAAGACTGGTACTTTGACAGAAGGTCGAATGTCATTTGTTAAAGCTTTTTATAATGGCAAAGTAATAGATATTAAAAAAACAAAATCTGATAAAAATGTAGAAGAATTAGTAAGGCAGGCGCTTTTATCGTTAGAGCGAGCCGCTCATGATCCGCTTGAAATTGAAATGCACCGTTATGCCGAGAGTCTAGGCATAGGATTGGAACAATTTTTTTCAGATTATGATTTAATAAATGACAGTTCTTTTGATTCACGTACAAAAATGGTGCATCACTCTTGGAGTGAAAAGGCGAGTGGTTCATGTTTTCAGCATACTGTTGGAGCACCCGAATCAGTAATTAACGCATGTAATTTATCGGCTGATGAAAAAGATGAAATATTTACTATTAATAATGAATTTGCATCAAAAGGTCTTAGAGTAATTGCTTTAGCCAGAATGAAGTGTCATTCAGAAGCCGATATTGAGCTTCAGGGGCTGACTTTTGTTGGTCTTATCGCCATGAGCGATCCGCCGAGATCTCGAGTTAATGAAGCAATAAAAATGTGCCAGGATGCGGGAATTCGAATTATTATGATTACCGGGGACAATAAATTGACCGCTCATACGGTGGCGGAGAAAATAGGATTAAAACATAGAGATGAAATTTTAGATGCTGATGATTTACAAAAAATGTCTCCGGCTGCACTGCGCGAAGCTGTAGATAAACATGATATTTTTGCCAGGGTCAGGCCTGAACAGAAATATTTATTAGTTGAGGCTCTGCAGCAAAATGGAGAAGTTGTGGCAATGACCGGTGACGGTGTTAATGACGCGCCAGCTTTAAAAAAGGCAGATATTGGTATTGCTATGGGGCAAAAAGGCACTGAAGTCGCCAGAGAAGCGGCCGATATGATTCTTTTGGATGATGATTTTTTTACCATAGCTAGAGCCGTAAAAGAGGGGAGAAAAATTTATCGCAACTTACAGCAGGCTTTTGCTTTTTTAATCTCGTTTCATTTACCGATTATTGCAGTGGCGATAATACCGGTTCTTTTCGGTGAGCCGCTAATATTTCTGCCAATTCATATAATTTTTTTGGAATTGATATGTGACCCAGCTTCAGTGCTTGGTTTTGAAAACGAAAAGGCTCCGCGCAATGTTATGCGTATTCCTCCTCGTCCGTCCAAAGAACCTCTTATTCCAGTAGTTTTGTGGAGCCGAATCATTGTTCATGCTGTAGCGATTTTCGCCGTCAGTTTTGGTTTTTATATATATTTTTCTAGATACCTTCACAGCCCTGAAATAGCACGAACAACCGCCTTTATTGCTTTAGCTGTTTCACAGGTTATGATTATTTTTATGACTCGGGAGTGGTTTCAGATTAAAGAAAATATGACCTTAACCGGCATCGGTGTGGCTACTTGGGCAGCGGTTGTATTAATATGTTTTGTACCGGCTCTGCGTTCAGTTTTTCATTTTGCGCCTCTTTCTCCTGTTCTCATCGGGGTAATATTTATTGTGTCCCTCATCGCTTTGGGAGCCGTTAGTACGGTAGTACGAATTTTTGAACGCGCCTAATTTTTATGGAGCCGGCCTTGCTAAAATTAATTGCCACGGAACCTAAGTACAGGAAAGAGCAAATATATCTTGCTCTTTTTAATCCGAAGATAGAGAATTTTGATCAAATAACTACGCTGTCAAAAGAATTAAGGCAAAAACTTCGCGCATTATCTTGGTTTCCATTTGTACTTGCTGACATCAAGGAAAGTAACCTGTCAGGGGCAAAAAAGGCGCTCCTTAGATTGAGTGATGATGAATTAATCGAAACTGTTTTGATGGAGCGTCAATCAAAAAAAGTTGGTTTTTTAGGGAAGCGTTATACGGTTTGTTTATCAACCCAAGTCGGCTGCCCGATGCGCTGTTCATTCTGCGCCACAGGCAAACTTGGTTTTAAGCGCAATTTATCGGTCGAAGAGATTATCGGACAATTTCGTTTTTGGCAAAAACATCTTCATAAAAATAAATTAGCTGAGATAGATAATATCGTCTTAATGGGTCAAGGCGAGCCACTATTAAACTACGAGGCTGTAAAAGAATCAATTAATCTTTTTTTAAAGTATTTAGGAATTGGTCCTAGAAAAATTACTTTATCTACCGCAGGAGTAATTGCCGGCATGAATAAAATTGTTGAGGACCCCGATTTTCCTCCGATTCGTTTCGCTTTGTCGCTTCACAGTGCCATAGAAGACGATAGAAAAAAATTAATGCCCGCTCAACCAGCTGATTTTTTTGAATTTTTAATCAAATGGTCAAAAAAATACCACAAACGATGGCCAAGTCGGACGCATTTTATTGGTATTGAATATATTTTTATTTCCGGAGTAAATGACAGCGACAAGCATTTAAAAGCATTGTTCAAATTGATATCAAAAATCGGCAGAGTACGAATCAATCTGATCCCGCTCAATCCTCTAGGCGATGAATTTGTATCAACGGAGCTAGAAATAATTAAGACTTGGCAAAAAAAATTGATGGAAAGTGGTTATACAACCACGGTCCGTCTTTCTCAAGGGCAGGATATTGCCGCCGCTTGCGGACAGTTAAAAAATATCTATGATTCAGAGAAATCGAAATGAACAATTTAAAGAACTGCGTTATCTTTCAATAATTTTTTTAATTGGGTTCTTGCTTATTGGCGTACAGCTTTTTCGCCTGCAACTACTGGAGCATGATTATTATTCAACGCTGGCTTTATCATCTCATGAAATTTATGAAAAATTACACCCAATTCGCGGTGAAGTTTTTTTTAGCGACGCTCGAACCGGTGAAAAATATCCAGCGGCAGTAAATCGTACTTACTATAAAATTTATGCTGTGCCAACAGAAATAATGAAAAGCGAGGTTGATACCACGACTGTACGACTTGGTGAAATTTTGGAATTACCGCCTGAGAAGACGGCTGATTGGCGCGATAAATTATCCAAAGACGGCGATCCGTATGAGCCGTTGGCAAAGAAGATTACTGAAGAAAAATATAACATGATCAAAGAATCAGGTTTACATGGTATTTATGGTACGATGGAAATTTATCGCTACTATCCTGAAGAAACAAACAGTGGAGCGGTGCTTGGTTTTTGTTCAGTTGATGAAGAAGACAACCTGGTAGGAAATTATGGTATTGAAGGTTATTGGAATAAAGTTTTATCTGGCAATCCCGGTTTTTTGATGGGCGAGCGTTCAGCTAAGGGTGGCTGGATATCACTTGCCGGGTTAACTTCTGTTGAGGCGGAAAATGGAGCTGATATTGTTTTAACCATCGATCGCGCCCTGCAACACAAAGCTTGTACTCGGTTAAATGAGGCAAAGGAGGCCTTCAAGGCGACCAGCGCCTCGCTTGTAATGCTTGAGCCAAAGACCGGTGCCATCCTGGCTCTTTGCAGTTCGCCCGAGTTTGATCCAAATAATTATTCCGAGGCTTCGTCCATAGCTGCTTATAACAATAATTCTATTTATTCAGCTTATGAGCCCGGTTCTGTTTTTAAGCCAATCGTCATGTCAGCTGCCCTTGATTTAGATTTGGTGGCGCCCCAGACGACGTTCAACGATCCCTGTGAGCGTCAATTTGGAAAATATACCATTCACAACGCCTTAAACAAATGTTACGGTAATAATGTAACCATGACAGAAGTGCTGGAAAATTCTATCAATACCGGCATGATTTGGGTGGCAGAGAGGGTCAACAGGGAACGGTTGCTTACTTATCTTGTTAAATATGGTTTTGGTGAAAAATCAGGCGTAGCCTTAGATACTGAATCAGCTGGCAATATAACCTCGCTTAATAATAAATCATCAATCTTTACGGCCCAAGCTTCTTTTGGGCAAGGTCTTACCGTCACACCAATTCAGCTGGCCTTGGCTTATGCCGCTATTGCTAACGACGGCCTTTTGCCAAAGCCGTACCTGATCAAAGAAATTAATTATTCGAGCGGCAAAAAAGAAAAATTTGATCCTGAAACCATAGGACAGGTAATATCTCCCCGATCAGCCAAACTTTTAACCGGAATGTTGACATCAGTGGTTGAAAAGACTTATATCTATACTGTTAAAATGAATGATTATTATGTAGCCGGTAAAACTGGTACGGCGCAAATACCGGGGCCTGGCGGATATACCGATGCCACCAATCACACTTTTGCCGGTTTTGCTCCTTCTAGCGATCCGAAATTTGTTATGGTCGTAAGATTTGAAAAACCAGAACGCCAATGGGCCGAATCTACTGCCGCAGTAATATTTAAAGATGTGGCTGATTTCGCCCTCGATTATTTTGGAGTTATAAAAGATAAACATTAATTAATAAATATTATGTTCAAAACGATACTGCTTTGGAAGTTGAGATTTTTATCAAAAAAAATATTAAAAAAATACCGACCCGATGTGGTTGGTATTACTGGATCAATTGGCAAGACTTCCAGCAAGGAGGCGGCATTGGTTATTTTAGGGACGAAATTTAACGTGCGCGGCAATGTAAAAAATTATAACAATGAAGTCGGATTGCCATTAACTATTATTGGCGTCGATCAAACTCCAGGCCGGTCTTTTTTTGGTTGGAGTAAGGTGTTTTTTCAGGCCCTTGGCCTTTTGATGAAGCGTGATCCCAATTATCCGGAAATTTTAGTTTTAGAAATGGGAGCAGATAAACCCGGCGATATTGCCTATCTTACCGATATTGCTCCATGTAAAGTTGGGGTGTTGACCTATATTGCACACGCTCATACAGAATATTTTAAAACGATTAAGAAAATCGCCCAGGAAAAAAGAACCATTGTCACACATTTAAAAGAAGATGATTTTGCTGTTTTGAATTTTGACAATGAGTTGGTGATGCAGAATGCCAAAACAAAAGCAGAGGTTGTAACCTATGGCTTAAAAGAAGGATCTGATTTACAGGCGACTGATATTAATTTTGTTTATGATGAAAGTTCAGGCTGGCCGATTGGCTTGAATTTTAAGGTTAACCATAAGGGTAGTTTCGTTCCGGTGATGTTAAGTGGCGCTGTGGCAAAGCATCTTATCCCATCTGCTTTGGCTGGTATGGCCATTGGTCATATTTTTGGTATTAATTTAGTAGATGCAGCCAGTGCTTTAAGACACACCAAGCCCCTTCACGGTCATATGTGTATAATTCCAGGTATAAAGAAAACTTTGATTGTTGATGACACTTATAATTCTTCGCCAGACCCGACAAAGTTTGCGCTAAAGACACTGGCAGATATTAAGATTAAAGACGGGGCAGAGAGATATGCGGTGCTCGGCGACATGCTTGAGCTAGGTCCTGAAACAGAAGATTTGCATCGAGAGATCGGTTTTTTGGTAAACGAGCTTGGTATAGATATGCTAATTACAGTCGGTGAAGCTAGTAAACACACGGCTCATGCTGCTCGTGAAGCTGGTATGCCAGAACACCAGGTGATAACATTTGCAGATAGTGCTACAGCCGGCCGTTATTTGCAGGATGCAATAAAAGAAGGAGATATTGTTTTAATTAAGGGTTCGCAGGGAGTTAGAATGGAAAAAGCCGTAAAGGAGATTATGGCCGAACCACTTAGAGCAAAAGAAATTCTTGTTCGCCAGACAGGGGAATGGGAGAATAAATGATTAGTAATTGGTAGTTTGTGGTTAGTAATTTGTTTATCAAAATATTAATTATCAAATAAAAAAACAAATCTAATTTGTATTAAGCGGTACCGCGGAGCAGTACGAGCTTGGTCCCCGAAGGGGTCGTACTGCGAGCGATAAAGTGCGACCGGCCGCAGGAGCCGGTCGACACTGTCCGCGAAATACATTTTAGATTTGTTTTTACGTAAGAAATTTATTCCGAGAACACCTGAGCGGTAAAGACGAATATTTCAGTATCAGGCGATTTCCAGCAGCCGGGTTCCAACCCGGCTTTTTCAATGCATAAACTGTCCAAAAAAGTATTTTTACCCCAGCCTGTTTCAGTTGCCACTTGAGGCAGATAAACACCGGTCCTACTTCCGCGCTTGATATAAACACCGTGTTTTCCCAGTTCAATATTGTCAATTGAAGAAATTTTTTTCATTGGAGTGAGAACAGAAATTTCAATATTTATTTCTTTAAGTTCATCTTTTGTTAGCGGGGTAAACCTGGGATCCTCAAAAGCCGCTGATAAAGCCATATCACTAATTACTTCACCAAGTTTAATATCTGACTCAAACAATCCTATACATCCGCGAAGCGCTTCATCTTTCCGCAAAGTAACAAAGGCTCCTCGTTTTTCATTAAAAATTTTCATTTCATTTGTTTTTGGCGTGTAATTTATTTTGTCAAAATAAGATTTAATCGTTTCGCGCGCAATCTGCAAAGCTGTTTTTTGTTCTTCTTTACTTAGTTCATCAACCTGGCTTGCAGGCGATTCGTCGCCGTAAAAAGCAATTGCCGCGTATCCCACAACATTAGTGCTTGATTCCGGATGAACCTCTCCGCTGTTTGTTGAGGTTATGAGAGTCGGTCTTAGCCCAAGGTTTTCTGATAAATAAAGAGCCATGCCTACCGCGGCTTCCCCGCAGGCAAGGGTCTCAGCCTTACCGGTATTTTCCGACATTATGCGGTTTAGTTCAGCGTGGAAAGTATCAGCGTCGTTTGTCATAATGGCGGCTATTGTTGCTTGGTCTAACTCTTTGGCGTCTTTCGGATTAGGGTAGTGTGATAAATCAGTACTGACGACTATTAATGTTTTTTCGTCAATCAACTCACCAAGGACATCAGCAAGTTCTTTTTCTGACCTCATGTTCTCGTTGCCAAAAAGTAAAGGAACAATTTTTGTGTTCAAGCCGAATAACTTGATAATGAAAGGTGTCATTACCTCAAGCGAATGCTCGTCAGCGTGAATTTCTGAGTTTGTGCTAACAAGTTTAGATTTGGATTGAAGCTTTTTGATAAAGTCAATATCTAAATCAATTGTGCCAAGAGGAGTGTTCCAAGCATCGTTACCATCTACGGCAATTTCATTAAAATATGCCTTGTGACTTCTACCAACAATTACCACTCTTGAAATGTTGCTTTGGTTCACAGATTTAAATGCTGTGGCCGTCACTTGACCAGAGTAAACATAACCTGCGTGCGGAGCAATTATCATTTTAGCAGTTTCGCTGGCAAATTCTGCCTTGTTGGCGTGATGTATATAATTATCTATCATTTCAGATAATTCATTTGGATCATCAGGATAAAAAGATCCGGCGACAGCAGGCGGTCGAATTTTTATATTTTTTACTGATTCACTTGTAGGTTGAATAGAACTAATCATAGTGGTATTTTTTTTAATATTATAAACTCCTGCAATCAGTATGATTGCCGCAAGTATTATAAATGAAAAAATTATGGCATATTTACTTATTGGCATATGTGCTACCATTATAGCTCAAATTATATAATATAAAAACTATTATCCTCGTCGTTCGCGGCCGCAACCGCTCACGACTCGCCTCGCTCCTGCCCGTGCGATTCCCATACTCGGTCCCAGTAAACAAAACTACTGGCATTAAGCCAGTAGTTTTGTTTGTAGCCCGTACGGGAATTCCGTCTTGCTTTCGCTTCCGCGAAAGCTTCGTTGTCCGGGGCAGAGCAGAACTGCCACCGGCAGTTCTGCTGACGCTCGTCATCGTCGTTCGCGGCCGCAACCGCTCACGACTCGCCTCGCTCCTGCCCGTGCGATTCCCATACTCGGTCCCAGTAAACAAAACTACTGGCATTAAGCCAGTAGTTTTGTTTGTAGCCCGTACGGGAATCGCACCCGTCTTTCAGCCTTGAGAGGGCCGTGTCCTAACTGATAGACGAACGGGCCTTATTAAATGTTGTCTAGTTTCGCCTTGTTTTAACTGTAAAATTTTAGCAATTTTTTTCTCCAAAGTCAATTTGTAAAAAAAGCCGGCAGAGCCCAAATGGGATGCCGGCCTGTATTGAAAGGTCGGTTTGTGATTTCTATCTCACCGCTTGTAGGCGAGGTTGAAATTTCTGCTCGAACATCTGCTCGAGATCCTTTTCGTCATCGATCATTTTCTGAAAGATGACTTCGGCCAACTTGTAGCCATCGCGTCCAACCCGCTCCTTGACATGAGCCAGGCCTTCGAGCGCCGGCGTAGCCATCTCCCCATCGAACGAGGATGACAGCCTTTGCAAGGCGAACATGCCGCCTTCGATCGCCTCGCTCTCGCTGATCAGTCCAGAGAGCGCGATCTCGATAAAGGCGATGACCATATTGAAGGACCGGGTGAACGGCCCGAACTTCTGTCCGTCGGCCGTCCAGATGTAGGCGTGGACATTGCCGTCGCACAGCCCACAGTCGCAGGAATCATACCTGAACTTATTCATCTGTTTCCTCCTTGGTGACGAAGTGCCGAGCGAGCTCAAGTTTCGCTTTGTCCTTGAGCCTCTCCTCAACACCACTGATAGAGTCAATGAACTCGATAAGCGGCTTTGCCGCAAACTTGTAGCTTGACGAGACAGCGTCGCAACCGCGTTCATTGACAATGACACGCGCCCAGCGAGCTCCACTGAAGAGCCTGTCATTCGCTCGGCTCAATTCTACAATTATCAATTTTTGGGGCATCGCAGCAGCCTCCCTTTCTTTTAAAGTGCTTTTTGTTGTTTGTTATGCTAAGAAATTAAGAATTAACAACTGTCCAATATAACATATTTTAGCCATTTTGTCAAGTGTTTCTAAGTCTAGATATTGATTATATTTAGCTAAAATTAGCTAAAATAATAAATATATCATTGACAAAAACGCTATTTTGTGTTAATTTATGGTGTTAAAATTAACTCGTAATATATTTAAGCATTACATTATATGTTTAGAAATTCTAAGTTTGTCGCTATTTTAATTGCGGTTTTAGTTTTGCCGACAATTTCATTTGCTTTGCCGGCTGAAGCCGCTGTTTATAGCGCTCCTTCGCTTGTTTCACCTGCAAGCAATCAGGTTTTAACAAACTATCCTCGTGTAGCCACATTCAAGTGGTCGGCAGTTTCCGGAGCTTCAAGTTATCAGCTGGAAATTGCTTGCGATACCTGTGTTAGTAAAACTAATTTATACGCTAACGCCAAAACCTACACAGTCAATGGGACATCGTATACTGTCCAGGTTCCGGGTGCTGACAATACATTCCGCTACAGAGTTAGAGCCAAAGACTCATCTTCCTACGGACCGTGGTCAAATTACAGGTATTTTTCATATAATACCGGTTCCGGCACTAGCTCGATTAATACTCCGATTATAAACTCACCGGCGAATTTTGTTTCATATCCGGCCGGAACAAATGTAAATTTTGCCTGGACGTATTCCGGCAACAATTCCGGTGTTTCTTATGATTTTATCTTGGAAAAGAATAACGGATATTCATGGTCGACTTTTAAGACCATGCAAGTTTGGTCTGGCAACACCTCAACAAACTTAAAAATTGATGAAGCAGGGAGTTATCGCTTCAAGGTCAGTTTAAGGAACAGCAGCAACTGGTCGGGTTATGTATATTTCTACATTGTTTCAGATTCATACAATAACGGAAATTTAACTTTAATTTCTCCTTCCGATGAATCAACAGTGACAAATAATTATGTTGTCCTAGATTGGTCTGATGTTTCCGGAGCGACTTCATATGAATACCAAGTGACCAGATATGACAATTATACTTGGTTAAGCGTCTCAAACAACACTGTCTCAGCAAGCAATGCTTCAGTGTATTTGCCGTATGGAACTTACGGCCAGTACAGTTTCCGTGCACGAGCAATCACAAACGGTTCTTATGGTTCCTGGTCTGACTATAATCAATTCTATTATTATTCTGATAATGGCGGCAATAATAACTATGGCGCGCCAACTATCTACAACCCATACAACCAGACTTATACTTCACATTCTGTTTATATGAGCTGGTCGGCAGTTTCCGGAGCAACCGGATACCAGATCAGTGTGCAGTATGAATCAAACAGCAACTGGTATGAGGAAGGCACTTATTCAACCACTGATCCAAGTTATACAAAATATTTCAGCAACGACAATCATTATCGAATGAGAGTTCGGTCCAAGACCGGCGATTATTCATACGGTACTTGGTCAGAATGGCGTGAATTTAGAGTCGGTGATTCTGAAAATTATAACAACTACAATGCGCCAACAATACACAATCCGTTAAGCGGCGTGTCTTACACTTCGCAGTCTGTTTATATGAACTGGTCAACTATTTCCGGCGCTTCTTCCTATGAAATAAATGTTCAGTACGAATCATATGGCAATTGGTATGAGGAGGGAACTTATTCCACCACCAATGCTTATTACAGCAAATACTTCTCAAACAACAACGAGTACCGTCTTCGCGTTAGAGCAAAATTTGGCAACAACAGTTATGGTGCCTGGTCAGAGTGGCGAGATTTTAATGTTGGTACCAATTCAGGCAATAACAGTAGCAGCGTACCGACCATTAACAGCCCTTATAGCAACCAGTCGTTCAGTTCGTATTCCACAGTTAATATAAATTGGTCCACTATTTCCGGGGCCTCTTCGTATGAAATCGGCATCGAGTATGAATCCAACGGAACTTGGTATAGCGAGGGTAATTACACCGCAACTAACGCCAATTACGCTAAATATTTTTCCAATGACAATGAATACCGCGTTAGAGTTAGGGCAAAGTTCAGCGATTATAGTTACGGCACTTGGTCTGAATGGAGGCAGTTTGTCGTAGGCACTGGCAGTAATTATTCAACCGGCGCTCCGATTGTTTACACCCCGGCAAATAATGCCATCATTCAAAATAGCAACCATCAGGTTTCATTAAGCTGGAACGGAGTTTATAACGCTCAATCATATCAAATTGAAATGGTTCGCGAGGGCTATTCAACGGAAACTCTATATCCGGGTACTGCCACTAGTTACACCTACAATGCTTCGGCAAGCAATTCTTGGTATCATTTTCGTGTTCGCGCCTATTTAGGCAATAGCACATATACCAATTGGTCGGATTGGAGATATTTTCAGTATTATTATTCAACCAGTGGTAATGTGTCTTCGCCGCCAATCATAACATCGCCTACAGCCGGTCAAATACTTAGCGCCGGCAACATCTATTTTAGCTGGCTCAATGTCAGTAGCGCCACCGGTTATGATATTGAGTTCGGATATTTATCAGGCGGCAATTGGACCACTGAATCAACTTATAGCACTACAGTAAATTATTACAATCGTAACTTTACTAGCGTCAATGATTACCATGTGCGAGTTAGAGCTAAATTTTCCGATAGTTCTACTACCGGATGGTCTGACTGGGTGCTGTTCAAAATACAATAAATCAAATAAACACCTCGGCTAACTGTCGGGGTGTTTTTATTGACCCGGATGAATTCGGAGGGTAAAATTATTATTACTTTGATAGATTGGTTATGATATTGTGTAAGTGACAATTTTATCGGTATTTCTGCTGCTGCCGACAGGTATATACTTTGAACAACTTTCCGCAGGCTCACTCGGAGTGAGCCGAGGTCGAGGCGCGGCGAGCCTCAGCGAGCCGACGCCGTTTGTGAAAAGTATTTACCCGGAGGCAGTTCATGCCTTAATGTTTGCGAAAAACACAATATTGTTGATAGTTATAGGATTATTATTTATGACAGAAAAAACAGTAAAACTGATTTCACCCCTTGCTGACAGGATGCGGCCTCGCGATTTTAATGAATTTTTTGGCCAAGAGGATATTGTTGGAAAAAATAAACTTTTACGCCGGTTGATTGAATCTGATGAATTGTCATCTTTGATTTTTTGGGGTCCGCCCGGTTCTGGCAAAACAACTTTGGGGCAAATCATCGCAAATATTACCGGAGCAGAGTTTGCCAGTATTAGCGCGGTGATGAGCGGCAAGGAAGAATTACGGCGAGTGGTAGCAAAAGCCAAAGAATTACACCAAATCGGCAAAAGAACAATTTTGTTTATTGATGAAATTCATCGCTGGAACAAAGCACAGCAAGACGCGCTTCTGCCCTATGTGGAAAAAGGCCTAGTCACCCTGATTGGCGCTACTACCGAAAATCCATCGTTTGAAATTATTGGCGCTTTATTATCTCGCTCTAGAGTTTTTGTTCTTAAGCATCTGGCCAAGGATGATGTTGTCAAAATTATTAAACAGGCTTTATCTGACGAGGAGCGAGGGTTAGGAGCTTATAAAATTGATGTCGATGATGAAGTGATTGATTTATTGGCGGAATTATCCGGCGGCGATGCTCGGAGCGCGTTAAACGGATTGGATATCGCGGTTAAGGCAAAAAAAGGTAAAGGAAAAATTAGTCTTAAAAAAGAAGATGTTAAGGAAGCGCTTCAGCGTACCCATTTGATTTTTGATAAAAGGGGAGAAGAATTTTACAATTTGATTTCCGCTTTGCATAAATCCATGCGCGGCTCTGATGCGGACGCCGCACTTTATTGGCTGGCACGAATGCTTGAGGGCGGAGCAGATCCTCTTTATGTTGCCCGACGGGTTCTCAGGTTTGCTAGTGAAGACATCGGCATGGCCAACGGTGAAGCTATGATACAAGCCAATGCCGCCTATGACGCCTGCCACAAAATCGGTTATCCGGAGTGCACGGTGCATTTGGCTCAGGCGGTTGTTTATTGCGCCAAGTCTAAAAAATCTAACTTGCTTTATACGGCATATAATTCTGCGGCTAACGATGCTAGAGCCACTTCGCATTTAGGTGTACCACTACACCTCAGAAATGCACCGACAAAGTTTATGAAAAATTTAGGCTATGGCAAGGATTATAAATATAATCCTAGCTACGATGAACCGGTGGAACAGGAATACTTGCCCAAAGAGTTGCGCGGAAAAAAGTATTTGTAATGACGCTCGCCCCGCAACGGGCGGGCCTCCGCGGTTGCCCTCGACAAAAATTCGACTCACTCGCTCTGTATTTTATATGAAAAAATTATTACTACATGTTTGCTGTGCTCCCTGCAGCATCGCCATCATAGATGAACTGCGTCAAAAATATTCTTTGACTGTATTTTTTTTCAATCCAAATATTTATCCTGAAGCCGAATATCTGAAGCGCAAGGAAGAAGTGATAAAAGTATGCAAAGAGTGGGATGTTCCGATAGTAGATATGGATTATGAACCGGCTGTTTGGGAGGGTGAAGTGATGGGTTTTGAAGATGAGATTGAAGGCGGTCTCAGATGTTCAGTTTGTTTTGCTTTGCGTTTGCGCCGTACAGCTGAATTTTCTGCTTTGAACGGTTTTGATGCTTTTGCCACCAGTTTAACATCAGGCAGAAATAAAAAAGCCGAAGTGATAAATCCCATCGGCAAACGCTTGGCAGAAACTTTTAATGTTGATTATTTAGCAGACGACTGGAAAACCGGCGGTAGGCAGGAAAAAGCGAAAAAAATGGTAGAGGACAGGGGAATATATCGGCAGAATTATTGCGGCTGTAAATATTCTAAATAATTTTTAAATTTTGTAATTTTTAATTTTTAAATAATGCCTAACTATTTAATGTTAAAAAATTAGGAATTAAAAATTGTGAATTTTCTGGATTTTTTTCCACTATGTTCGATGCGTATTTCAACGCATTTTTTATTTTTTAAGAGGCCTTCAATTTTTTCCGGCCATTCAATCAGGCAAATAGAATCGGGTGCGCCCAAATAATCTACACCTCCGATGTCAATAAATTCTTCCTCTTCTTTTAACCGGTAGAGGTCATAATGTATTAAAGAAACCGGCGTTTTGCTGTTTTTTATTTTTATTTTAGATTTATTGTGAACCTGCAATAAGTTCATTATGGCAAATGTCGGACTGGTAACATTTCTTTCTATCCCAAATCCTTCCGAAATACCCTTAACCAATGTTGTTTTACCGGCTCCCAGATCTCCGTATAAACAAATAATATCGCCCGGTCTAAGTCTGGTGGCGATTTTTTTACCCAAGTTAATTGTGTCTTTTTCTGAACGAGTAGTATATTTCATATCAGCATAAAGATTAGCATTTAATTGCCTTGCTGGCAATATCAGCTCCTCTCCAACTTGATTGTTTAGCTGTATCGTGTTAGGTTAAGTAAAACGTATATTTATTAATTATTAACATTATTTATATGAATCAAGTCATTGACGCGGACCAGATGGAAAAGTTAAAAAAATTAAAAAAATATCCGGCTATAATTGTCGTGTTAATTATAGTCATTGCCGTGTTGTTTAATTCAGTCGGCACGGTTGGTGCCGGTGAAAGAGGGGTAGTTTTACAGTTTGGCGCGGTCAAAGATAAAATATTTGACGAAGGTTTATATTTCATTATTCCATTCGTGCAAAAAGTTCAGATAATGGATGTAAAAATTCAGAAGGACGAAGTACCGGCCAGCGCCTCGTCAAAGGATTTACAGATTGTTACTTCTAAAATCGCTATTAACTATCATCTATCTCCGGATTTTGTGAACAAGGTGTGGCAAGAAGTCGGTAAAAATTACAATGAGAGGATCATTGCCCCGGCTATTCAGGAAGCGGTTAAAGCGACCACCGCCAAATTCACAGCTGAAGAATTGATTGTGAAAAGGCAGGATGTCAAAGAGCAGATCAAACAGAATTTATTTGAACGCTTGCAAAAGAATCACATTTATATTGATGAAATAAATATTACTTCTTTTGATTTTTCCAAGGCCTTTAATGACGCTATTGAAGCCAAAGTGACGGCCGAGCAGTTAAAATTAAAATCCGAGCGCGATTTAGAAAGAATCAGAATTGAAGCGGAACAAAAAGTGGTTGAGGCTGAAGGCAAAGCAAAAGCCATCAGAACCGAAGCTCAGGCGCTATCAGCCAACGCCAAAGTGGTGGAACTTAGATGGATTGAAAAGTGGGATGGTAAGACGCCAACTTATTGGGGTGGAGCCACGCCGTTTATCGGTATAGATAGCAGTAGATAAAATTATACAAACCAGCGCCTAAAGGGCGCTGGTTTTTTTATCCACCACCATGGTGTGTTTTATTTTTAGGCGTGATATAATATCTGGCAATATATATAAAATATGAAATCCACTCATTTATATCTGCTTATTTTGACTTATGTTGCGGTGGCGGTTTTTGCCGTGGTAGCTATCGCTATGTTTATTTACTGGCGACATTTGCTCACGCAGGGCTATGACAAGTTGGATATGCGCGAAGTGTATAGCGCCTATGCCGGTGATTATTTAGAATAATATGACAAAAACATATAAAATTTTGTTTATCATTAACGCTGTCATTGTCGCTGTTTGTTTTGTGGTTATCGGCTATAGCTGGTGGCAGATTAAAAAAATTCAGGTTAATATGGGTTTGGTCGAGCCGAATTTTCCCTACCGGACATATTCCACTTCTGAACTGGAGAAATTATTTAATCAAAATCCGGGGGATGATGTTCCGACTGTGCGTTCGCCGGAAGAAACTCATGCTTTGTTTATTGATTACTTAAAAAAGGATGAAATTGATAATGCGGTTGAATGTTGTGTGGCAAAGAGTAAAAGGGAGGAGATAAAAGAAATGGTTGAGGGTGCAAAAGAAAAAGGGATGTATGATTTGATGCTAAGCGATATTAGTGAGATTGAACCGGAAATGGTTTTTGATAATAGTGCAACATATATTTATGCTGGAACGTTAGGAAATGAAAAAGTTGGAAATATAATGAATTTTCTCAAAACATCTTCAGGCATCTGGCTAATTGAATCATTTTAAAAACCATTATGTTAAGGAGGGGGTTGTTTTTTGTAGTCGTTTTTATCGCGATTATTGTTCCAATAGGCGCTTTTGCCTATGACAATGATATTGCCCATCCGGGCATCGCGGAACTAGCGGCTAAATTATACAATGAAAAATTTAACCCTGATTTAACCAGCCAGGAAATTGAATGGATAAAACAAGGAGCAAGAGAAGAGGATTTTCCCACTCGCTGGCTCAATCATTTTTGGGACCCAATATACAAAACCGGCTTTTCTGATTTAGCCGGTTTTTCGTTTTCAAAAGCAATTCTTGATTGGTTCAAATTAACTTCTGTTTATTCAGCGCCTGTCTGGATTCAAAACACCTCTGCCCAGCGCGATTATTCTTTGGGCGATCGCAGTTGGGAAACCGGTCTTTTGGACTATGCCTATAATAATCGCAAAATGGCTTTTATTGAACTGGGCCATGCAGTTCATTTAATTTCAGATATGAGCGTGCCGGCTCATACCAGAAATAGCGAGCACATAGGCGATCCTTATGAAGGATATGTCAAGGCCAATTGGCAAAATATCAGGCCTACTATCAGCGCGTCATTTATTGGCGTCAATAATTTAAATTCAGTATTTAATTTATCAGCCCTTTATTCAAATAATAATTTTTATAGTGAAAAAACAATTGAAAGTAAAAAATATTTATTAATTCCCATCGATGAAGTTGAAACGAAATACGAAAATGGTATTCCTTTTTTTTATTACACTAATATAAATGGTTATATTTATTGTTCGGTTGGAGCAAATTGGAAAGGCAGACAATTAACAACCTCTAAACAAATCATTCTCTCCTCCTACGCTCAACACCTCATCCCTAAAGCCGTAGGCGACAGCGCGGGATTAATAAAGTATTTTTTAGATGAAGCAGAGAAAAAGAAAGAAGAAGTGGTGCAAAAAACTGTCTTATCTCGTCTGGTGGATAAACTAAACGCTACATTCAGGATCAGTCAGCGCGGACTTCTTAATCAAGCGCTCGGCTATCTCATAGGCAGTGGGGAAAAGGTAAAAGATTATTATGACGCTGAGTTTGCGCAAACCCCGATTGAACCAACGCCAATAGCAACAAAGGCCGTCAAAGTGGCAGGAGAAAAAATAACCGCAAATCCACCGCCTGAACAACCAAAACCCGAACAAGACAATCAGGCAAACCCGCCGAAGCAAGAACCAAGTGAAGAGATAATAGATAATAATTTTGACAGATTCGCGGATTTATTACCCCCAGAAGAGCCGGAGGAACAAATCGCCGAACCCTCAACATCAACACCTGTATATTCGCCATATTTTGACGGTGGAGGTTCGTCTGGCCCCACCGAGCCAACCGCACCACAACCACCGCAAGAAAAGCCGCATTGGCTCGCGCCAGTTTTAGACCCAATTTTTTCCGAAATTCTTTACACCTCATCATCCGAAGCGCAAATTTTTGGCACCTGCGCCACCGACACACAATCAATTTATGTTTTTTCTGAAACAGAAATGACTTCTTCAACTGAGATAACAGCAAACACGACAATATTCGACTATTTATGGACGGCAGATATTTTACTCACTCCAGGCAGAAATATTTTTCAATTCAAGGCAAAAGGTGGTGATGATTTTCAAGTTTCTGTCTTTTCTTCAACAAGCGAAATTACAAGAGACATTGATCCGCCTTCAGTGCCGACTATAAATTACACTATCAGTACCTCAACCACATCAACCTTGCTCACATTTACTTTATCTGCCGAAGATAATTATCCCGGTGAAATATTTTATAGTTTGGAAATGTCCAGCGGTTCTGAATGGGTCGCTATAGCTGAAAATTCCACTAGTGCTCAACACTCAATTACATTTATCAAAAGTGGTGATTATATTTTTCGCGCCAAAGCCGCAGATGTAGTTGGTAATCAGTCGGATTATTCTGAAGCCACTGTCACAATTCTGCCGTTAAATTATGCATACATTTATTTAAGTGGAACACAGACTGAAATTGAACGAGTTTTAACCCGGGAAGACGGCCCATATTTACTGGATAGTTACAAAGTGCCAAAAGGAAAAACATTAGTAATAAATCCGGGCGTGGTGATAAAGGGCTTGAATAAATATTCTAGATTAAGCGCTAGCGGCAATTTGACTGTAAACGGAGAAGAAGAAAACAGGGTTGTATTTACCGCCTTAGGCGACAAGTCGTTTGATAGCGACCGATTTAATACAGTCGGACTGTCGTCGTCAGAATCGGCGCCAGAAGCGTGGGTTGGTTTAAGTATTAGCGACGGTTCAAATAGCATCATAAATTACGCTGATATCCGTTTTGCCGGAGGTGGCAATACGATAGATAGTAATTTATTTCCAGCGCTTGATACTCGGCGAGCAATATTTTTAACCAAAGCATCGCTCGCTATCAATAACTGTCAGTTTTCGAACAATGCCCGTTATTCCATTGCCGCTAGTACAGGATTTAATTTAAATGTCGATAATTCTGAGTTCAGCGGCATTGATCGCTATTATTACGCCTCAAACGGAAACGGTTCTAGTGGCGGTATTGTTTTACGTAATGGAACCGCTAGTATTAACAATTCTACATTTAGAGGTTTGAGCAAGTTTCCTGTTGAAATTGGTAGTTGTGTAAATTTGACGACAGAAAATTTGAATTTTGAAGATAATTTATTTAATGAAATTATTTACCAAACCACTGCCTATGGGCGATACCGCGGAAACGGTTTTTATGTTTTAGAAAACCAGCCTTTAAATATTTATACGCAAGGAAATTTTCAGCCCGGTAATACAGTGTATATTATGGGATCATTGATTGCGCAGAACGGCAACTACTCAATTATCGGCACAGAAGACGCCAGAATAAAGTTAGTAATACTTCCGGAATTTGGCGGCAAAATAAATGTTCTAAACGGCAGTTTAAATATGAATCAAGTGAATATTATTCGTCCGGCGGCAAACTTGCTTTCACTCGCCAACAATAGCTTCGGCTCTTTTTTTCATTCACCATCTGTCTGGAACAATGAAATGTCGTATGCGGATTTGTGGCAGGAAAATTATTTTCTGATTGATTCACTGTGGGGGAATAGGGGAATTATTGATGTTGAAAACGGCAGTCTATCTATTAAAAATTCCACTTTTACCAATTTTCAATTTCCATTTAAATATTTTGTGGCATCTAAAAGTAACGGCATTGCTGATATTTCAACCAGCCGATTTGTTCTGGAAAATAACGACCCAATCATAGCTGGTTTCATTTCTGCCTTTGGAGCGCAGGGAACAGGAGTAGAAAACAATGGCATTATCAATGTTTCCAGCTCTGAGTTTATTAATATTCCGGATGGATTAACAACCTCAACAGCCAGCACTACGCCTTAGTTGCATTTTGAACAGATTTTCGTTAAAATAACGAAGTTATATTTAACCGGATTTTACCGGCTATTTTAAGCTTAAATTATCATCCATATATACAACTTTCAGCGTTTTTTATTGATAAAGAACAAAGTTGTTGATATATCTGTGATAAAGTTTAAAAAAATTTCTTTTTATTTTAAATGAGTAGAGTCGTCAAACGGCGCTTTGCTCTTAAAGTTGTTATATTGGATATGAGGAAGAAATTGGAACTATTAATTAAAATATTAATTTACGCCACATTTTTTGTGCCGTTAATTGTTATACCGAGTTCATTTATTTTTCCGTTTATCGTTCCAAAGGTGGTAGTTTTCCGCTCAATCATGGAAGTGATGATCGGCGCTTATATTTTGCTTTTAATAATAAACTGGAAGGAATATAAGCCAACTATGACCCCGCTTACTATGGCGGTTTTGTTATTTTATGTTGTAAGTTTTGGCGTATCTACTTTTGTAGGCATTGATCCTTATCATAGTTTTTGGGACAATCACGAACGCATGCTCGGATTTTTTACAATAATGCATTATGTTGCTTATTACATCATTGTTTCTAAAATATTACACACTTGGACTTCATGGAAATGGGCGTTGAGGTTTTTTCTTTTTGCCGGTACAGCCGTGATGTTTATTGCTTTGCTTCAAGTCGGCAGTCCATATATGCTAATGAATCAGGGATCTGATCGTGTAGCCAGCACCTTAGGCAACCCGATTTATGTCGGCGGTTATGCTATGTTTTTGCTTTTCACCGGCATGCTTCTCATTATGAAGGACAAAAATAGAATTTGGAAATATGTTTATGGATTTTTAATGGTATTTTCCTTTTTGGGCGTATTTTACAGCGGTACTCGCGGAGCCATGCTTGCGCTTGCTGCAGCCGTCAGCGCTGTTATGGTGATATATATTGTCGCGTTGAAAGGTTACAAGAAAACTAGAATTACACTTGCCGCGCTGTTAGTTCTTGGTGTTGCCGTGTTCGGCATTTTATACGCCAACCGCCAGTCAGAGTCGGTTCAGCGTATTCCGGCTATTGGACGAGCTTTGAATACTTCGCTAGCAGTTATTATGGAGAGTCCGCGATGGATTGCCTGGGAAATTTCTTACTATAGCTTTTTGGAGCGTCCATTTTTTGGCTGGGGTCCAAATAACTTTTTTTACGCTTTCAACATGCACTACAATCCCAGGTCTCTTGATTTCAATTATGGTGAAACATGGTTTGACAATGCCCACAATATTGTAATGAATACTATTGCTGTGCAGGGAGGGGTTGGGATTATTACTTATGTTGGAGTTTTTGTCGTTGGTTTTATCGTTTTGGTTGGCGCTTATCGCAAGCAAAAAATAGACATTCATTTATTGACCTTGGGAGGCGGTTTTCTTATCGCGCATTTTGTGGGAAATATTACCGTGTTTGAAAACATTACATCATATTTGTATTTTATGTTTTGGTTGGCCATGATCAATCAGATGGTGCAATCTAAGACAGATGAACCGACGACTCAAACTCAAAACACGCAGGATGATAAAAAAATCAGCTGGGGGCCGGTAATTACCGCGGGTGTTTTAGTATTATTGTGTATTTATATTTTTAATATTCGACCGGCAAAAGCGAATATGCAGACTCTGGATACCATCAAGATGTTTTCCAATGATCCGGTTATAGGTTATGAAAAAATGAAAATTGCTTTTGCCATGAATTCACCTCATATTGATGACATACGAAGCGATGCCTGTCGTGTTGCTACTCAGGTAGTCTATAATTACGGACAGCAACTTGATAAAGAGCTGATGAAAGGAATTACAAACACCTGTCGCGATGAGATGTTAAAAAATTCATTACTTCACCCCTTTGAAGTAAGAACCTATATGACTTTGAGTCAAATATCTCAAGTAAAAGCTTATTTAGACAATGATCCGGCAATGATTTATGAATCAATTCAGTATTCAAAAAAAGCTTTAGAAGTCTCACCAAAGCGTCAGCAGATTATGTATTCATTGGCAATGATTTACACTCAGACTCAGCTTTATGACGAAGCGATTAAACTGATTGAACAGGCGATAACTGACAATCCAAAAGTAGGTGAGAGTTATTGGCGTCTAGCTTATATTTATCTTTTAAGCGGTGATAATGCAAAAGCAATGGAAATGTTGAATTTGGGAGAATCAAACAATGCTTTATTTACGGATAACGATAAGGCAACGATACAGCAGTTATTTGCTGTTCAAACCTCAACTGCTACCACAACAGAGTAGATTAATATGAATACACTGTTTTGTTATATACAAAATCTAGCACTGTATTCAACCGACAGATTAGTTTAATATTTGTTGTGGATAACGATAAATGATACTTTTTGACACCTAATGACACTTTGTGATACGCTATTCACATAGTGTCATTTATTTAAATATGCCTGAAATAAAGCCAAACGAAGTTTATACAACTGCCGAGGCCGAAAAATTGCTCAAAGTAAGCAACAGCACAATGAAGCGCTTACTCAAGAAAGGCTTGTTGAGAGCTAATAAAATCGGCAAACAATACAGGATTCTAGGGCACGAACTTTTAAAGATGTTGTCACCGGAAATAGATAAAAAGGCTACAAATACATATCAGAAAGTAAAATCAAAGGTTAGAGATAAAGTGTCTGATTGGTAATTATTGTTTTTTACTTTTTTTAAAAAACCAAATTATATAATATGAAGAAAGCGTTGATTACAGGTATTACAGGTCAGGATGGCTCGTATCTAACCGAATTGTTATTGGAAAAGGGGTACGAAGTGCACGGTGTTATTCGTCGTTCTAGTAGTTTTAATACAGGGCGGATCGATCATTTATATAAAGATCCACAAATTCAGGGAGTGAAGTTGTTTTTACATTATGGTGATTTAACTGACGGCAGTAATATTTCTCGTATCTTGGAAAAAGTTCAGCCGAATGAGATTTATAATTTGGGAGCGCAAAGCCATGTCAAAGTAAGTTTTGAGATGCCGGTATATACCGGAAACACTGTAGGGTTAGGGTCGCTGAGGCTTTTAGACACGATAAAAGAATCTGGTTTAAAAACAAAATTTTATCAAGCTGGTTCTTCGGAGATGTTTGGTAAGGTGCGAGAAACTCCGCAAAAAGAAACAACACCTTTTTATCCGCGATCGCCCTATGCTTGTGCCAAGGTATATGCATATTATATTTCTCAAAATTATCGCGAGGCGTATAACATGTACATTTGCAATGGTATTCTTTTTAACCACGAATCACCGCGACGTGGTGGTACTTTTGTAACAAAAAAAATAACGCATGCTTTATCTAAAATAAAGGCCGGTAAACAAGAAAAATTATATCTGGGTAATTTAGAGGCTAAACGCGACTGGGGCTATGCAAAGGATTATGTTGAAGCGATGTGGCTTATGCTTCAGCAAGATAAGCCTGATGACTATGTTGTTGCTACCGGCGAAACGCATTCGGTCCGTGAATTTGTTGAAGAAGCAGGAAAATATTTTGATTTTAATATTGAGTGGCAGAGGAATGGTCTTGATGAAAAAGGTATTGACCAAAAAACCGGGAAAACAATTATCGAAATTGATCAGAAGTATTTCAGGCCGGCGGAAGTAGACGTATTACTCGGCAATGCGTCAAAAGCGAAACAGATTTTAGGCTGGGAGCCGAAAGTTAAGTTTAATGATTTAGTAAAAATAATGTGTGAAGCAGAGTATGGAGAAAAACGCTAAAATTTATATTGCTGGACATAGGGGTTTGGTTGGTTCTGCGTTGATACGTAAATTGGAAGGTGAAGGCTATGCAAATTTAATTTATCGCACACACAAAGAACTTGATTTAACCAATCAACAAGCTGTGGCTGATTTTTTTTCTGAAGAAAAACCAGAATATGTATTTCTGGCAGCAGCAAAAGTTGGTGGTATTATGGCAAATAATACTTATCCAGCCGAATTTATTTATGAAAATTTACAAATACAAAATAATATTATTCACCAATCATATATCAACGGCATCAAAAAACTATTATTTTTAGGATCTTCATGTATATATCCTCGGGAGTGTCCTCAGCCGATTAAAGAAGAGTATTTGATGTCCGGCAAGTTAGAGCCGACGAATGAAGGATATGCCATGGCTAAAATTGCTGGAATTAAGATGTGTCAGCATTATAACCGTCAGTATGGAACAAATTTCATCGCAGTTATGCCGACAAATTTGTATGGACCAGGTGATAATTTTGATCCGGTAAATTGTCATGTTATTCCGGCTCTTATAAAAAAATTTCATGACGCGAAGGTATTAAGCCAAGAATCCCTGAGTGTCTGGGGTACAGGTTCAGCGCGCCGGGAGTTCTTGTTTGTCGATGATATGGTTAACGGTTGCCTATATTTAATGAAAAAATTTAGTCCAAACAAAGCTCAGAATGAGTCTGGTGAAATATTTTTTAATCTTGGTACTGGCATTGATTTATCTATTCACGAATTAGCTGAATTGATTAAACAGATTGTTGGTTTTAAAGGTAGTATTTACTGGGATTCATCAAAACCTGACGGAATGCCTCAAAAATTGCTCGATGTGAAGCGTATAAATAATTTTGGATGGAGTTTTAAAACAAATTTTGAAGATGGTTTAAGGTTAACATACAATTGGTATTTAATGGAATATGTTAATAACGATCCTATTACTACCATATGATTAAGTTAATGAAAAATAGTTTTTATAAGGAAGCTGAGACCAAAGAAAAATTGGCGGATTTTATTCTTAAGACCGACCGGTTTAGCATGGGAGAACAATGCTCTTTATTTGAAAAAAACTTTGCAGAGAAGCAGGGCCGCCGTTATGCGGTTTTTGTATCGAGTGGGAGTGCTGCCAATTTGATTTTGATTCAATCACTACTAAATTTGGATCGGTTGAAGCGTAATGATTTGGTAGCAGTTTCGTCGGTAACTTGGCCGACGAATATTATGCCACTGATACAGCTGGGTTTAAGGCCGTCGGTTTGCGATTGCGAATTAACGAATTTGAATGTTTCCTCCGAAGAACTGAAAAAAAATTTCAGCCGAGCAAAATATTCTGCGGTTTTTTTGACTAATGTGCTTGGTTTTTCCGCCGATATATCTATGGTGGTAGAATTCTGTCGCTCAAACAATATTATTCTAATTGAGGACAACTGTGAATCTCTCGGATCACGTATTGAAGGAAAATTGTTGGGAAATTTTGGTTTAGCCTCGACCTTTTCAACTTTCGTTGGGCACCACTTATCGACAATTGAAGGTGGAGTAATTTGTACCGATGATTTAGAATTATATGAGATGCTTCTTTGTGTTCGTGCTCATGGCTGGGACCGTAATTTACCGATTGCCAGCTCCCACAAGTATCGAAAAAAATACAATGTGTTTGATGATTTTTTTGCCTGGTATACCTTTTACGACTTAGCTTATAATGTACGTCCTAACGAGATCAACGGATTTATTGGCCTCGAACAATTAAAATTTTGGGACGAAATTATCGGACGTCGAAATATGAATTTTAAGAAATTTCACGACGCGACTCTAACAAATCCTAGCATAGTTCATTTGGATTTGGAACATATGGATTTTGTTTCTAATTTTGCAATGCCGTTAGTCTTTCACAATAAAACAGAGTACGAAAAGCATAAATTGCGTTTTCAAAATAGTAGTGTGGAAATTCGCCCAGTAATTGCCGGCAACATTATGCGCCAACCTTGTTTCAAAAAATATATTCAATCAGAATATGTATTCCCGAATGCCGACCAGATACATTATCAGGGTTTTTATTTCGGCAACAATCCTGAACTTTCGGAAAAAGAAGTTGATGTATTATGTAATTTAGTTGCCGGATAGACGTTCTATGAATGATTATTTTTTCAATTACATTGTCACAGCACACAACAAAGAAGCACTAATTCGTCGAGTTTTAGAATCCATCTTCAAGTGCACGGGTAAAACTGCTAGAATTTTTGTTGTTCTCGATGGTTGTACTGATTGCACCGAAAGCATTGTGGACCAGGTGGCTGCAAAGTCGGTTGTTCCGATTAAAAAGATATATACAGCAGACGTCCATGAGATAAAATCTATAAATGCCGCTCTGCGTGAAGCGCCACAGACAGGTCGAGGTTTCAATATTCTTCTGCAAGATGATGTAATGCTTCTTGAGCCGGATTTCGAAAATAAAATTATAAAATTCTACGAAACGATCGGATATGACAGTATAGGTCTATTGGCTTTTCGTCATGGTGCGAATATGGCCGTTGATTTCGTTAAACAAGAAATTAAAGAACAAGATTTAATGGAGAGTGTATACGGAGTAGGCATGGGGGATCTTCCGCTTTTGGCGGGATATTACATTGAAAAGATGGTTGGCGTGCGCAGTCCAGAGTGCATATCTACAGAAGCGATACGTCGAGTTGGTATTATGGATGAACAACTTGCTCCATATACATACGATGACCATGATTATTCCATACGTTGCCTCGAAGCTGGAATGAAAAATTTTGTTTTAGCCGTCAAATTTGAATCTGATTTGAAGTGGGGCGGTATGCGCACAAATCCGCACCCGGAGGTGAATATGATAATGGAAAGAAATCGAAAGTATTTGTATAAAAAACATTTTACTTTTTTTAATGGTATTTTTTACAAATCATTATTACCTCTTCGGTGGGCTGTTCAGAAACCAGCACCCGGGTTTGTTGTAAGCGAGGTTGAGAATATTGTCACGTTTCGCCTTTTTAAATCGAAAAAAATTAAATTTCTTGGTTTCACGAATTACTTCATATCGTTGGTTAAAAGGCCACTGAAATATTATTACATTATTTTTCTACGGGTACTTAACCACAATTTGGTTAACAAAGTTATTCGAATTATAACAAAATTTTTTACTAATCCGCGCGAATTTTGTAAAATTTGTCGCAATAAAGCGCGCACATTTTTTGGTAGGCGCACGTTAGCAAGCGATCAATCAATTAAAGGAACTACGCCAATAGAGTCAAACGTACTTCGTAAATACTCGAGGTTGGCAAAAATCGGTATTGTTGAAATAGGTGTTTTAGACGGCGGAACAACGAAGGAAATGGCCGAGGTTGCCACCGTTCCTATTTACGGTATTGATCCAATTATTCCTGACAGCATGAACAATACCTTGATTGGAAGCGAACAAAAAATCCGAGAAAATTTAAAATTTTATTCCGATTTTCATTTCTTTAAAGATTATAGCTATAACGTAGTTCAAAATTGGTCAGAAAAGTTCGATTTTTTATGGATTGACGGTGATCATAGTATTGAAGGCGTAGCGCGCGATTTTAATGAATGGTTTCCTCTTTTAGCGCATGGCGGTTTTATTGCTTTTCATGATTCGGCTCCGGTGACTTCGATAAACGCCTCATTTTCCGGTTGGCCTGGACCTGTAACCCTGGTCAACTCATTAAAACGTGATGACCGTTTGATTTTTTTGGAAACTGTAGATTCAGTTTCAGTTTTTCAAAAAAAGTGATCATGCGCGTCTTATTTTGAATATTAATCTTGTATGATGACGGTGCAATCATTAATTGGGAAATATTTTCATTTCGATGAAGGTTTTAGGAGATATTTTTGGCACACTTCATGGAACTTGATAGGAAAGATTTTTTCGTTAATTTCTGGTCTTGTCGTGACCGTTGTGGTTATTCGTTATCTTGGACCGGAAAATAACGGTAAACTTGTATATGCCGCAACTATTGTAAATCTAATTTCTTTCGCAGCTAGTTTGGGAATTGATAGTTTGTTGTACCGCGATCTGATCAGTAGGCCGGATGATCGAGACAAATTGCTGGGTACAGCGTTTGTTGTAAAATCTGCCGGTGCGTTTATATCTTTAGCCATATTATTACTGGTGTTATTTTTCTTGCGAAACGATCCATTCATGAATATATTGATATTGTTTAATGCAGCTCCACTTTTATTTAACGGATTCAATGTAATAAATTATTTTTTTCAGGCAAAAGTTTTATCTAAAGTAATTACGATAAATTACTTGGCAGTTACCTGTGTCATACTTAGTTCAAAATTGTTGTTTGTATGGTTGGGGAAAGGCCTTCTTTGGTTCGCTGCACTTGTATTATTCGAGACAATATTAATAACTCTCGGCTATATTATCGTATACAAAAGGGCGAAATTAAATCTGCGATGCTGGAGTTTTGATAGGCCATTAGCCTTCAACCTCCTTAAATATTCGTGGCCTTTAATTCTATCCACTGCGTTTACAATAATTTATTCTCGCATCGACCAGGTCATGATACGTCATATGCTCGGTCTAGCAAGTGTAGGAGTGTATGATGTGGCCGTACGCTTATCCGAAGTGTGGTATTTTTTCCCAGCTATTATCGTTGGTTCGCTGTTTCCGGCTATCATGAATTCTAAAAAGCACAGTGAGACCATGTATCACCAACGGCTGTCGCGACTGTATTCGTTAATAATAGCTATTTCATTTATTGTGATAATTCCTATTTCATTGTTTTCCAAGTTAATTATCAGTCTTCTGTTTGGAACCGCTTTTGCCGCTGCGGCACCTGTATTGTCTATCTATGCTTGGTCGGGGTTGTCCATTGCTATGGCGACAGTGGTCAATCAATATTTACTAGCCGAGAATTATGTCAGGATATTATTTTTTTTAAATTTAATCAGCATGTTAGCGAATGTCATTTTGAATATTTGGCTGATACCAAAGTACGGCATTGTTGGTGCGGCGTATGCCACACTAATTTCTTACTGGTTATCCGTGCTGGGCGTTATCTTTTTTAAAAAAACGCGTAATCACGTAGGTCTAATATTTAAAAGTTTATTTTTTAAATATTAAATTATGATCGATAAAGCAATTATTACATCCTGCTCAAATAAATTTTTTCCTTCTGTTTTAAATTTGATTGGGTCGTTAAAACAAATATATCCTGAGCATCCGATAATATATGTTTATGATCTGGGGTTGTTGTCACCGTTAAAAATGATTCTGAAACGTATAGATCGTGTAAAGGTGCTGCCGATGCCGCATTTCGTCGAATTTTGGCGATCATGTTACACCTGGAAAACATATATTTTGGCGAACCCTCTTGCTGAACTGAATTTTTATATTGATGCTGGAAGCGAAGTCTACGATTCCCTCGACGAAATATTTTTACAAATTGAAAAAGTAGGATATTATGCAGTAGAACAAAAGGTGCCACTGAATCTGATTGTTCCAAGTGATTATCGAAGCCTTATATCACTGGATCCGAAATATTATCAGGAAAATTGTCTAACTGCCGGAATCGTTGGTTTCAGAAGGGATTCCGAAGTTTCACCGGTATTATCTAAGTTGCATGACATGTCAATTGCCGGCATGTGTTTGGGTTTTTCCAAAGTAGACGCCAATCGCAATCGCGGAGTTGATAAAAGTGAATTCGTCCGCGATTGCCAGATTTTTCGTCACGATACGACTTTATGGAGCATGTTGTTTCGTTCAGTTTTCGGCGACCGTCTTGTTGCTAAAGTTGATAAAACTGGAGAGTGTGTTTTTTCTTTGAGTGATGGTCGTAGGTTAATTCGAAACTTTAGACGTAATTATGTAAATTTAACATACGTTAGAAGTGATAATTGGAATAGTGGCCATCGTAGTCTATTATGGTTATTGACGGATCTGTGTGTGCAGATTTATATATATTTAAAACGTATGAATTTATGCGTTAAAAGATCTATCGGCTTTAAGGGTGTTTATAAAAAATATGAAGAAAATTAAAAAATACACTCCTTCTATAGTGCTCAATGTAGCACGTAGGCTTCGGTCGAGTTGGTTTAATTTTTGTGATAGTTTTAAACCCTATCTCAATAAGATTAAATATTTAGGCTTTGATGTATATTATGCGCGCGGTGAAGGGTTGATTAATCGCATTCGTGTTGGTGCGACGGACAGGGTGTATGAAAGAGATCTGGTCGAAGCGATCGTACATGAACTTACTGATAAATCTGGAGAAAGCATGATAGATATCGGTGCAAATATTGGCTTGATCAGTTTGGCGGTTTTCAGATCAGTTCCAACTGTCAATATATTTGCCTTCGAGCCCGGCCCGCACCAGCATGATTTATTAGCTACAACTATTTTGGCTAACCAGCTTAATGAATCGATTGTATTATCAGGTAAGGCTGTGAGTGATTTGGTTGGAGAGGCACCATTTCATGTTCATGATTATGTGAATTCTTCAGGTGACGGTCTTGTAGATACTGGACGAGCTGGAAAATCGCAGATCGTTTTAGTTGAGACAGTAACTCTAGATACGTGGTGGAACAAAAATAACCGTCCGCATATTTCGGTTGTTAAGATTGACATTGAAGGTGGAGAGTTGTTGGCCTTGCGAGGTGCTCATGAATTTATTTCAAATGTAAGACCAGTCATATTCACTGAAATTTCTGCTGTAAATATTGCTGCCTATAATTACATGCCACAAGATTATTTAGATTATTTTGTAAATAATAATTATGAACTTACAACACTAAGTGGCAAGAGGTGTAACCATGATAATTTTAATACCTTAATCGAAGAGACAGATATTTTTGTTGCAAAACCTTGTTTATGATCAGCCTAATTACATCGTTATATAGATCTGAGTGCCATCTGCAGAAGTATATATGCTCAGTAGAGAAATTTTATTGTGAAGCCGAAGGTATTTTTCAATTTGAGCTTTTAATTATCGCGAATGATCCGACTCAAGCAGAAGAAGAAAAATTATCAATTTTAGAGAAAATGAAAAATGTGCGGATAATACGAGTGCCCCAGGAATCGCTGTATGCTTCGTGGAATCGTGGAGTTTGTAACGCGCGCTATGACATTGTCGGATTTTGGAATGTAGACGACGTACGGTTTGCGTGTGGAATTGAAGCTGGATTGCGCGATTTAAGCGATGGTTCGCCGATGGTCTATTTTCCGTTCATTTATAAACGGTATGTAAAAATATTTGGCTATAACTTTTTAGTAAAAATAAAGAAAATTAATCCTCCAGCATTTACAGAAAATGAGTTTGTAAGATCGATGCATTGTGGTCCGTTTTTTATTTTCAAAAAGGATTTTTACGAAAAAGTTGGGCCTTTTGATGAACAATTTAAAATTGTTGGTGATTTTGAATGGTGCGTTCGTGCCGCCAAATCCGGCCGATTGAAGAGAGTTGATTGCGTTGCTGGTGTTTTTTACAATTACGGAACAAGCCTAAGCGGCTCAAAAGACTGCAGACATATTGCAGAAAATAATATTGTTGCCGCACGTCATGGTGTATTGGATAAGATTATGCCGATTCAAGATAACTTTGAAAATGATTACGAAATAAATAAAATAATATCTAAATTTAAATAATTAATATGAAATTCGACGAGTATAATTCTAACCAAGAATCTTCATTTACTTCAACCGGTGAAAAACTACTGTTCCACCCTAGTGCTGTTAACGATCTTAAAGCTAAAAAAAATCACCCTATTGTTCTGCATATAATGCCAACCGAAGTATGTAATTTACGATGTGTGTTCTGTTCGGTAGCGCAAAGAGGTGAGAATGGTCGGCTTTGTCCGAATTTAACAATGGATCAAATTCGACACGTTGTTGAGGAATTAAAAAGTAGGGGATTGAAAGCTATAATTATTAGTGGAGGCGGTGAACCACTCATGTATCCCAAAATCAATGAATTGATTGAATATCTTTATAACGAAGGGTTGCAAGTTGGTGTAATTACAAACGGCATATTACTTAGCACACATTTAAGGCAGGAAATCTTAGATAAACTAACCTGGATAAGGATTTCGATTAATTCTATGGATTATGTTGAGAAGATTACTATCCCTAAACTAAACGGAGAAATTACTACATTAGGTTTTAGTTATATATGGAATAATTTGACTAATGATAAGGTTTTAGCACGAATTAAGTCATTTGTTGATGAAGTCGATAAAGTGAATAAGATAGAATACGTTAGATTGTTGCCAGATTGTAATTTAGAAACATCCATGCTGGAAGCGGAGCATGTAAAATTGCGCCGTATGGCAGAAAAACTCGGAGCGCCATTTTTTCATCAGTACAAAATACATGAACAGCCGCCCGAATGCCATCTCGGCCGGGTGCATCCGGTGCTTTACACTGATGGTTATATTTATCCTTGCGACTCTTTAGTATTGAATTCTCCAATGGACGATAAAAAGTTTCATCGCGAATATTCGTTGTGTCGTTGGGATGATGTTGCAAGTTTTTATGACGAACCAATTTGTGGTTCACTCTTGGACACAAAAAAATGTCCTCATTGCGTTTTTGCTCGACAGAATAAACTAATTACAAAAATATTAAACAGCGCTGAATTTTCCATGGAAGCAAAAGACGATATTAAACATGTTAATTTTATTTAAGTATGCCTAATGCATTAGATTACGACAAAGATTATTTCGAGAATGGTGTAGTAACCGGCAAGTCGGGTTATTCCAACTATCGTTGGTTGCCTGAATTAACCATTAAACTCGCTTATAATATAATTAAATATTTAGGCATAAAAGAAGAACATACTGTTCTTGATTATGGGTGCGCCAAGGGCTATTTGGTAAAAGCTTTCCGTATTTTAGATATCAAGGCATATGGAGTCGATATATCTCAGTATGCAATCGACACTGCTGATAGTGAAGTAAGGGAATATTGCCGTCTTATTTCCACAAACAATGCACTACCTTTCCAACAAAAATTTGATTGGATAATCACAAAAGATGTAATTGAACATATGTCCGAAGATACATTGGATGATTTCTTAAAAACATCCCGCATTTCGTCAGCTAGCTCATTTCATGTCGTTCCGCTTGGCACTGGAGATAATCATTATGTTGTACCAGCTTATGATTTGGACATAACACACACGCTGGCGAAACCTGAAGATTGGTGGATTAATAAATTTAAGCAAGCCGGTTGGAAATTAAAATCTTTTTCATATCACGTACCTGGCGTAAAAGAAAATTGGACATCCCAATACGAAAAGGGAAATGGATTTTTTATTTTAGAGTAGGACATGTTGCCAACTATTACCGCGATTACAATTATATATAATGAGGAAAAACTACTGGACCGCTGTCTTAGTAGTGTTTATGGAGTAGTTGATCAAATAATGGTTTTTCATGATGGCCCTTGCGGCGATCGTTCCTTGGAGATCGCAAAAAAATATACGGATAAAGTTATTATTTTGGATCATCGTGGTTATATCGAAGCGCATATGGCGGAAGTTTTATCTCGTGTAAATACTGATTGGGTATTAATTTTAGATGCGGATGAATATTTATCTAAAGATTTGCGGAATGATATAAAAAAACTCGCCGAAGACGAGCGAGCGGATGGTTACAGCTTTTTAGAGCCGATATACATACCAGACGAAAATCGGTATACCTATGATGTTAAACCGCGGCGCAAGAACGCACTGCTCAGAATGAATAAATTTTATTATATCGGATTGATGCATAGCGGTTATATGACATATGGTAATTTGAAATTTACTGATTATATTCTTGAACATAAACCATCATCGTTTAATTTTACCTTCTCTTCATATTTGAGTAAGTGGCGTCGTTTAGCAAAAATGGATGCAGCAGGAAATTTTAAGTCCTGGTTCGAAATAAAAAATTTTAATTACATGGGCCCTGATATTCGTTTAGTTAAAAAGAATGTTTTTAAAAAAAATCACCCACTAATTGCCATTCCGATAGTTTTTTTAACACATTTTTTTCGCTTACTTGGGTCTGTAAAGTTGTTTTCCCGTGCGGTATATTATTTTGCTTTTTTAGAGGCGCTATATGGTGCAACGGTATGCTATTATCTTTATAAAATCAAGAAGGATGTTTAATTTTTTCTTACATATTATTTTGTTAATAATTGTGAATATACACTGAGTTTACCTATGAATAAAAAAATTAAAATTGCTTTTATAAAAGTAAACGGCCTTGCCACAAACGGAACCGAAAAATTTTTACAAATTATATCAGCAAATTTAGCAAAAGATAGATTTGAAGTTGATTATTATTATTGTGACTCACCTTCGTTTAAGGATTCTAGTGTAAAGCTAACAATGACCACTGATTCTAATAGAGTAAATTATATGACAGAACATGGTGTAAATTTAATTAAATTCCATGTTGAGGCTATTGATTTGTCAACCTATACACATGATTGGATAAATACGGATTTCTGGGAAAAATTTGATGAAAATAGATATGATATTATTCAGACCGGTAGGGCCGGCCATCCGGAATATCCTTTTTACAAGATTAAACATACACCGATTGTGGATTCGTTGCATTTATCTGGAATGGTGGATAATCAGTACAATATTTCTCGCGTAATGCATATTTGCAAATGGAACGCGGATTTATGGGTAAAAAAAGGCGGAGATAAAAAGCGCATTGAATTAGTTTCTCATCCTATGGATTTAAAATATAACGGTGGCGACATGCGTGAACAGTGTGAATTATCTAATAAGTTTGTTTTTGGTTTTCACCAAAGAAAAGAGGATAGTATATTTTCCGAAATTCCCTTAAAAGCTTATAAGAAAATTGAATTTGATAATAATTTTTTTATACTTTTGGGTGGTAGTAATAAATACCGTAAGCAAGCAAAAGAATTGGGTATAAAAAATATTATTTTTTTAGAGCATACAGGTGATATGCAGTTCATATATCGATTTTTAAACACGCTCGATGTTTATGCGCACGGCAGAAAAGATGGCGAAGTGAATTCGACAGCCATGGCCGAAGCAATGTATTTTGGACTTCCGATTGTGAGTCATTTATCGGAGATTAATAACGGACACGTTGAGTGTATTGGAAATGCCGGAAAAGTTGTACAAACAGACGATGAGTATGTTACGGAAATGTTAAAATTACAAAATGAAAAGGTTTATTATGACTATCGCCGTGAAGAGGCAAAAAAAAGATTTGCTGAAAAATATGAACTATATGGACAAATTGATCGTATAATTAATATTTATAAAGATGTAATAAAGAATCCATTTCCTCATAAAATACGAAGATTTTTTTATCACGTTATTAATTATATAATAAAAAGATTAATTGTTAATAAGTTCACTTATCTTAGTTTAAGAAAAATGCAACAAATAATAAATAGATAAGATGTCGTTAATAATACTTACAAAATCGCCGATATTTAGTTTTAAAGATTTGATTAGACAGATTAAATATTTTGTTAAATATGTTTTAGGCCAGAAAAGAGGACCGGACATTGTGACTAGTAGTTTATTAAATGGTTTGAAAGAATTAAATTACAAATATAAGTACAATATTAATCAAAAGAAAATTTTTATCGAAGACACTATTTATGTGAATGACAGTGTAGAGGCATTGAGGTGGGCGATAGAAGCAAAAAAGGAAGGAAAAATTAAAAAATTGATCGTTGGTCCAATAATATCCGTGCTACCTCACGACCATAACAGTATAATGTTAAATAAAGAAATAGATTTAATTCTGTTTCCCTCAGAATGGACAAAAAATCACTGGCTGTCAACTGAGAAGAGTTTAGAAAATAAAATCCAAATTTGGCCTGTCGGAGTAACTTTGCCAGTGCTATCAAAGGATGATAGGGATACAGTATTGGTATATTACAAAAAAGTCCCTGGGAATTTATTTGAGTTTATAAAGAATTTTCTAAATAGAAGTAATATAAAATTCCACATTATCAATTATGGTTTGTATAGGCAAAAGAGATATTTTTCTTTATTAAGAAAAGCAAAAGTGATGATATATTTATCCGAGTCAGAAAGCCAAGGTTTGGCAATGTTCGAGGCGTGGTCATATAACGTGCCAACGCTAGTTTGGAATCGCGGATATTGGCAGTATGGCAATAATAGATGGGAAGATGATAAAATAAGTTCACCTTATTTAGTAGAGGATTGTGGGCTTTTTTTTAAAAATCAGAATGATTTTCCTGAAGTCTTTAATTGTTTTATAAATAAATTGCCATCCTTTTCGCCACGCAATTATATTGCTAATAACTATACTAATAAAAAAATAGCTCAGAATTTTTTAGGAATTATAACTGGGTAAATATGATTGATAGAATTATTAATATTATAATGACTCCTTTAAGGAAAGCCGCAAATCGTAAATTTTATAAGCAGTTTATCGGCAAGGGGAAGTTATTTTTTGATATTGGCGCAAATCATGGTGTTCGCACAGCGGTTTTTCGTGATTTAGGATTAAAGGTTATCGCTGTAGAACCCCAGAGTGCTTGTGTAGAAAAGCTCAAGAAAAAATTTAATTTAGATGGCAATGTAATTATAGTGAATAAAGGCGTTGGTGAAGCCGAAGGTACAAAGAATATTCAGATTTGCTCATCATCAGATACAATTTCAACTTTTTCTGATGAGTGGAAAAATGGTCGTTTTAAAGAATTTAGTTTTGACAGGCAGGAGAAAGTACAAATAACAACTCTGGACGAACTTATCGGGGAGTATGGTTTGCCGGATTTTATTAAAATTGATGTTGAAGGTTATGAGATGCAAGTTATTAGTGGTTTAACACAAAAAGTTCCCTGTTTAAATTTTGAATTTTCGAGTGAATTTATTGGAAATACGATTATAAGCCTCGATCGTTTAACTGGTTTAGGTTATGCTTCATTTAATTTTGTTGAAGGGGAAGATCTAAATTTTAAATTTAATAATTGGCAAACAAAGCCAGAGCTTGTTGATTATTTGCAGATTGCAATTAGCAAAAATCCTGATTTGTGGGGTGATATATACGTTAAATAGCACTACACCATGAAACTACATTTAGGTTGCGGCGGTACATACTTGGAGGGATATGTCAATATAGATTTTCCGCCTGACAAAAAAACAATAATGAATGTTAAAGCCGATATTTATCAGGATATTAGAACATTGAATTACCCTGATAATAGCGTTGATGAAATCCGCAATCATCATGTTTTCGAACACTTCAATCGTATTGTCGCCTTGAAGATGCTTCTCCAATGGCGCCGCTGGCTTAGGCCCGGAGGCAGGCTCGTAATTGAAACCCCCGATTATTTTTGGTGCAGCTTATTTTTTATTTTTGCTCCACATAAATACAAAATGGAACTTGGACGCCATATTTTTGGCACGCAGGAAGCCGGATGGGCGAACCATTTGGATTTTTGGTATAAGAGCAAATTTAAGAAAGTTCTCCGTAAACTTGGTTTTGAATCGTTTAAATTTACACATCCGCTTTATAAAAATCTATTGCCTAATATTCAGGTTGAGTGCCGAAAGCGCAATAATGAGATTAATGAAGATGTGGTTTTAAAAGAAATTTTATGTTGGTATGTTCTTAAAGCAGAAGATAAGAAAAAATATTTGGAGAACTGGTTAAATTAACTATATGACCGTAATAAAATTAAAAGGCGGGCTCGGTAATCAAATGTTTCAGTATGCCTACGGAAGAAGTCTTGAGTTAGCTGGAAAAAATATTATTTTTGATACATCTTTTTTTAACGGTGGGCGGTTAAAAACAGACACACCCAGAGATTTCTCCTTAGGGATTTTTAATTTACAGACCAAAGTCGAGTTTTTACCGCAACCTCATCTGTTTCGTGATTTTATAATTAAGCTCAAACGAAAATTGGGGTTTCAAATAGACGAGTATTTTCAAAATGAAAAATATTTTAAGGATATTTCCGAAGAAATAAGGCATGAATTTACCTTGAAAGACACTTTGTTACCTGACGCACGGAATTTTTTGGAGCAAATCATTGCATTGAATTCTGTGTCTTTGCATGTGAGGCGAGGGGATTATATTAACGATAAGAAAACCAATGAGTATCACGGTGTTTGCAGACAGGAATATTACGAGAGCGCGATGAAAATGATCCAGGAAAAAGTACCGGACGTGAAGTATTTTGTTTTTTCAGATGATATTGAGTGGACAAAAAAGATATTTGTAGGAGATAAATTCGTATTTGTATCCTCACCGAACATTACAGGGCATGAAGAGATGTTTTTAATGAGTAAATGTAAACACAATATCATAGCCAACAGTAGCTTTAGCTGGTGGGGTGCATGGCTCAATGAAAATCCTAAAAAAATTGTGATTGCGCCTAAGACGTGGTTTAATGATCCCAAGGCCGATGAAAATCATAGTTTGCCGGTAAATTGGATAAGAATTTAATATGCTAGAAGTTAGCGTAATAATCATTACACATAATCGCAAAAATTATATCAGCGACGCGCTTGATAGTGCGATGGTGCAATCTTTTAAAGATTTCGAATTGATTATCGTTGATGATAACTCAGATGACGGAACGAGCGATTTTGTTCATAATGAATATCAAAATAAGATTCAGAATTTTATTTATATTAAGAATGATTCCAGACAGGGTATAAGCAAAAGTCGAAATATTGCCCTAGCAAAATCATCAGGTAAATTTATCGCCGTATTAGACAGTGATGACGTTTGGTCAGATCCAGATAAGTTAAAAAAACAAGTTGAGTTTTTAAAAAATAACCCTGACCATATCATGGTTGGTTGTAATGCGGAAATTATTGATGAAAAAGGATTTTCCGTAGGTCGTTTAGTCTATCCGGAGAAAGACGTAAAAATTAGAGAAATAGTTTTATTAAAAAATCAGTTTGTCCATTCAGGTATTTTATTCCGAAAAGAGGCCGCCATCAAAGCGGGTGGGTACGATGAATCGCTTGTGGTCGGTGAAGATTATAATTTATTTTTGAAATTAGGACTTCAAGGGAAGCTGGTAAACTTATCGGATGAAATGGTTAAATATAGGAGGCACAAAGGCAATATTTGCCTTGAAGAACGAAGGCAAGCTTTTAAAGATAATATAGCTATAATCAAGCGATATAAAAATAAATATCCTAGGTATGTCAGAGCAATGCTTAGAAGATATGTTAGATATTTTATTTACCGATTATTTAATTGGAAATGAAAATTTTATACTTAATAACTAAATCTGAAGCTGGCGGGGCGCAAACGCATGTTGCCGAACTTTGCCGATATTTTAAATCAAAGGGCGATGAAATAGTCGTAATGAGTGCTTCTGGCGGTTGGTTAGAAAAAGAATGTAATAATATCGGCGCGAAATTTATTAGTAATGATTATTTTAGCAATAGCGCAAATCCATTATTGATTTATAGAGCTATAAAAGAGATAAAGAATTGTGCTTTTCAATTTAAACCGGATATTATCCATTGTCACAGTTCTACTGCCGCATTTCTTGGACGTTTAGCTATTAGAGGTAAGGTGAAAACAATACACACAGCTCACGGTTGGGGTTTTAATGAAGGTGTGCCGTGGCTACAAAAATGGGCGGTAATTTTTGCTGAAAAACTTGTTTCAAAATATACGCATAAAATAATTTGCGTTTGTAAATTTGTAAAAGAATTAGGAGTTAAATACGGAATATCTCCGGAAGAAAAAATGGAAGTGGTATACAACGGAGTTAAGGTTCCAGAAATGATTTCCGATCGCGCGGCTCGGCAAAACAATAAATTAAAAATTTTATTTGTCGGCCGTCTCGCTCGACCCAAACTCCCGGGACTGTTGATTGATGCTTTTTTATCGCTGCCGGATGATTTAAAAAATAAATCCGAAATTATTATCGTTGGCGACGGGCCAATGTTAGACAAGCTTAAATCAAAGGCGTCTTTCTTTGGCCTAGATAATAATATTTTTTATGGCGAAAAAAACAGTTTAGAATTAGAAGAAATTTATAAAAAATCAGATATATTCGTTTTGCCGACCGAATGGGAGGGTTTTCCGTATGTAATACTAGAAGCCATGGCTACGGGCTTGCCGGTAATAGCTAGTGGCGTTGGCGGTATTCCCGAAGCTGTTACCGAAGAAAATGGATTTGTTGTAAAAAATATTGCCAATGATTTATCTTATGCCTTAAAGATGTTGATTGCTAACGACCAGTTGAGACTGGACATGGGAATAAGAGGTCGAGAGATCGTGCAGCAAAAATTTGCAAAAGAAAGCATGTTGTTAAAGGTTGAATCAATATATAAAGAGGTTATTAATCTATGAAGTTAATATATATTGGAGCTGGTTTTGTCGGTGCGTGTGCCGCTGCTGCTTCAGCTGATAGCGGACATAAAATATTACTTTTTGATATTGATGAAATCAAAATTAAACGCTTGTCATCGGGTGATAGAGATATTATTGAGTCTTGCCTGTACGAAAAAGGGCTTGGTGATTTGTTAGTTAGAAACAAAGAAAATATTACATTCTCATCTAAGGCCGATAATTTTAAGGACTGGTGTGATGACGCAGACGCGATATTTATTTGTGTCCCTACACCTGAAAAGGATGATAGTAGCGGAGAAACCGACTTGCGTTATTATAAAGAAGCTTTATCGTTTTTAGCGCTTAATTTAAAAAATAGAAATAGCACTGATCAGAGTAAATACTTGGTGGTAATAAATAAAAGTACCGTGCCGATTTCTGCCGCCGATTATGCTTCGGAAGAGTTGAAAAAAAACGGGGTAAAAAATTTCGGCATTGCGTCAAATCCGGAGTTTTTAGTTGAAGGCAAGGCAATTGAAGGATCTATTAAACCTGACCGAATTGTGATTGGCGCTTGGAATGATATGGATTTTCAGATTATGAGAAAAATTTACGCTCGTTTTTATCAGTCACCGAATGTTGATTATATCGAAGTTAATCCTAAGGAGGCGGCAGCAGGTAAACTGCTGGCCAATTACATACTACTCAGTCGACTTGTAACGACCTATGGAGTTATCGGCAGGCTCACTGAAAGCTTTAATGATCTAAAGTTTGAAAATGTAAGAAAAATTATTTCTTCTGACTCCAGAATTGGACCATGGGGTTTGTTTGACAGTGTCTATGCTGGTGGCAGTTGTTTAACGAAGGATGCCGCTTCATTAAAAAAACAACTAACGGATCAAAAAGGAGATGCTTCTCAAGTGGTGCTGACCATAGAAAACAACATTCAGCAACTCGAATATTTTTATAATCGTGCCTCTGCTAATCATTTTAATTGGAAAAATAAAACTATTGCAGTTATGGGATTAGCCTTTAAGCGAGACACAAATGATGTCCGTAATTCAGCGGCTTATTATATCGTTCCAAAGTTAATAGATGATGGAATAAATGATGTCAGAGTTTACGACCCTGCAGCCATGCCGATGTTTAAGAGTTTGTTTGATCCGGAAAAAGATGATAGATACAAGGTTATAACCTACCATAATTCTGAAAGCGAAGCCTTGAAAGGCAGTGATGCCTGTATGATTTTAACCGATTGGCCGAAGTTTCGCGAGCTTGGTGGAATTATTCAAGAAAATTGCAAACCACCATATCTAATCATGGACGGGCGGCGGATGCTCGCTTCACAGTTTGAGGATTTGGTGAAAAAAGGTTATGATATTATTGCGGTAGGAAGTCCGACGATAGTCCATAAAGTCAAAAGTTCATAAAGTTTTTAAAGTATTATAAATAGTAATTGGTTAATTATGTCTAAATATCTCGTTACAGGTGGGGCGGGTTTTATTGGAGTTAATTTGGTAAAAAAATTATTGAGAAATGGTCATGAAGTAGTGGTGGTAGATAATTATGCCGGAGGAAAAAGAAAAGACCGGATATTGGATGGCGCCAAATATGTTGAAGAAGATGTGGTTAATTTTAAGAAGTTTAATAATATCTGCAAAGACGGATTTGACGGGATTTTTCATTTGGCCGCTCTACCTAGAGTGTCTTACTCAATGGAAAACCCGATTGAGACGCACCAGACCAATGTTGATGGAACGTTGAACGTCTTGGTGGCAGCAAAAGAAAATAACATTAAACGCGTTATTCTCTCTTCTTCAGCGGCGGTTTATGGAGATCAAGAAAAATTTCCCGTTGATGAATTACTCCCGGCAAAGCCGGTTAGCCCCTATGGTCTGCATAAGTTTATCGGCGAAGAATACTGCAAGCTTTTTAGCATGATTTATGGCATAGAAACAGTAAGCTTACGATATTTTAACGTCTACGGCCCGTATTTTGACCCGGAAGGGGCTTATGCCTTGGTCGTGGGTAAATTCATCGATCAGTGGAAAGACGACAAGCCAATGACGATTTGTGGCGATGGTGAGTATTATCGGGATTACATCCATGTTGAAGATATCGTAGAAGCAAATTTGGCCGCCATGCAAAGCGATGGTGTTGGCAAGGGCGAGGTTATGAACATCGGTAGCGGTAAAAGCTATTCAGTAAACGAATTAGCAAAAATGATTGGAGGGCCTACTGTAAATATTGAATCTAGAGCAGGTGATCCTCGTAAGACCGAAGCCGATATATCTCTTGCAAAAAAACTTCTCGGTTGGGAGCCGAAAATTAGTCTGGAAGAGGGGGTAGAAGAATTGAAAAAAGAGTGGGGAATATAATTAAAATCCTAAACCCTAAACCCTAAATTTTAAAAAAATGTATAAAAAATTATCGCTAAATAGCGATAATTTTTATTTGAGATATTTTTTAGGCGGTGACGATGTTGACAAACTGAGTCAATTTCATTGAGCCGTCAAATCGTTTGCGTTTGCGTGAAGTAAACTTGACTTTTCCTTCAGCCAATGCAAAAAGAGAATCGTCGTTGGCGCGTTTAACATTTTTCCCGGCGTGAATCCGAGTTCCGCGCTGTTTAACGATTATCATTCCTGGTTTGATTGTCATGCCGTCGTGAACTTTTACCCCGAGCCGCTTTGATTGAGAATCGCGACCGAGCCGTGTAGAGCCGCCGGCTTTCTTATGGGACATATATTAAAATTTTTAATTTTTAAATTTTATAATTTTTAAACGCTAATGAATCGATATTAATTTATAGACAATTTTTAATTTTTAAATTTTGTAATTTTTAAACGCTAATGAAGTAATATGTAGCCAGATTTTACTATAATATCTAATATTTGTCAATATTTAGCTAGTTTGATAGAATAATAGCTAAATATAGCAAAATATGGGCATATTCATTGCTTCAATGACATTGGCTTTTGTCCTGACCCTGGCGGTCAGGTATTTAGCTATCAAAATGAAGGTTATAGATTTGCCGGACAAAGAACGAAAGTTTCACGATAAACCAACGCCGCTTTTTGGCGGTTTGGCAATTTATATCACTTTCTGGCTGGTTTTAGGCTGGCTGTTATTTTTTACTGATTTTACTCATAAGCATTTGTCTAACGGAAGTTTGTTAGCAATATTTCTGGGAAGCACAATTTTAATCATTGTCGGATTGCTAGATGATAAATATAAAATATCGCCAAAAGCTCGCCTGCTTGTCACAGCCATGGCGGCATTATGTATAATTTTAGGTGGAACTGAATTTTCAGCCGTAACCAACCCGTTTGGCGGCACAATACCGTTGGATATTTTGAAAATCGGCAATTTTTTAGTTTTAGCAAATATTGTAATTTTTTTCTGGCTTGTAGGCATGACTTATACTATTAAAATATTAGACGGACTGGACGGACTTGCTGCCGGCATCGCCTTGATTGGATTTCTGATGATATATTTTCTTACGAGAAAAGGAATATTTTACCAGGCGGACATTTCAACAATCTCGCTAGTTTTAGCCGGCGCTTGTTCTGGTTTTTTAATATTAAATTTTCACAAAGCGGAGATATTTTTGGGAGAGAGCGGCGGGTTGTTTTTGGGTTTTATTCTCGGCGTATTGGCTATTGTTGCCGGTGGAAAATTTGCCACCGCGCTTTTAGTGCTGGCAGTGCCGATATTAGATTTAGTCCGTGTTATATATTTAAGAATTAAAATTAAACAGCCTCTATTTCAAGGCGATCGCAGGCATCTTCACTTTGAAATGCTCAATTTGGGGATAGGTCATGTTCAAGCGGTAGTTTTATTGTATTTGATTGCTTTTAGTTTTGGCATAACAACTCTTTTTTTAAAGAGTTGGGGCAAGCTCATAGTTTTATTTATATTGACATGCGGCATGGTAGCGCTTGGAATTTGGCTCACAAAAAAAGAACAAGTAAGTAAACACGCATGAACGAAAAAAAAGTTATAAAAAAATGGCAGTTTGTACTTTTTGCCGTAATAGCAATATCTTTTTTAGTTTTAAAAGTTTATGATTGGTTTTATTGGCCGAAAGGGGATGTATTATTTGGCGATAAGTCTATCAAAGTTTTAATCGCCGATAGGCCGAGCCACCAATATAAGGGTTGGAGCGATAGAAATAGCATGGGTTCTGTTGAAGGAATGTGGTTTGATTTTAATTCTCGCGCCTATTACATTATGGTGATGCGCGATATGAAATTTCCATTGGATATTATTTGGATTGATGACGGTAAAATTATTGACATCGCGCCTTCGCTTCAGCCAGAGCCTGAACGTGAGGAATCGCAGTTAACGCAATATAGGCCACGTTTGCCAGCTACAGATGTTTTAGAGGTGAAAGCAGGTTTTATAGCAGAAAATAGCCTTAAAATAGGAGATACGGTTGAATTGATTAGATATTGACAAAGATTGTGTTTTCCGCTATTCTATAGCCGGGCAAGCTAAGTTCAAGGTAAAAAAGATCGTCAAAGCGAACATAAGTCGTTTTACTCCTCGGTTGGTATTTGAACCATCCAAAACGGACTAGAAACGCAGTCGCACAGAGTGTCGAACTTAGCTTGCCCGCCATTTATAATAAATCTGGTTTACATTCAAAATTGCCAGTTACTAATTACAAAATACTAATTACTCATTATGATTTCAGTTATTGAAACCGGCGGGAAACAATATCTTGTTAAGACCGGACAGGTATTAAAAATTGAAAAACTTGAAGCCAAAGAAGGCGAGAAGGTTGTTTTTGATAAGGTTCTTCTTACAGCCAATGATGAAGGTGGAAATGTCAAAATTGGCAATCCGTATTTAGAAGGTGTTGCTCTAGAAGCAGTAATTGAAAAACAGGGACGCGACAAAAAGATCAGGGTTGAAAAATATAAACGAAAAATTAGATACCACAAAGTTTACGGCCACAGACAGCCTTTTACTAAAGTGAAGACGTCCTAATTATATTTAAAAACCCCGGAATAATTTCCGGGGTTTTTTATTTTCAGAACGCTAAATTTTGTAATTTTTAAATTTTAATTTTGTAAATAATTTTTAATGTCAAATTTTTAAACATTGAAAATTAAGATTTATTTAAAAATTATAAAATTAAAAATTTTTAAATTATATTTTACTTCCGATTCTTCAAAGCACTAGTAAGTGTTATCTCATCGGCGTATTCCAGATCAGAACCCATTGGCAATCCGCGCGCTAGCCGAGTCGTTTTTATTTTAGGCCAATTTTTTTTAATTTGCCTTTCAATATACATGGCAGTGGTTTCTCCAGGCAGATCAGGGTTTAGAGCTAAAATCACTTCCTTAACTTCATTTGGTTTGGACGCTAGGCGTTTCCACAATTCTTTTGTTTTAAGGCTGTTGTTTACTCTAGATTCGTCTGCTAAATCAACAACACCTCTTAAGACATGATATAAACCTTTAAATTCATTTGTTTTTTCCAGAGCGGCCAGATCCTGTGAGCCGGCGACAACACAGACGATTGATTTGTCGCGTCTTATGTCTGCGCAAATTGGACAGGGTGATGTTTCACTAAAATTCCAGCAGACCTCACAGCTTTTAACGCGCTTTAATAAATATTCAAGTGCCTGGCGCATTTCATCAACATCTTTTTTTCCTTTCGACAACCAATGAAAAACAAAACGCTCAGCCATTTTTTGGCCGACCGAAGGGAGTTTTTTCAACTCATCAATCAGCTGGTTAATTGCTTTTGAATACACAGGCGATTATTTTCCAAAACCGGGAATATTAAGATCTCCCATGGATTGCATTTTTGTTGCAGCCGTTCGCTGCATTTTTTTCAGGGCGTCATTATGAGCGTCAACCAGCGCTTTCTGCAATTTATCTTTTTTGTCAGGGCTTAGCATCTCAGGATCAATCTCGACATTTTTTAAGGTAAATGTGCCATCCATTGTTATTTTAACTTTACCAAAAGAAGCTTCAGCGGTAGTGGACTCCTGGCTTAATACATCCTGAACTTTCTTGCCTTGCTCGCGCAAATCTTTGAACTCTTTTAATTTTGAGAAAACGGACATAATGTGGATAGATTACTGTTTAATATTTATTAAATAATTTTTTATAATCCTAACATTTCTTAATAAATTGTCACCAAAATACTAAACCCTAATTTCTAAATCCAAACCTTAAACCTATTGCTAACTACTAACTACTAACTACTAATTACTAATTACTAATCTCACATTGGCGGGGTTTCGGGATTATTGGGTTTATTTACAAAATCAGATTTAGGTCTAAGTTTTTGTGCCGCCGGCTGAACCTGAGCCAAATCTTTTCGCGCTCCCATATCAAGAGTGCGGAATGATGTATAGGCCTCATTAAAGAATAATTTAACTACACCGGTCGGACCATTTCTGTGCTTAGCAATATGCAATTCAGCGATATACATTTCATCGGGTGGAATATCCTCGCGTCGATAATTTCTATCAGCTGATTTTCTGTAGATAAACATAACCACATCAGCATCTTGTTCAATAGAACCGGATTCTCTTAGGTGTGATAGTTTAGGAATAGCCGGCTTGCTTTGTTCAACCACGCGTGAAAGCTGAGATAGGGCGATTACGGGCACATCTAATTCTCTGGCAATTCCTTTTAGTCCTCGGGTTATTTCAGATATTTCTTGGACTCTGTTTTGCTCTCCGCGCATCCTGGATTCCATTAATTGCAGGTAATCAATAACTATAAGCCCCAAACCGTGCTCTGCCTGCAAACGTCTGGCTTTTGTTCTCAGTTGCAACACGTTTATTGTTGGAGAATCATCTATGAAAATCGGCGCTTCTGAAAGAGCCCCGATAGCGTGTCCAATTCTTGGAAAGTCGCTATCCTCAGGCCTGTCAGATAGGCGGCCGCTTCTCAATCGCCACAAATCAACGCTGGCTTCGGCGCAGAGCAGGCGATCAACCAGTTGTTCCTTGCTCATTTCTAAAGAAAATAGTCCGACCGGTTTTTTTAAACGCGCACCAACGTGGCGAATAAAATCCAAAGCCAATGAAGTTTTTCCAACACTCGGCCGGGCAGCTAAGACAATAAGATCAGATTTTTGAAAACCGGTAAGTATGTCATCGAGTTGTCTAAAACCGCTGGCCAGTCCACGCAACTGTCCTTTGTTTTTGTGTAGTTCGTCAATTCTATCAAAAGCTTCAGTCAGCACTCCGCGGATTGGAGTAAAGCTTTGTTTAAAATAATTCTGTGAAACTCCAAATAAATGACGCTGAGCTTCATCAAGCACTTGGTCAATCTCACCTTCTTCTTGAAAACCAAGTCTGGATATTTCATGTGCGGCTGATACCAAGCGGCGTCTAGTTGCCTTGCGATGAACTATTTGAGCGTATTGTATAACATTGGAAGCTGTTGGAACTGAATCGGCCAGATTGACCAAATAGGATTTTCCGCCAATATTATCTAAAAGCCCCTTTTCACTCAGGCGATTGCTCAGTGTCAAAAGATCAACCGGTTCGTTTCGTGAATAGAGTTCAATCATTGTTTCATAAATTTTTCCATTTCCAGTTTTATAGAAATCATCCGGTGAAACAATGTCGGCAATTTTTAAAACAGCATCCTTATCCAAGAGGAGCGAACCTAGAAGAGACATTTCCGCCTCCAAGCTTTGTGGCGGAATTTTATCGATTTGATTATCTGACATATATATCTTTTTTCCCTCCATCTTGCATCAGTATATTACCGAAGACGAGGTATTAAAGCAAGGGTCAAAAAGAGGAAAAAATGTGTTTAAACTGTTAATTAAAACCCCGACGGATAGTCGGGGTTTATGGCAGTAACGAACGTCTTAGTGCCTATTATTTTTGTGGTAAAAGGAAAGAAAGGCAAAAGGCAGGGATAATGCAATCAGAGCAATGCCCATCCAAAAGGCACCACCTTGCGCCACGGGATAGGCGAGCATCAGGAATCCTAGCCCCCATAACTGCAAATTGAATTTGATTTTTCCGGAATAGTCGGCTTTGAGCTCGCGCTTTATTCCGCTTTGCATTTTGTTGTGGTGATAGTCGTCTATGCGAATTGCCGCGATTAAGGTTTCTTCAGAAATAGACAGTACCACCACAAGCAGTTGCGCGCCAATATTGATATCAGGATCGTTGGTACTAAAAACAATAAAAGTTATGAGAAGGGCGAGTAGGGCATAGTAGATCTTGTCTGCCATGGGGTCTAGAAATTTACCCCAATCACTTTCACAATTTCTGGATCGAGCCAGCGCGCCATCTACATAGTCAAGCAAACTGTTGACGACGTAAGCAGTGATAGCCAAGAGTTTATAGTCAAAATAGAGAAGCAAGAAGATCGGTATGACCATAATCACCCTGAAATAGGTGACTCCGTTCGGCGATATCCACAAAGGCACCGCCCGAAGAAGAACCGGCTGCGAGCATTCGTTTAGCCATTGATAGAATCTTTTAAAGAGCGGCTCCATAATATTTTTACCCTCCCTCTATGTTTTGAACCATTTCAAAACTGACTTAGAGTAGTACAGTTTTGCTATTTCTGTCAATTATTTGTATAATTATAATAATTTTCAATTATATGTATTCGTATTTATTGCGTTTTCTTGGGCTTATTGCCACAGTGGTTTTGCTTTATGTCAATGTTGAAGTTTGGCAGTTTAACTGGTTGTCCTGGGTGGTTTTGGTGATATTTTTTTGGTTGGCCTCTTCCCATTATGAGGGTGTCATTGTTGAGCGTTTCGGGTTTCGTTCGGGTGTTAGATCAAAAATTCTAGGCGCTTTTATATTATTGGTTGTTTTTGGCTGCCTAACAGGCATGACAATTGTTTTTTGGACGCTAAATCCAGTCTCTATTGCAATTTCATTGATCATAAGTAGTTTTATTGGTGCAACACTGGCACCAATAGAACATATTCAGACAAATGCGCCAGTGGTTGAAGAAGTAGATGGCGGAGCGGTATTAGTTGATAAAAAATCGTATTTAGTGTTTTTTTTCGTTTTTGCTTTTTTTGGTTTTATAACGCTTTTTTTGTCTTCAAACGAGATTCATTTATTTACTCCATGGCAGACAATTCCCGGTTATTATATTTATCTATATTTTCTTTTACTTCTTTTATCCGGCGGAATTGTCTTTTCGAATTTTCGAGTTTCAATTATTTTAACAGTTTTAGTAGTGCAATTTTTGCTTGCTTTTTCATATTTGCCCCTGACTCACAAAATATTTTGGGGGGCTGATGGCTGGAGGCACAAAGCAGTAATTGACAGCATTGTTTCTGGTGAATCGATAGTTATAAAGAATTTTTCTGAAAACGCCGGTTGGGTAGAAAAAATAAATCCTGGTCTTTTTTCATATAGTCAGTTCTGGGGAATTTTGTCTTCAACTTCAATAATTACCGGTCTTGATTCGGTATATTCAATTGCTTGGCTTTTGCCGCTTTTAGCCGGTATTTTACTACCGCTTTTGCTCTACGAAATTGGGCGAGCGCTTCAGTGGACCAGGCGAAGTTCTTTATTTTTAGCCTGGTTTGGGCTGTTTCCATTTGCGCTACAAATGGTCGGCGCGTTTTCCTTGCCTGTGAGCATGGGTTTTTTAGTATTTTTACTTTTTTTGTTATTGCTGATCAGGCGTTCACATGAGAAAAAGAGAGGGCAAATAGCTTTGCTTATCGGACTGATTATTTTATCATTTTTTGGCTATGCTCTCTTTACAATCCTGATGATATTTAGCTTTGCGGCATTAGAATTAATGAATCTTATTAGATTTAAAAAAGAAAAAAATGAAATTTTTTCTGTGGTAATTGTTTCTTTGTGCGCGTTATTTATTATTCCGGTCATAGAATTGGTTGCCGGTTATTCGCATTTTAACGGCAGTATTAATTATATTAATTCAGCAACACAGGTTATCGGGAATTTTTCGGGATATTTTTTGGCAGATGGACCGCGGCCGCATATCATTGATACTGGAAATGTATTTTTTAATCAGATACCTGTCTATGCCTTTGTTTCAAACAGTCTAACCTCTTGGCGCTGGTGGATTATAGCTTTTATGGTCCTATTTTTTATAGGAGCGATTATCGGCCTACAAAAAATATTTAAACAAGGGTCTCAATCTGAAAAATTTTTAGCAGCAACTGGGGCGGGTTTATTTATGAGCTACGTATTAACCAGATATTTTTTGACTGGCGAACATATTCTTAGCCGGCGTCTGGACGCCACCTTGGCGTTTCTGGCCATATTATTTGTCGTCGCCTCAATAAAATACGCCATCAACCACAATAAGTTCGCCGCCATGTTTTTTGTTTTGATTATTTCAATTGGAGCAACCGCTTCATACTCGCTCGGTCCCTATAGCCAGGCGATGAGCAGTGATGAATATCGTGCCGCTCAATTTATTTGGACAAATATAAAAAATGATAATAATTTTTGCATTGTGGCTGACACGTATCCGCTCCTCGCGCTCGAAGCAATTTCTCACAAAAAAATTATCGGAGGCGGTTTCCCTATAAATGAAAATTTTGCCCAGCCAGAATTAGGTGTTTTATTTGAAGAAATGCGGGTTAGCTCAACTCCGGTTTTATGGCAGAAAGCAAGAGATTTAACAGGGGCTACATATTGTTACTTGATTATACCAGAGCAAAATAATTCATCAGAAAATGTGTCTTTAGGAAGATTCGGCAGTTTTACTGTATATAGAAATTAAATTTTAAAATTTTAAGTACTAATTACAAATTACTAATTATATGGATTGTATTTTTTGTAAAATCATATCAGGCGAGGTGCCTTGCCACAAAGTCTATGAAGACGATAGTGTTTTGGCTTTTCTAGATATATTTCCACACGCCAAGGGACATACTGTCGTAGTTCCTAAAAAGCATTACACTACAATTTCGGAGTTTAACGGTATTGAATGGCAAAATTTTGCCCTTGGTTTATACAGTGCTATGAATCGTGTCAATGATGTATTAAAACCCGAGGGGTATAATGTAGGTGTCAATGACAGGCCGGTGGCAGGGCAGGTTGTTCCGCATGTTCATTGGCATATTTTTCCGCGTTGGGAAGGCGACGGGGGAGGATCAGTTCACTCAATCATTAAAACCAAAGAGAAAATTAATGTTGACGAGTTAGCTAAACTTTTTGCTTAACCAAAAGGGTTTTTTGGTGTATAATAAGATTCATGGAACAAACAACCGAAGGTCAGGAGCCTAAAACTCTCGGCAATCCTGAGGTAAATTATTTTGCTACTACAAATTACCGGAATCAATTCCGTAAGTTTGGCGTTAAAATCGACGACAGGCGACGTCATTTGTATGTAGTAGGTAAGACCGGAATGGGCAAAACAACCATGTTAGAAAACATGGTGCTTAATGATATCTATGCCGGTCACGGGGTAGGCTTGGTTGATCCTCATGGAGATTTTGCGGAAAAAATTATTGATTTTATTCCAGCAAACAGAATTAATGATGTAGTTTACTTTAATCCTTGCGACATCAACTATCCGATTGGTTTTAATATTTTAGAAACTATTAATCCGGAATACAAACATCTGGTTTCTTCTGGCTTGATGGGAGTATTTAAAAAAATATGGCCAGATGTCTGGAGTGCTAGAATGGAATATATTTTGAACAATACCATTTTAGCTTTATTGGATTTTCCAGATACTACGCTTTTAGGCATTAATAGACTTTTGGCTGATGCAGACTACCGAGATCGCGTAGTTGGTCATTTGAAAGATCCGGTAGTTAAAGCTTTTTGGGATACTGAATTTGCGGCCTATAACGACCGTTATAAGCAGGAAGCGGTTGCTCCGATTCAAAATAAAATCGGTCAGTTTTTATCAGCCTCAGTTATTCGCAATATTGTAGCCCAAGTGAAATCGCGAATAAATATTCGTGAGATAATGGATAATAAGAAAATTTTTATAATGAACCTCTCAAAAGGAAGGATTGGCGAGGATAATTCTAGATTGTTGGGCGGAATGCTCATTACAAAAATTCAGCTTTCCGCTATGGAAAGAGTGGATATAGCAGAAAAGGACAGAAAAGATTTCTTTTTATATGTTGACGAGTTTCAAAATTTTGCCACAGAAAGTTTTGCTAATATTCTTTCTGAAGCTCGTAAGTATCGCTTGGATTTAACTATGGCTCATCAATACATGGAGCAGCTCGATGAAAAGGTTTTGGCGGCAGTGCTCGGTAACGTTGGCACCCTGGTAACTTATCGCGTTGGTTCTACAGATGCGGCTATTCTAGTCAAAGAATTTACACCAACATTCACCGAAGAAGATTTGGTTAATTTACCTAAGTTTAATATATATTTAAGATTAATGATTGATGGAGTTGCTTCCAAGCCATTTTCTGCCGTTACTCTACCGCCACTCGGCTCGCCTACGGGAAGTGCGGAAAAAGTTGTCAACGTATCACGTGAGAGATATGGCACGCCAAGGGAAAAAATTGAAGAAAAAATTAAACGTTGGAGTGGAATTGAAATCGGAGGATTGGATGACGATGAAGAAATTGCTCAGCCGATTCAAACAGGACCCAAAGAAGAGCCAAAAAAATTAGGAGATTTTTTAAAAAAAGAAGAGCCGCCGAAACAGCAGTTAGATTCAAAAAATATTAATAAACAGAAAAGCAAGGGCTCAAAAATAAAAAATAACCAAAGACCGATGAGGGGTGAACAAAAAAAATTTGAGACGGCGCCTAAAAAAGCAGCCTCACCTGGATGGAAACCCAAGCCTCTTAATGAAATTTTGTCCCAAGGAAATGAGCAAAAGCCCGAACCTGTTATAAAAATTGATTCATTTAAAAAAGAAAATGAAGAAAAAGTAATTCAGGGTTCAGCGGTAAAAAATGAAGCAACTATCAATAAAACGCCTGACAGCTCTATAAACAGTGATAAAACAATATTAAATAAGCCTACTCATGTTAACAGTAGGCAAGTTCAGCCGGGCCAGATAGTGAAGCTTGATTAAAGTCTTGATTTATCCTGGGTTTGTGCTATAATATTTATCGTAATTTTGGGGTACCTGCCTGCCGATAGGTAGGCCTACCTGTAGAAAAGGGTAGGGCGCTATTGCGTGGTTCCCAAAGAAGCCCGTCATTGGCGGGGGTCGATTAAACAAAAGTCTCAAATAACATTTTGGGAATAAAGCAATTAGCGTTATGGTATACAACAACGATCGACAAATGTATGATGTCGATCTAACTTGCGACCGCTGTGGAGGTCATATCTCCCAGTTACCGTTTCAGCCTTCTGGAGACCGTAAGGTCTACTGCAACGATTGCAACCGTTCATATTGGCAGGATAAGCGCGCACATGGTGGCGGCGGCGGAGGATTCCGCGGCGGAATGAATCGCGGTCCACGTCAGATGTTTCAGGTGGATGTTAATTGTTCAGAGTGCGGCAAGCACATTGATCAATTACCGTTTGAACCAAAAGGCGACAAAGCTATTCTCTGCACAGATTGCCTTAGGGCAAAAAGAGAAGCGGCTTAAAAGCAAGCAAAAAGGGCGCTCCGATTTAATCGGAGCGCTTTTATTTTTATTATCCTTGAATATATGCGGAAAATATTGTAAAATCGCTATATGAAGGTAAAAAATGTGAATAAAATAAAGGTATTAGTAGCGATGTCTGGCGGTGTTGATTCTTCAGTTGCGGCCGCGCTTCTGGTAAATGCCGGTTATAATGTAACCGGTGCTTTTATGGTAAATTATGACGAAAAAACAGATGTGCCAGGCGAGAGTTGTTGGCGCGGTGATTATCAAGATGCTCTTAGGGTAGCGGCTAAGTTGGGTATTCCTCTAATGCGATTGAATTTTACAAAGGAATACAAAAAAGAAGTTTTAGACAAAATGTATAAGGCGTATGAAAAAGGGTTGACGCCTAATCCTGATGTTCTCTGTAATAAATTTATTAAGTTTGGTGTCTGGCTTGATAAAATAAAAAAGTTGGGTTTTGATTATTTGGCAACAGGACATTATGCCCGCCTTCAGTGGGAACTTATAAATTCTAAATCCGAAATCTTAAATAAGAATAAAATTAAATTAATCCGAGCTAAAGATGAAAATAAGGACCAGACTTATTTTTTGCATCAATTGACGCCAAGGCAGTTAAAACACATCCTGTTTCCCGTTGGCGATTATTTGAAGTCAGAAGCGAGAAAGTTGGCGCAGAAGTTTAATTTACCCACAGCCAAAAAAGAGGAGAGTATGGGAATTTGTTTTGTCGGTGAAGTTCCGATGAAAAAATTCTTGATGAAAAAAATTAGGGTAAAAAAGGGAAAGATAATATTAAGCAACGGGGAAATTGTCGGTAAACATGATGGTGTTGCATTTTATACAATAGGGGAGAGGATTGGTCTTCAGGGTTCACGTCTTGGGCTTAGAGTTTCAGTCACCAAACCTGTTTACATTGTTGATAAGGATGTCCAAAATAATATTTTGATCGTTGGTGATGAAAATGATCAATTATTGAATAAAAAAGAAATACAAATAAAAAATATAAATTGGATAGCTGGACGAGCGCCAAAATTTCCGTTAAAATGTGAGGTACGTTTAAGACATAGGCAGTCGTTGCAGAAATGCGAAGTTGCATTGATTAAAAAGTCAAAAATTTACAAAGTATTTTTTGATAAACCACAAAGAGCAATTACCCCCGGACAATTTGCTGTGTTTTATAAAAAAGACGAATGTTTAGGTGGGGGAGAGATAGTATAAAAATATGCCCCGCTATACAACTTCCAGTGTGTTTTAAGATAGAATTATGCTCAAATAGGAAAAATATGACGGCAATTATAAATCGGGGTTGTGAAAAGAAAATTAGTAAACACAATATTTTAAAAAAGTTATTTTTATTTATTAATGATTAAATTTTCATAAGCACAACATTCTAAAGTTGTTTGCTTCTGGAAGTTGATATACGGGGTATGATTACTTCTGAACAGTTGCGCCAAAAATATTTAGATTTTTTTGTTGAGAAGGGGCATAAAATTTTGCCTTCCGCTTCTATTATTCCCGAGAACGACCCGACTGTTCTGTTTACCACTGCCGGCATGCATCCGCTTGTGCCATATTTGCTGGGCGAAGTACACCCTGAGGGGAAGCGGCTTGTTAATGTTCAGAAATGCGCTCGTTTGCAGGATATTGATGAGGTCGGTGATAATAGGCACGATACTTTTTTTGAAATGCTTGGCAATTGGTCGCTCGGTGACTATTGGAAAAAAGAGGCGATTGAGTGGAGTTGGGAGTTTTTAACATCGCCTGCCTGGCTTAATCTAGATTCAAAAAAAATTGCTGTTACGATTTTTGCCGGTGATGATGATGCCCCGCGAGACGAGGAAACAGCGCAGATCTGGAAAGATATCGGAATTCCTGATAATCGGATTGCCTATTTGCCAAAAAAGGACAATTGGTGGGGTCCGGCCGGTCAGACTGGCCCTTGCGGGCCGGATACAGAAATATTTTGGTGGAATGGTGAAGGTGAATATCCGCCTGAAAAAAGCAATCCTGGTAATGAACCGGATAACTGGCTGGAAATATGGAATAATGTTTTCATGCAATACAATAAAACATCCGATGGCAAATTCATACCTTTAAAGCAGAAAAATGTGGATACCGGCATGGGCCTGGAACGAACCCTGGTCATGTTGAATGATTACAGTGATGTGTTTAGAGTCGATACTTTTTGGCCTATAATTCAAAAAATAGAAGAGTTGTCAGGTAGAGAATATATAGAATCTGCCGAGGTTACTCGTTCAATGCGTATTATTGCCGATCATATCAGAACAGCTATTGTAATAATGGGTGATGACAAGGGAATTATTCCGAGCAATGTGGACCAAGGATATATTGTTCGCCGTCTAATCAGGCGCGCCGTTCGTCATGGTCGTTTAATCGGCCTTAATGAAAATTTTTGCAGCCAGATCGTTGAAGAGGTGGTTCGGGTTTTTAAAAATGTTTACCCGGAGATGGATAAAAATAAAGAGTTTATTTTAAACGAAATGGCTAAGGAGGAGAGTAAATTTCGAAATACAATTGAACAAGGCTTAAAGGAATTTGAAAAATTACTAAATGGTTTAGAGATTAATTTTGAAAAGACCGGCCAGAGAATTACAGAGATATCCGGCAAACAAGCTTTTAAACTTTATGAATCCTACGGTTTTCCTTTGGAGATGACTTTAGAATTAGCAACAGAAAAAGGTATGACTGTTGATGTTAGGGGATTTGAGCATGCTTACAAGGCACATCAGGATTTATCACGCGTTGGCGCTGAACAAAAATTTAAAGGTGGATTAGCAGATACCGGCGACATGTCAGTAAATTATCATACTGCCTCGCATTTATTGTTAGCTTCTTTGCGTGCCGTACTTGGCGAACATGTGATACAAAAGGGGTCAAATATTAACGCTGAACGCTTGCGGTTAGATTTTTCTCATCCAGAGAAGCTGACAGATGAACAAATTATTAGAGTTGAGGAGCTTGTTAATTATGCTATTCAAAAAGATTATCCCGTTAGTTTTGAAGAGATGAGCGTCCTTGAAGCGAAAGAAAAAGGCGCTATGGGCGTGTTTGATGACAGATATGGATCAGTAGTAAAAGTATATTCAGTAGGCGACCCGAATACAGAGCCTCAAGCGTCAGAGAATTCGTTGACGTTCAGCAAAGAAATTTGTGGTGGTCCTCATGTAAAAAACACAGGTGTTCTTGGGAAATTTAAGATAAAAAAGCAGGATGCTGTAAGCGCTGGCGTACGCAGAATTAAAGCGATACTTCTATGAATCTGTTGATCAAGTTATTTAAATTAGCTTTTTCCATGAGAAAGCAGTTTATTAAATATTTTATCACCGGGTTATGCGCGGTTACGTTTGATATTGTGACACTGTATGCTTTTAAAGAATTTTTTAACTTGAGGCCGGTTATTGCAGTTATCGTTAATCAGATTATTATTTTAAATTTTGTTTTTTTTGTAAACAAATACTGGTCGTTTAAGTCAGACGGCATGACTTCGCGTCAAATGTTTAGATTTCTTATCGTAGCAGTTGCTAATTATATTTTTGCCATTGTGTGGATGTGGACTGTGAATGAAAAATTAGGTGTCAATTATCTATTTACTCGGATTATTAATATCGCCTTGTCAGTATCGTGGAATTTTTTATTGTACCGTTATTTTGTGTATAGCCCTGAAATATCACCGGCCACCGAGGTGGTTGTATCAGATAATGTCAGTCAAACTGTTGATTATTCAGCTTAATTTTTTAGCTAATATTAGCCAAATAATACTGCATTTTACATAAATTTGATTTTTTCCACCAAAAAGGCTTGACGAATTACGTAAATTTGGCTAATATATTCCTACCATCGATATTTTTAAATATAGTTAAATGTCAAACAAGGACATTATTGAGATCGACGGTGCGGTTGAGGAATTACTTCCCGCCGGCACTTTCCGCATTAGGCTTGAGAGCGGTCAGCTCGTTGTTGGTCATTTATCAGGCAAAATGCGCATGCACAAAATTCGCCTAAGCATTGGCGACAAAGTTAAGGTGGTAATGACACCTTACGATCTGACAAAAGGGAGGATTACGTTAAGATATTAAAAAAATTACCGTAATTAAGCATCAATCATTGCGGTGTAGTCGCGTAAATACTGAAATATTGATTTATACGCGATGATGATATCGCGGCAATGATTGATATTTTTTGCTTAAAAAATTTTGGACTATATTATGCCCTGTAATACAACTTCCAGTTTGTTTATAAAGGGCATGTAACTGGCTTGATATGGATGCATTGAATACTTGAATAGTTTTTGAGAAATTTAAGCAGACACAAAACATTAGTTATTTTATTGAAAAAATTTATAATAAAAATTAATTTACTTACGGAGAATAGACATAAAAGAGTGTTTGACTCTGGAAGTTCATAAACAGGGTATGAAAGTTAGAGCAGCAGCGAAAAAAATTTGTCAAAAATGTAAAGTGGTCCGACGCAAGGGCCGCGTTTATGTTATTTGTTCTAACCCAAAGCATAAACAGCGACAGGGTTAATTTTTGTTTTATGAGAATCGCAGGAATTACATTGCCAAAAGAAAAAAGATTGTTAGCATCCTTGCCATATATTTATGGTATTGGACCTGCTTTGGCTAAAAAGATTTTAGCTAAGGCAAAAATCAAGGAGACGGTCAGAACCAAGGACTTAACTGTTGAGGAACAGGATCGAGTCCGATTAATCGTTGAAAAAGAATATTTAACAGAAGGAGACTTACGCCGTGAGATCGGGGCAAATATAAAACGGATAAAGGATATAAAATGTTTCCGCGGCAGCAGGCATATGAAACATTTGCCGGCGAGAGGACAAAGAACAAAAACTAATTCGCGTACTGTGCGAGGTAATGTTCGCAAAACCATGGGCAGCGGTCGAAAGCCAGCTGGTCTTAAGACATAAAAGCTTTTTATATGGCTCAAAAAGTTAAAAAAGGAAAAGCAAAAAAGAAAAAAGTTTTAAAAAATGTACCGCGAGGTAATGCTTATATTATTGCCTCTTATAATAATACGATAATTACCCTTACTGATCCGAATGGCAACACTTTAGGCTGGGCTTCGTCTGGCATGTCAGGCTTCAAGGGGCCGAAGAAAGCTACGCCTTATGCCGCTTCAGTGGTTATTAAAAATGCAATTGAAAAGATTGCTGATTATGGCCTTAAAGAAGTCAATGTTTTTGTTAAGGGTATCGGGGCTGGTCGTGAGAGTGCGATTAGAGCTTTGCACGCAAATGGTTTAAGTGTTTTATCTATAAATGATGTAACTCCAATACCGCATAACGGTTGCCGTCCGCCTAAGCGCCGACGCGTATAATTTTCCTTGTCTTTAAATATGTCTGAAAAAATAAATTCAAAATGCGCACAGTGCAGAAGGGCTGGTGAAAAGCTGATGCTTAAGGGTGAAAAATGCATTGGACCAAAATGTCCTTTTGCCAAAAGAAGCTATCCACCCGGAGCACACGGTCCTGATCGAAAGAGAAAAAAGATCTCTGGTTATGGCAAACAACTTGCTGAAAAGCAAAAAGTAAAAAGAATGTACGGGCTTTTGGAAAAGCAGTTTTCTAATTTAGTTTCCGAAGCGTCGAGTAAAGTGGGTGATACCAGTAAAACTTTAATTGGCATGTTAGAATCAAGATTAGACAATGTTGTCTTTCGTGCCGGTTTTGCAAAATCCAGATTATCTGCACGTCAACTTGTTTCTCATGGTTTAGTTACTGTAGACGGTAAAAAGATCGATGTGCCGTCTTATCGCGTTAAGACAGGCTCAATTGTGGCAGTTAAGGAATCAGCTCAGAAGAAAAAAGGCATGGAGGGTTTGACTGAGCGCTTGGCTAAAGTAGAGTTTCCTGCTTGGCTCAGCGTTGATCCCGAAGCATTGTCAGCGAAAATATTGAATTCGCCGTTCTTGGACAATCCTAATTTCAATGTCCAAGTCATAATTGAGTTTTATTCGCGTTAATCAATAACCATTATCATATGGAGAATCTTCTTCTACCATCAAAAATTGATTTTCAAGAAGGTGATACGCCTTATAAAGGCACTGTTTCAATTAGTCCCTGTTACTATGGCTATGGTACCACTTTGGGCAATGCTTTGCGCCGAGTGCTCCTGTCGTCATTGCCAGGCGCAGCTGTCGAAGCTTTTAAAATCATGGGCGTTCAGCACGAATTTACAACTGTTGATGGTATCAAGGAAGATGTGGTAGAGATCATGCTTAATTTAAAGCAATTAATTGTTAAAGTACACGCTGACGAACCTGTTGTGCTTAGTTTGAATAAAAAAGGTGTAGGCATTGTGACGGCAGCTGATTTTGACAAAAATTCAAGTGTTGAAATTATCAACCAGGACCAGGTTATATGCACCCTGACTAACGACAAGCCGTTTGAGCTTGAAATTACCGTCGGGCGCGGTAGAGGTTTTAAAACTACAGAAGAAAAGGATCGAAGCGGTTATGATCTCGGTACGATCGTTGTTGATTCTATTTATACCCCAATCAGAGATGTGGGATATTCTGTTGAATATACTCGTGTAGGCGATGTTACAAATTTTGAAAAATTAATTTTGTCTATTGAAACCAACGGTACGGTTACACCACGTCAGGCAGTACTTGAAGCAACCCAGATTTTAATGGACCATTTCACAATATTGTTTGATGAAGCAAAGGTTACATCTTTTGATAATAAAAGCAAAAAAGGCAAGAAAGAAGATGAGGCAGAAGAAGATATGAAAAAAGACGAGCAAGAAGAAGGTGGTCAGGGTGAACCAGAAGAAGAAACCGAAGATAAACCAAAGGCAAAAAAGAAAGCAACAAAGAAAAAAACCAAGTAATGATATATATGCGACACCAAAAGAGTAAAATTTCTAAGTTCAAAAGCACGGCTCACAAGAAATCCCTAGCTTCAAATTTGGCTGAGAGTTTGATTTTATATGAAAAAATCACTACCACCAAAACAAAAGCTAAAGCGATTAAGTCTGTTGTTGATAAATTAATCACGATCGCAAAGAAAAATAATTTGGCTGCGCGTCGGGAATTGCTTAAAAGACTTCACACCAAGAATGCTGTTAAAAAGCTTATGGAGGTTCTTGGTCCGAGATACACAGAACGTCGAGGCGGTTACAGCCGTGTGACTTTAGTTTCTGGAAATAGGGTCGGTGACGCAGCTGATAAGGCTGTAGTAGAACTCATTTAATAATTCTTTAGTGTATTTATGCCTAGCAAGAGAAAGAAATTCGATATTGATGCAGCCGGTAAAACACCCGGACGTTTAGCGACTAAAATCGCTAAAATTTTAATCGGTAAGCATAAAGTTGGATATAGAACACATATTGATAGCGGTGATAAGGTTGTTGTGTCAAACATAAAAGAAATGATTTTAACAGGTAAGAAAATCGATCAAAAGGTTTATTACAAACACAGCATGCATCCGGGAGGTCTAAAAGCCATGCCGATAAAGAAATTAATGGCAGAGAAGCCAGATGAAGTACTAAGGCGCGCTGTGGAGAGAATGATACCAAAAAATAAATTAAGAACGCCTAGAATGCTTCGTCTGACATTTAAAAAGTAAAATCTATGGTCACAAAGCCTATTACAAAGAAAGTTGTTAAAAAAACAACTAAAATCACCGAAACTAACAAATCGGCGGTTAAGACTGCTCCAAAAACGATTATTAAAAAAGAAGTTAAGTCTGAGAATAAATCGACTAACGGAGAGATGAGCCGTGCAGTTGGACGCAGAAAGCGCGCTTCAGCTAGGGTTAGAATTAGCCGGGGTAGCGGTGAAATATCTGTAAACGGAGAAGATTTAAAAATTTACTTTCCCTTCTTTGCTTTACAGGAAATTGTCATATCTCCGCTAAAAGCCCTTGGAAAAGATAAAGATATTACTGTCTCTGTTAAAGTTGCTGGTGGTGGTAAAAAAGGTCAGGCCGAAGCGATTCGCCTAGGTATTGCCCGCGCCCTAGTTGGTTGGAATGAAGATTTTAAAAAATCGCTCAAAACTTTAGGTTTCTTAACCAGAGATGCAAGAAAGAAAGAACGAAAGAAATTCGGCTTAAAGAAAGCTCGCCGAGCCCCTCAATGGTCAAAACGGTAAAAAATCTTACACGCAAACTGCCAAACACCCTGAGATACGGGGTGTTTTTAGTTTGAATAATAGCCGTAAAGATGATATTATAGCCATAATATATGGAGAATAGTTATTTTATTTCTGGTAGTTGACATGCCGGGTATGGTGTATTCAGTGGCAAAAAATACGTCGTTTTTAACGGCTGCATCAATAGGACAAAAGATTATTTCTTTTGTTTATTTTACAATTATCGCCAGAATTATTGGTGTTGAGAACACTGGTCAGTATTTTTTTGCGTTGACATTTCAAAATATATTTGCCGTATTTGCTGATTTTGGAGTTGCCCAAGTGTTAACCAGAGAGATTTCTAAGTCGTCAGAAAAAACTCAGTCCATTTTTTCAACTGCTTTAGGCAGTAAATTTGTATTTGGCGGTGCAGCATATGTTGCGGTTGTGATTTTTGTAAATTTGCTTGGTTATTCTGATCAGATCAAAAATTTAATTTATTTGGCGGGACTGACGATGTGGTTTGATAATTTTCATTCTTTATTTTACGCGGTTTTTAGAGCAAAGAGGAATTTATTTTTTGAATCAGCCGGAATAGTTGGATCCCAGCTTTTAACATTATTAATTGGAACGATTGCTCTTATTTTTCGTTTACCGCTAATTTGGTTAATTGCTGCTTACACTATTCCAAGTTTTTTGAATATGATTTTTTCTGGATGCTTGGCGGTGAAATACCTTGGAATACGTATTCAAATGTCATTTAAGCAAATTCACTGGAAGGAATTTTTAGCCATGGCTTGGCCTTTTGCTCTGGCGGGTATTATTGGCAGGCTTTACGCTTATAGCGATAGTTTGCTTATGTCAAAAATGCTAGGAGAACGTGAGTTGGGCTGGTGGAGTGTGCCCTATAAGATAACCTTTGCTTTTCAATTTATACCCCTAGCTTTATCTGCCAGTGTTTATCCTGTTTTTAGTTCGCTTTGGCTCAGTGACAGAGCGGCTTTAGCAAAATTATTTGAAAAATCATGGCGGTATTTATTTACAATTGTTTTCCCTCTGTCAGCTGGAATTTTTGCCATTGCAGGGCCCTTTATATCAACGGTTTATGGAGATAATTATTTACCTTCAATATTGCCGCTAAGGGTTTTGATGATAAGTCTTTTTTTCGGTTATTTATCTCTTCTTACCGGAGCATTATTGAATGCTATTGGTCAGCAACGCAAACAGACATCTATTATGGCAGGTGCGCTTGTTATAAATTTGGCTCTTAATATCATGCTCATTCCCGCTGTTGGTATAGTCGGGGCGGCGATTTCTGCGCTGGTAAGCAATGTATTTATTTGGATTATTGGTTATGTGTTAATACAAAAATATATAGAATTTAACCATAAGACAATATTTATATATGCCTTACGATCGTTTTTCCCCGCCATTATTATGGGTTTGCTGGTCTTCTTGCTTACTTTAAAAGTTAGTTTTATTTTAGCAATACCTATTGGTATGGCAGTTTATTTCGTGTTAATGTTTGTAAGCGGAGGTTTATCCAAACAAATTATTTTAGAAGTTAAAAATAAGGTAATTGGAGAAAAAGCCTATGAAAATATTGATCACCACACTTGAATATCCGCCACAAATCGGAGGAATTGCTTCCTATGTTGTAAATTTAGCTAAACATTTGCCACCAGCAGACGTTGTGGTTTGGGCTCCTAAAATTCAGGGAGATAAAGAGGTTGACAGCAAGATGCCATGGAAGACCTATAGAGGAAAGCCTTATTCCATGTTTTTTTGGCCACGCTGGTTTCGTTGGTATCGAGAAGTAAAAGCGATATGCAAAAAGGAAAAGATTAACCTCTTATTTGTTCAACACGCCTTGCCCGGAGGGTATATTGGATATTTAATAAAAAAATTTCTAAAAATACCATATTGTGTTTTTCTTCATGGCAGTGATGTTGAAATTGGGCTTAGAAAAAAAATTCGCAAATTTGCCATAGTAATGCGCCAGGCAAATAAGGTTATAGTTAACAGTAATTTTTTAAAAAATAAAATTGAATCTCGATTGGGAAAAATTCCAAATCTTATAGTTGTAAACCCGGCGCCTGGTGACCATTTTTTAAGCCAACCAGATCCAGCTAGAGTGAATTTACTAAAGAGCCAAATCGCCATCCAAGGAAAAAAAGTTATCATTTCTGTTGGTCGTTTTGACGAAGGAAAGGGCTTCCCGCATTTAATTAGAGTGATGAGAGGTGTGATTGAAAATGTGCCAAATGCCGTACTTTTATTAGTAGGCGATGGACCCAAGAAGCAAGAGCTTGTTAGTTTAATACAGAAACATGAATTGCAAAACAATATTCGGTTTTTGGGTAAGATAGACAATGATGCATTGCCCGAATATTTTTATGCTTCTGACTTATTTGTTTTATTGTCGCATCGTGACGAAAAAACTGAAGAGGGTTGGGGGACAGTTTATCTTGAAGCAGCAGCAGCATCTTTACCGGTTGTGGCCGGTGTTGTAGGTGGGGTAGAAGAAGCAGTTGAGCATTTAAAGACGGGTATATTGGTTGATGCTAGACAGGAAATTCAAGTAATAAACGTTATTACTGAACTGTTAAAACAGCATGATTATGCCAGACAAATGGGTGTAGCTGGTAAAAACCGAGTAATTAATAATTTTACTTGGGAGAAACAGATAAAACTAATACTTTCGTAATTCTTATTTATGAATGAGCTAGTAAGTATAATTATTCCAGTATATAATCATGCAGAGACTATTGTTTCTTCGCTTGCTTCAATTATTGAACAGACATACCGACCAATTGAAGTAATTATCGTTGACGACGGCAGTACTGATGATTTAGACTTTGTCATAAAGCCATATTTAGAGAAAATTAATAGTGAAGATATTTCATTTAAGTTAATAAAACAGATTAATGCTGGAGCGCCGGCGGCACGCAATAATGGCTATGAACATTCTAGTGGTCAGTATATAATTTTTTTTGATGCAGACACAGTAGCCAAGCCAGAAATGATTGAAAAATTGCATGATAAATTAGCAGTTACAAATTTTTCTTTTGCTTATTCTGCTTTTAAGTATGGTTTCAAAACATTTTTAAGCCGTGAATTTGATGCCTCAGAGCTTAAAAAGAACAACTATATTGATGTGAGCGCATTAATTCGCAGAGAAGATTTTCCTGGTTTTGACAGATCATTAAAAAGGTTTCAGGATTGGGATTTGTGGCTTAGTATGCTGGAAAAAAATAAAACTGGCATTTATTTGCCAGAAGTACTTTATCGAAAAATTACGGGAGGACGTAGTGGAATGAGTAGATGGCTGCCGCGATTTTTTTATCATTTACCTTTTAAAACTAAGTCGGTTCGTAGTTATGAGAATTCTAAGAAGATTGTTCAAAAGAAGCATGGTTTAATTTAGTTGATAAATAAATTAATAAAATTATCCCAAGAACGTGAAATAGAGCTGGAGAAGTAATATTGATTATAAGCAGTGCGATGATCAGTGAATAGGCAAGCGGCTTGTCAGAGCTGCTTTTTTTAATTTGCAATATAATCTCTCGAAGAACAATTAGCCACAGAATAAGTCCAACTAATCCCATTTCAGCTAATATTTCAAGATAACCCCAATCAAAGTGTGGAGTGGTGATAAATTGCTTAAAAACAGGACTGTAAACAGTTATGCTGGCTCCCAAACCAACACCAGAAATCGGTGAAAGAGTAATCGTTTTTATAATTTCAGGTAAGAGAAGCATCCTGGAGAGGGAACTTTCTTCAATCTGAGGCGAAGCGATACTGGAAAGCCGTAGCCCGAAGAATTCAAGCCCTAAACTAGAAAATCTTGTAGCCAATAAATGAAGAGCGGTAAAGGTCAATAAAAAAATAATAAATGTTGCAATAAATGACATTATAGCTCTTTTAAAGTTATATTTTCTTATCAAAAATAAACCGCCGATAATAATTGCTAAAAAATATATCCGCGTTAAATTAATTGAATAAATAATGAGCAATGACATTAATATATAAACATTAATTATATCAATTTTATTTTTTATAATTTTATATAGATAGTAAATTATTGCTGGAGCAAGAAGTAAATGTTCGTTAAGAGTAATTCTGAAAAAACCGTTTTGCAGATCAGTAATTTTTCCCAAAGCAACATCACGAAACCAATGATAATAATTATCCTGAAGAATAAATAAATGAGAGCTAAAACCCGAAAAAGTAAATAAAATAAACAGGGCATTTCCGACAATAGCAACTAGTAGCATTGATGATAAGTGCTTTGAAAAATCTGAATCTTTCCAAAGTTCGAATAAAGGAAAATAATAAAAAAGAAAGAAGTAGGGTATGAGGTCTGAAAAAATTAGTCTAATCGGATGACCAGAGAAGTAGCCGACAAAGGATGAAATAATAGACCAAATAATTAGAATAATAATTGCACTAATTGAGTATTTGTTAATATTCCGTAAATATGTAAATTCCTTTTTATAAATTTTTTGACTAAAAAATACAGTTAAGCTGGCAGCCAAAAGAGCGGTTCTTAAAGCGACCGGTCCAACAGAAAGGTATCCGCCGCTTCCGCCAAGCAATATTTCGGCCACGACAATAAGCCAGCCCCGGATGTCATTACGCCAAATAAAATACACAGCACTGATTAAAACAGCTACTGATACAATCGTGTTAAGAAAATGTCCGGTTAGTAAGGGTGTCGGTGGAGTAAAGAAGTAAGAAAATATTTTTAATCCTACATAAATGAAGAAGTAAAAAATTATTTTTTTTAATTCAATCTTCATATTAACTTAAAAATTCACCATTTATAGATGCATGTCCGTTTATAAAGAGTTTTGCGGCCATATTGCTTTTAGACTGAAGTTGTAATTCTAGTACCTCAATAGAAGTGCTTAATCCGCAGCCAATATAAATTTTATTATTCTCGAATAATATCTCACCCTGTTTTAAATTACTTTTTTCGGCTATTTCAATTTTAGTTAATTTTATGCGCTGATTTGCGTGAGAAGCCCAAATGCCTGGCCACGGCGTCATTGCACGCCAAAGATTGTATATTTGAGCGGAGTTTAAAGAAAAATCAACATGACCATCGTCGCGTGATAAAAGCTTTGTGTATGTTGCCTTAGTATGATCCTGGTCATTAGCCGTAATTTGATTGTTAATCCAAAGAGGAGTTTTATCTAAAAAAATTTGAGAAGCAACGGGCGCTAATTTTTGAAATAAATCTGCCTGAGTATCGTTCTTTTCAATAGTAATAGTCTGAGTGGCAATAATTGGCCCGTGATCCATTTTTTTGTCGACCACCATCAAAGTTACACCAGTTTCAGTGTCGCCATTTTTTAAAGCTTCTTGTATCGGTGAAGCGCCTCTGTATTTAGGCAGAAGAGAAGTGTGAAGGTTTACAGTACCTTTTTTAGGAAGGCTTAGTAGGTTTTCCGGTATAATCAAACCGTATTCCGCAACTACTGCCAAGTCGGCACGAGTAAGTTCATTTATTTCAAAAAATTTTAAAGTTTCAGGTTGATAAATTTTTAGATTATACTGTTCAGCCACCGATTTAACCGGTGAGGACAAGCTTTCTCGTTTTCTACCAGTTTTTTTGTCGGGTTGAGTGATAACGGCTAATACATTATAATCGGCTTCAATAATTGCTTTTAATATAGCGGCAGAAAAATTTCCAGTACCGTAGTAAACTATGCTTATCATAATATGTAATTGTCTGCACGAATAATATCTTTTGCCTTATCAATAAACAGAATACCGTTTAAATGGTCGACTTCGTGTTGAATGGCACGGGCAAAAAAATCATCGGCTTCAAATTGGGTTTTATTACCACGCGTATCAAGAGCTTCAACCATAATTTTATCATATCGTTGAATTTTTCCTATTGTATTTGGCACAGACAAACAACCTTCTTCACCCCAAGTTCGTTTAGTTGCCTTTTTACGCCACACAGGATTAATGAGAACCAGGTCCATCTTCTTATCTTTTGTAAATTTTTTAGCAATAACGCAAATTTGAATAGATTGTCCTACTTGTGGCGCGGCGATTCCAACCGCATCGCAAGCATACATTGTATCAATCAGAGCATTGATAAATTGATTGAATTTTGCATTAGCAAAATCAGAAGATTTGACAAGTCTTCCTTTTTTTCTAAGAATTTGATTTGGTTCAGTTACAATTTGTAGCATATTAGGCAATTGATAATAGATTATTTGGATTTGGGTCGATTTTCCAGTCATCTGGTATGGTATTTGCGATCATTTTCAGTCTTTGTTTATAGTTTTTATAGTTTAATTTAATGATAATAATTCTGTGAATTTTACCTCGCATTGTTTCCGGTGATGCTAAAAAAGGACCGTTAATCTTAACATCACCTAGCGTTTGTGTCAAGGTTTGAAGGCTTTTAAATAAGCGGTTAGATTCACGGTCAGCAGAGACTTTTGAGCCGGCATAAATTAACCTAACTAAATATTGATGAGGCGGATAACTAAATACTTGTCTTTCGGTTAGCTCTGTTTCATAAAAAATTGCAGGGTTATAGAGGCCTTGAAAAACATGGTGTTCTGGATGTGACGTTTGAATATATAGTTGGGATTGTTCTGGTAGTTTAAGCTGTGATTGTCGTAAATTTTGCCAAAGAAACTCAGTTGCCCGGTATTCTGGTATGGCCAGCGTTGAATCAGGGTCTGCAAAAACCATGACTTCTAAGCGAGGCCACAAAAGATTATACCAAGCATATTTTGTTCCAACAATAATCTTACTGCCTGGAAATTTAATTTCCTTTAATGTAGCGGGGTCATTTTTTTCAATTGCAACGATTCTTTTTTTAGGCAGTATTTTTTTTAATTCTTGGGCTATACCTTCTGCCCCGGGGGACATCATCCTATAGCTAGGCCCTGAGCAAGTCGGGCAGTTTATGCTGAGAGGTTTTGATTCTCCACAAAACAAACATGTCAATTTTTTACCGCTTTCAAAATAGGTCATTGGCCGACGGCAGATTGAGCAATTAAAAAGGTAGCCGCAGTCACGACACAAAACGGCACTGGATGTTCCTCGGCGATTGACAAATATAAATGCATCGCCGGTAGTCGATTGGAGTGATTCGATAACATCTGATGCGATATGACTTGCCTGAGTGCTAGTTCTTTCTTGTACCGCATCGATAAATATAGGACTCGGAGTTGAGTGTTTTTCAACTTGTCCAGCGGCATCATAAACGCCTTGTTTGGCAAAATAATATGAATCTACAGAAGGTGCTGTGGACATGAGATATAGTTTTGCGCCTGAATATTTAGCAAGCATTAATGCTGCGTCTCGCGTATGAAATCTTGGAGCCATGTCCCATGACTTATAATCCGGGTTACCTTCGTCGTCAATAATTATATTTTTTAAATTAATCCATGGAAGAAAAATAGCTTTACGTGTTCCGATGGCGACTGAATTTTCATCAGATCTCACGTTTAACCACAAATCAAACATATCTTTTTCTCCCATTTCACCGCTTACAGTAAGGGGTTTTTTAGAGAGAGCTGAGTTTAACAGTTCAAACATTGTTGTGATATTTGATATTTCTGGTACTAAAACCAATGTTTGTCCGCGTTCTTGAGCAATCTTAGTTATTATTTTATTTCGAGATTCAATATCTTGATAAGATACAAGAATGGGTTTCTGAGGTTCAAATATTTTATTATCATCACAAACAATGAGTCGATTTTCAATTTTCGCAATCTTATTTTTTTTAAGTGGCAATAGGGCTGATTTTAAAACAAAACCAATTGGAGCGCGATAGAATTCGGAAATTTCAATACAAAATTCAATTAGATATGCCGGAATTAAAGGTTCTTTGGTTACAATTGAATGTATATTTTTTAGTTTATGTTCCTCAATTTCTGATGTATCAGAAATTGTTTTAACAATGCCAAATTCTTTTTTATTGCGAAAGGGAATAATGACAAGCTGTCCAACCAGAAGTTCATTTTCAAAATAACCCGGTAAATAATCTAAATACCGGAGGTTTGAAGGCATCCTCCTTAAGGGGATAATTTGAACACGCATAATTTACAAAATAAATTGAGCAGTCATATACCCAACACCAAAAGGCGCTTCGTAGGACAGCTCTCTGTAGTTATAGTGTACTCCTGATAAAACGCCGAGAAGAATGATTATTGATCGTAAACCGCATTCAGAAGCACCTAATACAAGGTCTTTATTTAGCTGTAAAATTTTGGATACATTATTATTGCTGAGAAGTTCTCTGATTGTATCGTCAAATTCACGACCACGCTTATTAAAACCAGCCGGAGAATCATTTGTTAATGCATGTGATAAGTCAGCTGACGCTATCACGGCAACTCGCCGATTTGTTAATTGAATTTGCTCCTGTATCAATAATCCAAAATCAATATGAGATTTATAATCAAGATCGCAGAACCCTAGTTGAATAATTTTCATTTCTGGCAAATGTCTTGTTAAGAAAAATAGTGGAATTGACGATCCGTGATCAAGGTTTGGCTCGCTTATCATTGAAGCTGGAAATTTTTTGCGTTTTGTGGTATCGCGAAGCCTGTGGGCCATTTCATAGTCGCCATGAAATATAATTTTTGTTGATAAATCGCCGAATTTTTTTAAGTCAGATGTATAATCAGTACAGAAATTAATAGTAAAGACACTAGGAAAATAACTGCCATGTGGAGATATGACAAAAACAACATCAGGCATTGACGCATAAAGATCCTCCTCAAGTTCATTCATTGCTTCAGTAGTGCGAGAGATTTTTTTTGTCTCAGCCATACCTATGGTCGGCATAAGCAGGGGAGGGTGCGGTGTTATAGCCGCAAAAACTAAAGGCATAGTTATTGAACAGAAGCTATTGAAGCAGTTGGGTCGTTGTTAGAAATCCACTCAGCCAAACGGCTTGGTTCGTTGAAACGATTTACATAGTCGGAATTTCCCATGGTAATAACCACATATTGCTGTTTTGTTTTTTTGGACTCTATCATTAAAGCTAAAACCGAACCGGCTTCGTCTGTATAGCCCGTTTTACCAGCAATTATTTCATAATACTTATTTGCGCTTGTTAGTAAATTGTTTGTGCTTTTTATGCTGTGTTTAGAAACTTTATTTTTATTTAAAACTTCCGAAAAAGTGTAGTTTGTTTGACTTAGCGCATGGCGAATCGTTTCGTTTTCGATGGTTTTAATAAAAATCTTCATCACATCTCTGGGGGTTGATAAATTTTTATTGCTTAACCCGGTAACATCAGCAATACTAGTATTTTTAGCGCCCCATTCTTTAAGTCTGGCATTAATTGAGTTAATAAACGAGCTTTCAGTTAGGCCGCAGCCTGTAGCAATCATTCGAGCAGTATTGTTAACTGAAGCAACTAGTAAAGAATATAATAAATCCTTATTATTAATTTTTTCTCCAGTTACTAAACTAAGCGGGTTTCCATAAGAGGCATGAGAGGCTGAAGAGTAAGCGGTGGATTTTGATAAATTAAAATTTTTATTTAAAGCTTCGTATGCTGTCATTAACTTAACGATAGAGGCGATTGGTCGTTTGCTATCAATATTTTTTCCCGCGATAATTTTTCCGCTGGGATATTCCGCAATTATATAAGCAGGTAGTTTTGATTTGGCCAAATCTTTAACTGCTCCTAATTCATCGCCTAAATACGCTGGCTTTGCGGAGGCCAGGGAGTTGTTAACAAATATTGGCTCTCCTTCGGGTATGTTGAAAGCGATCATAAAACCAATTTCAATCAGATTGCTTTTGCTGTATCCCATAGCTAAAAAGGTTGATTCGTCAGCAATCTTTCTTTTTTTACCCTGATCAATAACATAAAATTTGTTACTGTCTCTGATTTTAATTAATGTGCCATCAGCAAACTTGATTGGAAGATCAGCGACCGAGTAGTTTTTAAGGTCGGTTTTTACCTTATTTTCAACAGCAAGATGGCTAAAGTTAGCTTTAACAATACCGACATCAATAATAGGATAAAGGGTGGAATCTTTAAATAGATACAAAGAATTATCTAAGTCAGTAATTTTCCAAATAACACCTTGCGGAGCAGTATTGGAACCAGATATGACTGATCCTTTTGAATAACCAAGTATATCATTCTCGCTCACTTCAATAATTTCTTGAGGATTATATCCAAGTTTTCTAACTACATCGGCCGAGGCAAAAGGTCTAATACTATCATAGTCGGTGAGATAATATCCGCTAGGAGCTTTTAATATAGAATAGTTTGGCAGTGAAATAGTTGGTCCGTCAGGATAATTTACCAAGTCAGCATCTGACATTAATACGGCCAATTTAGGATCTGTTCTGGTTATAAGCGTTGTCATATTTTTAAACGCTCTTTTTTTGCCTTCCCAGATTAAATAGTAGTTGCCAGATGAAGCGGATTTTACCAAAGTACCATTAGGATAAAACTGAGCAAACCATGAATTCCAAATTTGCCAAAAGTTTTTATTGCCGTGCATGTGCGGTGTGTAGGTATAAAGAAAAGCTGTTGCCCAATTTTGAGGTATAACCGGCTGATTATCTATGTAAACGTAAGCATCTTTCTTTTTAATAAACGGCTGAGCCAATCGATTATCATAATACCAGCGCATAATTCCTGCGGCACCGTCTATTTGTTTTCCAAAACCTTTGTATTTTAAAACTTTTGGGTCGTTTAAATAACAACCATCACAAACAGCAAAACCAGTAGCCCAATCAAGTTGCTTTTGAGTCGGAGTATTATCAGTAATTAAGCTCTGCTCTTTTTGCAGAGTGACCAGTAAAAATTTCGGGCTAATATTATTACGCAAAGCAGCATCATAGATAATTTCAGCCGCTGTTTTAATTTTTCCTTCGAAATCCTCTCCGCTATAGCTAGCAAGATGGCTGTCTTTGCTTTCAAGAAATTTTTGAATTTCAACAGTAGTCCAACCACTGCAGTCTTGCAGTTGTTCGTCGGTAATAATATTATGGGGGTTAAATTCAGCTTCAGCAAAAACAAAACCTACAGGGAAAAGGAGGCTGATTGCCGTAATTAATGTTATTAAGTATCGCATAAACACAAAAATTAAGATTTGTAGATGAAGTAAACCTCTCAAAGAGAATTATACCATTATAATATTATAAAAACAACCCGCTTGAGGCAGGTTGTTTTATATTATTTTATGCTTATTTTGCCTTTATCCACTGTAATTTTTACTTTACTGTTTTCAGTTATTTTTTCCTCAATTATCATGAGTGACAGCTTATCTAGAAGTTCAGTTTGGATGACTCGTTTCAGGGGTCTGGCGCCATAATTCGGGTCATAGCCTTCAGTTGCGAGGAATTTTTTAACTGAGTTATCTATTACAAGATAAATCTTTTTTTCTTTTAAACGCTCAACTACCCTGGCAATTTGAAGATCAACAATACTCTCGATTTGTTTAGTAGTTAAAGAGTGAAAAATGATAATTTCATCAAGACGATTCAAGAATTCTGGTTTAAAATGTTCATGCATCATTTCCATAATTTTCGTCCTGATCCTTTCGTCTGATTTATCCTTGCCTTTAGTTTTTTCATCACCAAAACCAAACCCGGAGTTCTTTCCCATGTTTAAAATTTCTTGACTGCCGATGTTGCTAGTCATGATAATAACGGTATTTTTGAAATTAACCATTCTTCCTTTTGCGTCAGTAATTCGGCCGTCATCAAGAATTTGAAGTAAAACATTAAAAACATCTGGGTGGGCTTTTTCTATTTCATCGAATAAAATAACAGAATATGGCTTGCGACGAATAATTTCCGTCAGTTGGCCGCCTTCTTCATAGCCGACATATCCCGGAGGTGAACCCATAATTTTACTAACACTATGTTTTTCCATATACTCCGACATGTCAACTCGTATCAAAGAATCTTCAGTATCAAAAAGAAATTCTGATAGGGCTTTAGCCAGTTCTGTTTTTCCAACGCCAGTCGGTCCAAGAAATATGAATGAGCCGATCGGATGATTAGGCTCAGCTATTCCTGCGCGAGAACGTCGGATGGCATTAGAAACAGCTTTTACCGCTTCTTCTTGTCCAACAATTCGATGTGCCAATTCTTGCTCCATTTGGCTGAATTTTTCAGATTCGGTTTCAAGCATCTTATTAATTGGAATACCTGTCCAACGGGAAACAATTGAAGCAATATCTGTATCGCGAATTTCCTCCTTTAAAATGCCTCGATTTTTTTGTAATTCAGTCAATGATTTTTCGTCGTTTTTAATTTCTTTTTCTAAGTTCGGTATTGTGCCATAGCGTATTTCAGCAACTTTTTGAAGTTCGCCTTTGCGCTCAGCGATTTCAGCTGCTTGCTTTGCCTTGTCTATTTCTTTTTTTCGATCATGAATTAAAGCGATCATGTCCTTTTCGTTTTTCCATTTAGCTTCAAGGTCTGTGCTTTGCTCTTTTAAATTAGCCAATTCTTTTTGCAGATCCTTTAGTTGTTCTTTTGCCTCGCTTGTTTTTTCATTTTGTAGAGCCCTTTTTTCAATTTCAAGTTTTGTCATTTTTCTCTTCATTCGATCTAAATCTTCAGGCATTGAATCTATTTGAAGGCGTAGCGAAGAAGCCGCTTCATCGATTAAATCAATAGCTTTGTCCGGTAAAAAGCGATCGGTAATATATCGCTCGGATAGTTTTACAGCAGATAGAATTGCAGAATCAGTAATTCTTACACCATGATGAACTTCGTATTTTTCTTTAATACCTCGCAGAATTGCAATAGTGTCATCCTCTGATGGTTCGTTAACCATGACTGGTTGGAAGCGTCGTTCAAGCGCAGCGTCTTTTTCAATGTGTTTTTGATACTCTTTGATGGTAGTTGCGCCGATTGTGTGCAATTCACCTCGCGCCAGCATGGGTTTGAGCATATTGGCAGCGTCGATAGCCCCTTCTGACGCACCAGCACCAACAATAGTGTGAAGTTCATCAATAAATAAAATAATTTTTCCAGCTGCTGCCTCAACTTCCTTTAGCACAGCTTTTAATCGCTCCTCAAATTCGCCACGAAACTTCGCTCCTGCCAAAATTGAACCTATATCAAGAGTGATAACCTCTTTATTGCGAAGCGATTCAGGCACGTCTCCGTTTACAATTCTTTGGGCTAGACCCTCAACGACCGCTGTCTTTCCAGTACCCGGCTCACCAATAAGCACCGGATTATTTTTTGTTCGGCGTGAGAGTATTTGCATGATACGTCTTATTTCTTCATCTCTACCGATAACAGGATCAATTTTTTCTTTCCGTGCTAGTTCGGTTAAATTTTTTCCATATTTTTCTAAGGCATTATATTTTGCTTCTGGAGTAGGGGAATCAACCTTTTGCGAACCGCGGATAGTAGAAAGAATTTTCAGCACTTCGTCGTAGGTAATTTTGAAGTTTCGCGCCAAAATGTCGCTAACCGGGTTCCGAGTAGAAAGAAAGGCTAGAAAAATATGTTCAATACTTATGTAATCGTCTCCCATTTTTTTTGATTCAGCCTGTGCAGATTGAAGCAAAAACATTGTTGCTTGGTTCAACATGATTTGGCCCTGCTGTGATAAAGGCGAACCGCCAAATTGCTTTGGCAGTTGGTGAACTAACATCTGAGCTTCTTTTAGCATGTCTGGAAGAACTACTTTCATTTTATGCATTACAGAGACAACAATATTTTCTTCGTCCTGTAAAAGGGCTAAAAATACATGAGGCGGATCAACTTGAGGCTGGCCATTTTCAGCGGCAATCTGTGAGGCGATTTGAAGCGCCTCTTGTGATTTTTGTGTGAATTGTTGAGGATTAATCATAAAAAATTATTATCACTCTCAATGTGAGAGTGATAATATAATAACATAGAAGGAAAAGTTGTCAAGGTGTTGATTTATGCAATATTTTTTGCTAAAATATGTAAAAAACTAATGTATATTTTATATGACCGATGCTTTAAAAATACCCAGACATATTGCTTTTATTATGGACGGCAATCGCAGGTGGGCTAAGGAAAGAGGGTTGCCAAAACTAGTCGGACACCAAAAAGGCGCTGAAGCCCTAAAAAAAATTATTAACCACTGCGGTCAAATTGGTGTTGACGTAGTTACTGTTTATGCTTTTTCCACTGAAAATTGGGATAGACCGAAAGAAGAGGTCGATTATTTAATGGAGCTTATCGTTAATTGGATTGGTGATTATTTGCCCGAAATCAAGGAAAAGGGTATTCGTTTTAGGCACATGGGAAACCGCGATCGTTTGCCGGATAAAGTGCTAAAGAGTTTGGATGCAGCAATTGAAGAAACAAAGGATAATCACAAGATGGTTTTTAATTTAGCATTAAATTATGGCGGTCGCGACGAACTAACAAGGGCGGTTGAAAAAATTGCACGAACAGGCGAGATGATCACAGAAGAAAAAGTTTCCAATAATTTAGATTCCGCGAATTTGCCAGACCCAGATCTTGTTATTCGCACATCAGGCGAGATGCGCCTTTCTGGTTTTCTTTTATGGCAGGCAGCATATTCTGAATTGTATTTCACAAAAAAATATTGGCCTGATTTTGATGAGGAAGAATTAGACAAGGCGATTGAAGAGTATAATAGCAGGCAGCGTAGATTTGGAAAATAATTTTTTATGAAAGGCAGAATCGAAGCTGTTATTAAAGGTTTGGTGCAGGGTGTCAGTTTTCGTTACTATTGTTCTCAAGAAGCTAGAAGATTTGGTTTAAGCGGATACACAACAAATTTGCCAGAAGGCAATATTGTTATGGTTGTAGCAGAAGGTGAGCTTTCGAATTTAAAAAAACTCGTTGAATGGTTAAAGTCCGGACCAGATAATGCCAGGGTAGAGGATATAATAATTGAACAAAAAAAGTATACAGGCGAATTTAAAAATTTCGAAATAAGATAATTGCATGCATTCAAAAAATGTTTTAGGTGTTAGAGTGGATTTTGTAAGTTTGGATGACGCGTTGCAATTAGCGCGTAATTTTTTAGCATCTCAAAGACAATTTACTATTTTTACTCCCAATCCAGAAATGGTTGTAAAAGCACAAAAAGATATAAAGTTTAAAGAAATTTTGAATAGTTCCGATTTGAGTTTATGTGACGGTTTTGGATTGCATATATTTTCTGGAGCACCTCGCATAACCGGTGTGGATTTTATGCATAAACTTTGTTTTCTAGCGGCAGAAGAGGGGAGAAGCGTGTATTTATTAGGTTCTGGAAATGACGAAGTGGTAAAACAAGCAGCTGAAAAATTAAAAAAGGAATTTAACAATTTAATTATTGCCGGTTATGAAAAGGGACCGATAGTTGATGAGGATAGTATAACTGACCAGTCAGTAGATAAAATTCGCGAGACAAACCCCGATATACTATTTGTAGCTTTTGGTATGGGTAAACAGGAAAAATGGATTTACGAAAATTTGGCCAAATTGCCTTCAGTAAAAATTGCCATGGGTGTGGGTGGATCATTTGATTATATTTCTGGGCGAGTAAATAGGGCACCTTTATTTTTACGTCAAATCGGGTTAGAATGGTTGTATCGGTTAATAAGACAGCCAAAAAGAGTTGGCCGAATATTGAATGCCACTTTCAAATTTTTATTTCTTGCAATAAAAAATAGATAATATGATTCGCACTCGTTTTGCCCCATCTCCTACAGGCTTTCTTCATATCGGTGGTTTGCGCACTGCGCTGTATGCATATTGTTTTGCTAAAAAAAATAAGGGTAAATTTGTTTTACGCATAGAAGACACTGACCAAAAAAGATTTGTTGAAGGCGCTTTGGAGAATTTATTGCAATCGTTATATTGGGCCGGTATTGTGCCTGACGAGGGAGTTATGTTAGGTAAAAAGGAGAAAATAATTCAAAACGGGGACTGCGGAGGTTCGTATATCCAATCCGAGCGCTTAGAAATATACAAAAAGCATGCTGAAGATCTAATTGAGAATGATTACGCTTACCATTGTTTCTGTACTTCGGAAAGATTGGCAGAATTACGGCAAAATCAAGAAAAAAACAAACTACCGACCGGTTATGATGGTACTTGCCGTAAAATCGACCTATCTGAGGCTAAAAATCGAGCTTTAAAAGGGGAAAAGCATGTAATTCGCATGAAGATGCCGGATGATGGAGAAACCTCATTTTTTGACCTAATCAGGGGCGAAGTTAAGATAAAAAACAACCTGGTTGACGACCAGGTTATAATCAAATCCGACGGTTATCCAACTTACCATTTAGCCGTGGTAGTGGATGATCATTATATGGGAATTACCCATGTAATTCGCGGTGAAGAGTGGCTTTCGAGCGTGCCCAAGCACCTGAAATTATATGAGTATTTCGGCTGGGAGTCGCCTAAGATGGCCCATTTGCCTCTCATATTAAATCCGGACAAGTCGAAATTAAGCAAGCGCCAGGGCGATGTGTCGGTTGAGGATTATATTAAAAAAGGATATTTGAAAGAAGCCCTGGTTAATTTTGTTGCTTTTCTTGGCTGGAACCCGGGAAACGACCGTGAACTTTTTACGTTGAGTGAATTGGTGAAAGAATTCAATTTAGAAAAAGTTGGTAAGTCGGGAGCGGTTTTTAATTTGGAAAAATTAAATTGGTTTAATAAAGAATATATTAAAAAACTTTCAGAAAAAGAATTGGTTGAATTATCAAAGCCATTTTTTGAAAAAGCAGATATAAAACAACCGATTGACAATGATAGGTTGCTAAAGGCGCTCGCGCTGGAGCGAGAAAGAGTAAATGCCTTATCTGAACTACCGGCTGCTGTAAAGTTTATTTTCGAGTTGCCTCAATACGATAAATCAATGCTTGTATGGAAAAAAAGTTCCCAAGAGGATGTAAGTAAAATTTTGCCAGAATTGCACGAGTTTTTAGAAACAATCAGCGAACGAGATTGGAAAAAAGAAAGAATAGAAACGAAAACAGGGGAGTGGATTAAGGAAAAAGAATACTCCAATGGCGTTGTATTGTGGCCGATGCGTGTTGCACTTTCCGGACAGGAAAATTCGCCTGGTCCGTTTGAAATAGCAGAAGTTTTGGGTAAAAACGAGACGTTACGAAGGATCGTAATTGCTATTGACAAAAATGTCTCCTAACTCTGCTAGAGCTAAGGGGAATTTTTATCTAACAAATAATGTGTTATAATACAGACATGAAAATCAAATGTTTGTATATATCGGCTCTTATAATTGGCGCCTTGTTTATGTTGACAGGCGCGGATTTTGTTTTTTCACAAACAGATTCAACAGCTGTTGGCGGTAATAAAGAGGAAATCGACATACTCAATAAACAGATTGCCGAACGAAAGGCAAGAATTAAAGAGCTCGAGGATACTATTTCTAAATATAAGCAAAGCATTGAATCAAAGCGCCTTGAAGCAGTTTCACTGAGTAATCAATTGAGCTTACTGGATAACAAAATCGCACAGACAGAAACCGATATTAAGCTAACTGAAGAAAAAATTACTGAGGCTAAGTTAGAGATTGAAGCATTGGAGCTGAGTATTCAGGACAAGGAATTAACAATTGAAAAGCAAAAAATAATTATTTCAAAAATTGTCCGCAACATTCACGCTGAAGATCAGAAAAATTATATCGAGATACTTTTAACCAGTGATAGTTTTGCTGATTTTTATAATCAAGTAAAGTATCTTGAGAGTGTTTATACTGACCTCGGACAGTCAGTAAAAAATTTACGTCTTGCTAAAGAAGATTTAGAAATGAAGAAAACGCAGGTTGATAGCAGAAGGAAATTGTATGAAGATTTAAAATTGGAACTGGACAACAAGATGAAGGATTTAGTCGATCAATCAAATTTTAAACATTCTTTACTTTCTCAAACGCAGGCGTCAGAAATGCGTTATCGCAGTTTGCTTGATAGTTTGCGAGCTCAATACCAGGCGATTGAGGGCGAAGTTAGGTCTTATGAAGATCAGGTCAGGAAAAAATTAGAAGAGCTGGAAAAAACAAAAGATCTGGGCACTAGTGTAGGTCATTTTACCTGGCCAGTACCAAGTCATTATATAACATCTTATTTTCATGATCCGGATTATCCTTATCGAAATGTGTTTGAACATAGTGGAGTTGATATTAGAGCGGCACAAGGAACGCCTATTAAAGCCGCATCAGCCGGATATGTAGCACGAGCAAAGAGGTGCTCAACATCAGCTTGTTATAGTTATATTCTATTAATTCACAGCGGTAATTTATCGACCTTATATGGTCATATGAGCTCTATTCAAGTATCAGAGGATCAATTTGTCGGTAAAGGCGATGTAATAGGTTATTCTGGCGGCAAACCAGGCACTGTTGGCGCCGGTCCGTTCGTAACAGGCCCACATTTGCATTTCGAGGTGCGCATGAATGGCATTCCTGTTAATCCTTTAGGGTATTTAGATTAAAATAATTTTAGTATTATAAAATAACACCTTTTTTAAGGTGTTATTTTTTATTTTCTTTTACCGTGAAATTTTCTATGTATTTCTCTCAAGTGCGGATTAGTCACATGAGTATAAATTTGTGTGGTAACAATATTCTTGTGACCGAGCATTTCTTGAACCGATCGCATGTCCGCTCCTTGTTCAAGAAGATCAGTGGCAAAACTATGACGAAGAGTGTGCGGTGTTGCGTCAACCGGTAGTCCTGCCATCGTTGTATATTTTTTTACCATTCGTTCTATTGAGCGAGTTGTTAAGCGGTGTTCATCGTCTTTTTCATCTCGACGGTAATTTATAAACAGGGGAGGGAACATGTCTTTTCGTTTCTTTAAATAGCGGCCTAGCCAATTAAGTGCTGTTTTAGAAAAATATACAGTTCGAGTAGAGCCGCCCTTGCCTGTGATAGTAATTTCCAAATCGTCTAATTTATTTTCAATAATATTATTAATATTAAAGAGACGTATATTAAGCGACGTTAACTCTGAAACGCGCATGCCAGTAGAGTAGAGGGTTTCAAGTATGGCCCTATCTCTCAAACCCTCAGTTTTTGAGATGTCCGGCATTTGCATTAATTTTTCAACTTGTTCAGATTTTAAAAATTTTATTTTTTTATCCTTGTCAGTTAATTTAGGTAAAGAAATTTTATCAGCTGGGAGTGATATTATATCTTTTGTGGCAAAATATGTAACAAGATTTCTAAGAGCAATCAGGTAATAGTTCTGAGTCGTCTTTTTGATATATTTGCCCCGTGAGTCAGTCTTACGCGATAGATATAGCCTGTAATCCCAAATATGGTCAGAATTAAGCTCGTGGGGCTTAATATTAGATAAATCATGGTTCCTAAGCCACGAAATAAACATTTTTAAGAAGTTATCGTAATTTTTAGTTGTTACGGGACTCAAACCTTTCTCAACCTCGCAATAGGCTAGAAAGTCCGGAATAAGCTTGACGACCGTTTTATCTGATTTATGCATAATTATTGAAATATATACTATATAACGTCTCTTAATCTATGTTATACGACGTTAATAATATAATAACACATACCTCCCTTTTCTTAAATGGTGCTTGTGGATAAATCTATTTCCAAAATATTCTTTCACCGAATCTTAAATCAATATACTCATTTGGTTTGACCTCCTTGCTAGATAATAAGATTTTTAAATTTGATATCTGTTTATCTATGGATACCGAAGGTTGAATATATATTTTCCATGATTTATTTAAATAAACACTTATTCCGGCAGATAAATTATTTGATTCAAAGTATTTTACCTCCCCTATCCCCTCTGACCGTATCAGTAAATGCCAGTCGATTAGAAAGTTGATAATTTCCGGTGGCAGTACATCAGTTTTCTTTTCATATATTGGTACATGACGTTCGTCGTAAAAAATAGGCAGATCATAGTATTCGTTTGCTATCTGTTTAATACTTGGTTTGTGTTTTTGTGGTAATACTGGGGTTGAAGTTGTTGAAGTCGCTTGAAAATAAACGGTCGAAGTTGCATTTAAATCTATGTTTTCCTGGTAAACGCTGATTATTTTTATTACCATTCCTTGATTGTCCAATAAACTGTAGGAAGATCCATTATCGTAAATAATGCTAGTTATTTTTTCCTTAACAGTAATATTTAGAATACCGGGAAAAACTTTTTTTACTTCAACACTCTCAACAGCATATTGAGAATTTAAGTCATTAACGATTTTATTGGTCCTGACTAAAAAATAATTGTTCAGAGGTATTAGACCTTTACGTAAATATCTTTGAACCACAAAACCATGAATGTCATTATAGTTGATAGTTTTTAATCCATTAATTGTAACATCGTTAATTTGAAAAAATGGTAGATAAATCATTAAAGCCAACCAGAAGAATACGCAAGAAAATAGTGTTGATAATAAGAATATTTTTCGCCAATTTTTATTCTGTTTAGGCCTTGTATTGTATATTGGCCTCTGTCTTATGAGTGTCTCAGAGCCTCCTATTCTTGATGGCAGTGTTTTGGTAGATTTTTGTTTTTTTACGATATTTAAACCGCGCCCTTTCTGGGGGCTATTTTTTTGTTCACTAAAACTACTGTATGATTTTGTGTAGCGATCCATTTATTTTATCTTTCGAGTAATTAACGGGTTAATTCTAGCGATAATTTCATAATTTATAGTTTTGCATTTTCTAGCTAATTCATCAATAGAAATAAATTGCTTTTTATCACGACCGATCAGGGTCACTCTGTCGCCAACTCTTACATCAAGATTTTTTGGCAGTTCAACCATCATGATATTCATGCAGATCCTTCCTCTTACCGGACATCGCATTCCGCCAATCAGCACTTCAGAGTTATTTGAAAATCTAATATCATATCCATCCCAATAACCGACAGGTAAAACTGCTATTCTAGTACTTTTTTTGGTAGTATATGAACCTCCATAGCCTATTTTGGTCCAGGGTGGCAAATTTCGAATTTGTATTATTTTTGTGTACCAAGAAAGAGCCGGTTTAAGTTTAACTTTTTTTCTACTTAATTCTTCTGGATATAGTCCATATAAACTAAGACCGATTCTTATGCCATCAAAACGAGCCTGAGGAAAAAGTACTGAAGCTGAAGAGCAAGCAAAATGTCGCATTGGAATTAGGATATTTTTCGACTCTAAATCACCAAGTAATTTATTAAAATTTTTTATTTGATAATTTGTATAAACCCTATCCTCTTCGCTTGAGGCAAAGTGACTGAATAAACCTGAAATTTTTAGATTGGAATATTTTTGCAGTTTAACTATAAACTGAAGTGTTTCTGCTGGCAAAAGACCGACTCGAGATGCCCCACTATCAATTTTTATATGAATACTTATTTTTTTATGTGCCCGCTCCCCCACTTTATTAAGTAATTTGGCTTGTTCTAGCGAAAAAACAGGAAAAATAACATTTTTTTTGGCTAATTTTAGCAAATTCTTTATATTTAAAAGGTCGTAAAAGGTTAAAATCATTATTGGTTTTGATATGTTGTTGTCAATTAGATGTATCGCCTCACTATCATTTACAACGCAAATTACATCAACATCGGATGATTTGTTGCAGATTTTCGCGACTTCTAAAAAGCCATGCCCGTAGGCATTGGCTTTAATAACCGGCATCAAAAATATTTTTTTGCCGATCATTTTTTTAAATTGATGCAGGTTGTATCTAATCGCACTAGCGTCAACCTCGACCCACGTTATCATAATAACGGTTGAATATTATACTTCGGTTTCTAATACAATCAGAGCCTCTTTAAGCCACAGTATTTTTTAATAACTTTAGGTACTTTTATTGTGCCGTCAGACTGCTGATGATTTTCCACTATAGCCAATGGAAAGCGGCTCAATACCACAGCCGTGCCATTTAATGTGTGAACATAATCCAGAGACCCATCATCTTTTTTATATTTTATGTTCAAACGTCTTGCTTGATAATCAGTACAATTACTGCAGCTTGTAATTTCACCATAACCACCCTGATGCTTTTCATCACCTTTCATTGTCATCCACGCTTCGATGTCGTATTTTCTATAAGCTGGACCACCAAGATCCCCGCTGGCAATATCAATAACGCGATATGGAAGATCTAAACCATCCACAATTTTCTTTTCAATATCGAGAATTTCTTGGTGATATTTTTCACTGTCATTTGGTTTACAAAATACGAACATCTCCAATTTTGTAAATTGATGAACTCGATAAAGGCCTTTGCTAGTTCTGCCGTATGAACCAGCTTCCGTTCTGAAGCAGTGAGAAAGAGCGATGTATTTTTTTGGACCTTTCTCCAGATCCAATATTTCATTGAAATGATAGCCGCCGACAGTTATTTCTGCAGTGCCAACCAAACTTAAACTATCACCTTCAATAGAATAAACTTGAGTTTCAGGACCCCTTGGGTTAAAACCAATTCCCATAAGAATTTCGTCCTTCGCAATATCTGGCGTTTCCATTGGCGTATATCCATTCTTCATTGCAATATCAAGCGCGTAGTTTATTAATGCTAAATTGAGTTTAACGATATTGTTTTTAAAAAAATAAAATTTAGAGGCAGCAACCTTGGCTCCACGCTCGAAGTCAACTAAATCATTGTTCAAAAGTAATTCCTCATGGTTCAGAGGTTTGAAACTAAACATTTTTGGCTCTCGATTTTTGTATAAAATTTTATAATCTTCTTCTCCGCCAATCGGAGTTTCAGGGTGAGTCAGGTTCGGTATTTTTAACAGCAGGCTATTATATTCAATATTTAGTTGCGCTAATTCTGATTCAAGTGTTTTAATTATTTCGCCCATTTCACGAAGTTTATCAAAATCAGATTCCTTTGGTTTTGATTTTGAGTTTTTTCTTCTTTCTGCCTTTAATTTTTCTATACCTTGAAGCCTTAATTTTTTTTCATCATCAAGTTTTAATAATGCATCTACATCAACATTTATTTTACGAATTTTGCAATTTTCTTTGACTAGATCCGCGTTGCTTCTTATGAATTTAATATCAAGCATATATTTGCTGTTTTTTTATTTATTATCCGGTTTTAGTGTCGGAAATAGTATAACCTCTTTTAGATTGTCAGTATTAGCCAAAATACGTAAAAGCCGATCAATACCCATCCCCAAGCCAGCTGTGGGTGGCATACCATGCATTAAAGCATTAATAAAGTCTTCGTCGTATTGCATGCCTTCTTCGTCTCCAAGTTTAAACAGTTTTTCTTGTTCTTTAAACCTTTCTTCTTGATCTATAGGGTCGTTAAGTTCTGAAAAAGCATTGCATAACTCATTGCCACCTACGCACAGAAGCTGAAAACGCTCCACATATCTTGGGTCGCTTTCCTTTTTCTTTGCCAAAGGTGAAAGTTCAATCGGATGATCAATCATAAAAATCGGATTGATAATTTTAGGTCTTACGTAAGACTTATAAATCTCATCTATTAATTTGCCTCGTCCAGTATTTTTATCAATACCGTCAACTTTAAGCTGTAACGCTTTTTTATACATCGTTTTTTGATCTGGAAAATCTTCTATATCAATTTTGGCGTATTCCTGAATAAGCTCCCTCATTGTTTTACGAGGATAAGGTGGCGTAAAATCAACTTTCTGACCAAAGGTTTCAAATTTTATTTTTAATCCTGCAGCCTCAATTAGCTTGGGCATTAACTCTTCCATCAAAATCATGAGATCTTCATAATTGGCGTATGCCCAGTAAAATTCAATCTGTGTAAATTCTGGATTGTGGTTATTATCAATCCCCTCATTTCGAAAACATTTTGCAATTTCGTATACTTTTTCAAAACCACCTACGATTAATCTTTTTAAGTATAATTCAGGAGCAATGCGTAAATACAGATCGATATCTAATGCATTATGGTGTGTGACGAAAGGTTTGGCATTGGCACCACCGTAAAGTGATTGTAAAATTGGCGTTTCAACTTCAAAAAAACCAAGTGAATCAAAAAAGGTTCTTAGTGTTTTTACAATCCGACTGCGCATTTTGGCAATTTGCAGTGAGTTATCATTTGCTAACAAGTCGAGATACCGCTGCCTATATCTTAATTCTATATTTGATAATCCATGAAATTTTTCCGGTAGCGGCTTCATCGATTTGCATATTATAGAATACTTTTTTGCTAGTACAGATATCTCACCTTTGTGAGTTGTAAACATTTTACCCTGAATCGCAACAAAATCTCCTAGATCAAAATTTTTAACAAAAAATTTATAACTATCCTTACCTAAATCCTTTTCTGAGATTGCTATTTGAAGACGGCCGCTAAAATCTTTAAGATGACAAAAACACAACTTACCCATTTCTCTAATTGAAATTATGCGTCCTGCAACTTTTACATCCTCCCCTTCTGGTGAAAGTCTTGCCTCGTCAAGAGAGCGATCGCGTTCAACAAGTGATGGGTACGGGTTGATGCCTGCTAGCTGGATTGTTTTAAGACGTTTGAGGCGAGTCTCGGCCTCGTCATTTGTTGTTATTTCGTTGGTCATATTGATGAATAAATATCAGTTATTATAGCTAAATATATATAAACAGTCAAAAAAACACCCAATTAATCTTCAAGGGTGTTTTATTTGATGCGTTTATATTATTTAATTGATATTATTTTATACCTTTGTGTGCCTGCTGGAGTTTTTACTTCTATTTCATCATTAGCTTTATGGCCTAAAAATGCCTCTCCAAGCGGAGATTCATTAGATATCCTACCTTCTAGCGGATTTGCCTCTTGTGGCCCTACAATGGTAAATTCCTTTGATTTTCCGTTTGATTCTATAATTATTGTTTGACCTACAGTTACCACGCCAGTATTGGTTGGTTCAGCAATTATTTCCGCATTATTTAGTAGCTGGTCAAGTTCAATCGATCTGCCTTGTGCCCAAGCCATATCTTCTTTTGCTTGGTGGTATTCAGCGTTTTCAGATAAATCACCTTGCTGTTTTGCCTCATCAATACGGTTGGCAATCTCCGGAATGCGAATATTTTTTAAATCTTCAAGCTCTTTTTTGAGCTTGTTAAAACTGTCTATGGATATGTACTGAACTTTATCTATCATAAAAAAACGAATTAAATACGGATGCCTGAATTTAAAAAGGTATCCGTTTAAGAGATTATATTATAACATGATATTATATAACGTCAAATCTAATTATCGGATAGTAAATATTTTTTGCCCCACCATTTTAAAAATTCGTAAGCTACAGGCATAGATGCAACAGAGCCCTCTCCCCCTTCCTCAATCAAAATTGTAATAACAATTTTCGGTTGGTTATAAGGGGCAAAGGCGGTAAACCAAGCGTGCTCAGCTTTTGTTTTACTCCATTGTGCGGTTCCTGTTTTGGCTCCAGAACTAAAATCTAGACCCTTCAATAATTGGCAACTGCCATAACTAACGCATTCACGCATGCCTTGCTTAACAATGCTCATGTTGGCGGTAGAGATTGCTTCATTAAATCTTGTTTTTGATGAAATATGTGATATTTCATTGGTAACAGGATTGATTATTGAGGTCACAATTTTTGGGGTAACTATATTACCTCCATTTGCGACTGCAGCAGTCCAGACAGAAGCTTGAAGTGGAGTTACCAGTAAATCGCCTTGTCCGATAGATAAGTTATATGTATCGCCCACATACCACATTTCATTTTTAACCTCCTCCTTCCAGGCTTTTGATGGTAAAAAACCGTCAAATTCTCCCGGTAAGTCAATACCTGTTTTAGAAGCAATGCTAAATTTTTTTAAATATTCTGTAATCTTATCAGCGCCTAAACCCACGAAGTTTTTATAACCTCCGCCAATATAATAAAAAAATGTATTTATAGACCAAGCGATTGCTTTTGTCACATTAGTAATTCCATGTCCTCCCGCGCGCCAGTCTTTAAAAAACCATTTATCAACTTCAAGGCCGCCGGTTGAGAGAAAAGTGGTGTTTTTGGTAACCACCCCTTCTTCAAGTGCTGCAGCCGCGATTATAGGTTTGATAATCGAACCAGATGGATAACCTCCTGCTATTGCCCGGTTAAAAAGCGGCTTATTTTCATTATTGATATAGTTATTGTAATTGTCTTGAGAAATTCCACCCGAAAAATCATTGTTGTCATAACCGGGCAAACTAACTAAAGCCAGGATGTTTCCATTATTAGGATCAATTGCCACAGCCGCTGCCCTGCTCCATTTATTTCGATTGAGAGTGTTAATTAATATTTCTTCAAGTAATTTTTGCGCTTCAAGATCTATGGACAAAACTAGATTCTGACCCGGTATAGGCGGTTCTTCAGCTAGTACATTTTGCTCTCGCCCGAGAGCGTTAACTTCGATTTTCTTTCTTCCGTATGAACCTCGTAAAATTTGTTCGTATTCACGTTCAATGCCGTCTTTCCCCAAATAATCAGACGGTAAATAGCCGTTACCGCCTAAAGCGTCCAATTCGTCGTCGCTAATTTTTCCTAAATAGCCCAGAATATGTGAAAGAGAATAAATTGGAAAGTTGTTTTCATTCAATATTCGGTTGTATAAACGCTTTGTTCCTTTTTCAATCACTATACCAGGTAAATTTGAATTGTTAATATACAGCGTAATTGCTGACTCATAGTCTAAGTTATCTTTTATTGTTAAAGATTCAAAACTATAAGAACTATATTTATTGATTAATTGGTTAATTTCGTCTTCATCAACACTGCTAATAAAAGAAATTTGTTCTATTACTTTTTTTCTTTCACTAATATTTTGAGGCAAATCTTGAGGCACAACTGATAGTGAAAAGCTCGGAATATTTTCCACAACTTGCCTTCCTTCTTTGTCGTAGATTAATCCCCGTTCAGAAGGGATTGGCTTTATGCGCACTCTATTATTTTCCGCCAAGGCTCTATAGTGGTCGCCGCGAATTGCCTGAAGATAAAAAGAACGCGCAAAAACAATTGTTAAACCCGTCATCATTAAAAAAAGAAGAAGCAATGTTTTTTTTAAAGGCAAACTACAACCGATAAATGATTTAGTTTCGGCTACTTTAATTACTTGGTTATCCTTTTTAAGCACAGGAAAATTTTCTTCAACCCACTGATGTTTGAATTTACCATAAAGGTCAGGATCAGAAATTTTATCAGATGGCTTATAATCAAATTGCGGATCTGTGGCCATAATCGCTTTCGTTTAAATAACTAGGGTTAAATTTCTTGGTATAAATAGTTGGAACAAGGTAGGCGATTACTAGAATAACCCCATTTACCAAAGCTTCTAAAAATAGAGTTAATAAAAAACTTTGGCTTAGATTAACTGAACCGCCAATTATAAAACTCGATAAATATAAAAGTAAAATTGCAGTTAATCGATAAATAATTATACTTAATACACCAGCTACAAAAACAATTAGAAAAAAACGATTGGTTAGTAAATTTAATAGTAACCAATCAAGAGCGGCCACAGTTATAATCAGAGCGGCTGTGTTTAATCCGAATGGTGTTGAGTGAAAAAGTTCCGAAATAATTGACAGAACAAACAGATAGCGAATGAATTCAAATTGATTTCTGAATATTAGAAGCCAAATCGCAATCAAAATTATCAAGTTTATGTGATTCCATGGTTGAGGCAATAAATTTGCTATGCCAATATTAATAATAAAGATAATGAGTGTTAAAAAAATCTTAAATAATAAAATAAAAACTTTTTTTGTCATACCTTATAGGTTTGTCAGTACGGAGACAATGGATAATTTATTTAGATCAGCCCCTGGTACCAAAACTGCTGACTGGAAAGGCCTGAAAGTCTCATTTTCAATTGCTGTTACTGTGCCAATAAGGAGGCCTCGGGGAATATTCTCTTCAAGGCCGGATGTGACGATCTGATCGCCTATCCTGACAGTTTCATTTCTTGGAATAAAATTCATTTTTATACTTAACCCATAACCACCTTCTACGACACCCAGACTTCGCTCGTGGTTTAAAACTGTCGCGGCAATTTTCGACTGATTGTCGTTAATCAAACGAACAATGGCAACTCCGTTTTCAGCTTTAACAATTTTTCCAATCAACAATCCATTTCCAACTACAACAGGCTGGTCAGGCAACATACCCTCTTCTGTGCCACGGTCAATAATTATTGTTTGATCTGTTTTTTCGATATTTTTACCTATGACACGTGCGATTTTAGATACGCTTTTACTCCTTTCTTGGAAGCTTAATATTTCCTTGAGTTGCAAATTTTCCTCTATTAATATTGCTAAACTAGCCTCTTCAATCTGCGTGTTTAGCTGGTCAGCACGGCATTGTCTGTAAGATTCGAAAAATTCTTCTCGATTTTTGAAAAATTCATAATTTTCGCCAACTTTAACACTTAAATCGTTTGTCTTTGCAAAAATTGGTAAAAAAATTGATCTAACTCCCTTTTTTATTGGATTGAGCCAACCGATGTAGTTAAAAAAAATGAGTAAAATTAAAATTACTCCTAAAATAGTATAGGTTTTTTTTCCGCCAATACCGATCATATTTATGAGCGTTTATCGTTGTGTGAAGGGTAGACAGCAACTTCCTTTAACAGATCGCTGTCTTCAAGCAAAATAGAAGTTCCTCTAACTACGGCGGTGAGGGGGTCGTCTGCGATTCTTACCGGAATTTGAGTTGCTCGCATGATAAGTTGATCTATTCCTCTAAGTAACGAACCACCACCAGTTAAGAGCAAGCCACGTTCATGTATATCGGCAACAAGTTCAGGCGGTGTTACTTCAAGTGTGGCCTTAATGTTATCAACTATTGCTCTCAAAGACCGAGATATTGCTTCGCGCACCTCGCTGTCGCTGATCATGACCTCTTTAGGTAAGCCAGTAACCATGTCTCGTCCGCGCATTGGATAAACCATCTTTTCCTGCATCTCAACCGCTGACCCAATTTTAATTTTAATTTCTTCTGCTTGCCTTTCACCAACTAGTAAATTAAACATCTCGCGGGCGTATTGAGAAATATTATAATTTAGTTCATCACCGGCAATCTTTATAGATTTCCATTTAACGATACCGGATAGAGATATAACCGCAATTTCACTCGTGCCTCCTCCAATATCAACAACAAAATTTCCAACAGGTTCTATTATGGGCATGCGAGAGCCAATTGCAGCTGACATGGGTTCTTCCACGATCCATACTTCACTTGCGCCAGCATTTAATACTGCGTCACTTACCGCTTTTCGTTCTACTTCTGTTATGTCAAGGGGCGCTCCTACCACAACTCGTGGTCTGGTCATAAAGGCAAATGAACCCTCATTAACTTTTTCAATAAAATGTTTGAGCATTTTTTCTGTAACCTCAAAATCAGAAATAATACCACCTGTGAGAGGGCGAGCTGTAAGAATGTGAGGGGGTGTTTTACCAAGCATTTCCTTTGCTTCATTGCCAACAGCTAATATTTGCTCAGTTCTTGTATTGATAGAAACAACACTTGGTTCGTTGATTATAATCCCTTTTCCCTTTACATAGATTAGTGTATTAGCGGTCCCTAAATCAATCCCCAAATCCTTTCTAAATTTACTGGTTAAATTATTAAACATAATTTTTATTCTGATATTTTCGATTCGTAAACAACAAGCCCTCTAGAAATACATAAAACGTAATTAGTAATGAGAAATTCCACCAGGTAAGCAATTTAAACTGCGCTAAAAAAAGAGATATAATTATAAAAAGTGAAAAAAATAAACCTTGTCTAAAAGTTCGTTTAATATGTCTGAATACAATTTCATCCTTTTTCAAAATTTTAGCTTTTATAATAAAACCAAAAACTGAGAAAGTTCCTAGTAGCGCCAAGAATAAACTCGAATAAAAAAGCACGTAACCAGTTAATTTGGCCTGATTTGGATCAAAGTAAAAAATAACGACCCCCCAGATCGCCCATGCAATAAATGTCGCTGCAGACATGATGATTAGGTACTGTTTAAGTGTCATAATTTTGCTTATAATTTAGCAAATTTTACAGAACTTTGCAAGTTTAGTTTTTAGATAATAAAGCGAATTTTTGTAACACTATTAGGACCGAATTTATGTTTAATTTTAGCCAAAATTTTATCTTGGTTCATCCTAACCTCCGCTGCGGCAGCAGTACCCTTAACACGCACTCCAAGAGTCGTATTTTTTAAATAAACCGCCTCAATATACTTAACACATTCAGAGCCAAATAATCCTGAAATGATACTATTGGCCTCTTCGACGGTTAAGGCAGCCCTTGCTCCCTTTAGAATGGCTGACCCGGCGCCTTTATTTTGTATAATATTTATTAATGATTCCATAAGCAAATTATACCATTCGAAAATCACAGACATCTTTAAAGTCACAATGTTCACAGGTAAACCTGTCTGGAGTTGGAATAAAATTGTGCTCTGTAATTCTTTGTATCAAAGAATTAATTTTATTTTCTATTTTTCCAACATCTTTATCTGTCCCCAAAAATGAAATACGGATATTACCGTTTAAATAATAGTAAGTCAACGTTTTTGTAATTCCAATTTTTGTAAAGGCAGGCAGTTGATTAATTGCAATTTGATAAATTAATAGCTGATCTTTATCATCGCCAACTATTTTATCTTTACTAACGCCGGTCTTATAATCAATAATTTCGAGCTCACCGTTTGGTAATAAGTCAATCCGGTCAATTCTACCTTTTATCGTATTAGATCCAATTTTTATATTAAAAGCAGTTTCTAAGGCGATGGGTATAGTCCATTTATTTAGATTGACATCATAAAATTCACGCAAAATATTTTTTCCTTTTTTATAAAAAGCTTCACGTTGTTTTTTTTCAATATACCAATCAGGAATCCAGCACTTATCATAGATATCAAGCAATTCATCTAATGATGGAACAACGACGCTAGAAAGATTTTTTGGTGTTTCAGAGATAGCGAATAATGACTCCTGTTTCGAAAGGTTAATTTCCCTAATCCTTGAATAGAATTGTTCGAGGGTATTATGCATTGTTGAACCAAAGCTAAAACTCGGCTTTCCAGCTGTCGGTATTTTTAAGATGTGTGCTAATTTATATTGATAAGGACATTTTTCGTACTTCTGAAGTTGAGAAAACGAAAAAGCTTTCGGAATTTCATAGACAAGTTTATTCGCTTTTTCAGAAACAGTGTTAACCAATTTTGGGGTGTGTAAATTTAGAGTATTATTTGAAATAGTTTTTGAATCGGCAAATTCAATTTCATTCAAAAAGCGACTAATTTTTTTTTCTCGAATACCACCGTAATTTTTCGCGCTAGTGAGATACAATATTTTTTTTGCTCTAGTCATCGCCACGTAAAAAAGCCTCCGCTCTTCGTTGTAATGACTGTCACCCTCAGGTAGTTTTTCATTTATTAATTCATTTGGTATTTCAATGCCATCCCCTTTTTTTCGTAACGGAAATCTATCTTCAACCAAATTAACAACAAAAACATATTTATATTCCAGACCTTTTGCTGTGTGTACGGTACAAATATTTACTGAGTCCGGTGTGTCCTTTGGTTGCTTAATAACACCATGATCTCCTGAATCTACAGTTTGGTTGAAGTGTTCTAAAAAATCTGCCACTGACACACCCTCGACCATTGATTCGTATTTGGAAATATACTCAAAAAATTGATTTAAGTGATAAATTTGCCTAATTATGAAACGGTCCATATCAACCTCTCCTTCAGTTAGGTATTTTAGATAGCCGCTTGCATCAAGAAATTTATATATTACTGAAGTGGGCTTATCGTTTTTTTTGTTTTTACAACCTTCATCTATCAATGTTAGCAGCTTATTTATTGCGCTAGTGCCAGATTCTGATAATTTAATTTCACTAAGCCTCAACATAGCCTCATAATAAGATACGCTTTTCATTTGAGCAAAATATGTTAGTTTTTGCATTTCAGTTTCATCAAATTGTATGAAGGGCATTCTTAAAAGCCTATAGACACTGGCCGATTCATGGTAATTATCGATTAATTTTAAAAAGTTAATACAATCAATAACAATTGGCTGTCTAAATAGACCAGATGCAGCCATAAATTCATAAGGAATTTTCTGTTTTTCAAATAAATTGATGAATGGCTCGGCGTGATTATTGGCGCGAATTAATATGGCAAAATCATCCCAAACAGCCTCCTCGTCTTCATTTTTTAACTTTATAATTTCAGAAGCTATAAATCTAGCCTCCTCCTCAACTGAATCAAAGTATCTGTGTATTACAGAATTATCATTTTTTATGTTTTGTTGTGATAATAATTTTTTATTAATATGAAGCCTTGTTTCAAGGCGATCGGGATTGTTGTTTTGAATAAGCTGATATGATTTGTCCAATATTTTTTGCTCTGATCGATAGTTGTCGTTTAATACAATTTCCTTAGCAGTAGGAAAATCATCCTTAAAACGAAGAATGTTGGCAACTGAGGCGCCTCGAAAAGCATAGATACTCTGATCATCATCCCCTACTACAGTTAGCTGAGACCCGGCTACAGACAATTTTTTTATAAGCTGGTATTGAGACCAGTTAACATCTTGAAACTCATCGACTAATATGTATTTAAATTTTTTTTGAAGTTGGCTAAGAATAGTTGATCTTTTGTCTAATAATAAATTGACATAATAAATAAGATCACTAAAATCAAGCGAATTATTATCTAGTAAAAGTTGATTATAAATATGATATGAATTACTTATTTCTATTAAGCGATTTTTTTCGTCTAAATTAGCCTGATCTTTATCGAGTTTAGTGTTTTCTGCATGAGACAAATACTTTTCAGGACTAATTAACTCATCTTTGCACTTTAAAAAGTGCTTAATCATTTCATGTATATATCTTGTTGGACTGCCAAGTGGTTTGTAATAATCTAAATTAAATTTGTCTAAATTTTTTCTAACTAGCATCCAGGCATCGGTTTGCGTTAACAGTTTAAAACGATTTGGCAAACCAATATCCAAAGCAAACTGTTCTAGTAAATGCTGACAGAAAGCATGGAATGTTGATATTTGCATATCCAAATAACCAATATCCATCATTTCATCTACCCTATTTTGCAATTCTGTTGCCGCTTTCTCGTTAAATGTTAAGGCTAGAATTTGATCGGGTGTAGCAAATTTATTATCTATTAAAAATTTTATTTTTTGCGTTATTACAGTTGTTTTTCCCGTTCCAGCTCCAGCGATAATAATAAGCGGCCCATCAATATATTCAACAGCATTTTTTTGGGATATATTTAATTGTTTTTTGATCATATATATTTGTGGCTATCTTTTCCAGAGGCTACAATTAATGCGTGGAATTCCCTGTAAATTTTAGTTGATTTGGGTAAGGATAACTTAAGTATGTCTTGATAATAACCATACGGTTTTGAAGTTTCAATGCCCGCAATTTTACGCAAAAGCCGCTTAGTGTACAAATCAATGACAAATATTGGCTTATTGAGCGCGTAAAGCAAAATCGAATCAGCTGTTTCAGGCCCAATTCCCCATATGTCCAGTAATAAATTTCTTGATTCAGCCGTATCTACATTTTTCAATTCAATTATATTTTTGTTAAATTTATTTAATAACCAATTCGAAAATAAACGTAATTTTTTTGTTTTTTGACGATAATATCCTGTTGGCCTAATTAATTGTTGTAATTGGGTTTTATTTAATTTAACTAACACTTCCGGTCTTAAAACTCTAGCTTTGTGCAAATTATTTATAACAACTGCGACATTTTTCCAAGAAGTATTTTGAGTTAAAATTGATCCGACAGCAATTTCAAAATAAGGGTCACGATACTTGGTTTTGAATTGACTCAACTCTTCAAAAGAAAGACCGTATGTTAATCCAAATTCTTGTCGCAATTTTGTATTATTTAATCCCAGCTTATTCCTGTTTATTTTTATCGGCCACCATCCTTGCTGACCATAAATTTTTTTTAATTTTTTGTAAACCTCAAATAAATCCATCATAAATTATGGATCCAAAGTATAATCAAATAAATCGCTACTAATACTTACGACTCTTGTTTATCGTCGGAGCCGCAATCGCAATCTTTATTGCATTGGCATTCAGAGTCTCCAGATGAGCAATCTGGTCCACAATCGCAGTCCGGACCACACCCACATTTTTTTTCTTCATCCATATTATAAAAATCAATTATTAATCCTATATTCAATATATCAGTTATGTCAAATAATAACAATGACGCCTGAAAATATCATTAATTCATCTTTTTAAATAATTTTAAAGCATTTTGAGAGCTGATTTCAACAACTTCATCAAATGTTAAATCTTTAATTTCTGCAATTTTTTTGGCCACTTCTTCAACCATCCACGGTTCTGCTCTTTGCCCTCTATAAGCTTGGGGGGCAAGGTATGGCGCGTCAGTTTCAATTAATATTTTCTCTAGTGGGCAGTTTTCAATGGTTTTAATTAAATTATACTGCAATTCAGGTTCTGATTTTTTTTCCGGAAAAGTAATAATACCAGTAATACCAATGTACAACCCCATTTGTAAATACTGACTAGCTGTTTGCCAATCGCTTGTGAAACAGTGCACAACCCCGTTAACGGGTGCAGTAAAAGAACCGAGAACTTTAACCATCTCTTCATGAGCATTTCTAACATGAATTATTAAAGGCAATTCGAGTTCAGAAGCTAATTTATGATGCTGTCTAAAAACCTCAGACTGAATTTTTAAGGCTTCAATTTTACTCATGCCTCCTGGTAAATGAAATAAATCAAGTCCACATTCCCCTATTGCCACGACTTTTGGGTGCGAAGCCAGTTCTTTGTAGATATCGTAATCAAATTTTTCTTCACGCGATTTAAATTGTATTTCCTCCTCATCAACCTCTACAGAAATTAGATGGGTCGGATGAAGGCCAACCGCAGCAAAAATCTCAGGATATTTTTCCGCATATTCAACTGCTCTTTTTGAGGTATCTCGTTGCGAACCAACGGTCAGTAATTTCATATTCTTATCTCTACAGCGTTGAATTACCCTGTCAGCATCTTCCTGATAAGCATTAAATTGAATATGGCAATGTGTATCAATAAGCATATTATTATAGCTAAAAATACTAATTTATCTAGTTATTAATATTTTATCATCTTTAAAATGCGCGTTATTTAGTTTGCTTTTGAAAAGCCATTCGTCTAAATATTTAATTCTTTTATTGTGTGGCATTTGATAAACCTGACTTAAAGTTTGCTCAAGTGGAAAGATATAAGCTGATATTTCATTTTCTCTAAATATCAGGCCAACAGCGAGGCTTTCTTGTGTAGGAGTAGAAAAATATTGGTCAAAGACAAAATTTCCTAGCGAGTAAAAGATAAGTCTGTTTTTGTATATTTCCATTTCCTGAACCACGTGAGGATGGTGGCCAATAATTACATCAGCGCCGGCATCAATCATTTCACGCGCCAATGTTCTTTGTCTTAAATTTGATATTTCTTTATATTCTTCACCCCAATGCGTATTTATTATTATGAAATCCGTTTTACTTTGCGTATTTTTAATTAATTCCTTAATTTTATTAATATCAACCGGTGAATTAGTGTCGTTAAGGCCGATAAAAGCGATTTTAAAACCATCGACCTCTCTTATCTTAACTGATTCGCTATCAACGCGGTACTGACTGCCATAATAATCTATACCGGCTTGTTTTAAATAATTTTTTGATTCTTCAAAAGCCGTTGAGCCCATGTCAAGAGAGTGATTATTTGCCTGACTGAATATGCTGAAATTATATTTAGTAAGTGTTGATAAAAGGCTTGGGTCAAAACGAAAAGCGATCTCTTTTGTCGTTGTTCGCCTATATTCAGCAAACGGCCCCTCAAGGTTCGCGCCAATAATATCAACACCCCTAAAGAACCTGTTTTCTTTACCGGCTAATTTCTCAAAAATATAATCAGACCCGTTTATGTCTATTAATTTTTTGACATTTCGATCAAGCATCATATCGCCGAAATTAAGTATTGAAGCAATCCGATTTTTTTTAATATTACCTTTTACAAAATACGCCGAATAATAACTGGTTATTTCCTCTAATGAATTATTTTGCAAAATGGATGCCGAATTATCTGCTATTTCATAAGCAATACTCTGCGTGTTTCTTTTTTCCATCATTCTAAGCAAGAAATATAAACCTGCTGGCGAATCAATATCGAGGTAAGCTAAACGTTTGTAATCAAAATTCTTAACCGTCTGTATAGATAGTTCATCATGATACTTAGCGACGGCGCTGTTTTGGTAATGCGAAAAATCCACCGAAGCGATGATTACTGCCGAGTCAGGAATTGAAATCTCAAGTTCGCTTATAAAATTTTCAATAGTATTGGTAGTGGTAAAAAATGGCGCGATAAAAACAGCTAACTGTGTTTCCGGCAATGCCAACCGAACAAAAGAAACTAACGAGCTGACTGAATGCTCATCTCTTATTATTTCTTCATTAATTTCTAGGACCTTTTTGTCCTCTAAGATATTGATTAACCGATCATCGGTTTTGATCGGGCCAAACGGAGTTTGCCAATCGCGTTTAGTACTTATGATCTGCGAATTATTAGGATTATAATGATCTGGACCAAAAATAATCACAAGCGGTGGTTTTTGTTTTGCTAAATATTTAAAAAGATTTGCTGTAATACGACCGCCAACCAAATGATGCGGCACTATCGCTCCGCTTACATCTCCCACATTCGTTATTTCATCGGTATTGTTATAAAATTGCCAGTATGTTTCAGTATCAAAAGGCATGGCAAACTGAAAAGGTTCACTGGGTTCGGCTACCGACACAAACACATCTTTTGTTGAAGTTAAATATCCATTACTTTCATTAGACAAAGACTTGCCGGAACAGCCGGCAAGTATTGTGGAAATAAATATTAAAATAGCCACGAAGAATATTTTTTTCATAAATGTCTAAAAAAGGCCTTCAAGTGTGCTTTTGATTGATTTCACAGCGTCAGGTATTAGTGGTTTAAAGACATAAATGAAAGCATCGAGAAAAGGTGCGATCTTTGACACTTGAATTGCCTCCATGATTTTAGGGTGCAAAGGAAATCTTGAGATAAAGTAAAGTGATATGCCAACAATTATTATTCCCTGAAACATACCGAAAACAAATCCAAGGACACTGTTAACAGAATCAATTATTGGTATGGTCGTTATTAAATCTAAAACTCTGTTTATCAAAGTAAATATCAAACCAACAGCATGACTGGTTATAACAAAAAGAAGCACAAAAATGGCAACATTTAACCAGTTGCCGCTTACTCCAGTGTGGTTTGTTATCCAGCCTGCAATGACATGATAATCTCTAAAAGCAAAGATTATTCCAATTACAGTGCCCAAAAGCGAACCGATCGATTGCACAAAACCAAACCAATAGCCTGCATAGCCAAAACCGGCAATAATGAGAATAATAATTATATCAGACCATGGCATAGACCTTATTCAATCCTTGGAAATAATGGTTTATTTTTTATTATTTTAACACCATTCATTGAACGCCATTTCAATAATTCTTCTAAAGGCTCTTTAAATTCATCGTCAACCTTTAAATTCAATGCAAAACTTAACTTTTCAAAAACTTCGGGCATAACCGGATAAAGCATGACGCTAATTTGCCTCAATGTTTCAACAAGATTATTTAATAAAGAATTTAATTCATCTAGCTTGTTATTTTTTGCCAAATTCCACGGTTCTTTTTCTGATATTATCTGGTCGCTATAAGTGATAAGTTTGAAAACAGACTCTAACGCTTGGTCAAAACGAAATATATCCATCGCTTTTTTATATTCTATAAATGCAATTGCAACTTCTTTCTTAAAACTTGTTTCGGTCTCCTTGTCATCAGGGACAATGCCGTCGCAATATTTATCAATCATTGATAAAATTCTGTTAGTAAGATTACCAATGCCATTAGCCAAGTCCGCGTTGTATCTAGCAATAAATTTTTCGTCTGAATAGTCGCCGTCATTGTCAAAAGGAAATTCCCTGATAAAAAAATAACGGACTGAATCAACCGGGTATTCAGATGACATTTTAAGCGGATCAATTACATTGCCGATTGTTTTGCTCATCTTTTGTCCGTTGACGGTTATAAAACCATGCGCAGCTATCATTTTAGGCAATTCAATCCCAACCGACATGAGCATAGCAGGCCAAAGCAGTGAATGAAATCGATTAATTTCTTTTCCAATAACATGAACTTGGGCAGGCCAATATTTATTGAACAAATCACTGTTTTCTGACTTAAAACCGAGTGCGGTTATATAATTTGTTAAGGCATCAAACCACACGTACATTACTTGTGTATCATCACCTGGCACGGGTATTCCCCATGTTAATTTTTCAACGGAACGTGAAATGCTGATATCTTCGAGGCCGTTTTTCAAAATGTTTAACATTTCATTGTAGCGATTTTGCGGGAATACAAAACCTAAGTTGTTTTTAAAATGAGCCTCTAATTCTTTCTGATATTTGGATAATCTAAAAAAATAATTCTCTTCCTCCAGGATTTCCGGCTCTTTCAAATGATCAGGGCACTTTCCGTCAACTAAATCTTTTTCTGTTTTATAAGCTTCACAGCCCACGCAATATAGACCAGAATATTTTTTCTTATAGATATCTCCTTTTTTATCTGCGAGTTCCCAAATTTTTTGAGCTGATTTTTTGTGCCTGTCTTCAGTGGTGCGAATAAAATCATTATTACTAATATTCCACTGATCTGCCAAATTTGAAAAAACTGCAGATTTTTCCGAACAATACTCTTCGACTTCCCTACCCTTTTCCTTTGCCGCCTTAAGCATCTTTTGCCCATGCTCATCAGTTCCTATCAAAAAATAAACATCTTTACCTACTAGACGCTGATAGCGAGCAATAACATCGGCATATAGAAATAACAATGCGTGCCCGACGTGGGGGTTGTCGTTGGCGTATGGAATAGCCGTGGTAATGTAATATGTGTTTTTGTCCATAATTAATCAACCTTATTTAACATAATAGATAAAAATACTAATAATTTTTTACAATGACAACAAATTCTCCCCTTTCCTCTTTCATCTTTTCAATAACCTCATCAATTGTTCCGCGATAGATAGTTTCATATATTTTTGTCAGTTCTCTACAGACAACAATCTTTGCCTTTGGCTCTAAATATTTTTTTAATTCACTAAGACATTTTCGTATTCTATGACTAGACTCATAAAATACCGTAGTTAATTTACTTTGAGCTATTTCTTGAAAAAATTTCTGTCGTTTATTTTTGTGAGGTGGAAATCCTAAGAAAACAAACTTATCCGTTGGAAAACCAGAAATTGATAAACCGGCTATTAAAGCACAAGGACCAGGAATAGGTTCGATTTTAAAATCACTACTACTTTTTAACAATTCTTCAATTAGATTATTTCCAGGATCTGATATGCCCGGAGTGCCAGCGTCTGTCACAAGTGAAAGAACTTTTCCTTCTTTTAAAAAACCTTCAATTTTTCGAATCTTATCTCGACTACTATGGTGGTGATAGCTTAAAAGAGGCCTGGATATTTCAAAATTTTTTAGGAGTTTACTGGTCACCCTGGTATCCTCACATAATATTAAATCAGACGCTTTCAAGGCTTCAACCGCTCTATATGAAATATCCTTAAGGTTTCCAATCGGCGTAGCTATTAATTGTAGTTTTCCGTGTTTCATAACATGCCCTATTTTAGCAAAACCCTATATAAAAAGCAATTTATACCAAAAAAAAGCACCCACCTTGGATGTTAGGTGGGCGCGTACAATAATAAAATTTATTCAATTGTTATTGCCTGAACGGGACAGGCGTCTTGTGCCTGTTTAATCAATTCTTCGCTGTCACCACTTGGATTAATCACCGTAGACTTGCCGCTCTCATCGATTTTGAAAGTATTAGGCGCTGTCGCTTCGCAAGCTCCACAACCAATACATTTCTCGATATTTACTTTTGGTTCCATAATTATATTAATTAAATGCCGCTATTTCGGCGTGAATAATATTAAGAATATTTTTCCACATAAAATCTCATTAATTCTTCTGCAGCCAAACGTGTATCAGGACTACTAAAAGTTAATTTGAGCTTTCCTTCAAGTTCTTCAAGAGATTTTATTCCATCTAACACGGCTTTTTCAATATCATGATCTGTAATCTTAATTTTACTGTCAATAATTTTATTTTCTCCCTTTTTAATTTTTTTGTATTGTTCGGTTTTTTTGAAATAATTATTAATCGCCGATTCTAAAGCCTTGTCGCCCAATACAGAACAATGTATTTTTCGCGCAGGTAAGCCTCCCAACCGCTTCATGATATCTGCTGGTTGAATTTTTAATGCATTTTCTAATTTCATACCGCCTCGCTCCATTACCATCTCACTAAGCACAGACGTAGCTGCGATAGCCGAGCCACAACCAAAAGTTCTCCATCGAATATCTTTTATGACCTCTTTTTTAGGATCAATGTTAAGCCAAATAACCATTTCATCACCACATGCAGGCGATCCTACGCGGCCAATGGCGTTAAATTTAAACTTTTTTTCTTCTCCCAAACGCATAAAATTTCGTGGATTGAAAAAATGATCCTTTACAATATCCGAATATAGCCATTCTGTTCCATCAAGACCGGTTCCATCTACTTGTTTTTTAGATATAGCCTTTTTATTAGCCATAATAATTTAATTTACTTATCTAATCGCGCTAATTTCTCGAAGCTGACTAACAATGTCAGGTAAATATTTGATTATATAATCAATATCAACTTTTCTAGTTTGTTTCCCCATAGAAAATCGAATTGATCCATGAGCATCCTCAAAAGACTGACCCATCGCCCTAAGCACATGAGATGGCTCAAGTGATTCTGAGGTGCAAGCTGATCCGGTTGAACACATAATGCCATATTCGTCTAAATATAGAAGCAAAGCTTCACCCTCAATGCCTTTAAAACTTATATTGAGATTGTTTGGCAAACGGTCATCTCCAACGGAAGGTCCATTTAATTTAATATTGGGAATAATTGCAAGTTTATCTAAGAAATATTTTGAAAGATTGCGCAGCCTGTCAGATTCAGATTTTCTCGATTCCTGCACCAATTCAAAAGCTTTTGCTAATCCGATAATGTACGGCACATTCTCTGTTCCTGCTCGTCTGCCTTTTTCTTGTCCGCCCCCAAACAAAATTGGACAAATCAAAACTCCGCGCCTTAAATATAAAACACCCACTCCCTTTGGCGCATAAATTTTACTGCCATTAAAAGTCATTAAATCAAGGTGTAGTTTTTCAACATCTAAATCTAAATAACCAGCAGCTTGACATGCATCTGAATGAAAATAAGGGTAAGGAGTATTGTGTAATTTGCGGTATTTTAAAATGCCCTTGCCAATTTCAGCAATCGGTTGAATAGAGCCCACTTCGTTGTTTGCATACATCACAGTGACCAAAATTGTATCTTGTTTTATGGCTTTTATAACATCTTTTGAATCAACCAAACCATCTTTATTTGTTTTAACAAAACTTATTTCAAAACCCTCCTTTTCTAATTGCTTAAGCGGTTCAAGAACAGCATGATGTTCGATACCAAGTGAGATAATATGTTTACCCTTATCCTTGTGTTTTCTAGCTATGCCAAAAATTGCCAGATTATCTGATTCAGACCCACTACCCGTAAAAATAATATTTTCGGGCAAACCATGTATTAATTCGGCTATAATTTTACGGGCATTATTTATTGATTCGTTCGCCTTTCTGCCAATTGAATATATTGTGGATGGATTTCCAAAATCATTTGAAAAATATGGGGCCATGGCAGTTTGAACCTGCAAACTAACTGGCGTTGTAGCTGCGTGGTCTAAATAAACCTTTTGTATTTTTTTAGGTTTGTGCAACATAATTTATAAATCCTTTAGTTTCACATTTTCTAAATATTTAACAATTTCGAGGTTGACTTTTTTTAATTTATTTTTCAGTGTGCATTTTTTATTTGTTTTAACACACTTCATTTCTTTCCCCGAATTATAGCATGGCAAAATTGCCGACCCACCTTCCATTGCCTCTATAATCATTCCTAAATTGATTTTATCAGGATCTAAATTTAAGCAATAACCTCCATCAGCACCCTTTTCTCCTTTAATTAATCTAGCCATTTTTAATTTACGCGCTATCTTTTGCAAAAAGTGAAAAGATATCCCGGTTGAATTTGAAACATCACGCAAACTCAAATTACCGGATTTAATTTTTAAAAATTCCTTTAAAAGCTGTATCGAGTAATCTGTTTCTCGCTTTATGTGAAACATAGCTAACTATATTGGTAATGTAAAATTAATCTTCTTCAAATTATTGCTTTGATCAAAATTGAAATCAACTGCAAACGGAACAACGTCGTTTCTTAAAGTTTTATAAAACAACTGCCTATTATCCCTGCCAAATTCATAAATTTTTTTGGTAATATCAACATCTTTTTCGCAATATTCCTTAATTTTTTCAAGCTCACCGCTTTTCCACCACTTGATTGCTTGTAAGCCATCTGCACTCTTTGCTTCATTGTCTAGCGTCGCTTCAGCCAAATCATTTAACTTAAGCCTCATTCCCAAGCTTTCTTTTACTACTTTCATAATATCAAGATGGGCTATATTTGACAGGTCGCCTGTATAATAATTCTGAAGTATTGGTAAATCAAAATGTTCACTATTATAGCCTATTATGCGATCGGCTTTTTCTAATATGGGCCAAAGTTTGCCAAGCTCATTTTCAAAAAAACTTTCAAATTTTCCGGTTTCATAGCGGTATATTGATACAACAGAAATTCTAAATTTTTTAAAATCATTATCCACTTCAGCAAAAGTATTTTGTGTTTCAATATCAAAAATTACTTCCTTGGTCATAGTATCTTTAATTAATACTAATATGGTATGATATCACTTTAATATTATTAATGTCAAGTGCGGATAGGTTGGCTTCTAGTGCTAACACCTCATTTGGTTTAACTGCTGTTTTTGGATGCTTTGCAACCATGAAAGAACAGCAATCGGGATAAGGACGGTTAGAAATATCTAATGTGCCAATCGATCTTCCGATTTTAATAATTTCAGATTTATTGTAAGCGATCAACGGAGTAATTTTTAATGTTGAAACCGCACTGTATATAGAACTAAGATTGGTCAATGTTTGAGACGCGACTTGTCCTAACGAATCTCCTGTGGCAATGGCCTGATAACTAAATTTTCTGCTTAACAATTCAGATATTTTTAACATCATTCGTCTATTTATAATCATTCTATAAGCAGCTGGAACTTTCATAATTATTTCACGCTGAAAAGAATCAAAAGAAACTACATGCAAATTTATTCCGGGTTGAAAATTTGCTAACTGTTTTGCAATATCCATTATCTTATCGGCAGATTCTTTTTTGGTGGCTGTATCGCTTTGAAAATGAATCAAGCTCACCTCTGCTCCTCTAGTCATTAATTTATAAGCTGCTACCGGACTGTCAATGCCCCCGGATAACATACAAAGGACTTTACCTGATGATCCGGTAGGCAGACCGCCGGCTCCTTCAAAGACGGTATCGTAAATATATGTAGTATCTTTACCAACATCAATTCTAATGTTTATATCGTATTTTTTCAGATTAACCTTTAAACCGCGTTTATTTTCAATATAGTTACCGAGCTCAACATTTATTTCATTTGAATTCAAATTAAATTTCTTATTTGCCCGGTTAGTAGAAATACGGAATGTCTTGATTGTGGGTGATATTTGCAATTTATTAAGAGTTTTTTTCATGCATTCAATGCTTGAGCGCGACTCCATAACGGGGGCAAATTTCGCTACGCCGGGCAATAATGCAAAATGTTTATAATCATCTTCCGTTAAATTTTTTACCAAAAAACCTCCTTCTATTCTTCGAACAGTTGAGCCTTTAAAAAGCTGGCGGATGTTATCTGCCAGCTTTTTTACAAATAACGCTTGATTCTTTCCTTTAAGGAAAATTTCATCTACATGAACAATGACATTCATAATTCTTAATAGGCGCGCGCAAATATGACTCTCTGGGAAGATTCCTTGCCGCAATACAAACACCTGCCTGTTGCCGGTTTTTCATCAAACGGAAGGGATCGTATTGTTGCTTTTGTTTCTGCTTTAATTTCTTTTTCACAAGAAGCGTCGCCGCACCAAAAAGTGCGATAAAAACCAGGCTGAGACTCAATAAGTTTGACAAAATTCTTATAATCATCGATATCGTGTGTGTGTTTTTCTCTAAAGTCTCTCGACTTTGACAACAGAACGTGTTGAATATCTTTCAAAATAGCATTTATTTTATCGATATCTTTTGGACTAATTTTTACTGGTATTTTTTCACCGCTATCACGTCGTACGGCAATATATTGCTTATTTTTAAGATCTTTCGGTCCGATTTCAATTCGCACAGGAACACCTTTCTTTTCCCACTCGAAAAATTTTGCACCAGGTCTCATGTTTTCTCTCATATCGACTTCAACTGATAGTCCAGATTTTTTTAAACGCTCACACAGGCTTTTTGCTGCCATTATTGTTTCCGGAGATGTATCTATAGTGACAATAATCACATGAAGTGGCGCTAAAGCAGGTGGTAATACCAACCCCTTATCATCACTGTGTGCCATAATTAGCGCTCCGATTAAACGTGTCGAAACACCCCAGCTTGTCTGCCAAACGTATTCCTCTTTATTTTTTTCACTAAGAAATTTAACATTGAATGCCTTGGCAAAATTATCACCAAGAAAATGCGAAGTCCCAGCTTGCAAAGCTTTACCGTCCTGCATCATTGCCTCAATTGAATAGGTACGCACGGCACCAGCAAAACGTTCAGCGTCGCTTTTAACACCAGTCAGAACTGACATGGCCATATAATTTTCTGCAAAATCTCTGTAAACATCGAGCATGGTGCGCGCAAACGCATCAGCCTCAACGGCGGTCGAATGCGCAGTATGACCTTCTTGCCATAAAAATTCGGTAGTGCGTAAGAATAGACGGGTCCTTAGTTCCCACCTAACAACGTTTGCCCACTGATTTATTAATAATGGCAAATCGCGATATGAATTTATCCACTTTGCGTACATGTCATACATGATTGTTTCTGATGTAGGTCTGATTACTAACGGCTCCTCAAGCTTCTCGCCTCCCGCCTCCGTAACCACAGCGCACTCAGGAGCAAAGCCTTCAACATGCTCAGCTTCTTTGTTTAAAAAATGTTGGGGAATCAATAATGGGAAATACGCGTTTTTGACACCCTTTTCTTTAAATTTACTATCTAATGCCTTTTGAATATTTTCCCAAATTGCATATCCCCAAGGTTTAATTACCATACAACCTTTGACCGGTGAATAATCCGCCATATCAGCAGCAGTGATGACATCTAAGTACCACTGGCTATAGTCCACATTTCTGGGTGTTAGCCCTTTTTTTTCCTCATTCATAATGATTCTTGATTCAAAAGTTTTCTTTTTAATATTGTTCGATAAATATCACGTCGCCATATCATACCAACCAATTTACCATTTTCAACAACCGGCAGACGGCTAATATGTTTGGCCAACATCAAAGCTCCTGCTCGCAAAACCGGATCGTCGGGGTGGATGTGAACAAAATCTCGACACATAAAAATTTCAATTTTATGATTTTTTATTTCATCTACCTTATTTTCACGCTCTTCATAATCAACGTAAAGCTCTGGATTGTTAAAGTAGCTTGTATAAAAAGGAAACAGAACCCTAAACAAATCCTTTTCAGATACAATGCCTATAATATGATTATTGTCATCAACAACTGGAGCACCGCTAATGTCGTTTTTATATAATATCTTAAAAACCTCAGAATACGGAGTTCCTTTTTTAATTGCAATAAAATTTTTATCCATTATTTCTCGTACTTTCATAATCTAAATTCATATAAATGATAGTAAAATACTATCAAATAAAATAAATTAATTCAATAGAATAAGCCAGAATATTAGAGCGACGACAATTCTATAAATACCGAACGGAATAAATGTATGATTTTGAACAAATTTCAATAAAAACTTTACGGATATATAGGCCACTACAAATGAAACCAAAAAACCAACCCCGAGCATGAGCCATTGATAAATATTAAAATAATAGCTGGATTTTGTTAAATCTAAAGCAGTTGCTGCTAGCATTGTTGGGACTGCTAATAGAAAAGAAAACTCAACTATTGTCTTTCGTTTTAGACCTACAATCAGACCGCCTAATATAGTGGCTGCAGAGCGCGAAACTCCCGGTACAACGGCAAAGCACTGAAATATACCAATTGCGACGGCTTGTTTATAGGATATATCCTCTATTTCATGCAATTCTTCTTTTTTTTCTTTATGCATTAATTCAAAAATTATCAATGCTATTCCACCTAAAAATAAAGCATAAAGAACAATGATGGAACTTGTTAAAAAATATGTTTTAATAACGTTGTATAGCAATAAACCAACTATTGCTGCTGGAACGAAAGCAACTCCCACGGTTAAAAATATTTTTTTGTTATTTAAAACGCGCTTGAAGTATAAAACAATTACAGAACAAATAGCTCCTAGTTGAATAAAAATTTCAAAACTAGATAAAAAATCTGAACTTTTAATACCAAGTAGATCTGATACCAATATTAAATGGCCCGTTGATGAAATCGGTAAAAATTCGCTTATACCTTCAACAAGACCTAAGATTATTGCCTGAAATATACTCATATAAAAAATATTATACCACAACCATCAACTATCATAATAGACTTAATAACTTGCCAAATTTTAATTATTATGATATACTGCCTGAACAATAAATATTAATCATACATTTTATGAATAGCGCCCTTAAGGCAAGGATCAAGCATGCCAAAAAAAATACAAAAATGGGCAAAAAGTTACGCTCAAAAACCAAGAAGTTAACTGAAAAAAGGAAGATAAAATATTAAAAAAACCCCGTCCTTGCGCCGGGGTTTTTTATTTATGGTTCTACTTGCAGTCTGCCAGATCCCGCATCATCACACACTATATAATTCAAGCCTACTGTTTTCGCGGTTGCTATAACGAAACTATAGGCCCCGATGTTATAAGTACTGGCTCCTACTTTAATTCTATGTGCTTTATTGTCGCGATTGTCAAGCATAAAGCTAGCACCCTTTTTTATAGTTAATACTCCGGGTGTGGCTCTGCAATTAACAAATTGAAAACGATAACCCGAAGCGCTGTATTGTTTTAATGCGTCAGCATAGGATTGAGTCACTGCCCCAGGCGCAGTTGTTTTTGTCGGTGTTGTTTTCTTGACCGTTCCATTTTTATTTTCAGTACTGGTCGTACTTGTTGCTGTAATATCGGTTGATGTGGTTAGAATATTTTCTTCTAAATTCACTAGGATCTGATCAGGCGCATTTTCTGACGACTTCGGCCGTGCAAATAAAACAAAGCTTAAAAATATAGCAACAAGAATAGCAATCGCACCAACTTCAATAATCTTATTTCTTTCTATTTTCATATTTTTAAAGAGATATCTGAATTTCATTGGAATACACGCCACAAGTACCGCCTAAGTACTCACAAACTCTTACAAAATAAACACCACTGCCGTCAAAAGCACTTACTGATGCCGTGCTTTGCTTAGGGTCAGTAAAATATAAATAAGTATCGCCTGTTCTCAGCGGGTATGTAGGACCTGTTTTTTTAGACCAGACCAATTTAAATCCCTGAGATGATTCTCCTGTAGTATTCCATTTAACCATACCTTCACCGAGATAAGAAAGCGAAATATTTGAAACACGCTGATCTGTTACTGCTAGTTGAACTTTTATCTCATTAGAGTAAACTCCGCATTTTCCCCCCAAATACTCACAGACTCTTACATAATAACTGCCACTGCCAGAAAAAGCTTCAAGCGAAGAATTTTTTTGATCAGGATTTGTATAATAAAGATATTTATCACCTGATCTCGTCGGATATGTCGGATGTGCATTTTTTGACCAAACCACTTTATAACCCTGCGAAGAATATCCGTTGATAACCCACGAAATACTTGCACCGCCGGTCGATTTAAGACTAATGGAGTTAACTGCACCCGAAACAACCGGTGTTTTTACGGTTTCCACTGGTTTCGTTGTCTTTACCGATGTTTCAGTTTTATTATCGGTATTATTTTCCTCATCCGTTATTAATGATTTATCCAAATTTAAATTCCACTTAACAAAGGCATCATTATTATCACTAGTGGTTATTTTAGCCACTCGATTTTCAGCGTTTTTATCTTCGGCATTAACTGAATAATATTTACTACCTGCCTCGACTAATACTTCTTTTTCATCTGATCCAAGCACCTTGACTTTACTGTCATAAACCTCCACACCTTTCTTGTTTTCCGTATTGACCGTTTTGTAAGCGGTACCGACTGACTGATAACTAATATTTTCAACCATCACTTCAAATGACCTATTATTTAATTCAGCAACTCGTGTGTAAACCTGGCCTTTATCGTTTAAAATAACAAAATTTGTAGAATTTAAAGATGATAGCGTAATTCCGCTATTAGCATTTAGTCTAATCGCACTACCATCATCGAGATTTAAAATAGCTCGACCATCACCGACAACTTCCATTGAATCTCCCTCACTCAACGCTAAACCAATATTCGCTCTTTTCCATTCTCCGTCAGCAGATTTATATTCAACCGCACCCTCAACCAGGGCGATCTGACCGCCAATTTTATTAACAGTTTCCTCTTGATTTTCTGGTTCTACGACAGTGTCTGGCCGACTAAAAAAATAAAAGGCTGTTAATACCACTGCTAAAAAAACAAAAAATATTACTCTTCCCCAAATACTTGGGTTAGTATTTTTTTCCATAAAAATAAAGCTTATTTGAATTAAGCTCTCTCAATTTTACTATATTATGCTACCATATCAGTATTATAAAGTCAAAAATATATTGACATTGGGTTGTATATAGCTGTATAATTTTAACGCTTGTTTCAAAATATATTCCGGGGTAGCGCAGCGGTAGCGCAGTTGGCTGTTAACCAATTGGTCGTGGGTTCGAATCCCACCCCCGGAGCGAATGAAAAAACAAGCCTGCAAGGCTTGTTTTTGAGTGAGCGACGGGGAGCGACCAAACTGCTTTGGTCGCGTGTGGGATGAGAACGCCGGAGCGATGTCGCGCCGACTTTGCTGGGAGGCGCGACCGCGAGGCGGTGGCTAGACAAAATTTTCGGAAGAAAATTTTAGTCGAAGCCGAATCCCTAATAGCGAAGCGCCCACCCCCGGAGCATATTAAAAACACCACCCTTGCGGTGGTGTTTTTAATATATTCTGAGGATGCGGGATGAGAAGTTTATACCCCGAGAGCGAAGCGGAGGGGTAAATCCCACCCCCGGAGCAAATAAAATAGCATGGATTTATCCCATGCTATTTTATTTTGTTTCGTGGTGATGATTCGAACGGCAAGGAATAAAAACGGGATTTTTCACTTGTCGAGTAAAGTTCACGAATTAAAATTGTAATAATAATAAATAAGTAATTATAACCGATAAACATTATCTAAAAACATACCAATTATTGAAGCATTTGAAATATACGGATTAATGAGTTAATATAAAACAAATTGTTCTTTTACAAAACAAACACCAAAAAAGGATACAAGGGTGAAGAATATGGTTATCAAAAGAAAAAAAACAAAAGTGCTGATGGTTTACCCGTCATTTCCACCATCGTTCTGGAGCTTCAGTGAATCGATGAAACTGCTCGGACTTGGGGCAATAATGCCACCGACTGGCCTAGTAACAGTTGCTGCCATGCTTCCAAAAGAATATTTCGACATATTGCCGATCGCTGACCTAAATATCAAACCATTATCGGATAGCGACCTTGAACAAGTTGATATGGTTATGATATCTGCCATGGTAGCTCAAAGGAAATCGTTTCGTGAAACTATTGAGCGAGCAAAATGTCACGGTAAAACCGTTGTTGTCGGCGGTCCTTACCCAACTTCTTACAAAGAAGAAGTACTGCAAACGAGAGCCGATCATCTTATTCTGGGCGAAGCAGAATTAACTCTTGAGCCATTTATTACAGATTGGCTGAATGGTTGCGCTGAACAAATCTACGACGAAAAAAGCGTTCACCCCCGCTCAAATGTAGTATTGACGCGTGAGGGCAAACCGCTAATGTCGTATTCGCCTGTCCCCCGCTGGGATTTGGTTGACTTGTCGCAGTACTCATCAATGACAATGCAGTTTTCCAGAGGATGCCCTTTCAACTGTGAATTCTGTGATATAACTGCGCTTTTCGGCCACATTTCTCGGACCAAAACACCTGCTCAAATAAATAGCGAACTAGACGAGATCTATAAGGCTGGCTGGCGTGGCTCAATTTTTATGGAAGATGATAACTTCATCGGAAATAAATTGAAAGTTCGTGAACTTCTGCCATCGATTGCCGAATGGCAAAACCGACACAACTACCCCTTTTCGTTCTACACAGAGGCCAGTCTCGATCTCGCAAATGAAAATATGCGCGATATCAGGGAAAACATGGTTTACGCCGGTTTTCAGGAGGTATTCGTTGGTATAGAATCAGTTAACCCTGATGTGCTGAACCAAATGGGAAAAAAACAAAATAAGGGCGATCTTGGCGAAAAAGTAAAAATTCTCCAGCAGGCTGGGCTTGAAGTTACTGGTGGCTTTATTATCGGCAACGACGAGGATAAGCCCTCAGTATTTAACGAGCTCTTCTCCTTCATCCAAAAAAATGGAATCGTTATTGCCATGGCTGGTCTTTTGACTGCTTTTCGAAATACCTTACTCTACAAGCGCCTTGCTTCTGAAGGAAGAATAAGAGCTGAAACATCAGGCAATAACGTTCATCGGTTTGAGTTCAATTTTGACCCCAAACTTGATGAGCGGATACTGATTGAAGGCTATGTTGAGCTGCTCCAACAACTCTATTCTTCGCGCAATTATTATGACCGCTGTCGCACCTTAAGACAGAGGCTGTCTCGCCGCTACCGCAAGATTAACATAAATTACAAAGTTCTAATTGCTGCGGCGAAAATAATAATCCTGAACATCTTCAAGCGGCCTGATTGGTACTTCATCAAGTATATTGCACGCACTCTTATTAGCGCACCCTTAAAAACAAGTGAAGCGCTCAGACAAGCGATCCAATTCGCCCACTTCAAAAAAATCACGCAAGCAGCTGTCGATGCTCATCGCTATCCTGTGCAAGTTGAGTCTCTAATCAAGCGATTTAAAAGACGCGCGTCTGCTCTGCAAGGTGATGCCAATAAGTGCCTGAAAAAATTGTCGCGTTTGGAGAGGCAGACTATCAAAAAAGCAACTAAAATCTACCACTCTCTCGATCCTGATTTTCGCGCCGGAGCAAAGGCATACTATGAAAACTGCCGCTTGCGGCTTCATTCCTATGCTGACAGTTATCGGCAAAAATGGCTTGCCCTACCCACCGCTTAATTTGACGTGTTTGTTTGCCTACCCCAACCCCGCTATTTCTTAGCGGGGTTTTTTATGTCATTATCTAATTAAAAAAGCGGTTTTATTTAGGCCTATTACTTGACAAGATATAATGAATATGCTATCTCTAAACAAAATTTTATTGTAAAATATTCCTAAAAAAACGAAGAAGAGGTTCTTTAAAAAAGGAGAGTTACGGTGAAAAACAAAAAAAAGAGAGAACAACGTGTCGTCAAAAAAGTATTACCGTCCTATCTCTGCCTAGTAACAATCCGGTCGCCAAACAGAAACCTGATTACAAACCCGGATGTATTAAAGCGTTTTTCCGACAGGCTTATTGACTCAATAAATATGAGACCTGTCGGAATGCCGCGTGTTGATTCTTTACCCTGCGGAATTCCTGGTATAAAATCGTACTCGATTAACCAGCCGCTGATTGAATCAATTCTATCTATAGATACTTGGCCTGAGCTAGGACATAACGGATACTTTGTCATTCTTCTGCACTCCTGTAGTAAGTTCGACATCCAATCAATTGTTAAAACGATCGATTGTATCTTCCCCGGCTCGGAAGTAATAAAATTAACATATGTCGATCACACGGTCGACATAAAGGAGGTGTACTATGAAACGGTGCAGGCGTAAGACCGACAACGGAGAGGAACCTTTTTCTAGAAACCCCTGTCTAAAGCTTAACAAGCAAAAGACAGGGGTATTTTTTTATAAAAATAATAACACCCGCCAAACGGCGAGTGTTTTGTCTTCTTAAAACTCTGTCAAAACATCATCTTCATCAGGTTTTTTAACTCCACGAAAAACAACGTCACATATATTTTCTACTCCAAATTGACGGCCATCAAGAAAACCGCTCATAGCTGCCTCAGCTAACCAACCGGAAGAGACCCAGTCATACAACCACTCATTTGTGTGTCGATGATCATCTTGGAATATACCAGCACCGACAGTCTTCAACCATGTTTTATTAAATTTTTCCTGCGAACCGATTGGAGGAGCAGTGATAATGGGAAGGCCTAATGCGCTATAAAAAACCAATTCACTCGGTTTTGTCCAAAGAATATCAGTATGCCTCAAACACTCATTAAACCGTTTAAAATAATCTTCTTTATGAAATTCAAAAATTATATCTAAATTTCTTTCAAAAGCTTTTTTCATGCCAAGTTCTTTTATTCTCTTATAAAAATAACTGTATGCATCATTGCGCGTTCCAGCTACTAATACAAAATTTATTTGATTGTCTAAAATCTTCTTTTTTAAACTCAAAAGAATTCCATCAGCCAAACCTCGTTGTGCGCCAGCGCCACCAACAGCAAAAGTTACCGTAAACGGATGTTTATGTCGCGCGTCAATTTTAATTTCCTTTAGAAATTGTTTTATCGTTTCAGAATATTTTTTTCTATAGTGCTTCTCTGGATCTAAATTTACCAAGCGCTCAGCCAAATCAGAACGCAACCGCTTCAAGTTATGACCACCGAGATTTTCTTCAGGCAATGGAAATCCAGTTAAAAATATATTCTCACTCTTTACTCCATATAATTTCAACCTCTCAACAACTCTACGACATGGTGCTAAATATTTAATACGACTACGCTCCGGATGAAGCGGTACCCAAGCACGACTTATATCTGAATCACAAACAATAGTGTAAATTTCATTCTTGAAGCCGTGCTCTTCCGCAAAGAATGAAACGGCAAAAAAAGAGGTGATAAGAGGTATGTCCTCTTGATTTAAAAAATTTATCAAATCTTTTCCCCAACCATTTTTAATAAAACGATACATTTGACTAACCTGAAAAATTGGTTTAGATAAATCACGACGCGGATAAAAATCAGGTATCGCCTGAAACTTATCATAAACATTAAAAATCTGCTGGCCAATAATGGGAATATTTGTTAGCCGGGAAACAAACTCATAAAATCTTCTTGAGTTACGCCAAACCCTTAAATCACGGCGCGGTATGCCCTGATAATTATTGGCGTTGATAACTTTGCCGGTGGGCGATAGTTTGCGCAAAGGATATGTAGCGCGTTGATGGCCATAGCCCATGTCGACTGTTATGATCCAAGCTTTATTTGTCATATATATTCCTCCTTACTTTTTTATTGATTGCTAAAATGAAACCCATATTTTTATCAAATTTTGAAGGATATGTCTGCACGCTAAAACCGTTTTTACGCATTATCTCTTCAAGATTTCTGTGTTGATTCTTTTTAAAGTCATGATACTCAAAAATCATTGATGAAATTTTTTTAAATACTTTTTTTGGCCATGCCGATATTATGTGATTTTCAGCGCCTTCTATGTCCATTTTTAATACATCGATCATATTTTCACTACAATCCTCCAATAAATTCTCCAAGGTAATTGTTTTGACTTTTATAATTTTACCAGAATTTTCAGTAAGCGATTTATCAGCGGAAAATATCAATCTATGATTATGACTATCTTTTGATACCAAAAAATTTCCAAAACCATTTTCTAAAGAAAGTGCACATTTAAGAGTCTTAATGCTAGATATGTTGTTAACCAATAAATTTTCCTTTAAAATTTTGTAATTTTCATTTTCTGGCTCTACTGCAATTATCTTAACTTTGCTATTTAATGCATTACAATAAAGCGAAAAAAGCCCAATGTGCGCTCCTACATCGATAATTAATCTTTTTGCGTTGATGATATACGGTTCAGCGGCGCGATACTCTCTGAATTTAAAAATTTCATTTGAAACACTTTCAAAAGCTGTTTTTCCTGGATTAACCTTAAAACGTCGCCCAAATTTAGCGATATTTATATATGGCATATTTATAACAACTTAATTATATCATCAATTTTATCAATAACAAAACCGGGATAAACCCGGTTATGTATAAATAAGGTGCAGAAGAAACAGGTCGGGGAGGCTACATGTCCACAAGAATAACATCTAACACAGAAAGTCTGCGATTCAGGTGACCGCGGAAAGTTGAGGCCTGGTCTTCTACCCAGATCAACTCGGAACTAACATGAGAAAGCTGATCTGGGTCACAGCGGTCGTTTGAACAAAGACTAACATCGTTCAGCTGATCAATCAGCCGATTAATACCGGAATATTTTACACGACCCCCCCTCTTAATTCTGGCATCATGAATTTGAACGATGATATTTGCACACTCTGCTCCAATTACATCCAGCAATGCTACCAACTCACTGAAGCTATTCGCATAACCATTCAGTGAATCCTTGGCTTGACTGGTAAAACGACTTATTTCAGACACTGCTCTTTCCAGCTCAAACAATTTTTCTTTCTTGCCAATATGTTTCCCCCCTGATTTTTTTATCTTCTTTTTTTCTTTTTTCATTTTTTGCCCTCCTTGTGTATTTTTTGTGAAAAAAAGAAAAGCGGCACGTGCCGCACGTTCCGGGGCTTGGAATCGAACCAAGATATAGAGCTTCAAAGGCTCTCGTCCTACCTTTAGACGACCCCGGAATACTAAACTTTTAGCTGTTTTCTCATGGCTAACAAGCTAGAAATCGTTGTCAGTCCTAAAACAGCCAAAGCTTGCACTCCGAACAGTGTGAGAATATTAGAATTATAATAATTTGTCAAGCTAAACTGGTTTGGAAATACTATCGCTAAATATGGATCAATCAGGTGCAAACCTAAATATATTATTAAAACAGTAATGCCAATACTTAAAATAGTAAAAATTATCGATTCAACTACATAAGGCCCTCTTATAAACCAATTACTAGCGCCAACTAATCTCTTAATGCTTATTTCAATTCGATGGGTATAAATGGCCACTCGAATGGTGTTAAAAATAATTAAAAATGAAATAATGGCAAACAACACAGACAAGCCAAAACCAAGTTTTTCAATTCTGTTAGTGATTGCCTGAATTTTTTCGATCCCCTCCTCGTGTCCTTCAAAACTTTTTGCTTCTATCATGTTTTCGTATTCAGGCACATCCAAAGCTGAAAGTACTTTTTTATAATCTTCCGGCTCTCTAGTTCTTATTATTAATGTCGGACCAAAAGGGTTGTCTCCAAGTTCATTAAGGGCTGACAAAACATCTTCGCTCAACTTGTGCCTTTCCTCAAATGACACTAAGACATCCTCGCGTGAAAGCATGTTAATTGAGGTTACTTCCGCAAACTGTCCGATATATTTTTTTAACTCACCAACTTCATTATCGGTGGTCTCAGGCTTAAAATATAGACTAACATTAATTTGACTTTTTACTAAACCTACTGCTTCCTTGGTAACAACATCAACCAGCCATAAAATATTCACTGACAAAAGCATTAAAACTAAAATCAAGACAGTCATAAAAGACAGACCGATATTACGTCCGAGATCCTGAAGAGCGAATTTTAAAACTCTCCAAAAAGAATTCATAAGCGATATTTTCCTTCTCGCTCATCTGAAACAATTTCACCGTTGCGCAAGGTAACAACACGTCGGCGTAAATCATTTACGATTTCGCGATTGTGAGTAGCTAAAAGCACAGTTGTCCCAAATTCATTAACCTTTTTTAAAATTTCAATAATTTCTATCGTATTTAAAGAATCTAGGTTACCTGTTGGTTCATCTGCAATCATAATTTTCGGACGATGAGCGAGTGATCTGGCAATTGCGACTCGCTGTTGTTCGCCTCCAGACAATTGCAGAGGATATCTATGTACTTTATCTGCCAATCCCACAATATCAAGCACCTGAGGTACTACTTTTTTTATTCTATTCGACGGCTCACCGGCAACCTCAAGGGCAAATGAAACATTTTCATAAACAGTTTTTTTGTGCAGTAGTTTAAAATCCTGAAATATAACGCCAATCTGGCGGCGCAAAAACGGAATATCACTCGAACCGATATCGGTAATATCCCAATCACCTATCATAATACTGCCTTTTGTTGGTCTTTCCTCGGCTATTAATAACTTGACTAAAGTGGATTTACCAGTGCCGCTTTGGCCAACAATAGATAAAAACTCACCCGGCTCAACATACAGGTTTACATCGCGCAGACCGATTGAATCACGACTATATATTTTACTTACAGCTTCAAGTTTTATCATAAAAATCCTGTTGTCATTATAACACTAAATTATAATTAAACAAAACATTAAAACAACAAAATTGTGTATAAATTTTTAATAATACAACCAGTTTTTTTTATTTGAGCCGACCGCGGGACTTGAACCCGCAACCTACGGTTTACGATACCGTTGCTCTACCGTTGAGCTAGGTCGGCGTAATACAGCTGAGTTTATCCCCTAACGACCCGCAAAGTCTGCTACTGGGGATATCTCGGCATGCTGAACAGGATAAGTAAAATATGAATAAGACGTTGCACATCTCTCCAGTGCAGATCGTCTAACCCGTCACCACGAGCGGACGATGGGAATCGAACCCACGCCTCAACCTTGGGAAGGTCGCATACTACCATTATACTACGCCCGCTTAAAAAAGGCGGGTTGTATAACCCGCCCATTTTATTATTACTCTTGGTTCAGGCTTTGCTCAACCGGATTATTTATTTTATTTACATACCAGCTAATTTTTGCGCCACGAATTACCTTGTCTAAACTTTGCTCTAATGACGGAAATAGAAAAATGATATGCCGAGCACGAACTTGTTCAGTATCCACTTTTTTGCCTGACTCATCTTCAATTGGCTCAGTGCGCTTATCGTCGACTCTTATTATGTGATAACCAAAAGGAGATTCAACAACTTCTTCACTTAGTTCGCCTTTTGCTAAAGCAAAAGCCGCTGTTTCAAACTGAGGCACCATATCCCCTTTTGAAAACCAACCTAAATCTCCACCTTTTTCGGCCGTGCTATCCTCCCCGTATTTCTTTGCCATCTCTTCAAAATCCGCTCCATTTTTTATCTCTGTTAATAAAGCTTGAGCTTTATTTCTAGCCTCTGCTAATAAATCTGGATTTGTATCTAATTTCTCAGCCAAATTCTGCTGTAATAAAAATGGTCTAATTACTTTCTGTTCATAAGCTCTTAAAGTCCAACCATAACGATCAAGGAGTTCACTTTCGGCTTCTTCAGGAGAAGCAAACTGGTCTAACATCATTTGTTTTGTGGTTTCAATCTGTTCATCTGTTACAGTAACACCGTATACTCGAGCTAATTCGTTTATAAATACATTATTTGCCAAACGCCAAACAACCTGGTCTGACATCTGTTCTTCTGTCAAACTACCGGCCATCCCTCCCGCTTTTTTATCATATTCACTTAATCTATGAATAGCTTTTAGATCGCTTAAATATTCACTGTATAAAATAGTCTGCCCATCAACCTTTGCTAAAGGCAGTCGAAGTACAGTTGAAACAAAACCAGTCACATTGTCTGTCGCTGCTTGAACATAAACACGCACCACGCCAAACACGGCAAAGGCAATTACAATTACCCCCAAAAATCCAGCTAAACCGATCAAAAACATTTGGGAATTACGCGACTCCTTGTCCCCTGATTTGCGGGATGATGTTTTTTCCTCCATAGTGTTAGAATGTATATTTTCCATAATAAATTATTTGCCAATAAATAAATTCCACCATTTAATTGGATTGGAAAGCATGTTAGATTCTAGCATTTTATCCTCGGGTTGTCCAACGCTTAAAACTTCTGAAGAATCGCCTTTAATGATTACCAGGCGCTCCCCTTCTTTTTGCATATTAAACTCAGTTCGTGCTTTTTCTTCAACAAATTCAGGAGATTGTACAAATTTTAAAATTTCTAAAGTCTCAATTTTCTTTGCTTCCAGTTCAGAAGCTTCATTTTTTAACCGGTTAACCTCTTCTCTAATCTGGTATTCTTGAAAATAAGAACGCAGAATTGCAAAACCAATAAAACATATTGCCAAAAAAACTATCATCAAAAACCAGCGCGAGATAAAAAAAGCGGTCCATTTATTTTCTTCTCTCTGAGCCATATTAACAATTTAAATATTTTCATCGTCCTTGCCAAGCCTATTATCTAGACGATTTTTTATTTCAATGATATCTATTTCAGACAAACGCGGAATTGATTTATAAAAATGCTTCAGTAATATCTTTGTATTTTGAAAATCCCTGCTTTCACCGCTCTCTCGTGAGAGTTGCATAATCCACTCCAAAATAATTTGAGGATGTCGAACACTAGACAGAGATACGGCGTAATCTTCGCTTTCAGTATCTGCTACTAAATCTCCCAAACCAAACAAGCGTGAATTAAAACCTCGACGTCTAATATGAACATCAACAATATTTTCATAATCAATTGAACTGACCGTATCGGAAAAAATACCGTGCCGTTCAACATCAATCAAGCGTTCGTTTGTTAAAATCCAATAATTTGCATTACGACGATTTCTAGCATCTATCAAAAGTGCCAGAGAAGCAACAATACTGGTAGAAGCAACAATTAACCCATACAAGCCCTGTCGAATGAGCCAAAAAGAGAAGAAAGAAAGAGTAAACAAGATTAATAACACCAAGACATGATGCCAAAAAAATTTAAACATTGACGGCTTAACGATCTCAATAACATTTTCTTTGTCACGCCATTGAATTTTTTTATTTAGCGACATACACACTCCTGTAACCATTTTTGTTTAAAATCTCTCTGGCGACCTGACGATCGTCCCATGGAATCTTTTTTCCCTTAGCGACAATGCACGGTTCTGTTCCTTTGGCTGTTATAGCTGCCACGTCTCCAGCCTCTAGTAAGCTAATCGCTTTTTCAATACCCTTACGACGATCGACTTCAATAAAGAGATTTTTATTGTCAATCTTGCCGGCTTGCCGCGCCCCAAACGCCAACATCTCTGCGATTTCAGTCGGATCTTCATCAAAACAATTAACATCAGTGATTATTACAACATCGCATAAACGCCCGGCAATTTCGCCCATTAAACTGCGCTTACCTTTATCCCGACCGCCTCCATCAGAGCCGATTACTCCTAAAACTTTGTGTTCTTGCCCAACTATCTTACGTAAACTAGAAAATAATTCTTTCAAACTCATCGGTTCGTGGGCGTAATCAACAACAACCTTAAATGGTTGTCCTTCATTTATAAATTCCATTCTTCCCTCGATTGATTTAACCGATGATATGCCGTTAGCTAACATTTCATCCTCTATTCCTTGCGACCGAGCAACGGCTATTGCGGCTAATGCATTGTAGCCGTTAAATGAGCCAGGAATTTTTACAGAAAAAATCTTACCGCCAGCCAATTTTATATCAAAACCATTTTCTGTTTCGCCTTCAATCTGTGCTGTTATTAATTTAGTATGCTGTGGCGCAGCGATATTTTTAAAACAATATACCCATTTTTCATCTGATTTATTGTTTAAAAAATACTGAAAATTTTCATCATCACCATTAGCAATGATTATCTTTTTTACTTCCTTATTGTCAATTATTTTATTTTTTCTTTTGCTTAGGCCGGTAAATATCTTTGCCTTATCACGACGTAAATTTGCGAAACCTCCGTGACGCTCTGAATGTTCTGAACCTAAATTTGTAAAAACGCATATATCATAATCAATACCAACATGTCTGTGTTGCAAGATTCCTTCTGAAGAAGTTTCAATTACTGCATAACGACAACCAGCTTCAACCATCTTTTTTAACATTGACTGAATATGACCGCGTCCAAGCATGGTCATTTTTTGTCGATTTAACTCTCGCTTGTCTGCAATTTGAAATTCAACTGTTGAAAGCAGTCCGACTTTATGACCTCCAGCTTGGAGCGCTGAAGCAACAAACCGGCAGGTCGATGACTTTCCTTTTGTCCCTGTAACACCGACTACAATTAATTCTTTTGAGGGACAACCATTTATCCATGCTGAAAAAACAGCAATAAAATAATGGTAAAAACTCTTTAAAATTTTCATCATAACCCTTTTAAGCTAACCTCATAGACAACCTGCTCTAACTTATGGAGAGCTTGCTTTGCCTGGTCAAATTTCTGACGACTATATCCTGTCAAATTCATGTCGACTAATTCAACAATTATCATCTCGGCAATATCATGACATTTTTTAACTTTATCAAAATTCTTTTCTGTCGCAGATTTGATTGCATATCTTAAAAGCTCTCCCGGCACATCACACAACCCGGTGATATAAATGTCCGCTTCAACCTCCGGGTCTTTAAAACCGCCAACTTTTTCATCCTTTAGACACTGTCTAAAAATAGCAGCCTCAGTATATTCTTCTAAAGCCGCACGATAAGACCCTTCGTTTTTTAGCTTATTGTCATTCTTGATTATATTGTCCGCTTCTTTAAATCTTTCCACAGCTTCTTGCAACAAATTATCGCCTCCTTCAAAATCATCCCGCTGAAAGGCAAAAATAGCCTTTTTTGACTGCTGTTCAATGTCACCCGACAACTTTATCAGTTCTCGCCTATAATTTGAGTAATTTAATAATTTTTCGCGAATTTTAGAAAAAAATGTCTTATCCAACATATTTAAAAATGAGCTTTATTATAAGCTTGATACAAATTACTTGATTTTTTTACAAGAATAGTGTACCATTTGGCAGGTAAAATGTCTATTGACCAATCCATTGACGAAGATATAAAATTTAATACTAGCGTCACAAATTACTAATTACAAACTACTAATCGGTCCGGTAGCTCAGCTGGTAGAGCAGTTCCCTTTTAAGGAAAAGGTCCTGGGTTCGAATCCCAGCCGGATCACAAAATAAAACACTCTCGTTTTGCGAGGGTATTTTATTTAGAGAGTCGGTTTGGTGAGAACCCACAAAGGATGTATGTTCAAGAGTTATTTGTCTAAAAGTGATATACGTTGATTTGCAGATTTGACCTCGGGAGGTTTTCCTCAAGGGGGCTTGCCCCATCGAATCCCAGCCGGATCACAAAATAAAATACTCTCGTTTTGCGAGGGTATTTTATTTAGAGAGTCGGTTTGGTGAGAACCAATAAAGGACTAATTTATTGTCAGAATAAACTAATCGGCTTGTTGCCTTGTTTTTTTATAATAAGTAACAGCAAGGATAGTCGAAATTGGCATGGCTAATGCTACACCGATACTTCCGACTAAAGTCCGTACGATCTCTGTGGCAATTAACTCGTTGTTTATAACTTGACCGAAAGAAACAGTACCCGTTGGATTTATGTAAAAAAGCAACAATAAAGGCAGGCTAGCTCCAGTGTAAGTCAAGAAAAGTGTGTTTACTATTGCACCCAAATGAGTATTACCAACTTCATAAGCAGATTTAAACACTTCCCTCTTGGACAAATTCGGATTGGCTAAACTAATTTGTTTCACTGATTCAACTTGTCCAACAATAATATCGTCCAAAACACCGACTGCACCGATTAATATTCCAGCCAGTAGGAGCCCCTTAAAATCTATCAGACCTCCGCTTGAACCCAACAAAAACACCGCTTCTTCTTCCGCGAGACCGGTTAACCTGGTCAGATAAGTAAAAATTGAGGATAAACAGAATATTATTATTAATGCTAAAAAAACACTGGCGATAGAAATATGAGATTTTTTATTCCATCCTTCAGTTATATATATAATCACCGCCATTATTATCAATGAACCTAAAACACCTGCCACAATCGGACTGCTTCCATTCAATATGTTGGGAACAATAAATTTTACAATAACAATAAAACTGACAACAAGACTCAATAACGCCTTAAACCCTTTCTTTTTACCAATAATGACAATAACTAATACAAAAATCGCAGCCAGCCAAAACAAATATCCTGTACGCACTAAATCAATTATATAATAATCAATTTGTCCATCAATATTTTTTACTTCGCTGACTAAAACAGTATCGCCGACACGATAATTATTCGCACCAGCCATATCAATATCAGAAATTCCATAAAATGTAACCTCCTTATTGCGCCACTCTTTTTCAAAACCACGTAAAAGTAAATTTTGCTGTAATGCTGTTGAACCGTCTGCTCGTTCAATATTTTTCTCCTCGAGTACCTTTATCACCCCGGCTTTAAAAATCTTTTCTTCATAATTCAAATCATCTACTTCCTCTTGAGCGATCGATGAAGCAGGAAACAGTAAAGCGATGAAAAATATAATGATTATTGTTTTGTTGAGCATTTTAATAATTATCCAAACATCAACCACTCGGGCTTGAAAATTAGAAGCGCGCCTATGATAAGCATTAATAATCCGCCGATAAGCTTGGAGTAACGCGAGTATTTTGTAGAAATGCCGGTTATTTGAAGTGTTAGCATGGCTATGATAAATATTATAAGATCGTCAATCATGAAAAACAGAATATACAATAGAATATACAAATAATATTGTATGTCGCTTAAATTATTAATTGCTAGTATTTGAGTATATACCGCAGGCAAACCAGCACTACAAACTAACTCAACTAAATTTACGGCGAAAGCCAGTAATATAATTCCAAAAAAAGCAATGATTAAACTCTTTTCATGTGACAGTTCCTTTAATTTAGAAAATACTTTCTGTCTTTTTTCTGTATTAGTCACTTCGCAGGTATCAGACTTTTTTAAAAAATAATTTTTTAAATTAAAAATACCAGCAAATAATGCCACTGCCCCTATTAATAAACGCACCCAGATTACAAATCCAATAAACAAGATCAGATTCAACCATGCCGCCATAAAAGTAAAATAAACAAGAGCTGACGCAATAATGAAAGTTGTACCCAAAAACCACATGCGCTTTTTATTTTCCATGCCTAACAACAAGCTAATCAAAAATAAAAGCGTCCACATTGCGCACGGATTAAAACCGTCCAATATGCCAATTAAAATAGTAACTAACGGCAATGATACTGTTAGTGTATCAACCTCACCAATTATGGGTAATTTAATAATTTTTTTTGTCGTCTCATTGCTTTCGTCTGGATCATTTGTTTCATTATCAGATGGTGGCACCTCATTCACATTGTTTATAACAGAATTAACACTATCTGGACATGCATTGGTGTGACAATATTCGATTCTTTCTGAAATTTGATTCGGCGTGATTGTTTCGTTATAACCAATAAAATATTTGTCACCAACCACAGTAAAAGGCACACCATCAACCCGAGCGTTGAGAATTTTGGCGACTTCCCTTAACACTTCACCATTGGATGAATTTTTATATATTTCAAAATCAATTACATTAATGTACGGATATTTATTTTTGTAAAAATCTAAAAGTTCTTCTTCCTTGGCGCAATGAGGACAACCATCGCCCCAAAAAAAATAGACATTGACATCGTCTATGGCAAAAACAAGCTTTGGAAGAAACAAAAAACTTGCGACAAAAAATAAGAATAAAATTCGAAATTTCATGAAAATTTATGAGAAAATTTAATTGATGTATAATATATTTTATAATATTAACCTATGATTTGGCAATATGGATATAAAACCGAATCATATTACGACTTTGATAGGCAATATATTTCGACAAACAATCTTATACAACCTTGGTGATTTTTATTACACTTTCAAGACCAGCAAAAAACCGCTTGAATATTTACAAGCGGTTTTCAGTAATCAATTTGATTATTAAGCCTGAGAATCTTCTTCAACAGGAGCTTCTTCAACAGGAGCTTCTTCAGCGCCGGTTTCTGGCATAGTAGCGCCAGTATCTTCTGTAGGAGTGGTAGGGGTTGTATCTTCGTCCCCGTCAAAGTTGTTGTACATCATAAGATTGCAACACTTTAATAATAACTGTTAGCTAATGATAGCTAACATTGAATAAAAGTATACATGATAACTTAAATTTTGTCAACCTTTATAAATATTAAAAAAAATTTGAATATAACCTTTTCAAAAATATATTCAGTTGCTATAATTAATCACTATGAAAATATCTTTCTATACGCTTGGTTGCAAGCTAAATCAGGCTGAAACAAACGAAATAGCAGACATATTACAAAAGAATGGTCACTCTATAGTCCCTTTTGCCAAGCCAGCAGATGTGTCTATTATTCGCGCCTGCGCTGTTACTCAAAACGCGAGTCAGACAACAAGGGAAATCATTCGCCAAACAAAACGCCGTGGTATTTACGTTATTGCAAGTGGCTGTCTCGAAAATCGCGATCTTCCAGAAATAGATTATATAGCGCAAACTACAGGAGATATTATTAAAAAAATTTCAACAATAAAACACGAGGAAAGACGAACGCTGCCGTCAAAAAAAGACGATCTAAAAAATAAAACTAGGAAATTTATCAAAATCCAAACAGGCTGCAATTTTAATTGCACTTATTGTGTTATACCTCAATATCGCGGTAAATCAAAAAGCAGACCTTTGAAGCAAATAATTAAAAACATAAACGATGCATATAAATCAGGCTTTCATGAAATTGTGTTAACAGGGGTAAACATTTGTCAGTATAAGAATAATAATACTAATTTTGCAGGATTAATTAATAAAATTCTGAGCGATACAAAAATTGAAAGAATACGCCTTGGCTCACTAGACCCAAGGTTAATTGACCTGGATTTAATAAATAAGTTTAAAAATACTCGCCTAATGCCTCACGCCCATCTGTCGCTTCAATCTGGTTCAGATACGGTGTTAAAAAGAATGAACAGGGGCTATACCATAAAAATATATCTATCTATAGTCAAACGGCTGAAATCAATAAACCCCCTCTTCTCATTTACCACAGATGTAATTGTCGGTTTTCCCGGAGAATCAGACGCTCAATTTTCTGATAGTATAATTTTTTTAAAAAAAATAGGATTTTCAAAAATTCATGTTTTTCATTATTCCAAACGTCCAAATACAATTGCTGCAAATTATTCTGATCAAATACAAGACAGTATTAAATCTAAGCGGGTAAAAAAACTTATTCAAGAATCAAAAAAAATTTCTGATAAATATATCAGAAACTTATATGGTAAAACACGCAATATTCTATTCGAACAAAAGAAAAATGGATATTGGCTAGGTTATTCACCAGAATATATTCTAATTCGTTATAAATCTTCAAAAAATTTAAAAAATAAAATCGTCAGTTTAAAACTGACGAAATCAATGCTAAGGGTTGACTAAACAATAAATTATTTATTTTGTCACCAGTTCATCGATTATGTTACATATGGTATCATCGCTTGGAGTTGGTAATAAATCATGAAGTGTCTCGCTCATTGTATTTCTTTTATCTGATTTATGAGCTAACTCTTTTATAACCTCTGCGAGCCTAGCTCCGCTGTCATTAATTTCATCAATTTTTATGACAGCATTTTTATCTGCAAAAAATGAAACATTGACTTCCTGGTGCGAAGATGAAATGGGAATTAACACAGCTGCTTTTGAAAGAGCCGCCAGCTCAGTCAGTGTTCCAAATCCACCGCGCGCAACAACGATATCTGCTACTGCATAGGCATCTGCCATTTCCTCTACAAAAAAATCATAAACAAAATAATTGGGATATACTTTCTGCAGCTCTAAATATTTATTTTTTGAGTGATTCAAACCTACCAAATGTATAACGTGCCACTCTTTGGGTAAAAACGACAACGCTTCATTTATCATTGAATTGAGTCGCGAAGCGCCTGTTCCTCCGCCAACAACGAATACCACCGGTTCATTGTCTCGAATATTAAACTTTTCGCAAGACAGTATTTTATCGCGTCCGTTTAAATTTCGTACTGGATTGCCAATCCACCGCGTCTTTTTGCGATTAAAATATTTTAAACTTATTTCTAGGGCTACTGTCACTAAATTAGCGCTTTTTGACATTAATTTATTTGCCAAACCTGCTATAGCATCTTGTTGATGCACCCAAGTTGGAATCCTTAATGCTTTCGCTGCTAAATGCAGAGGTACACTAACAAAACCCCCAGCTGTAATAAGCAAATCTGGCTTTTCTTTTTTGAGCAAATATCGGCATTGCCAGTAAGCAGATATAATCCTAAAAATGTCTATAAAATTTAGAATTGAAAAATAGCGCCTTAATTTTCCAGATGATATAGCAATAAATTTAAATCCTTCTTTTTCAACCAATATTCGTTCAGGTCCATGCTTCGTACCAACCCAAAGAAACTCGACAAATGGATGTTTGCGTTTATATGTATTTGCTATTGCAATAAGCGGCGTCACTGGTCCCAATGTACCGCCACCGGATAAAATTATTTTCATATTTACCCTGTTAAATAATCCGATTTTGACCAGCAAAATCGGATTAAAAATTCGTCATAAAATAGACTGACTGTATTTCTCTAGTTTAATTATGACAATACCAACTTTCAATATCCGCCTCGAAATTTTGTTTAATGGAATTAATAATCTCTTAACTTTTGGACTATACCCATGTCTTTGATTTTTTCCAATGCTTTAGCTTCAATCTGCCTGATACGTTCGCGCGTTACGCCAAACTCTTGACCCACTTCCTCCAGCGTATGAGTCACACCGTCAGATAAGCCAAAACGCATTTCTAAAATCTTCTGTTCACGAGCAGAAAGATCTCTGATCGCTTCCTTTACATAATCACGCAGTATTTCTAATCCAGCAGCCCTATCCGGAGATACGTTTTTGATGTCTTCAATAAAATCCTGCAAAGAAGAATCGTCATCGTCGTCGCCAACTGAAACCTCAAGCGACACAGTATCCTGTGATATTTTTATTATATGATTAATTTTATCAACTTCTTCACCCATTTCCGCTGCCAATTCTTCAGGCGTTGGATCGCGACCCAAATCCTGCAACAGACGTCGTTGCACCTGCTGAAAACGGTTAATCGTTTCAACCATATGTACTGGAATTCGAATGGTGCGCGATTGGTCAGCCAGCGCCCTGGTGATCGCCTGGCGAATCCACCAAGTGGCGTAAGTTGAAAATTTATAACCCTTTCGATAATCGAATTTTTTAACTGCTCTAAATAAGCCGATATTGCCTTCTTGTATTAAATCAAGTAGTGATAATGTTTTACCAACAAATTTTTTAGCAATTGACACAACCAATCTTAGATTAGCTTCAATTAATTTTCTTTCTGCCGCCCGATCATTTCTTTCCTTTCTTTTAGCTAAAGATACTTCTTCTTCCCCTGTTAACAGTGGAATTTTACCAATCTCCCTCAAGTACATTTGGATTGAATCTGATGATATTTGTCCCAAATCGAACGGCGAATCCATATCAGGCTGCTCACCTTGAAACTCTTTAAGAAGCTCTTTGCGCTCATTGTGAGAACCCAAAAAACCACTCTGACTTTCTACCAAAGTAACTCCATTTTTTTCTAACAAACCTAAAAAACCCTCATATAAATCTAAATACCTTTCTGGACGTTTGAAGACAGATAGCATTTCGATCTCAGTAATAAAACCTCGTCTCCTTCCCTTCTCAACTAGGCTCCAAATATCCGTGTCGGTCGGCTCAAGAACTTCTTCAATTTTTATAATCGGCTTTTTTATTTTCTTACGCAGTTTAGTTGCAGTTGCCGTAGTGCGAGTTTTTTTTGCCTTAACCGAGTTATTCTTTGCCAATATTTTCTTTTTTGACTTTGTCCTAACCGGCTTCTTAACTACCTTACCCTTCTTCACGGCTGCTTTTTTAACTGCTTTCTTCACCGCTACTTTCTTAGTTGTTCGTTTTGCTTTTGGCATAATGGCCTTATTTTGTTAACTCCATTATTTTTTTTAAAATTTCATTTTCTTTTACTGTATCACCGGCTTCTTGAGCCTTTCCAAGATCAGCTTTTAAAATATTTCTGAGACCTCTTTTCCACCTCTTTTCTATCTCATTTAGAATGATTTCCGCTTCTCTAAAACGCATATCATAATTCCAATCAGCATAATCTTTCTCCGCCTGCATAAATAGAATTCCAATTAAATTTTCGCTTGATGTTCCCTTGATGACATAATCTGAAAAATTAATCGAACCGCTACTATTATATTGCTTTTCAGCAAAATCGTAAAGGGCATTAAAAGGTTCTTCGCTAAAAAATTCCTGTTTTAAAAACGAATGCATTGAAACAAAAATTCTCGGCTCTTTTACAACTAACGACCAAAATTTGTTTAAGAGCAAATCGATTTTACTGCTAGAAATCGCGGTTTTTTCAACTTGCTCCACAACCACCTCCTTTTTGATTTGTGGTTTTTGTTTAATTGCTGATTTTTTTACAGACTCCGCCAGCACAGATGGGTCAACCGTTAATTTTTCTGACAACTTTCTAATCCAAGCGTCTCGCTCAACTGCAAAAGGAATCTTTGCTATCTCATTTAATAAGCTATCCGCAGCATACTGTTTATTTTTTGGACTATTCAGATCTAGACCTGTCAAAACTTTAGAAAAGTACCAACTCATAATACCTTTAGAATTTTCGACTGCTTCAAACCAAATTTTAGGATCTATTTTTATACATTCATCAGCGTCTTTTCCTTTTCCTTCTGGAATAATAATCATTCTTACATTTAATCCTGCGATGATGGCATTGTCTACTCCGCGCTTTGCGGCATTTTCGCCGGCAACGTCAGCATCAAAAGCTACGGCCAAATTATTTGTGTATCGCTTAATTAATTTTAGCTGCTCATCTGTTAAAGCAGTCCCTGATGCGGCAATAACATTTTTCATGCCAACTGAATGACAGGCAATCACATCCATCTGACCCTCAACGATAATAGCCAAATCTTTGCTTTTTATTTCCTGTTTTGCTTTGTTTAATCCATAAAGCAGACGCGATTTGTCAAAAACTGGCGATTGTGGCGTATTAACATACTTTCCGCCAGATCCTTCTTTTTCATGTAGAAGCCTACCGGTAAAACCGACAACTCCTTCATGAACATCCCAAATCGGAAACATTATTCTGCCACGAAAACGATCATAATGACTGCGCCGCTCTTCGTTCCTAACTGTCAAACCTGATGCTACAAGATCATCAATACCAAAACCTTTATTGATCATATATTGGGTTAATAAATCCCACTGATCAGGTATATAGCCTATCTGCCATTCATTGATATCATTTTCTTTTAATAAACGTTTTTTTTCTAAATAATCTAAGGCTGGTTTTGCTGCCGGCATCTCCATTAAAAATCGGTGAAAAAAATTAGCTGCTTTATTGTTTATTTCAAATATCCGATTTTTTTGGCTCTTTAATATTTCATTTTGAAAATTATTTTCTAGTTTAACCCCTGCTCGATCAGCTAAAATCTTTAAGGATTCAGAAAACTCAAGACCTTCCATCTCCTCTAAAAAACTAAAAATATCACCGCCCTTTCCGCAACCAAAACAATGCCAAATCTGCTTTTCCGGATGCACCATAAAGGAGGGTGATTTTTCATGGTGAAACGGACAGTTGGCTTTCCAGTTTGCGCCAGCCTTTTTTAAAGGCAAGTATTCTTGAATCAACTGGACAATATCTATGCGGTCTTTTATTGCTTGGGTGTCAGCCATAAGGCAAAAATAACCATTAATTTATATGGCATTCTTTAATTGATAATAACAGAGACGTGGTTCTATGGCAAGGCGTTCACTATTCCTTTCTTAGGGCTACAATAGGATCATATCGAGAAGCCTTTCTGGCAGGGTAAATACCAAAAATAAGACCGATAATAGCTGAAAAGCTAATAGACAAAATTATTGATGAAATAGGAATTGAATAAATCCAAGCAATGTTATTTTTTATTGCAGCCCAATAAATTATGAAAGCAAAAAAGGATCCGAGAATAATTCCAGCAATGCTCCCTGCTATGGTCAACATAATGGCTTCACTTAAAAATTGCCACATTATATCTTTTTTTGTGGCACCAACAGCTTTGCGTAAACCAATCTCAAATACTCTTTCAGTAACAGACACATACATAATGTTCATAATTCCAACACCTCCTACCACCAAGGAAACACAAACCAAAGCCACTAGTAACAAAATAACTCCATCAATAACAGTTTTAACTATCTCAGCTGCCTCCTCCATTGTATTAACGGCAAAATCATCCTTATTAGGGTCGGTAATGTCGTGATTTTCACGAACTATTTCTTGTATATCAAGAACTGTATAAGCACTTTGTGAACGCTCTTTCATTTTAGCTAAAATGTTCGTGTAGTAATCAACGCCAAGCAATCTTTTTTGTAAAGTTTTTGCCGGCATATAAACAAATTTGTCCATATCCATAAAAGAACTCCCACCTCGCTTAGCCGCGACACCAATTACCCTAAATGACCTGTTGCGGATTCTGATTATCTTTCCTTCGGCCACATCGTCACCAAAAAATTTTTTCTTCAGACTATTTCCCAGCACAACTACCTGTGCTATCGATTCTTCCTCTTCTTCCGTATATACACGACCTGACTCAAGTGAAAATTTCTCAACTTCCGCAAACTGATACCCCTCACCGGCAATCATTACTTTTTCTGAAGTACCCGCATAAGACATGATTTCTTGGCCAATTATAAATCCATAAGCAGCGCTTATGTTAGGGTGTTTTAAAATATCATCACGGTCTTGTTCTTTTAAACTTGTGATCGACAGACCTTGGGCAATACCCATGGCATTTTCGCTTGATGTCTGTTTGGTGCTCGGCACTTTAACTTCAATATTCACAGTATTTGGCCCAAACATCTCCATTTCAGCTAAAATCATAGCATTTAAACCTCTTCCCGCGGCCATAATAGCTATTACTACAGCAATTCCAATTCCTATTCCAAGAATAGTTAATAAGGAGCGTAATTTTTTAGCTTTTAAAGCGCTGTATGCTAATTGTATGGGCATTTTAAGCATAAAATTATTCGTAGCGCAAAGCCTCAATCGGGTCTAATCTGCTTGCCCGTCTAGCCGGCAATAAACCAAACAAAACGCCTAATCCAATTGAGACAAAACAAGCAAGTAAAATTGATTGAACAGTAATAATATAATCCCAATTATAGCCCATGCCTTGAGCTATTCTTGCTACAGAATATGAGATAATAACTCCGAGAATGATCCCAATGATACCGCCAAGCAGTGTAATCATAACGGTTTCAACTAAAAATTGAGAAATGATATGTGAACTCTTAGCACCAACTGCTTTTCTCAAACCAATTTCTCTAGTTCTTTCTTCAACTGCCGCAAGCATAATGTTCATAATACCGATTCCGCCTACAAGAAGTGCGATAGCAGCCACAAAGGTTAAAAACATTTTTAGGGCATTGGTGATATTTGTTAATACATCAAGACCTTGTGCCATTGAACGAACAGTAAAATCGTCATCTTCCGGCTTATCAATATTATGCCGTTCTCGTAATTTAACTTTTATATATTCAACGGCATCATCAACATTATCAGCGTGATCAACTTTTATCCGAGCCATACTCACATAGTCAATGCCCAATAAAATTTTCTGCGCAGTTGAAACAGGAATATATATCTGATTATCCTGATTTTCAAAGCCACTAGAACCTCTTTTTTTCATTACCCCAATAATATTAAAATTCGTTTTTTTAATTTTAATTTGTCTGCCTACCGGATCTTCGTCTCCAAAAAGTTCGCGTGATGCCTGGTCACCCAAAATAGCCACACGAGCGGCACCTCTCTCTTCTTCAGAGCCAAAAAATCTTCCATTAGCAACCGTGGTATTTTCAACATTAGGCAAATCAGCTGATGTCCCGACGAAAGTAATTTCCGCCTTTCTATCACCAGCTGTAACAGTATCAATGCCGCGTACATAAACTGCTGCCGATACCAAATGAGGATAACTGCCAGACATTACCGCTCTAATATCATCGTACTTTAAAGTGGTAATAACAATTCCATATACTGATGCCGGCGGCCCGTCTTCATCTGCTTTTCCCGGCAATATTCCAACTAGATCTGTTCCCATGCTTTTGACCTGATTTATAATAAGACTCTGGGCGCCGGCTCCAACAGACATGATCACAATCACCGCCATAATTCCAATAATAATGCCAAGCATGGTCAAAAACGACCGCATTTTATTGCGACCGATCAGGTGCCAGACAAAATGTGTTGTTTCAACAATATTCATGCTATCTTTCTCTATTTAATAAGCTCAGTTGCCCCATTAGCATCGTGACGATTATTTACCGTTTCGTCACCGGCGATGACCCCGTCCTTAATTCGTAAAATTCTTTTTGCGTGTTCGGCAGTATATCTTTCATGGGTTACCAATATTATCGTATGCCCTTCTTTATTTAAATCTTGAAGTATTTTCATTACTTGCAGTCCAGATTTAGAATCTAAATTACCCGTTGGTTCATCGGCAAAAATTACAGATGGTTCGTTAACCAATGCTCGAGCTATGGCGACTCTCTGTTTTTCACCGCCTGAAAGCTGGTTTGTCATATACTGCAAACGATGTGATAAACCAACGGCGTTAAGCGAGGCTGTGGCTAAACTCAATCTTTTTTTCTGAGACATTTTTAAATACACCAAAGGAAGCATTACATTTTCGAGAACTGTAGTCCGAGGCAGAAGGTTAAAAGCTTGAAATACAAAACCAACCTGATCACTACGCATTGTCGCTAATTGATCATCGGTTAATGTACTTACATCACGGCCTTCAAATAAATACATACCTTCTGATAAGCGGTCAAGAAAACCTAAAATATGCATTAGTGTTGATTTTCCAGAACCTGACGGACCCATTATCGCCAAAAACTCTCCCTTATTTATTTTAAAAGAAAGGTTATGTAAAACAGGTGTAACCACATCTTCATTGACGTATTTTTTACTCAAATTCTTTACCTCAATAATTGGAACCATACTAATTTTGTTCTTTTACACTCAAGATAATTTTATCCCCTTCTTCTAGTCCTTCTGTGATTTCAACCTGACCGTCATCTGCTCTAATGCCAAGAGTTATATTTACATCACGAGGATTTCCGTTTTCTAAAACACGGACATATTTACCTTCATCACCTGTTCTTACAGCTCTAATCGGGATGTGCAAAACACCCTCTCTTGAAGCGGTAAAGACGGTTACATTAGCAGTCATGCCCGGTTTAATTTCACGCTCAGCATCATCTAAGGCGACTTTAATTTTATAATAGACCACATCTTGAATTTCGGTAGATGCCGGATCGATAGAAATTACAGTACCGTCAAATTTTACATCATCACCATAAGCATCGAGGGTAACTGAAACAATATCTTGCAATTTTAATTTAACGACGTCAGTTTCTGGAACATCAACTTCTATCTCAAAATGAGGACTTAAAAGCTCAATGGTATTTTCTGACATTGAAGCAAACTCCCCACGTTTTTTGTAAACCTTGGTTACTACACCGTCAATTGGCGCTTTAAGAATCGCCTTGTCACGATTTGCTATTGCTTGCGATAGCATTGCCCTAAGCGCTGCCACATCAACTTCTCGAGGCGGATTTAACTTTGAGTTTAGACTAGCCACCGCCTGATTATAAGAAGCTTCTCTTATGGCAATGTTGCTCTCAGCGGTTTTTTTAATATTTTCTAAATCCGATTGTGCCTTTTGATATGCTATTGAATATGTTGTGTAACTAGTTTTTGCGGTTTCAATATTTTGACGTGCTGAAATTACTGAATTATATTGAGTGTTGGCAGCAGAGCGCGTCGATTCGATATTTGTTTTCTTAGCATCAAGAGTTGATTGAGTAAGTGAACCAGCTGGCACGGTTGCGTTTAAAACATCCCTAACCGAGGCAAGCAGTTCTGAACATTTACTCAAGCCCAACTCAGCCTTGTCTAGGGCCAAATCAATAATCGACCGCTCACTCGCTGTGGTTAGGCCAGAAATAGATAATTTTGCCTGATCAACCAACAATTTTGTATTATCATATACTATTTTGGCATAAGGCATTTTACTCGCATCAGTAGCTCCTAAATATGATTCGAAATCGTCGTTTGCTACAGTATTGTCAACACCTAAAATATTATCAGCTTGCGTCACACTATTATCCATAGTAGAGACACTTGATTGCAGTGTAACCACGGCACTCTCATAGGCGTTTGATACAATTTCGCTATTTACCCCTCCCTCAGCCAATTTTAAATTATTATAGGCTGTTTGAACTGCTAGCTCTGCTGTGGCTATAGAATGAATGCCATCTGCCTTAGCTTGTTCTAACGTTGCTTTAGCCAAATCAACCGCTGACTGATAATAGGCTATATCATCCTTTGTTGCACCAGCCAATCTCTGATTTAAATTCGCACTTGCCTGAGCTACCGCGGCATCCAAATCAGCTGTATTTAATTTCATTAGAATATCATTTTGTTTAACCTGATCACCCTCCTTAACCCTGACATCGTTAATTTTACCTGATAATTCAAATTTTAACTGTAAAGCGTTGGCTGACTGTATTTTACCAGTTGCTTCAACTGTTTGAACCAAATCACCAAGCACAGCATCAACCAATTCATATTCAATCGGGCGCGTTGCTTTTTTATATTGCCCATAAGCAATCAAGCCAATAAATACGATTATAACGGCGGCTATTATAATCATTTTTTTACTATGCTTATGCTTAATACCATCAAGCATGCTAATCGCTGGATTACTTTTTTTAATATTTGTATTATCATCCATATTATATCTAAATATTATTTATTATTTTTTAAATACTTATTTTTTATTTTATAAAAATATTCTAAGGCTGAATCGTGCTCATTGGGGATAATGCCGTCCAGAATCGCCTCTTCAATGTCTTTTTTAATCATCCCAACTACTGGACTAGGTTTAATTTTACACAATTTCATTATCTCTTCTCCTCTAACCGGCGACTGAAAAGCCCTCAACTTATCCTTCTCTATCACTTCAGCGATTCTTTTTTCTAATCTATCGTAATTTTTTAAACGCTTTTCTTTTTTTAAAGGATTTCCTGTAGTTATGTCAGAACGACCTAAAATTAACAAGTCGTTAAGTTCATCGCCTAAATTAACTATTAACCTGCGAACAGCTGAATCAGTGATACCTTCGTCCATAAGAGATATTGGCTGCTGGTGCCACCGGACTAATTTTGATAAATATAATATCTGATCTCGAGAAAGCCGTAAACGACTACCGATAGATTTAACCATTTTCCTACCTACATGCTCATGCTGATAAAATGTCCAACCGGTTTTTGGTAAAAATTTCTTTGTTGCTACTTTGCCAATGTCATGAACAAGTCCAGCAAATCGCAAAAAAGTATTATCAGTTTTTTCAGCTATATTATCAACTACTTTAAAAGTGTGTACTAAATTGTTTTTATGCTGATGGCCATAAACTTCTTCTACCCCATCTAGGGCAGATACCTCAGGTAATACAATGTCTAGTATCCCGGTCTGAAACAATAAAACTAAACCTATCGACGGCTCATTGCATGAAAGTAGTTTTAACAACTCCTCGGATATTCTTTCTCCTGAAACAATTTTAAGCCGACTACAATTTTTATTCATTGCTTTAAGTGACTCTGCTTCAATACCGAAGTTCAGTTGAGCAGCAAATCTAGCTGCGCGCATCATTCTAAGCGGGTCGTCGGTAAATGTTTTATCGGGCTCTAGAGGAGTTCTTAAAATCCTATTCTTTATGTCCTGAACCCCTTCACAAGGGTCAATTAATGATTTTTTAATTTGCAGTAATGTTGGCTTTCTTGTTTTGGTAAATAAATCGATCGGCAATGCCATCGCATTAACAGTAAAATCACGTCGCAATAAATCTTCTTTTAAACTTGCTGTTTTTACCTTTGGCTTTCGTGACTTTGCTGTATAAGACTCGCTTCTAGCTCCGGCAAACTCAATCACAACTGTATGATCACCCTCGCTTACAATATATCTCGCTGTATCAAAATCAGGAAATTCAACTAAACTGCCGGTTATTTTCTTGGACTTATCCAGTTCCTTGGCAAAATCAAGGCCTCCATTTTCAACAACAAAGTCTAAATCTTTTTTTTGGTCAATACCTAAAATCAAATCGCGCACAAAACCTCCTACAATATAAACCGGCGTTTTGCGCTTTTTCGCAACCGCAGAAATTGCTCTAAATATGTCCGTTGTCTTAACCATAACTAAACTTTCTTGCTCCGACCAGTTCTTCTTTCGGCCAAACTCTCATCTATTAAACCTTCGGCTACAAGTTCTTTAATAGAATTTTCCATTGTTAACATCCCTTCTTTGGCTCCAGTCTGAATGGCTGATTTTATCTGGTTGATATTATTTTCTCTGATCAGATTTGCTACCGCTGAATTATTAATTAAAATTTCACGAGCCGGTACTCTACCTCCGTTTTTAGCTGGTAATAAATGTTGAGCTACTACCGCTCTCATGACAGATGAGAGCTGAACAAGAACCTGTCTTTGTTTTGCTCCCTCAAATACATCGACAATGCGCTCAACTGTTTCTGCGGCGCTTGGGGTATGTAATGTAGAAAATACAAGGTGACCTGTTTCAGCCGCTGTCAAAACTGTAGATATTGTTTCTGGGTCACGCATTTCTCCAACTAAAATAACGTTTGGATCTTGACGTAGAACATGCTTTAAAGCATTGGCAAAAGAATTAGTGTCCTTTCCCACCTCTCTTTGTTCAATCAAACTCATTTTATCTTTAAATAAAAATTCAATCGGATCTTCAATAGTTATTATGTGCGCCTTCCTTTTTTTGTTTATTTCCTCAATCATTGAGGCTAATGTGGTCGATTTGCCGCAACCAGTAGGCCCGGTCACCAATACTAAGCCATCGTACAAATCAGTTAATTCCACCATTGTTTTATTAAATCTTAAATCATCAGGCGAGGGAATATCCGAGGGAATTAAACGAGCAGCCATGCCAATATTCTCAATTTGAAAATGCAAATTTACCCTAAACCTAACGCCGTCAACTTGGTGCGCAAAGTCAAGCTCTTTATCTGTTTCAAACCGCTCCTGCCTTTCCTTGTTAATAAGACTATACAAACTTTCAGTAAGCTCCTTATTATTCAGCGGTTTTTCGGCTAAATTAATCAGATCACCATGAACTCTAATTACTGGTAATTCACCGCCGATAAGATGTACATCAGAGGCGCCTTGCTTTATTGCCTCCTTAAAATAATGATTGATATCTAGCATATTTTATAGTTAATTTGACCTCATTATATCATAATATTTGCGATATTGAAAGGAATATAAATTAATGCTAAAATGCCAATTGTTTTCGCGGGGTATAGCTCAGTTGGCTAGAGCGCATGCATGGGGTGCATGAGGCCGCAGGTTCAAGTCCTGTTACCCCGACTAAAAAACCGGCCCATGGCCGGTTTTTTGATTATTCACCTATTGTTTCTTCATTTTTTATTTTTTCTTCAGCTAATTCTATCGCTTCTTTAAAGAGCTTGACTGTCGCGTCTCTGTTTAAATCAAGTGTTCCAAAAGCACTTCTTAGTTCAGGACGAGCAATAATAAAAGCCATGATATCATTGTCGTTTTCAACAGAAGGAAACTCCTTATGTTTATTAAAATAAACTACGAAATCGTCTGCCAGTACCTTTTGCATGTTATCTATTTTTGATTGTCTTTTCTCGACTATTTCAGCTGCAATCCGGCCGGCTGATGTTTCTTTATTAAAATCTGACATATTAATTAAAATTAATTATAAATTGTATTTTAGAGTATGCTATCAAAAATATATAAAATTGACAACGGGCAATATTTATAATACAATATGGCAGATTTTCGGGGTATGGCCTAATTGGCTATGGCGCACGCTTCGGGAGTGTGAGGTTCCGGGTTCGAGTCCCGGTACCCCGACTAAACGGATGTCAAGTGGCAGATGCGGCGGGATTTTGTCACTTCTGTGTATAAGTCACATCGGCAAATCGCATTTCTGCCATCTTAGCTACCGTTTGAAATTAAAAAACACCGTTTTTCGGTGTTTTTTGAATTTTGTTAAATACTATTGCTTTTTCAATTTACAGTCGTCTCTCTAATAATTTTTTTTGATCCTTGGCAAAAACCTCCGGATCAGGATTGTTCCAATTGAATTCATTGAATATCTGCATCGTTTTTTCTAAAGATAGATTAGCGTATTTATCAACCAATTCATCTACACAATATTGGCTTTTTAATACGATAGGGTTGTATTTACATGTATATGCATTAAATAACTCGCGAAAACCGTGATCCCAAAAACATAAAGTTCGATTTTTAACACCATGCAATTCAATAATAATTTCGATATTACTATTTCTGTCCAGAGATATATTTTCTATCATTTTCTTAGTAAATAAATATATCTCCGTAACACTATATAGGGCATTTAATACCGATAGATATTTGTTATCAATGGTTTTATCTTTCAATTTTGAAAAAACATAAGAATTAGCCAACTCTTCTTTTTTTTCCTCGGTCATTCGATAATCCTCGAGCATTGAAAAAAAATGAATAAATTGTCCATCTTGATAGTATTGCCAATATTCTAAATGCCCCATGTCCGGCCAATTTTCAAGCGACATAACGCTCGAATGAGGCGCCGCTTCAATACCACTTTCACGATTGATGTGCGGATAATCCCAACCTCTTAGTCTTATATTACTTTTAGTAATAACCTCCTTTAACTCCGGAGTCGTTTTAATTCTTATATCTACACGCTCTACTGGCCGAACGATAATTTTCCAATACCCTTTCTTTTTTATTGTTTCTAATAAATTAATAGACATATATTTAACTAATTTCATTATAACAGGCCATCTCTCTTTAGCTCTTTCTCATATTCCTCTTTAAAGCGAATAGAACTAATTTTTTGAACTGCCTTTTTACTTCGTTTTCCCTGTATTAATCTAGAGCATATAAGATGTAAATCGCTGTTTACTATTTCTTCTCTGTAACCCAGTAGCCTCGTAACTAGCGCTTTCCACTCTTCGGGTTTTTCAACAGATTTAGACTCGACAGGGTTATTTGCGCGTATATAAACTGACCCATGTTTCAAATAATAGGTTTCACGTCGATTCTCTATTATTATTTTATAGTCTTTCTTACATATAACCGGTTCTGAACTATTTGCCTCCAAAATTTGTAAAACAATAAATTTCTTTTCCTCGCCCTGCAACTCAACGTTGCCACCGTATAACTTTAATTTGACCGTATCATACAGATATCCATTAATGAATCTGCTAATATTATCGATATTATTAAATGAATTGAAATCTTCAACAGTTAAGCCAATTCGTTCAAACTCTTCTGCCTGGCCTTCTCCTCTACCAGGTTGCTTAATTCCTATATAAATATTTCCACCATTAACTGTATTAGCAAAAGCTGTAACAGCTTTAATAACTTCTCCCTTTATACATCTTGAACCTTCGTCTCTGGCACTCCAATTAAACGGCGGCTTAAATTCAATATTCAAATCTTCACTTCCATATTCAATTGTATTAATCATGTTATCAGTTAACGTCTCCATATAAAATGCATTCTTACTTAATCAAACATCAATAAAAACTCCTTTATAAAATATTACTTTTCCCCAAATTGCATTTTGAACATAATGTCTGTAGATTTTCCAACACAGTTTCACCGTTTCCGCTCCACGGTTCAATATGGTCAATGTGAAGAACCACACTCTGATCCGTTGCAGGACTTCGACCACATTTTTTGCATGCAAAATTGTCTCTTTTTAAAACCTGGTAACGCAAACGCAAAGAAATATCCCGAGGAGTCTTCTTGATCTTTGTAATAGTAGTTTTTTTCTTTAATTTAGATATATCTAGTCCACCGACGTATTTGATAAATTCTTTCACCGCCGCGGACCATGAGCCGAATCTTTTTTTATAAGCGCTGGCCTTAATCATCGAAATAGATGAATCCATATCGCCTTGTCTGGGTTGCTCACCCTTTTTCTGCCAAACCATTAATAGATTGTTAAACAAATCTTCATTTGAATGGCGGCTAATCTTGGCTACACCTAATCCGGCCTGCGCCAAGGCTGCGTTCCAGGTTCTAAATCGACGTTTTATGCTAGTGGAGCTATATTTGCCGTTTTTATTATAAATCTCCTGGGACAAAGAATCGACTTTTAGTTTTTTAGCAACCACTTGCAAATCCTTAATTAAGTCTGATGATTTTACAGGTTGATTTGGTGGTGGTATATAAATTATACTATCTGACGACATATATTTGATGTTTTGAGTATTATGCCACCCGGTCCTAAGAGCGTCAATTACAGCGGTGGTAAGATTCCGGTAGCTGACAATCTGAGATAAACCTCCCGAACACTGTCCAAGAAATTGAATACGTTAAACAACCCATCTTCGGTGAACAAAGTGGCACCACCTTTTTTGCCCAACATTAGCGGATCTGGTTTTTTCGGTTCGAGAAATACGTAATCAGGTCGACTAAAAGGGTGTCAAGTGGCAGAAGCGGCGGGATTTTGTCACTTCTGGGGATAAGTCATATTGAAAAATAAGCATTTCCGCCGTCTAAGATACTGTTTGAAATAAAAAACACCGTTTTATGGTGTTTTTTGGTTATTTATAGCTTTTCTTACCTCATCAATTGTTAAAGGTGGATATTTCAAGTGAATTACTCTATGACAATTTGAACAAATCAACAAAATATCTTCAACTGAAGTAGTTTCTCCTTCTTTCATAGACGCAACCGGCTTAATATGGTGTCCCTCTATATAATTTTGAGCCAATGAACCATATCTGTCCCTAAATGAAAAACCACATATTTCACACCGCAATTCTCCACTTTTTCGCAAAGCAATACTCTTTGCTTCTTTAACTATCTTTGCATTTCGTTCCCTGGTGTAATGCTTGATTAACTTTCGTTTTCCTTCTTCAACTTGACCGATGGATGTTCTGAAATCAGTGTCACTTGTTAAGAGATTGCTGTTAGCCAGATACTGATCATAAAATGCTACAACCTTTTTCAAATCATCAACCAACTCTTCATTATCCGGCATATTTGCCAAGCGATATTCCTTGTAATAAATAATTGGTTCTTCATAATCGGAACCCAGTCCTTTATCCGCAATTTTTGCTTTATCATCGGACTTGAAGCCTGCTAATTGATAATTTGCTCTAATATTTATTGCCTTAGCCTTTAATTTACTAAATGCGAGTTTTCTACCGTCGTTTTTGATAGGTTTGGTGATTCCTTGCCCAAGACATAAATACAATCTCTTGAAATCTGTTGAGTATAGATAAACAACGTAAACACCTTCTTGTGCTCCGTCTGTTTCATTCTTGTTAAAAATACCTATCCAAGGAACTGAGGTCCAATTACCCATACCAGCAGAACCTTTTATCGTAAAATCTTCTTCCCTTATTATTGGAGAAATAATTTTTTTACTTTCTTCTCTAATAAATTTAGCTAGGGGGTGATTTGTAAATGGCTCGTTTGATGCAATTGGATATTTTGACCCAATTTCGCTCAATAACTCTCTAAGAGTCATATAAAATATATTTAATAATTTCTTTTTTTACGCTTTTGTTCACTAATGAGTAGTTGCCTTACACCAATAACACTTTATTTGATGATCTCTTTTTTTCAGATTTTTTAGCCACACCTCATCATGTGTAGAATCAATCATTAAGTGTTCAATCAACATTTCAATTCTCTCAAGTAATTCTTTTCCAAGAACTGGGCCTTTTTTTAATAAATCTTCATAGTCCCAGCGACTTGATAATAGGTGGTGAATAAGATGGTTACGATACTGATAAAATATTAACATCTTCTCAACCAAATTATAGGGTTTCCATATTTTATTACTCGTACATTTTGATAGAATATCACTCATAGTTCCAAGAGTTAATCCACATGTATCAACTAAAAAATACGCATTAAAAAGAACATCATCTATTTTTTTAATTTTTGCGGATTTTTTTTTATGTTCATAGAACTTATTACGCAAATATGCGTTCGCCTTTCTGATATTCAATTCCCCATCCTTTGTCCATTTTTGATAGCGACAAATATGGTTCAATATTTTGTCCCTTGATTGTTTTGCATCTAATTTGCCAGTCTCATACAAAGCTTGTAAAAGCGCACAGACTTCATGCTCAAGTAAAATATTGACATTAAATAATTGATATTCAAGCCAATATGTAGTCATCTGTTTATCCGCTTTTGTTTTATCTAGGCTCTTTTCTAAACTACCGAAACTTTGTTCCTCTTTAATTCTATTCGCCCAATAAAATCGATCAAAACCAGTAATAAATTTTTTATCACTATGCCTTCTTCCTTTAATTTTTTTATTTTTTGGCATAGAAATACTGCTACTTATTCAAAATAAATCGTTTAAGTTTCTCTAGCACTCCCAATTCGCTATCTTTGATGTCCTTATGGCGTTTTCGAGCTGCTACAGCTAAAGCATCGGCGATTTTATCGAGATATTTATCGACTATAATATTAGGGATATGAATCGTGTCGTAATCGTCACGAGTAATTGACCAATAACTTCTATCAAAGTCAGAAATAATTTGTTCTGGATCAGTATAATGGTGAATACCATCAACTTCTATATCAATTCTGGCCCAAGGAATAGTTAGGTCTATATGTTTATCTTCATCCCACTTTTCAAGTTCACAGTATATTTTCCTCTGCCTCAGGGCATTGAAAAGACTCTGGGCCTGCGGGGTCGGATTTGGCATATTGCTTAAATATTTTGGATTTAATGTCTTTATTATGCCACCCAGACAAATGAGCGTCAATTACAGCGGTGGTAAGATTCCGGCAGCTGATAATCTGAGATAAACCTCCCGAACACTATCTAAGAAATTGAATACGTTAAATAACCCATCTTCGGTGAACAAAGTGGTACCCTCTTTTTTGCCCAAGATTAGCGGATCTGGTTTTTTCGGTTCGAGAAATACGTAATTAGGTCGACAATTTAAGAATCGCCGAAAGGCGATTTTTAAATTGGAGGGGTATGGCCGAATGAAACTATTCATTCGGCCAAGGGACTCGAACGCCGGAGCCATGTCGCGCGAGTTTGCTGACGAGCGCGACGGCGAGGCGGTGGCTAGGCAAAATTTTTGGAAGAAAATTTTAGCCGAAGCCGAGTCCTCCCGGTACCCCGACAAAAATAATACCGCCATTTTGTGGCGGTATTATTTTTTTATTATAAAAATTATTTTGACTAGTCAATTACTTTTAACCCTCCTAGGTCTTCTTTTCGCACCTCTTTGTAAAGCGGATTCCAAACTAACGCCGGCGATCCATCTTTTTCAACAACATAGTAAGCAAATCCTCTCATCTGTTTAACTAACTCATAATCAGCATGACCAGGCATACTAACCGGATCGTGTTCTTCAAAATTTACAGGACTATCATCTGCGGTTACAAAATATGTTTCACTGGTATTAACAACTAGATGCCCCCAGCCTGATTTCATATGAACATTATCACCAGGTTTAACCACAATTGCCTTAAACTCTTCAACAATATCCGGTATGACATTACCATTTTCATCTACCGCAAGTATCTGCAAAAGTACTACACCCTCGCCAAATAAAATCCAATAATTTTCTTCTAAATCGCCTACATGGTAATGACCGTAGGTTTTTATATATTCTCCACCGACAGTTCCGGGTTCCCAAATTGTGATATTCTTTTGCTCCTTACCGCCGCGAATCATGTAGTAGTGAATATCAGGCGCATCCGCATCAGAATTCATTAACACCTCTTTCATTTTTTCATTTGTGCGAGCCGCATAATGCTTCCCCACATTTTTGAAATCTATATTCATAACTACATATTTAATAAATTAATTATTTATGCAAAATACTCTTTAAGTGCTTCCTGCCATGACTGCTGAGGTCTTGTTTTGGTGTTAATTAAAGTTGAATCAATCGGACGAGCGGCCGGATTATTAAATTCACTCGAAGAAATTGAAATAAGTTTTGGCGACTTGCCAATATGTTTAAAAATCTCTTCTGCCCATTCATACCAACTACATGAGCCACTATTAGCACCGTGATATATTCCATAGGGAGTCTTATTTATTATGAGCTCACGCGTAAATCGAGCTAAATCTGGTGCATATGTGGGAGATCCACGTTCGTCACTAACAACTTTCACCTCCGTTAAATCTGATTTTTCTAACATAATTTCTACAAAACTTTTTTTACCACCAGACCTGCCTCGACGTCCAAAAATTCTGGACGGTCTTATGATATAATATTTTCCACCGATTTTCTCAACATTTGTTTCTCCAAAAAATTTTGACTTTCCATATTCTGAGAGCGGATTTGGCTTATCTGATTCCACATACCCACTCCCCTTTTTTCCGTCAAAAACATAATCGGTTGAATAATTTACAAAAACAGCATTAATTTGCTTAGCTGATTCAGCCATGATTTTTGGCGCATCTGCGTTTATGGTATAAGCCAATTCCCTCTCTTTGGTATCAGTTTCTGCCAAGTCAACACTATTATAACCAGAAGCATTAATAATAATCTGCGGTCTTTCGTTTAAAATTTTTAGAGGCAATTCATCAGATGATATATCCAAATCGTCCTTATCAAGTCCGACGACAATATATGTATTTTTTAAAAACTCTCTAACCAATTCCTGGCCGAGAGTTCCCCTGGCTCCAAAAATTAAAACTTTTTCTTTCATATTTATGAACCAATAATCTTTCGATACTCTTCATAGTCCTCAACATAATCACTTCTATCCTCCCGATAATTATGTGAAGAAACAGCTAAAAGAACCGCATCGTCACTAAAATCCTTAAAACCATGCCAAACATAATTACCGACATAAATAGCGTCACCAGGTGACTCGAGCGGTACATCCTCTTTGCCGTTTCCCTTATCAATAATGCCGACTGCCCTGCCTTTAGCCATAATAAATAATTCTTTTTCTTCTTTATGGCAGTGCTGATTGGTGGCTTGCCTGCAATTTTGAATAAAATATATCTTCTCAACTTTAAAATCAATATAATCTTTTAACTCGGCAAAGCTATAAGTTGCTTTATCGTTAACGACTACTTTTAACGATAATTTTTTAAAAATTAAATCCATATTATTATATTGTGTTTTCTCCAGAAATAATTTTTTCCTCGTGATTTTTTTCTCGTTTTTCTCTGGTGGGTGCGTGGTTAATTTTATATGCATCTTCGTGCTTTGACCATAAATTTTCCACCCAATCACGATTGGTCAAATACCAATTAATTGTTTCAGACATACCGACATCAAATTGGGCCCTATCGTAAACAGGTTTCCAGCCCAGAGCTTCTAGCTTGGAGGCATCAATGGCGTAGCGCAAATCATTACCCGGGCGATCCTCGACAAACTCAATCATGCTCTCAGGCTTGTTCATCGCAGATAGAATTATTTTAGCAATTTCTAAATTATTGCGCTCATTATCAACGCCAACATTATATATTTCACCTGGCTTTCCCTTGTGAAGCATCAAATCAAGCGCGGTACAGTGGTCACGAACATAAATCCAATCTCTTACATTAACTCCCGAACCATGAATTAAGATCGGTTTATTTTTTAACAATCGGAAAATAGAAGAAGGAATTAGCTTTTCAGGATACTGATAAGGACCATAGTTGTTAGAGCAATGTGTGACAATAACCGGAATTTTATGCGTAACAAAATATGAACGACAAATCATGTCACCCCCAGCTTTGGCGGCAGCATATGGCATATTTGGTTCAACAGGTGTTTCTTCGGTAAAACGCCTCTCGTCATCTAGGGCTAATGTGCCGTAAACCTCGTCTGTTGATACATTAACAAATTTCTTAATATCATAATTACGCGCTAAATTTGCTAACATCAAGACGCCGTAAGTATTTGTCATGACGAACTCTGAGCAATCACCAAAAATAGACCGATCAACATGAGTTTCAGCCGCAAAATTTATTATGTGATCAATGTTATATTTTTCGACTACCTCGGCCAATAACTTGTAATCACAAATATCGCCGTGAATAAAAGTATAACGCGTCGAATATTCCAATTTATTTTCTATGGCCTTTAAATTTTCCAGATTGCCGGCATAGGTCAACTTATCATAATTCACCACTTCATAATACGGATATTTTTCCAGAATATGATGAATAAAGTTCGAGCCGATGAACCCAGCGCCTCCACAAACTAATATTTTCATAGCACACTAAATATTATTACCACCAGATTAATATTTTAAGCAAAAACCAATAAATTGTAAAGACTATATTGGCAAAAATACGAACAATAAAAGGTATTTTTAAATCAGCAATGCCGACAGTGGTGTGAGTAGATGCTAATAACTGGCGGTCTGAAATCTTTCGTTTTGTTTGAATAATCTTTCTTTTTTTAAGCCAACTACTCCAATTCTTCGGATTACACCAATACGCATATACATTAAATAATTCCCTATGCCACCCTTGAATTACCGATACAATAATTAACCCTAGATTAAAAAGGATTTCTAATGGCAAAAGCAAAATAATTGTTGGCCATTTATAAAACAGTAATTTAAGAGCATGGCGATTGCGTTCAATCCAAAAAAATTTATTTGGTTTATTAGAAAAATCATATTGATGATAAAAGATAGCCTGAGCCGCTAAACTAATTTTGTAACCCAACAATTTTAGTCTAATAGAATATTCAGTATCTTCGTGATAAAGAAAAAAATCCTCATCCCAATAACCAAATTCTTTTAATAGATCAGCTCGCATAAACGCTGCAGCTCCGCTAGTATAGCCAATTGAATATACTTGTAAATAATCATTAGTTTTACGCTCCCGATAATTTGAGCAATAACCAAAACCCAAATAATGAAAAGCATTGCCAAAAGAATTGATTAATTCGGTTTCCGGATAAAGACAAATTAATGGTTGGCATTCACCAATTTCTCTGTCTAGCCCCATCACCTCAACCATTTTTTGAATGGCGTTGTCCGCCAAATATCCGTCTGCATTATGCAAAAATATGTAATCAGCACCATGCAGAACCGCATATCTGGCTCCAAAATTGTTACCAGCTGAAAAACCAATATTGCTGTCAGGTGTTAAAACCACTGTTTCAGGCAACGTGTCTTTTTTGTAATCCACTTCACTTTGTATAAACTTAAGTTCAGACAATCCATCCTTTCTTGGCCCATTATAGACAATCACTAACATCAGATTTTCTCTGTTGTATGACTGACTAATCACAGCATCAAGCGCGCGAGCCAAATATTTTTTTGGCTCATCGGCCCAACATAAATATATTATCGCCACTTTCGAAGATGCCATAGATTAATGAGTATAATAACGGCGATTATTGCGCCACTTCATAAAATACTTAAGCCAACTCAAAATATGAACTCTGGTAAAACGATTTTTGAGTACTGCACGAATAATACCGGGAACTTTTGCCGATGCTCGTCCGTGAGTATGCAACAAATATATGTCATGAACATAATAAACTGCCCAACCCGCTTCCCAAAGACGACGGCATAAATCACTGTCTTCAGCGTACATAAAATAGCGCTCATCAAAACCGCCCACCTGTTTATAAGCATCCCTACGAAAAAGCATCGCTGAACCCATCACCCAATCAACCGGAATAGTACTGTTGTGGTCAAAATCTTTCATTAAATATTTATCAGTTGATATTTTCCCGATTCTGGTCTGACCCAAGCTGGTTCGAGAAAATACCGGCTGAAAAAATGACGGAAAACGATAACATGAATATTGAAGAGAGTTGTCAGGATAAAAAATTTTGGGTCCAGCGATACCAACACGAGGATTACTGTCCATAAACTGAATAAATTTCTTCAAAAAATTCTGACCCGGCGGAAAAGAAGTATCTGGATTAAGTATAAAATAATAACGCGCTTCATTATTTTCCAACGCTCGATTGTGTGAATAGCCAAAACCCTTATTTGTTTTATGTTTTATGACGGATAAATTTGGATATTTATTTGTCAGCTCTTCAACATTCTCGCCAGAAGCATTGTCGATTATTACAACAGCAAAACTCAAACCAGAGTCATTTGCATCCAAATAAAAAGAATTAAGAGATTTCTCAATCTCTTCGCGCTCTTTGGTGTTTACAATTGTCACGCAAACATCAAACATAAACTAAAGCCACCAACGTCTCAGGCCCTTCCAATACATACGCCTGGATTTAACAACTACACGGCGTGATTGCCGCAAATATTTACCTTCCTTAAAAATCTGCAACCAACCGAGAAAAATAATTTTTGGATCGGTTAAAAGAATATATATAAACTTCTTAAATTCGTACCAAATAATTAAAGGAAGATCAATCAGAAAATTTTGCCAGTATTCGTTTTTATACAATGTTCTCAAATGATTTTTATATGAATGAAAACGAACAAAATATGATTGGGTTGTCTTGTTTCTCAGGGCCGCCCAATCACTCATTTTTTTAGGTCCAGCACCAGTCCGATTATGATAAACTATGGCATTTAAAATAACATAGGAAACATACCCGGCGTTGCGCAGTCTATAAGCCAAATCAAGATCCTCTTTATATGAATGATATGTCGGATCAAATATATTTTCGCCCGGTAGAAGAACTTGATCAATAATGTTTTTTCGGTAAACAGCAAAAGCGCCTGAAACACCGAACACCTCTAAAGTCTGCTTGTCATAAATTTTTTGAACTTCTAGCGAGGAACTATCATTCGCCCATTCATACCTGGTCAGCCATTCAACTGCCCGCCGATTACGAAATAAGCGTATACCGACTGCATCTATTTGCGAGGTAAAACCCTGTCGCGCTGCTCTCAGATAATCAACACCACTTTGGCTAGCTACACGAGATAATTCAAAATCCCAACGCATTAACCTGGGTGCCACGGCAGTAGTGTTTGAATGCCTATCCATAAAATCAATAATTTTTTCTAAGACATCTGGCATAATAAACGTATCTGCGTTTAAAAGAGCAAAGAACGGAGTTCGGCATAATTTATATGCCTGGTTATTGCCAATAGCAAAACCCTGATTAACACTGTTTTCTATCAGGCGATACTCAATACCGGATTGATCTAACTCACTTTTTATCAGCTCTTTTGTTTTATCTGTTGAACCGTTATCAACCACAATCATTTCAAAATCTTTGAAAATTTGATTTTTTAACGAAGCAACTAAATAGCTAATGTATTCCGCTCCATTTCTAACTACTATGCTCAAAGTTAATTTATGCATACTTAATCAAATTACTATTTTGAAAAAATAATCACAAGAAAAATTCCAACTGGCCTAAAGATGGCAATCCAAATCCATTTATACCAGGGTTCCCATTTTTTAAAATATTCCAACATGCTCTTTGTAAAAATTTTCTGTTTCCACAAAGTTTCTTTTTTCTTAAAACTTTGTCCGACAAAATCAACACAGGATATCACAGGCGTATAAACTACCTTCATTCCTAATTTTTTACACTCCCTACAAATATCGACATCTTCAAACCAAATATAATAACGCGGATCAAAAGCCCAGCCGAGCTTCTGGAAAAGTTCTCTACGCATTAGCAAGAAAGATCCTCTAACCGAATCTACTTCCCTTTCTTTGTTTGGGTCAAAATCACTATAAAGATACTTACTCAACAATTTTGGAAATAAATGTGATAGTTTCAACAAAATTGCTATTTGATCAACTAATTTGGGAAATCGACGAGGTTTAGCTTGTTCATTAAAATTTCCTTCTTCATTCAATAATTTACAACTTACAATACCGACCTCAGGCCTCGACCTTAACCAATTAACAATTTTATCCAGACTCTTTTCCTCAACCCTCATGTCTGGATTCAAAAAAAGAAAAAAATCTCCCTTCGCTTTAGCCACCGCCTGATTATTAGCGTGGCCAAACCCTTCATTTTTTAAATTAGTAATAATATTTACGGCGGGAAACTGATTCTTGACCGTTTCTGGCGTTCCGTCATAGGAACCATTGTCAACAACCCACTGTTCAAACGATAAATTAGAGATACCGTTAATTACTGACTTAATCTGAGACAAAATATATTTTTTATCATTGTGAGTTACGGTAATAATCGACAGATCCATATTTGATAATTAGGCAGTTGCAAAAATACAAAATATAGCTTTATTCAAGCAGTTTTTAGCTTAACACAGCAAAACTATCATATCATATGTTTAGTAAATGTCAAAATCAAAAAACCTCCTTAGCAAGGAGGCAAAATTAAGGTAGCAATTTATATAAACGTTACCTTGAAGCCCTGTTAATGCTTGCGATTATTCCAACAGCCGCCAAACATATCATAAGAGAAGTGCCTCCATGGCTTACAAAAGGTAAAGTTACTCCAGTTAAGGGCAGAAGCCCTACCATTGCCCCAATATTTATGAATGATTGCCAAAAAAACCATATGATTATTCCTGAAACAACAAGGGAACTATAGTCATCCGGCGCATCTTTTGCAATCTTAAACCCTCGCCAGGCAATGACTAAAATTAAAGCAGCTAATCCGATGGAAAATAAAAACCCCATTTCTTCAGCAACAACAGCATAAATTGAATCCGAATGCGCCTCGGGTAAATATAAATGTTTCTGTCTTGAGTGGCCAAAGCCAAGACCCCAAAATCCTCCTGAACCGACTGCCAAAAAAGACTGATTAACATGATAACCAACACCCTGAGGATCTAATTCTGGGTGTAAAAATATCGTTAATCTATTCATTCTGTAAGGTGCGACAACGATCATAACAGCAACTAAAGCTACTCCAATAGCGATTAAAACAGCTAAATACGATTTTGGAATTCTGGCCACATACAAAAGGCCGATTGCAATACCGCCCAGAACCACCAGAGTTCCAATGTCCGGCTGCAAGGCAATTAAAGCTAATAGCGGAGCTATAATACCGAGGACAGGTAAAAGGCCATTTTTCCAATCAGTTAAATCACGCTCAGGATCAGTGAGTAAAAGAGATAATATCATTATTAAAGAAAGTTTTGCTAATTCCGCAGGCTGAAAATGAACAAAACCAAAATCGATCCAAGAATTGGCATACTTATTAAAATCAGCGCCAATACCTGGTATAAAGACAAGTATTAATAAAGCGAGACAGGCAAAATAAAATACCCAAGTAATTTTTTTCCAAAAATCATGGCGGAACCTTGCTAAAATTATAAATAATAAAAAGCCAGGCGCTACCCCGTAAAAAATTTGACGCTTAACAAAATAATACGTATCTCCAAAACGAGAATAGCCATAAGGGGCGCTGGCAGATATTAAAGCCGCCAAACCGAACAGTGTCAGGATGGCGATGTAAACCAAAAATAAACGGTCTGCTTTTTTTCGAGCCGATTCAATAGCCATAATTTAGAGATTTATATCTACTGTAAAATATACAGCTACAGCTAAAAAAATTTCAAAAACCGAAACAAAGACTGTTAGAAAACGAGATACGATTTTATCTTTGTTATAACAATATATCGCCGCTAAATAATTTATGACAAGTATTAATAAGCCAACCAAGGGTAAAAATAAAATACGCCACCATTCACCCACTAAATCAATGCCAAAAATTACATTATAATGAAGAAATAATATATCAGATTTAAAGCCAAGCTTGGCAAATATGTATATCCACATAAAAAACTCCGCCACAATCGAAACGGTAAGCGGTAAATATACCCAAGGATCCTTAATGAAGACTTTAAGTAAATAAAACATAATCAAGCTACGGTTAACGAACCTTCACTGCCGATAATTACTTTATCACGACGCTTTAACTCACCAGACAAAAGCATTTCAGCTAAATTATTTTCAACTCTTTCTTGCAAAGCTCGGCGCATTGGTCGAGCTCCAAATTCCGGATCATAACCGACTGAAGCAAGAAAATCTAATGCAATGTCTTCAACAACCAACTCAATCCCCTTCTCATCCAAATCTTTCGCCACTCGCATCAACATAAGAGAAGCGATCTGTTTAATATTTTCAAGAGTAAGCGCTTTAAATAACACGATACCATCAAAACGATTTAAAAATTCAGGTCTAAAATATTCTTTGAGCTCTCCGTGCAACAACCTCTCTTTAATAGCTTCGCTTGATAATCCAGCACGCATTTGTTCTTGGACATAAGAAGTGCCCGCATTTGATGTGGCAATAATAATAACATTCGTAAAATCAACAACCTTGCCTGTGCTATCTGTCAACCTGCCATCGTCCATTACTTGTAAAAATAAATTTAATATATCTGGATCAGCTTTTTCAATCTCATCGAGTAGGAGCAGGGCAAACGGCTGTCGACGAATAGCTTCCGTTAAAATACCAGTTCCCTTTTCTCCGGGCGCACCGATTAAACGATATATGCCTGTTTTATCTTGATATTCACTCATATCCAAGCGAATCATTCTTTCTTCTCCGCCAAAATATGTAGCGGCAATTGTTTTCGCTAACTCCGTTTTGCCTACACCAGTCGGACCAAGAAACAAAAAGTTCGCTATCGGTCTTTTCTTTGATCTTATTTCAACACGAGCGCGGCGAAGTGCATTGGCTACTAAATCTACTGCCTCATCTTGCCCGATCACTCTTAGATGCATTTCTTCCTCTAATTTAAGTAATTTATCTGATTCGGCAGCAGTAACAGTGGTCGCTGGTATACCTGTTTTATCAGCTACTACTTTTGCCACCTCTTCCCCACTTACCAACGAATCCGAACCTTTTTTATTATGAGTATAAGCGGCGGCCTCACTCGCTACTTCTAATGCACTACCTGGCAAATAATTTTCATGCAAAAAGCGCGACGCTAGTTCAACGGATTTCTCTACAGCATCATATGAAAAGAAAACATTGTTCTTATGCTCTAAAAAACCGACTTTTGATTCTAAAACCTGAATTGATTGATTTTCATCCATTTCATCTACTTCAACCTTTGCAAAAACGTTTCCTAAAGCCGAGTCAGTAATATGTTTGGCAAAATTATCGTCAGTTGTTGTGGCTATAGTTAGAAAACGTCCTCCCTTTAAAAAGTCGGCTAAGGTTCCGGCTACATCAAGACTGCTTCCCTCTCCGGCAGAAACACCGACTAATTCATGGATGTTATGAATAAATAAAATAACATTTCGCGCTCGAGCAATTTCATTCATGATAACAATGAGTCTTTCGATTGCTCCAGCTGGACTGGTGCCGGAAAGCAAAGAAGCAACATTAAGACGTATCAAACGTTTATCTTGAAGTCTTTGAGGCACGTCACCGGATATCATTCGTTCCGCTAATCCTTCAACAATAGTTCTTTTACCCACACCATGCGAACCGGTTAAAATAACATTAGCAGAACCACCCTCGATAACCCTAAAAATTTCTTCAATTTCTTGATCTCGAGCAACACAAAATTCATAATGTCCAAGCTGGGCCAAGCGCGTCATGTCCTCGCTAAAATTATTAAGGTATGGAGTGGCTAAGGCAGTCATGGCTTTGTCCATACCATACTTTGATCGATGGCCGGCTGCTCTGGCTTGTTTAACATACTGACGGTAAAGACGTTCACGAATTCTTGCCCACTCCACTACGTTGACTAATTTATCTTTATCAATATTCAAATCAAACATAAGTTCCTGCAAGGGTTCTGATTGCTTTATGCAGGCAATCAGAAGTTCGGTAACACCAACATAATCGAGATGTGCTTCATAAGCTTCTTCGTAGGCTCTAAAAATTATCTGCCAAACGTCAGGAGATATTAAAGGAATGCTATTTTGTGACTGGAGTTGTCCGGGTGCGCCAAACAAAGGTGCTATGTTATTTTGCAAACCTTTAGCTGGAATACCTAAACGAATAAATATGTTGCTTATTCGATTAAATGAGAGAAGTGAATAAAACAAATGCGACGGCTCGACTGCTGAATAATTGCGACTATCTGCAAATTTATATGACTCAGCTAAAACCGCCATTGCCTCTTCAGTAAACGCCTTGTCTATTTTTATTTTTAATCCTGATTTAATTTTTTTAACTTGACTCCAATCAGGCATCAATTCTTCTTTATCGCTTTCTGATTTACGGTCATAGTCAAACTTTTCAACCTGACCACGTGTCTTTTTTTCAACTACCAGACGATACCATAAAAAAATTAAAAAAGCAGCGCCAAGCCAGAATAAAAATTTCGGCGCACTATCTACCGAGGACATGAGTACTAAAGGATTAAGCGATCCACTTGGCAAATTATCAAAAATTCCTGAACGATATATTAAAAAGGCACTCCAAATCCATGCATTCAGCCACAGTACTACCAAAGTAATGCGCCTGATTTTATTCCAAATACGCCTTCCGTTTAACAATGCTAAATTATAACGAGTTAAAGCAAACGACCACTCTTGCCACTTATCTCTTTTTTTCTGACCGATAGAAGACCCACTGCATTCCCCGCAACGTCCAAAACCCCTAAGACCTGTCCCTTTACAAGAAGGACAAGAAACTAAATTTAAAGGTGTGACTTTCTCAAAAAGCATATTATAAAATTGAACGGTACATGCCAAAAGCAATAATAATTGGCAGTGCTAGCCAGACGCAAAAAAGAGATAAGCAAACACATAACCAAAATAACAAGGCGATGCTACGAGCTATTACTTGAACAAATCTCATCAAAAAACTAATTATCCTACCCTGAATATCGTATTGACCGTACATTGGCACGAAAATATTTTTTAACCACAAACCAGGCATGAGCTGTGAGTTGCCAGCTCTAAAAAAACCAAAACATGCGGTCGCGGCATATTTTAGCCCACCTGAATACCACCAAACGGGAAAGTAAAGGGTCTGCAAAATTGTATCAAGAAAAATTTTCTGAAATACTACAAAAAACATAGACTTTTGCTATGGCTAAATTATATCACAAATAAAAACACCGGCAAATACACCGGCGCTTTTTTGTAATATGTTTTTCACATTACCTCTTAGCAACTATTGAATCCACGGCACTCATATATGTAATATTACTAACTCTGGATAACCCTGATGTGGATATTCTTTTTTCTAAATTCGGCAAGGCATTATAAGTTGCAACCTCTACGCTAATCTGCCTGATTTCCTGTCTTAAAGTTTCATTATTTCTCTGCAAATCCCTCATCTCATAACCAATGCCGGCCGCCGAACTCACCTGACAAACATAGATCACCAACAAAACACCGAGCAAGCTAAGATATGACACGCGTGCAGCGTTGCCAACCAGCCATTTCGGCATACCATAACCGCGCCAAATTAATTGAATTTGACGTCGACTATGTTCTAATTGATATTTTATCCTCCTAGTTAATGTCATAATTTTTCTAATATACGCAATTTGGCACTGCGTGAACGAGGGTTGCGAACTACCTCGTCCTCACTTGCTACTATTGGTTTTTTTGTAATAATTGTTGCCACCTCAACTGGCAGCGATTGAAAATATTGTTTTACAATTCTATCTTCTAAAGAATGAAAAGTTATAACCGCCAGGCGTCCTTTGGTTGACAGCACCTTAAGAGCTTGGGGTAATGCTTGTTTTAATACCTCAAGCTCCTGATTAACAACAATCCTTAATGCTTGGAAAACTTTTGTGGCCGGGTGAATATTGCCTCTAAGCCACGGCACCTCTTTTGTTGAATACAGCTTATTCCGATATACACCGAGAATTATTCCTACTAACTGTTTAGTCGTTTCAATTGCTTCCTTATTGCGATATAGATCAATAGCCTCTGCTATCTCTTGACTATACTTTTCTTCTCCAAAACGTCTAAAAATTTCTTCAATTTCCTTAATTGACCACTGGTTGATAATTTTTGCAGCCGTATCAGTTGTGCCGTTCGCAGGTGTATAGCGCATGTCCAATGGCTCATCTCCACCAAGTGGCGGCTCGAAGCTGAAACCCCTATTCCTCTCCTCAAACTGAGGCGAAGACCAACCTAAATCCATAAGCACCGCTTGAATAGGAAAAAAATTATGTTCAGCTACAATTTTTTCTAAATTTACAAAATTATCCCGGGCAAATAATGCTTGCTCGCCAAACCGATACAAATATCTTTTAGCTCTTAAAAGAGACTCTGGATCGGCGTCAATCCCTAGCAATCTACCGTCCGGTTCAATTGCTGAAAGCATTGCTTCCGCATGTCCCCCGTCACCTAAAGTACAATCAACAACATTGTCGCCTGATTTTAGTGACAATGCTTCTAATACTTCTTTTTGTAATACAGGGATATGCCTCATAAATATAATCTACAGTCCATTGACTGTTATTAAGTTTGTGATTTTTTAATGTACTACCTATACTCCAAGTTCAGCCATACGCTCGGCAATTTCGCCACTTTCTTTCTCGGTTTGAGATTTATAAGCTTTCCAATTATCACTATCCCAAAATTCAAGACGATTTAATAATCCGGCAACTACGATATTTTTTCTAAGCTGGGCAAACTGACGTAAATATTCAGGAATAATTATTCGACCCTGCTTGTCAAGTTCCACATCCATGGCTCCAGCCAACATTAAACGCGCAAAGGCACGGCTGTTCGCCTGACTAATTGGCAAAGCTGCTAATTTCTCAGCTAATTTTTGCCACTCATTTTTACTGTAAAGGAAAAGACAATTATCCAACCCTCGCGTTACTACTGCTCCTTTAGCCAATTCACGCCTAAATTTGACCGGAATTGCAAGCCGTCCTTTATCATCCAATGAATGTGAATATTCACCTATAAACATAGTATATTTACCACTTCTCCCCACTACTATCCATTTTATACCACAACACTACATTAGTCAACACAATTAACCATATCTATTTTGGCTAAAATAAAACAAAAAACACCCGTTTTTCAACGGGTGTGGATAACTTATTTTACTTTATAACTCAATCGTTTTTTTTCGGTTAGCAAGACTAGTTTTTATTCCAAATTCAGTGGTTAATTTTCTGGCTAACGGCTCCCCTTGTTCTGGATCCCCGTGATTCAAGCAAACTGCATGCGGCGCCGATCCATTGTTTTTTATCCATTCAAGAAGCCTGGCGCTATCAGCGTGCGCTGACATTACATCATGATAAACAATCGAACATTTAACAGGCACTTTCTCGCGAAAAATTTTAACATAGCTTTCGCCCTCTAATATGCGCCTACCAAGCGTATGTGGCGCCTGAAAGCCGGTGAAAAAAAGTGTGGTCTTCGGATCTGACAAATATCGCAGGGCATGATGCAAAATTCTACCGCCATTCATCATTCCAGCGCCAGCAATAATTATCTTCTGTCCACGCACACTATTTATTTTTTTTGACTGGTCAGCAGTGTAGCAAACGGTCAATCCTTTAAAATGAAAAAGGTCGTCGCCCGTAAATAAGAATTTTTTCGCTTCCTCGTCAAAATACTTTGTATGCTGGTTGAATATAGCGGTAGCATTTATCGCCAGTGGACTATCTAAAAAAATAGGTAAATTTGACGGTAATACTTTATCAAAATCAATCAACTCATTAAGATCGTATAAAATTTCTTGTGTTCTTTCTACAGAAAAAGCCGGGATTAAAATAGTTCCCCCTCGACTTACTGCGTCTTTAATAACCTTTTTAATAATATCCTTTCGGTTAAATCTTGTTTCATGAAGCCGGTCACCATAAGTCGACTCACAAATAAGCAGGTCAATACTATCAGGTAGCTTATCTGCATCACGCAGAATCGGCACTTTGACATTTCCCACATCGCCGGAAAATACAATCTTTTTTCCTTCCACCATCATTTCAATAAAAGCTGACCCAAAAACATGTCCTGCTTCATAAAATCTAAAAGATATTCCACTTCCCTTGTCGTCAATACTTGTAGTCTCATAATAATCAACGCTTTTGAGAGAAGCGACCGTTTCATTTACATCATCGAGCGAATAAAGAATCGGACTGCCTAATTTCTTATTGTTATATTCCATCACACTGTACGCATCCTCTAATACAATTTTTATTAAATCAACTGTTGGTGGAGTTGCGTAAACAGGACCCTCATAACCGCCTTTTATAAGCAAAGGCAGTCGGCCAATATGGTCTAAGTGAGCGTGGGTTATAATAACAGCCGTTAACAAAGATGGGTCAAAAGAAAATGATTCCTCATTTCTGTTTTCGGCAAAATCACCGCCTTGAAACAAGCCGCAATCAACTAAAATTTTAGTACTCTCTGTTTCAAGTAGGGTGGCTGAACCGGTCACTTCGCCTGCTGCGCCATGAAAACTTATATTCATATTTTTTGCGTAAATGCAGGCTTATTATATCATACATTATCCCCTACACAAATCTCGATATTTCTGTTAAAATTGCCTCATCTATGAGTTATGAAACAGAAGACTTAATAAACAGCGTTGAGATAGTTGAACCGCCGATAAAAGAGCTAAAAAAACGCGGACGCTGGATGACAACAGCCTGCCTTTCTGGCGCAGGCTGTGTAGTTATATTTGTCATTGGAATTATTCTCGGGGTTAAAATGTTTATTGGCGCGGGCCCAAAACAAATTAAAAATCTTCCAAATAATTTTCCTGCAGACATCCCGCTTTATGACCAGTATAATATCGATAAAATTACATTTATTTCTGGTCGCTACAAAAGCAGGTCGATTGAACTGGCTGCCCTCTTTCCTAAAATTGCCTTATCCCCTTTGATATTTTCTGAACACGATCAAGCGCCAACCCCACAAAATAAATCAGGAATAATGAAAGAGATATTTCTTCTTTTAGTTAAACCGGTTGGCGATAGTCGTGATATGGTACAAGTTGAATGGTTTAATATTTCGAGCCAGCCCGATGAAATGGTTGACTATTACAAAAACAAATTGAACAGTAATAATTTTACTATTGATTCTGAAACGATCGGCGAAACTTATCGACAATTTACATTCAGGCGTGGTGATTCCTTGTCAGGAACGCTTTATGTAGAACCAAGCAAAGGCAATAAAATTGACTATGCCTTTATTATCGTAAATTTACCTCCGCCAATCAATGATAATGTTACCGATAGCAATGCGACATCTTCGTCAATAAAAAGTACAGAGCATGATACTATCTAACCTCAATAATCAATCAAAAACAATCACTGGTGCAGCCATGATCATATCAGCAGCGACTTTGGTCGCTCGTTTTGTTGGTTTGCTTCGTGATAGAATACTAGCTCATTATTTCGGTGCTAGCCAAATGATGGATGCTTATTATGCTGCATTTAAAATTCCGGATTTGGTTTACACCCTGCTCATCGTCGGTGCGCTTACAGCAGGTTTTATTCCAACATTCACTCGCCTTTTTACCCAAACTGAAAAAAAGGCTGAGGCCTGGAAGTTAGCCAACAATGTATTCAACATCGCCGGAATATCGCTGATTGTATTATGTACTATTGGTATTTTAATATCCCCATTGTTAATACCATTTATTGCGCCCGGTTTTGATTCAAGTAGCCAGGAGTTAGCCGGTAGCTTTACCAGAGTCATGTTTCTCTCCCCTCTCTTTTTGGGCTTATCGATGACTTTGGGTGGAATTCTACAGTCGCTTAGGCGTTTTGTCCTCTATTCAATAGCTCCGATTTTTTATAATCTTGGAATTATTTTTGGTGCCGTAGTATTAGTAAAATTTATTGGTCCAAGCGGCTTGGCCTGGGGTGTCGTTCTCGGTGCTTTTCTTCACTTAACGCTAATGATCATTGGCGCAAAAAATTCCGGCTGGCAGTGGAAACCTATCTTTAATCTAAAAGACAAAGAAACAAAACAAGTCGGAAAATTAATGCTACCGCGCACTGTTGGATCGGCAATTTCTGAAATCAACATCTTAATCACCACAATGCTAGCCTCGCTTTTGCCTATTGGCAGTGTGGCTGTGTATAATTACGCCTCTAATTTACAAGCAGTACCAACCGGTATTATTGGCATTCCTTTTGCTTTAGCCGTTTTTCCTGTTCTAGCGGCCGCTGCAGCAAAAAATGATTTAACTGATTTTGCTGTTAAGTTATCAAGCACGGCTAGAAAAATACTTTTTTTAATTATTCCACTATCAGTGATTGTTATGCTGCTCAGAGCCCAAATTGTACGAGTTGTGCTTGGTACCGGACAATTTGATTGGACAGCTACAATATCTACGGCTAATGCTCTAGCTTTTTTTTCATTCGGTCTTTTTGCTCAATCTCTAATACCACTTTTTGCTCGCGCTTTTTACTCTCTTTCTGATACAAAAACACCTCTAATTACCAGCATCATCGCTGAAATAATAGCCATAGCGGCAGCTGTTATTCTTATGCGTAAAATCGGCGTTGCTGGCTTGGCTCTAGCCTCATCAATTGGTGCGGCAATAAACATACTTCTTCTCATTACTTTCATTAGACGCCGCCTGCCAACTATTGAGGGTTACAAAATCGCATATTCTCTTATTAGAATCTCACTGGCAACAATTCTAATGGCTTTAACAATTCAACTATTGAAATATCCACTGGCTCAAATATTTAACTTGGACTATTTTTACGGTGTTCTGGGTCAAGGATTGGTGGCGGGCCTTGCCGGACTCCTAATCTACGTGCTAACATGCTCTCTACTCCGCCTTCCGGAATGGATTGAGCTAAAAGGTGCTCTTGAGCGCCGTTGGTTTAAAGCTAAAAACGTCGAAACGACGGATATTATTGATTCAAGAGAGTAAAATAATCTATGAATGAAAAAATTAGAAATTTCTGTATTATTGCCCACATCGACCATGGAAAAAGCACTTTGGCCGATCGTTTTTTAGAGTTAACCAAAACCGTGTCTGAACGAGATATGAAAAGCCAACTCTTGGATTCAATGGATCTAGAACGTGAACGTGGAATTACCATTAAACTTGCTCCGGTTCGAATGATATACAACGATACCATATTAAACATGATTGACACGCCGGGTCATGTGGATTTTAACTATGAGGTTTCTCGCTCTCTAGCCGCTGTTGAAGGGGCAGTTCTTTTGGTTGATGCTACACAAGGAGTGCAAGCGCAAACAATAGGTAATCTTTATCTGGCCCTTGAACAAAATCTAACAATCATACCGGTTGTTAATAAAATTGACATGCCTCTGGCAAATATTACTAAAGCACAAGAGGAGATCATTCATCTAACTGGTTGTTCTGAAGAAGATATTATTTTAGCCTCAGGAAAAACAGGTCAAGGTGTGGAAAAAATTCTTCAAGCATTAACCCAAAAAATTCCAGCACCAGCTGAAAATTCTTCAAAGCGTCCGCGAGCCCTAATTTTTGATTCAGAATACAATGAATACAAGGGTGTTGTCGCCTCAGTCCGCATTGTAGATGGTGAGTTTAATAAAAACGACAAAATATTACTGATGACAACTGACACGCCAGCTGAAGTGATTGAACTTGGTTATTACACCCCCAACTTTAAGCCAGCAAAAATTTTAAAAAATGGTGAGATCGGATATATTGTTACGGGCTTAAAAGAAGTACAGGACTGTCGAGTTGGAGACACTATAACTACATATTCTGGTGCTGCAGAAAACCCTCTGCCTGGTTATAAAGAGGTTAAGCCGATGGTTTATGCCGGTATATTCCCTAAAGAAGGAAATGAATATCAAGATCTCCGCGACGCAATTGAAAAGCTAAAATTAAACGATTCTGCTCTATATTATGAACCTGAGCATTCACAAGCACTCGGATTTGGCTTTCGTTGTGGATTTTTAGGCATGCTACATTTGGATATTTTTCAAGAACGACTGAAACGAGAACACAATTTAGATATTGTTATCACTGTCCCCAGTGTCGCATACAAGGTTGTCAAAACAAACAATGAGGAAATAATAGTGCACGGCCCAGAAAACCTGCCCGACCAGTCACATATAAAAAGCATCACTGAACCATGGATGAAACTGGACATAATTACACCAAAAGAATATGTCGGCAATGTAATGGGTCTTGTTTCTGAAAAAAAAGGACGCTACACCAACACAGATTATTTATCGTCTGGTTCTGATCAACGAGCGGTGATGCATTACGAAATTCCTCTAGCTTCGCTTATAACGGATTTTTATGATAAATTAAAAACAGTAACATCGGGCTATGCCTCGATGAGCTATGAGTTCTATAAATATGAAGACACAAAGATAGTTAAGCTTGATATCTTAATAGCCGAACAGCCGACAGAAGAACTGGCTACTCTGGTTTGGCAAGAAGACGCTTACCGTGTCGGTAAAAAAATCGTCGAGTCTATAAAATCCTCAATCCCCCGCCAGCAGTTTGAATTAAAAATCCAGGCGGCAATCGGCGGTAAAATTATCGCATCTGAAAGGCTATCTGCCTACCGCAAAGATGTATTAGCCAAATTATACGGCGGCGATGTTACCAGAAAAATGAAGCTTTTGGCAAAACAAAAAAAAGGAAAAAAGAAAATGGCAGCCAGAGGCAAAATTGAAATTCCAACAGAAACATATTTAAAAGTTTTAAAAAGATAAACGAGAATATTTATGAAGCGTAAAACAATAAAATCGCTATGGATAATTATTGCCTTGCTGGGCATATTTGCCATGCTTCTTTTCTCAATTTTACCAGCTCTTCAATTTTAATTTAATCTGGTTTTTATGAAAAAATGGCTGGTACAACAAAAACCGCCAGAAAGTTTTTTATCTTCTCACCCTGAACTACCGCCGACTGTGGCACAACTTTTGTGGAATCGCCAACTTCGCTCTCAAGAGCAAATAGATGAATTTCTAAATCCCGACTACTCAACTGATGTGCACGATCCTTTTTTATTTAGTGGAATGAAAAAAGCAGTTGAAATAATTTTTTCAGCCATTGTAAATAATGAAAAAATAGTAGTACATGGCGACTATGATGCTGACGGGGTTAGCGCTTCGGCAATACTCATAAAAACATTAAAAATCCTAGGATCGAAAAATTATTCTGTTTTTATTCCACATCGAGAAGACGACGGATACGGCCTAAACAATAACACGGTTAAAAGTTTTATTGAGCAAAATATTAATTTGGTTATTACCTGCGATTGCGGCATAACCAATATTGATCAAATCAAGGATCTAAAGGAAGCTGGAATTAAAGTTATCGTAACCGATCATCACGCTCCGGCTAAAAATTTGCCAATGGCCGATGCCATAATTCACGCTCTCATTCCCGGAGAAAAATATCCTGATAAAGGTCTAGCTGGCGCTGCTGTTGCCTTTAAACTAGCCCAGGGATTGATAAAAAAACACAACAAAAACTCTGAGACGCTACCCGACAATCAATCACACGAAGGTTTTGAAAAATGGCTACTTGATCTTGTAGCAATCGCCACTATCGGCGACATGGTACCGCTTATTGGTGAATCACGCACCTTGGCTCGCTACGGATTAACTGTCCTAAACAAAACGCGTAATTTAGGCTTAAAAGAACTACTGTTAGTCTCTTCGATTACAGATGAGACAGGGCAACCAAAAAGAGGCGCTATTAGCGCGGAAAATGTAAGTTTTCAAATTGTACCACGCTTAAACGCAGCCGGGCGCATGGATCATGCTAACTCAGCTTTTGGGTTACTTATGGCTGAAGACGAAGCAACCGCTTCTAATCTTGCTAAACAACTAAACCAAAACAACATTGAACGACAGAAATTGACTGAACAACTCCTCAATCAAGCGATAAAGCAAATTAAAAAATTAAAGCAGGAAAATAGCCAAGCGCTATTTGTTTTTGACAAAAAATGGCCAGCCGGGCTTCTTGGTTTAATGGCCGGCAAATTAAAAGATCTTTATTACAAACCGTCTTTTGTGATGACTGAAATTGATGGTGAAATTGTTGGATCGGCTAGAAGCATTCCGGAATTCAGCTTGGTTGAATCTTGGAAAGACATGGAAGAATTGTTTTCAAAATTCGGCGGACATAAAACAGCTGGTGGCTTTTCATTAAAATCAAAAGAGCTTCTCGAAACCATGAAAGAAAAAACTTTAGCTGCTGTAAAGAAAACTGTGGGTGAAATAGAACTAACACCTCAAATTATCATTGACGCTGAAGTTAATCTTGAAGACGTTGATTGGAAACTGTATGATCTGTTACAAAAATTTGAACCATTTGGTCAGGCTAATGAAGAGCCGTTATATACAGCTTCCGGGCTTACAGTAATGCAAATTGAGCCAGTTGGTCAAGATGGAAAGCATTTAAAACTAATGGTTAAGCACAATTCACATTTAGTTCGCAAAACCATTGCTTTTGGTTTTGGTGACAATAACAAACATCCGTCTGATTGGAAAAAAGCACTTAAACCTGGGGATAAAATTGATTTAGTTTTTACTGTAGGGGTCAACGAGTGGAATGGTAACCGTGAGCTAGAACTATCTGTAAAAGACATTAAAAAACATTAAAATAATCTTCGTAATATATACATAAAAAAATAATAGAACTCCAAATGGAGCTCTATTATTTTAATATATCTCACTAATTTTATTTTTTTCTGATATCCTTAGCCATCTTATCCCAGCGTTTTTGTAATTGCCGTATTAAGTTATTTTTCATATCCTGTGCTAATTCTTTTTTAACAGCGTATTCTTCAACTGCTCGCTCAACTAAGGCATCCCACATTTCTTTGGTCGGTCCTTCAAGTTGTTTAATACTCTCTTTAAGCTCATTGTAAAGAGGCTCGAGATGGGCAGCTATCTTTGCGCGATATTCTTTTCCCTTGGTAGTTGCGTTTAACCACATCAAGGCTGCGCCCAAAATACCACCTACTACTAATCCTTTTTTGAATCGACCCATATATTAGAATAGATTAAATAATTAACCGCAACTCGCGTCTGTGTTCGCGCCAACAGCTGTTCCAAAACCTGGCCCGGCGCTTTGCGTACTCAAGGTTTCAGAGCACTCAGCTGGTGGATTGTTGAATGCACCGCAAATTGCTTGTTTAACTGCTTCCGGACTTCTGTTCGAATCAATCTGAACTCCGTTAATCACCAGCGTTGGAGAGCCTGCTACACCATATTCCTCATTAAGATCCTGATGAACTGGATAAATCGGAAAACGTCCGCTTAACCAACTTTCTTTGTCGTTGTATTTGGCGGTGATACCAAACTGCTTATCAGCGCTCGCTACACATGCATTCATTTTACTTTCATTAACACCGGCTTCTTTTAGACAAGATTTATAATCATCTTTCGTGGTAAAACATGTGAGGTACTTTATAAACTTATCCTGCTGTTCCTTTTGGATACAATACTGCCGTGTGTTTTCATCTATTTCCTGCTTTTCGTGCATCGCATAACTGACGAACTTAATGTCCATTTCTGCCTTGCCTTTTAATAATTCCATGACTGGTAAAAATGCTTTTTCCATTTGTAATCCGTAAGGACAATAAGACATAACAAACAATTCAGCTTGTGGCTTGTCAGATTTCGGCGCTTGAGCAACCGGCAAACTGTCATTCTGACCGGCTACTGCTTGCTGCCCAACATTTTTAGTTTTAGAAGCAGCCACACAATTTAATCCTCTGGTTAAGGCCAAAACTGTGAGAACAATGAAACCAATCGTACAGATAACTAAAAGTCCACTAACAATGCCAAGCACGAGAGCACTTTTAGGCTCCAGTAATTCAAAAAATCTCCTTTGATCTTTATTTTCCATAATTATTTATTAATTAATATGTCATAAATAGATACGCAAGCTAACGCTTCCATATCTTCTTTAGTTAATTTTATATTATTACCAGTATTAGTCAAGTGGATATTCTTAGATATTATTCGCTGCTTCTCTTCTTCTAAATTGATTATTTTCGATCTGTCGGTCAAACGGCGCGCAAATCTCGTCTTGTTAAAACTTAAAATATCAAAACAAATTATTGCGTCTGCGATGTCATAAATTTTTTTATCATTTCTGTAATTATACCAACGAACAAAATATGAAAATAAATCAGATAACATCATCTCTCGCCAATATGTAACAACCAATGGCTGCTTATTGCCAATTTCCTTCCACTTGATAATTTTAGGAATAAGTCCAAGTGCTGGTAAGTGCAGGTGGATTATATCAAAATCATCAAACGAACTGATCACTGCATCGCTTTTAAATAATCCAACGAATTTTACACCAGGTACAACTTGTTTCAGAGATGTTTTTTGCTTTGAACTAACCGCTCCATATTGCAAAGTAAAAGCTTCAACTTCAATACCAAGTTCTTTTTGTTTATTAACTACAGCCATTGCATTGTTGCGGATATCATCAAAGTACTCAAAGGCGGATGGAATAATATGGAGTACGCGCATATCACTTTTTTACCGCCCTGATAAAATAATTAGGCGAAGGCAACCGAGATAATAATATTGATTCTAGTGTAACCAAGCTGTTAACCGTATATTTAAAAAATTTAAAAAACGCACCTTTTCTAACAGATAATTCTCTAAAATATTTCTCATTGTTTAAATGTTCGCCAGATATTTTTTGCATTCGCTGCATGCCGTAAAAAGCAATCAATCCAATAATCTGACCAAAAAAATGTTCACTATAAGATTTGTCTATTATATAAAAACCAACTTTGTCTAAAACTTTCTCAACATCCTTGCGTGTAAATATATTAATATGTCCAGCAAAAATCTTTGTTAAATCGTTCTTTAAACCAAACTTATCGAGTATGTTCCAAGCCGAAAGAAAATCTTTTTCACAGGGAACAAACACAAAAATTTTTCCACTTCTTTTAAGAACTCGCTTAATCTCAATTAAAAAATTTTCAGGCCACGAAACATGCTCTAAAACATCAAAGAAAAAAACGACATCAAACTCATCTTCTTCATAAGGCAAAGCACTCTCAGTGCATTGACGGTAGTTAACCCCATCTTTCATGGACTTAGCTTGACCAATCGCTTCACTGCTAATATCCGTCCCAAAACATTCTAGTTCCGGCCGTGCTGATTTAAGCGCTTTAATAAATGATCCTGCGCCACAACCAACCTCTAATACGCGTGAACCGCTCTTTTCTTTCACAAGCGCTTTTAATAAACGGCGTAAGCGAATATTGGTTGGATTAGACCAGTTTAAACTTGCATCTGCCTTACCCCAAATTGATTTTTCATAATCAAAAGACACAATTTTTCGCATTAGATATTAAATATAATCCTGATAAATTTTTTCTAAACTATCAATATGACTATTCCATGAACAATCCATTAATTTAGCTCGAGCGCGCGAGGATATCTCTTGTCGCTCTACGCCAGATAATGAAAATATCATTTCTGCTTTTTCAACCCAGTCATTCTGATCATCAAGCTTGGCTAAAAAACCATCAACGCCGTCTATTATTCGACTCTTGATGCCGGGAATATTATTTGCCAAGACAACTCCACCCGAAGCCATGGCTTCAACTGCAACTAGCGAAAAAGATTCAGAACGCGATGGTACTGCGACTAAATCTGCCGCTCTATAAAAGGCTGATAATCTTTTTTCATCATTAACAGACCCGATAAAAATTACTCTTTTCTCATAAACGGTATTTTTTACTAAAGCCTTGAGTCGTTTTTCATCATAACCTCCTCCAACTATCAAGAGCACTGTCTCGTCTTTAAATCGAGGAAATATTTCAAATAAAAATTCTAAATTTTTAACAGCTAAAAAATTGCCTACAAATAAAACCGTTTTTTTTTCTTTTAATTCCGGTAAACCCGTACTACTCCAGTCGCTGTTGTCCGGCTTAAAAATATCTGTGTCAACACAATTTGGTAGAATCAATAATTTTTTCTTATCAATATATCTGCCACATTTTGATACATTAAAATAATCTTCATCAACGGCAATAACTCGATCGGCTAAACGAAATAATATTTTTGAATATAGTAAATCGTACAAATTTTGTAAAATTCTTTTTAAACCATTTCCTTGAGGATCCATATGATATGTTACAACAAAAGGAAAACCAATTAATTTTTTTGCAGTAATTAAGGAACCCGCCGCTCCATAAAAAGGATAGTGCAAATGTACCAAGTCGAAACCGGCAAGCTCTCGACTAAGATTGACCAGCCAACCGCCATCGCCGATTCGCAATAAGGGCTTAATTCTGCGGACCTTAAAAGGAAATTTTTCATCAGCATACTGACAAGATCCATAATCAAGCGTGATAACCGTAACCTGGTGCTTATCTGATAAACGTTTCGCCTCTTCAAAACAGACGCGGCCCATACCGCCGATGTGCGGAGGAAATGTAGAAACAAGAAATGCAATTCTCATAAATATAGCAACTGATTATCGAAAGTTATAAAATAACACCCTCCCGATCTTCCTCAAATGTTGAATCATGTAACATATAAACATCCGCACCAAAATCATCAAGACCGACAAGCTCAGCTTCTTGTCTTAGAATCATTTCATAAGGACGACAAAACTGACAACCTGCATCGCCCCCTTGGCAGCGAAAACGATTAAGCTGTCTAGCCAATTTTATCCGCAATGCAACATCCATCACCTTATTTACACTTTCTTTCAAACTTGGCAAAGACCGCTCTGCCAATCGATCGCTAATACCAAGATACCAATAGCTCGCTTTGCTGACTGAACGCTTTTGGCAATTAACGACTAAAAGATGATAAATTGGAAGTTGTAATGAATCGTCGTTTTCCTCAGACTTACCTGTTTTAAAATCAATAATATGCACACTGTCGATATCAGGCAAATATTCAAGCCAATCAATTTTTCCACATAGAATAATTCCCTCCTCTTCCGATAACCAAAAATATGGCAAATCCATATTAATTTTTACCGATAATTCCGCAATCGGTCCAGGGTGGGCCATCACTCGACGCATCATTTCTTCTCCTCTTTGTTTATAACGATATTCAACTTCATCGCTTACAAATCCACCTCGCTTACCCGAAACCTTAACCCAAGCGTCATTAAATTTTTTAACCAAAGAGTCATTTAGACGTTTCTCTCTGGGCAAAATTGACAAAGACTCAAGTACCTCATGAACAATTTGACCCAAAGACAAAGAGGGTGAAACAATTTTAATTTTATGAGTCGTTTGAGGGTCTCGATAAATATTTTTAAGATAATACGCTCTTTGACATCGTAAAAAATCGCTTATTGAGCTATGTGAAACCCAGACGGCATTATATTTATCAAGTGCCATATTATTTTATTCCTCCTTTAAAGCAATTTCCCGAGTTAATCGTGTAATTTCCCTTTTCTGTTTTTCCTGATTTATCATCAGTCTAAATATTAAGAAAAATATAATAACCAATGAAACGTAAACAACCAAATCAGCACCACGTCCGATTCCCAAAATTCTAGCTAAATAAAATGTTGCATCCGGCCAGATAACAATTACAGCAGCTGCCAACCAAAAAATAATCCAATAAAATAAGTTTCCTAGTGTAATATCACGGTTTAGCCATCTTGCAATTGCCTTAGCTATGGCAAAAGCAAAAAATATTAACAGCAAAATTTGAATTAGCATCATACTATTTAATTATTTTTGAAAATAATAAATCTTTTAATATATACAGACCACTTAAAAATCCCTGGCCATACTCCCTATAAATAACCCTAATCGAAACCTCGGCAAATTTTAATTTTTTTTCCGCAATAATTTTTACAATTTCAGAATTATGCGCCATGCCATCCTGGCGAATATGTATTGATTCAAGAGCTTTTTTATTAAAAATTCTAAAACCATTGTGAGCGTCCGAAAGTTTTAAGCCGCAAAAAAATCTATTGATAATTCTGGCAGACGGTAAAATAAAATATTTTTTTAGCCAAGGCACTTTTGAGCGATTGTCCAAAAAACGTGAGCCTAAAACGACATCGATATTAAGAACCTGCATCTTTTCAAGCGCCGGTTTTATATCTGCCGGATCGAACTGATCGTCGGCGTCAAAATGAACAACGATATCAGCCGATAAATGTCTAGCGTATTCGTCTCCGGTTTCAAGCGCAGCCCCCTGTCCTCGGTTAATTATGTGTTTAATTGCTTTTGCGCCTTCTTTTTCTGCAACCAGTGCAGTATTGTCACTTGAACCATCGTCAACTACGACAATATTGTTAAAGCCGTGTTCAAAAAGGCCGCGTATCACGCGACCTATATTGTTCTCTTCATTAAACGCAGGAATTACAACCAAAATCATAGGCAACAATAATTTTTACTTCTGTTGACGGCTAAAAAGCAAGGCTTCTCTGTTTGCTACAACAAATTCTATGGTTTTGTCCAAACCATCCTCTAGCCTAACAAGCGGCATCCAACCCAGTGCCTCTTTCACATAAGTTAAATCTGCAGCGCCTTTTTTGGTCAAGAAAGCTAAACTATTTTCAAAAGTAATTTTAGAATCAGAATTTGTTTTTTGGACAATCATATTTGCCACATCGACAATACGGACAATCTTGTCATCGCCAATATTGGCAATAAACACCTCCGGTTCAGCGGCCATTAATTTCATTAACACACTAACAGCATCATCAACATAGCACAGTGAAGTGGAAAAAGATTCGTCGCCGTATATAATCAGATCACTGCCTTCAATAGCGTTGATAATAAAATCTGGTATTAACAAACCTTGAAACAGGCGCATTCTTGGACCATAGGTAGTAAAAACACGAGCGATTTTTGCGTCAATTCCGTGAACCTGTCGATAAGTAGCAACACATGTTTCACCAAACTTCTTACCTTCATCATAGCAGGCTCTCTCTGAAAGGTGATCAACTAAACCCTGGTCGGTTTCTTTAAAAACATTTTTTTGATCTGTGGCATCACCGTAGACTACTGAACTTGAAACATAAACATACTTCGCACGATATTTTACAGCAATATCCAATGTGCTAAACATTGACATTGAATTTGCAGCCAACGTCTGCATTTTTAAATTCTCAAAATCTTTTGGACTTGTCGGGCAAGCTAGGTGATAAATTTCCTGCACACCCTGAAATTTTATTTTAAACTTATTTAATTCTTCAAATTGTTCTAAATCCAATGGTTTGGATACATCATAATTAATAAATTCAAAATCAGGATATTGCAGCAGGTGGTTAATATTTGACGGATCAGAATTAGAAAAATCATCAATACAAATTACTTTTGCTTCTTTGAGCAAACTCTGACATAAATGTGAACCAATAAAGCCGGCACCGCCGGTTACGACAACATTTTTCTTTTCAAAAATTGGGGAGTCCATATATTATAAGAATTAACAAACGAGATATTAAAAAATTGAATAATGTTAATAAATGCTTCAATGTAAAATATTACCAGGATCTAACAATAAAATCAAGGAAAATTTATTTTAGAAGAGGCAGGCTAAAAGAACCGATTTTTTTACCCTTACCTGTAACAATATCAAATATCCCCCCTTGAAAACGATAAGCAAAAATATCCTGAAAACCGTCCATATTTTTATCTATTAATAAAATCGACTGGGGCTGGTAAGAAAGCCTTTCTTTTAGATAAGATCTACTTTCCGTATCTGCGATAAACTTATAACTTCCAACACTATCTTTGGCAATAATTGCTATTTCGTAATTATCCCGAGACCATAAATGCCCCGCTTTTATAGAAATTATCTTCGAAGCCGTTGGACCGGATATTTGAAATAATTTTTTTCCAGATAAATCAAAGGTTGCAGATGTTAATTTACCCTGGGAAATAGTAGCGGCGTAAAGCTTGTCGCCAACTGCTTGAAAATTTCGCCAATCACCGCTCAAATAAAAATTTGAAAGTTTAACTCCGTCAATACTATACTGATTAAAATAGGTGCGCCCTGTCTTTGTGTCAAAATTGCCCGCGATAAACCTGAGGGACCCACCAATATCAAAAAGTGAGATTATTGAATTTTGATTGTTAATTTGTATTGATTTAATCAATAATCCCCTACCCGTATAAATATCAACCCGGTTGGTTAATTTCCCAGAAATAATAACTGCTACATAATTTTTGCCAAACCAATCAATGTCAATAACATTCTCCTTGGTATCTACAAGATAAGTTTTTGCCTGAGCGGCAATATCGTAACAATATATTTTAGAAAATTCATTAAAACAAATTCTATCAGCAGAACCAGCCACCGAACTATGCTCTGCTTGGAATACTGCACGCCCAACATTTAAACGTCCATATCCAATTCTATCGTTAAAATCCGGATTGGAAGCGCTAATATCGTCAGCAGTTAAAATAACATTGTTTATCAATTCCTGTGCAGTCCAATCAGGCCTTAAACCTTTTATCATGGCAATGGTTCCGGCAACAAGCGGCGCGCTAAAAGAAGTGCCCTGCCAACCACCGCCAAAACCTGTAAAATTATTTGTTTGATTTGATATTTCAGTACTATAAAGATCTTCACCTGGAGCAGTCAAATCTACACATTGTCCAAAATTTGCAAAACTGCTTAAACGGTCCTGGTTATCAACCGAGGTTACGCCAAGAATCCAGTTTTCTCGATCTTCGCTGTCGTAACAAATAGGATACAAGGGCCACTCATCTAAATTACCTTCATTGATATAACGATCATTACCAGCGGCCACAACTGTAACAATACCCTTTTCATAAGCAGTACGCATGATATTGTATACGGCCTGGTCTGGCGTGTCGCCGATAAAACTCATACTAATTGCACCGGCTCCATTTTCTAGCGCATAAGCAACTGATTTTTCAATATTAGCATACGAACCGACACCGTAACTATTTATAGCACGAATCGGCATGATTTTTGCATTCCAAATTAAGCCAGTACCATCAACACTATTATTACCAACAGCTCCAATGAGCCCTGCAATAGCCGTTCCGTGAGATAGTGTGCCATAATCACCAAATCCGCTATTAGGCTCTGGCTTTGGAAGGGCATTGTCATCCACAAAATTCCAACCATGAATATCGTCAATATACCCATTTTTGTCATCATCAACATTGTTTCCAGGAATCTCATCGTAATTAGTCCAAATATTTTCTCTTAAGTCCGGATGATTATAGTCAACACCAATATCAATAACCGCCACCACCGCATCGGTTTTTGTTGATATGTTCCAGGCGTCCTTGGCATTAATTTGTGTCCAAAACTGCTTCTGAAGAATGTACTTTGGATCATTGGGTTCAGCCGCCAATACAGGTATCAGACAAAAAAACAAAAATATGCCTGAAAATGCCAGAAATATTGATTTTTTAGGCAAAATATTATAGAATCTAAACATATGAATCTTGGCCTTATTATACAATAACTAGGCTATTAAATAAACCCTGCATGTTTCATCGCATCAAACAATTAACCTTACTGGTCGGAGATTGGTTGGCCTTGTATATTTCTCTTTTTTTAAGCTTATGGCTGCGTTTCCTGAATATTCCAATCGAACAGTGGAATTTGCTTTTTTATCCAATGACGCATTTGTTTATTGCCGCGGTTATTGTTTTTTTTATTCTTGGCCTATATGATTTAAACCAATCAAGAAATCGCTGGCCATTTTTTCAGAAAATAATGATTGCCATGGGTATTTGGATATTTTTAGGCATCTTATATTTTTATCTTAACCCAAATATAAACGCCCAGCCAAAAACAATTATTTTACTGACAGCAATAATTGGCACATCTCTTATATCCGCCTGGAGAGCCATTCATAATCAATTTTTATCAAAGTCAATCTTAAAAACTAATATTGTTTTTGCCGGTATAACTCCGGAAACGCACGAATTGATTAATAAAATTGAAAAAGAACCAGAAATTGGCTACGAAATAGTTGGTCTTATAAAAAATAAAAACGAAGTATTGCAAGCAACTTTACCTGGACTTGATGGTCACACTGCCGCCGACACTCTTGAAGAATTAAATAGCATGCAAAAGAAACCTATTCATGTAGTGGTAGTATCCCCGGCTATGGCTCAAAATAGCGATTTGTCCAAAGAGCTTTATTCACAACTTTTTGCCCAAACAAGCGTTATCAGCCTGGCTAAATTTTATGAAGAAATTCTGAAACGAATACCGCCGTTTACTTTTTCTGAATCGTGGTTTCTAACGAATCTAGACGAGCAAAAGAAAAAAATATACGACAGATTCCGGGTTATTATTGATTTTGTTTTTGCCTCTCTAATGGCGATCTTTTTTGCACTGACTTACCCGATAATTACTCTGGTAATTAAACTCAATTCTCCAGGACCAGTTTTTTTTATTCAGGAGAGAATAGGTCGGAACGGCAAAAGGTTTAAAATTATTAAATATCGCACCATGCACGCGCTTTCAAACGACGGCAGTGCGGAGACAAATGGCGCGCAGTATGCCACAGAAAATGACACAAGAATTACTACTATTGGAAAATTCTTGCGTAAGACTCGCCTTGATGAATTACCTCAATTTATAAATATTTTTCGAAACGATATGAGTTTGGTTGGCCCCAGACCGGAACGGCCTGAATTTGTCGACCGACTATCTGATGAGATGCCCTACTACAGGCTTAGACATTTAATCAAACCGGGATTAACTGGGTGGGCTCAAATACAAAAATCCTACTATGGCACAATTGAAGAGAATCTGCGCAAGCTGGAATACGACTTGTATTACCTAAAAAACCGCGGTTTATTATTAGATACTGCAATAATCCTCAGAACCTTTAATATTTTGGGACGAATGGCAGGCCGCTAAATGATCCGTCTAATTACTGCAATAATTAAAAAAATCGTCCTCATGGACGATTTTTTAAGTCTTATTTTTTTCTTTTAATCGCAGCTCTAACTAAACCCATGAACAATGGATGAGGATGAAGAGGTCGTGATTTAAACTCAGGGTGAAACTGCACTCCAACAAAAAATGGGTGCTTCTTAATTTCAATAATTTCCACCAGATCTGATCGCTTATTTATACCAGCAATAATCATGCCCGCCTTATCCATTTCTTTGCGGTATTTATTATTAAATTCATATCTATGACGATGGCGTTCGCTAATTTTTACCTGACCATAAAGCGATCTAGTTAAAGTGCCAGGCTTTAAACTGCAGTCATAAGCACCAAGTCGCATGGTGCCACCGTATTTTGCTTCAATGATATTAAGTGCTTGATTCGGATTAACCTGAATAATGATATTTGAACTTTTAGGATTGCACTCTACTGTATGAGCGTCCTTGTGGTGTAGAACATTCCTAGCGAATTCAATTGCCGCAAGTTGCATGCCATAACAAAGACCAAGATAGGGAATATTATTTTCACGAGCATAGCGAATTGCCGAAATAACACCTTCAACTCCCCGCGTACCAAAACCACCAGGCACCACTATGGCATCATAATATTTTAATTCTTTAACCCGAATCGGATCTTTTTCATAATTTTCAGAATCAATCCAGGTCAACTCGGGTTTTCTGCTATTATGCCATGAGGCAATCTTTATAGCTTCAATTACTGAAATATATGAATCTGAAAGAGTAAAATTACCACTATTAAAATATTTGCCTATCACCGCTACTTTTAATGGTTTTTTAGAATCTTTCATTTTAGAGACAAAATTCCTCCAGTTGCTGCCATCTCTTTTTTTAAACTTCAGCCCCAATTTTTTAGCGATTATTTTGCTTATATGATATTTTTCAAAATTATCAGGTATTAAATATATATTACTTACATCAGGCGCGGGAATAATATCATCAGGCGACCGCAGAGAACAAAAAAATGCCAATTTTTGACGCCTTGGTTCATCAAGCTCTTCCTTGCCACGAGCAATAATAATATCTGCCTGTAAACCTGAATTGTTTAATGTCCTAGAAGCATGCTGGGTCGGTTTTGTTTTCATTTCACCCAAATGACCGGGTACAGGTAAATAGCTGACCAAAACAAAAATGACGCCACCAGGGTCATCAAGTTTCATCATTCTCGCTGCTTCTAAAAATAAAATATTTTCATATTCACCAACAGTGCCGCCAATTTCAATAATCATCACTTCAGCTTTCGCCTGCTTGGCAGCTTTTTTGATGCGCCCAATCACTTCAAGCGGTATGTGTGGAACAACTTGAACGCAGCGTCCTTTATAACCCATGCTCCGTTCTTTCTCAATAACGCTTTTATAAATACGGCCGGTAGTCATGTAATTCAACGAAAAGATATCCGTATCAAGAAATCTTTCGTAATTGCCGATATCCTGATCAGTTTCATCACCGTCATCCGTTACAAAAACTTCTCCATGTTCAATTGGATTCATAGTGCCGGCATCAACATTTATATAAGGATCTACTTTTATAGCTGATGTTCTAATTCCATTATTAGCCAATATACGCCCAATAGAGGCAACGGTAACACCCTTACCTACACCGCTCATCACTCCGCCTATAACAAAAATATACTTCGTCTTCATAAACAAATATTTTTTATACAAGACTATGATTTTTTACTCTCAAGCGCAGAAGCAACAAGATGAATTGTGGCCTCAAGCCCGTGCGGTAATTTAATTTTTACTTCATAGTCTCCTGGTTCTTTGACTGGTTTTACCTGTATTTGATTCTTGCCAACTTGATACCCCATCCCCAAAAGGGCTTCGGAAATTTTTTGCACCCCAACTGCGGCATAAAAAAAACCGGCCTCATTGGTCTTTTCAGAGATAGTGATTGAAAGACCGTCGAGCCGGCTAGCGAGAGATTGCTGTTCCTTTAAATCCTGTTCAGCCTCCTTTGCTTTTCTCGCCCGCTCTCTGCCGAGATTGTCTAAGGCTTTGTTGGATGCTAAAACAGCAAGATGCTGGGGAAAAAGAAAGTTTACAGCATACCCTTCTGCCACATCGACAACATCGTCGACGGTGCCAAGTCCAGCTACTTTAACCAACAATATAACCTTCATATACTTGAAATTAATTCTGCCGTATTATACAATAGATGCCTGTGGTTTTCAAATAATATGTCAACCCTTTTATGACGAAACGCCAAAAAACAGAAGAAATCAGTAATAAATCAGGTATAGTTACTATCGTTGGACGTTCAAATGTCGGTAAATCGACCTTGATCAATTCAATTATCGGCACAAAAATAGCCATAGTCACTCACCTGCCTCAAACCACGCGAAATGTTATCCATGGTGTTCTTAATCGTCCTCAAGGCCAAGCAATTTTTGTTGATACACCCGGCGTTTTCAAAGAAATTCGCAGTCTGCTTTCCGGCAAACTTATAGAGCGAATCGAGGAATCAATGAAAGATATAGATTTGATTCTTTATGTTGTTGATCCGACAAAAAGCATTGGCTCGGAAGAACGGTACATTTTATCACTTTTACGTAAGTCAAAAGTGCCAAAAATACTTATCATAAACAAATCTGACCTGCCAGAAAAAGAAAAAATCTATATTAATGATTATCGTGATTTGTCCGAAGATTTTTCAGCAGTGCTTGAACTCTCGGCTCTTATGAATCGTCATGTTGAACCCCTAAGAAATAAAGTTTTTGAACTTCTGCCCGAAGGTGAACCTTTTTATCCGCCTGAACAACTGACTAACATTGAACCTAAATTTTGGGTAGCAGAAATTATTCGAGAAAAAATATTTCTAGCCCTGCGCAAAGAGGTTCCCTACTCAACCCATGTTGAAGTTATGAATATTGACGACCGTGAAGATATAACTGTCATCGATGCAGTCATTTATACCAATGACAGTCGCTATAAAAAAATGATTATTGGTGCACGCGGCAGAGCACTAAAAGAAATTGGCATTGCCGCGCGAAAAGAACTTGAAACTGCGTTAAACAAAAAAATATTTCTTAATCTTGAAGTTGAAACAGATAAGCATTGGGATAAAAGAGTTTAAAAAAAGTAACAAATAATAAAAAAGCCGCCTTATTGGCGGCTTAATTATTTTTATGATTCTGGTGTAGTCGTTGATTTTATTTCAGGAGGAAATTCCTTTGCCTTGAGAAGTTCAATCGCTTTTTCTAACATTTTATCTTCTCCAACTTTTTCATTTTCCCAATCCTCAATAAATTCTATATCAGGCACTATTCCATCCTGATTTATATTTCTTCCTCCTGGAGTATACCATTCAGCAACAGTTAACTTTAAAGCTGAGCCGTCACTAAAGGTTTCAAAATCCTGAACTGAACCCTTGCCAAATGTTTTTTCGCCTACGACAATAGCTTTTTTATTATCTTGTAGTGCGCCGGAGACGATTTCTGAAGCAGATGCCGAACCGCCATTAACCAAAACAACCGTACGGTAGTTAGTTAAACGATGCTGTCCGATCGTCGGATGGTCGCGACTAAATCCAGTTTCAGATTTTTCACTAACTATATTTCCACCTTCTATCCATTCGCTTCCCATGGTCACAGCTGAATCAAGAAAACCACCGGGATTATTTCGCAGGTCTAAAACAATCCCATTAGCACCTTCACGCACCAATTTACGGACATTTTTATCAAACTCTGAATCTGTGTCTTCGTTAAATTGCAAAATTCTAATATATGCAATTTTGTCATCTTTCCAGGAAAATGACACTGAAGGCACGTTGATTTTGTCGCGAACAATCTTTATATCAAATGGTTCTCCGTTTCCGTCGCGACTAATTTTTAAAACTACTTCACTATCAGCGGGGCCGCGTATTTTACTAACGGCGGTATTTATATCCATGCCAAATGTTGATTCCTTGTCAATTGCTAATATTTTATCTCCAGCATGAAGTCCGGCCCGTTCAGCCGGTGAATCTGATAAAGGCGCGATCACTGTCAACTGGCCGCTTTTATTGCCGATTTCCGCACCAATACCCTCAAATTCGCCCGAAAGATCTTTGGCAAACTCCTCTGCCTCTACAGGCACCATGTATATGGAATACGGATCCTGTAAAGAATATACTAATCCCTGAATTGCGCCATATAATAAATCCGCGTCATTAATTTCTTTTTTTACATATTTTTGCTTTATCCTATCCCAAACCTGCCAAAACTGATTGAAATCAACTGAATCTGAATGATTTATTGTCCTATTAAAATTTATGACTTTGCTAATCTCAATATTACCTTTTTCGTTTTCAATCTGCTTTTTAACAATAATTGCCTGTCCAACAAGAATACCTAAGCCAAAAGCCGATACAAATAATATTAATGATAAATATATTCCAATATATTTTGAAAATCTTGCTTTTGACGGAGTTGTATTTTTACTTATCATATATTATTTGTCTTCAATTATTTTTATCTCCGCCCCAGCTCGATTAAGCGTACCATAAAAATCTTCATAACCCCGTTCAATCATGTAGGTGTGGCGTAAAATTGATTTACCCGGCGCCGCTAACATGGCAATAAGCACGTTGACAGCTGGACGCAAAGCAGCGGGACAAATTATCTCATTGGGAACAAACTTAGTCGGTCCTTCAACCCAAATGCGGTGCGGATCCAGCAAAGTTACCTTTGCCCCAAGCTTGGCAAGCTCTAAATTATAAATTGCCCTATTTTCATATGCCCAATCATGTACTAAAGTTCGTCCATTCGCCACGGCCAATATTGGCACAAAAAGCGGCAGGTTATCTATGTTTAATCCTGGAAAAGGCCTGCCCTCTATTTTGTCGGGCAAGGCTTTCAGTTTTGAAGGGATGATTAATATGTCTGCCACCCTAAAATTTTTATTGCGTGACCAGCGCATTTTTCTTAATTCATATTTTTGCCCCATTTGTTCGAGCTTAACTAATTCCAACTCTAAAAACTCAAGCGGGCAATTTTTTACCACTACTTTTGAACCGGTAGCAATGGCAGCGGCAATATAACTCATGGCCACAATCGGATCTGGCATAATCGAATAATCTGACACGGAATGCAATTTTTTTACGCCTTGAATTGTCAGGGTGGTCGTTCCAATACCTTTAATTTTTGCGCCCGCTTTATTTAAAAAATAACACAGATCCTGAACCATGTAATTAGCTGAAGCCATTTTTATTATTGTAATTCCTTTAGCTAAAACTGCAGCCATGATAGCATTCTCTGTTGCCGTATCTCCAGATTCATACATTACAATCTTCGCTGCCTTAAGCGGGTGATTATTTGTTACTTCATAATAATTATTGTGCGACACGACTCTTACGCCTAATTTCTCCAAAGCATAAAGATGAGGCCTGACCGTCCTTTCACCCAACTTGCATCCTCCTGACTTGTATAGCTTATACTGTTTCTCACGCGATGCCAAAGCACCGAGTAAAAGAAGAGATGATCTAACTTTTTCTGAAGCAAGACGATTGATATTTTGCATTTTTAACGGAGAACGAGAATCAAACGAATATTTCTTTTTTCCAATTTTTTCCACCTTAACCCCAATGCTTACCAAAATCTCTAATATTCTGTTAATATCTTCAATTTGAGGCACATCAGAAAGCACTGTTTTACCTTTTATCATGGTAGTGGCGCAAAGCAAAGCAACGGCAGAATTTTTAGCCGTTTGATTATCGATTTCACCGCGAAGCTTGCGTCCGCCATTAATTAACAAAAAGGACATAATTGACTTTGCCGGACAATGTAAGTAATATTAAGTAATATAAAGATTATACATCAATCGCCTTAACGAATCAAGACGGCATATAAATAATGAGCAGGCTTAGTCTGCAAAGATAATTTATGGAATATCCAGGATCAAAGATATCAAAAAAAATAAGGTATGCTATTTTATTCACTGCAATAGCTATTTTTTTTATAATGGCTCCGGCTCTAATTATGTATACCAGTGGCTATCGCTATGACTGGAAACGCGGCTTTTTGCGTGAAACAGGTGCTTTGAATATTGATATTGAACCAAAAAATGCCGGTGTCACTATTAATGGCGTTAAAATGAAACCAGGCATGCCGCTACGTTTGACCGACAGAATTCCGGGTAAATATAAAATATTAATATCTGCACCTGGTTATATTGACTGGCAAAAAGAAATTGAAATCAAAAATAAGCAAACTTTATATATCAAAGATGTCTCCCTGCTTAAATCCAACCAACCAAGTCTTATTGCCGAAGGCAATGTCAATGATGTAAAAATTTCATTTGACGGTAAATATTTAAGCTACCTAAGAACAACTGAAACGAACATCGAGGCCCACCTTGTTACATTAGATTCCTTTTCTGACCTTACTTTATTGGTGCTACCAAAAAGCACAGGCGCGAAAATTGAAATGTCTCCAAACAATCATTATATTGCCATTAGCGAAGCTCAAAGCCCCTATAACACTTTGACTATCTTTAATTCTGAAGATGTGTCAAAAAAAATTGACCTGATTGCTCGAACCAAAGTTTCCATAACTAAATACCAATGGAAAGAATCCTCAGCAGCTGAACTTTACTACAGTACTAAATCCAGTCTTATGTCGATCATTCCGTTAACCGAACAGCGTTATTTACTTTCAAAAAATACATGGTTTGATTGGTATATGGAAAACGGACAGCTCTGGACACTGCAACTATCTTCAACCACAAAAAAAATAAAATTAGTACGAGACAGCCTAGGTTTTAACGAGGATTTTGCCGCGGAAAATATATTTACTCCCTCTGAGCAACAACTCTCCATTCTTATTGCCACGAATAATCATTTACTTTTTAAAAAAAATAACCAGCCTGAAATGATTTTGCTTGCAAAGGATAAAAAATATAACTTGGCTGGAGAAAAATTTAAAATTTCACCGTATAATAACTGGTGGCTAATTTGGACTCCATGGGAGATATGGACATACAGCATGGGTAAAGAACCGAACTTACTAAATCGATCCGGTGAAGGTTTAAATAATATTGAGCCTCTAGATCAGTATAATACTTTGGCTTTAATCTGGAATGATAAATTAACAATTCTTTATCCTTACTACTTGGTCACCCACGACTTAATAAATCATCAAATAAATTCAATGGCAGCTGACTCAAAAAATAAAATTTTGTATTTTTCTGGCACTATCAATAATAAATCTGGATTGTGGAAATTGGATTATTAAAAATATAGATATGAAACTAACTATTTACACTGATGGCGGTGCGCGTGGCAATCCCGGACCAGCGGCAATCGGCATAGTGCTGAAAAACGAGAACGATGATACTGTCGCGTCTTACGGCGAATATATTGGAGAACAAACAAATAATTTTGCCGAATACTCGGCGCTAATTTCCGGTTTAAAAAAAGCAAGAGAATTAGGCGCTGATGAAGTTCTCTGCATAATGGATTCCGAACTGGTGACTAAACAAATGCGCCAGGAATACAAAGTCAGAGAACCAAATTTACAAAAACTTTTTGTCCAGGCATGGAATGCTGCTGGTCAATTTAAGAAAGTTACCTACCGACACACGCTTCGTACAGGAAATAAAGAAGCAGACTCAATACTTAATAAAATTCTCGACCAAGAGACGCGACGGGCAATAAAATAAAAAACGAGCTTAAAGCTCGTTTTTTATTTCCTCAAGCGCCTGTTTTATTTTTTTACTTACTTTTTTAGGTACTCTGATTTTAATACGTACATAATGGTCTCCCCGACCACTTTTTTGTAAAAAATTAATACCTCGCCCTTTAAGGCGTATAAGTTGTCCTGACTCAATACCTTCTGGAATTGCGACATTAATTTTCCCATCAAGAGTTTCTACTTCAATCTTATCCCCTAATACAGCCTGAGAAAATGAAATTTCCGCATTTGAATAAACATCAAAATTGTCACGTTCCCAAATCTTACTCGGCTTTATATGAACTCTAACATATAAATCGCCTGATCCACCACCGTATGGAGCCGCCTCGCCATAACCTGAAAGCCTTACGGATTGCCCCTCGTTAATTCCAGCCGGAATTTTTACTTTGACACTTACGGTTTTTGATAATATTCCATCACCACCGCAATGCTTGCATCTTTTGGCCGATCGTTCACCGCGACCACGGCATTCCGGACAAGCGCTGACTGTCTGCATGGAACCAAGAAAAGTTCTTTGAGTCTGAACCACTCTACCTTGGCCATTGCATTTATTGCATTTTTCCATCTTACTTCCAGGTTCAGAGCCGGAACCGGAACAGACATCGCAACGGCTTTGCTTTCTTACGCTCACTTCTCTTTCAACTCCAAATGCCGCATCCTTAAAATCCAATTCAATATCTATTTGAATATCGCGTCCTTGAGCGCTGCGTCCTCCGCCAAAACCGTTAAAACTCCAACCGGAACCGCCACCTGAAAATAAATCACCAAATAAATCACCTAAATCAATTCCACCAAAATTAACGTTGCTATAACCACCCTGACCCCCTCTAGCCGCTTTCATAAAATCATCCCAGCTCATGCCTGAACCCCATCCGCCTTGAGCATCAAAATCAGAGCCGAATTGATCATAGCGTGCTCGTTTATTGGAATCACCCAAAACCTGATAAGCTTCATTAATATCTTTGAACTTCTTTTCATCTCCGGTCGGCCGATCCGGGTGGTATTGCATAGCTAGCTTTTTAAAAGCTTTCTTTACCTCATCTTGTGAAGCACTCTTATCAATACCTAAGGCCTTATAATAATCTTTTCCCATAGTTATTGCTGGGAAAGATTTAGTTTGACTGTCTTCTCTTCCCCTTTGTGGAATACTTTTAATTTTATTTCATCACCAGGCTTCTTTTCTTGAATTGCGTCTGATAACAAATATCTTTCATTTAACTTCTTTCCATCAACTTCTAAAATTATATCATTCTCTACGATACCGGCCTTATCAGCTGGAGATCCTGGCATAACTGCCAAATCAGTCACCGTATCACCGCGAATAACTAGCATGCCATAATCATACGGTAAATTATTCTTTGTTTTTAATTCATCGGTAATCGGTATATAACGTACTCCAAGCCACGGAAGAGCTACTTTTTCAATCGTGCCAGTTTCTTTTACCTGATCAAAAGCTAACTTGACCAAATTTATTGGAATAGCAAAACCGATACTCTGGGCATCCGCCATGGCAGTATTGATACCAATTGCTTTTCCGCTAATGTCTAAAAGCGGACCGCCTGAGTTTCCAGGATTTATAGCCGCATCCGTTTGAATTAAATTATTTAATTTTTCATAACCACCGTTTGATATACCGGCGGTAATTTTTCTCGACAAACCCGAAACGACACCTTTGCTGACCGTGTTATCAAATTCACCCAGCGAATAACCGATCGCCACAACAGTTTGGCCAATATCTAAATTATCTGAATCACCTAACACCACAAAAGGCAGATCGGATTCTTCAATTTTAAGAATGGCTATATCATTACTAGGATCACGAGCTAAAACTTGAGCAACAATTTTTTTACCTAAATTTTTTTCATCATTTAATACAACGGTGTATTCAGCATTTTCATCCGCTACCACATGCTTGTTGGTAACAATATAGCCGTCGCTAGATAATACAAAACCAGTCCCCGCTCCTATCCGGCGTTTTTCGGTACCATTCTGACACCAAGCGGGAAACTGAAAGTTAAAAAATTGTTGGAATTCCTGCGGTACGCCATACATCGGAGCATTTTGATAGCACTGCTCCAATTTTGGCACTTCAGCTGACGCAATAATACTTACAACTGCCGGTGAATTTTTCTTAACAACTTCAATAACTTGTGATTGTTCGTCAACAACTTTGATGACAGTATTTGCCTCATCTTTATCATTAGTAAATTTATTCATTAAACCACCCCAAGAATCACGAATACTGCCGAGCAAACTCCAGTTGTATGTTTTTACTGACTGATCTTCGGTCACTGCTGCGCTCTTGCTAAAATAATTTATCGAACCCCAAACTATAAAAACAATCAGCACTGCCGTACAGACAAACAAAATAATTGCAGTAATCAAACCAATGCGAATAAATCGTTTACCTACGTCTCGAACAACAGGCTCCTTATTTTTAAAGGGATTATCAATATCCTCCATAGTAAATAATTTTTATTAATAAATATTTATTTAACCACTTCACCCTCTATTGGCCCATTATCTTTATTTTCATTGCTGTCAGAATCTGACGACTGGTCGCCTTTTGGTTCCTGCTCGTTATCAGGCGTCGCTGGTGGAGGGGTTGTGCCTTGCTTCTCAGCAGAATACATCTTCATGCCGACTGCCTGTGCAGCTTTAGATAACTCTTCACTCATTTTTTTTATCGCCTCTACATCATCCTTATCTTTTACCTCTTTCAAATTGGCCAGTGAATCATTAACTGCCTTTTTTTCGTCGTCAGTTATATCAACTTTCTTTTCTTCAACTTCCTTCATCATTTTCTCGGTCGTATAAATCATGGTGTCAGCAATATTTCTCGCCTCAATTAAATCCTGCTTGCCTTTATCCTCGGCAGCATGCACTTCAGCTTCTTGTCTCATTCGTTCAATTTCTTCTTTTGATAAACCGGATGAAGCCTCGATACGAATTGATTGTTCTTTGTTAGTTGCTTTATCCTTTGCCTTAACATTTAAAATACCATTAGCGTCAATATCGAAAGTAACTTCAACTTGAGGCACGCCTCTTGGAGCTGGTGGAATACCGTCCAACATAAAGCGGCCTAAAGTTTTATTGTCAACTGCCATTGAACGCTCTCCTTGTAAAACATGCACCTCCACACTAGGTTGACTATCAGCTGCCGTAGAAAATACCTGAGTTTTTGAAGTTGGAATAGTAGTATTTCGATCAATTAATTTTGTCATCACACCTCCTAAAGTTTCTAAACCAAGTGAAAGTGGAGTAACATCCAAAAGTAAAATATCTTTCACTTCGCCCTTTAAAACACCCCCTTGTACTCCTGCACCAACCGCCACTACTTCATCTGGATTCACGCTGATATTTGGTTTTTTACCGAAAAATTTCTCAACCGTTTTTATAACTAGCGGCATTCTGGTCATACCGCCAACCATAACAACTTCTTCAATATCAGAGGCCTTTAATTTTGCATCATCAAGCGCTCGCTGAACCGGTTCTAAAGTTTTTTCTATCAAACCACCAATCAATTCTTCTAATTTTGCTCGCGTTAATTTCATCACTAGATGCTTCGGCCCATTTGAATCAGAAGTAATAAATGGCTGATTAATTTCCGATTCTTGAGTTGTGGATAATTCAATTTTGGCTTTCTCGGCTGCTTCCTTAATACGCTGAAGAGCTAAAGTATCTTTCGCCAAGTCAATCCCTTGATCACGCTTAAACTCATCAATTATCCAATTAATAATCACCTGATCGAAATCATCACCACCTAAATGCGTATCGCCATTGGTGGAAAGCACCTGAACATTATCAGGAGCTACATCTAATATTGAAATATCAAAAGTTCCACCGCCCAAATCATAAACAGCTATCTGCTCATTGGTTTTTTTGTCAAAACCATAAGCCAAAGCAGCCGCGGTTGGCTCATTAATAATACGAAGAACATTCAATCCAGCTATCTCACCGGCATCCTTGGTTGCTTTGCGCTGTGAATCATCAAAATATGCCGGTACGGTAATCACTGCATCGGTTATCTTTTCTCCCAGACGTTCTTCAGCATCAGATTTCATTTTTCCCAAAATCATTGCGGAAATTTCCTGAGGGCTATATTCCTTACCCTGCATTAAAACTTTTATTCCATCACCAGCCTGAACAATTTTATACGGCATCAATTTCAAATCACGCTGAACCTCTGCGTCATCCCAACGGCGACCAATCAAACGCTTAATCGAAAATAGTGTGTTCTCAGGATTTGTTACAGCTTGACGTTTGGCTAACTGCCCAACTAATCGCTCACCTGATTTAGCAATAGCTACAATTGACGGAGTTGTCCGTGTCCCCTCTTTGTTTTCCAGCACCTTTGGCTGACCACCTTCAATGATAGCCATGCATGAATTTGTGGTGCCGAGATCAATCCCTAGTACTTTTGACATAAAAAATTTTATTAATTATTTTTCAACTCACCTCTCAGCCCTTAAATCTAGGCTGAGAATAAGTGGAAAAATTTGTCCGCCTTGAGCGGATTATTTTTTAACTACTTTAACATCAACTTTTTTAGTCTTTGATGACATTGCCTTTGGACAAGTAATTTTTAAAATACCATCCTTAAATTCAGCAACCGTCTTATCGTCCACTACCGGAGCAGGCAGAGCAAGTTCGCGGTAGAACGAACCACTTCTAACTTCCTTGCGATAATAATTCTTTTCCTCTACCTCGTGTTCCTTTTTACTTTCGCCTTTTATGGTGAGCACACCCTTATCAACACTAACCTTTACATCTTCCGGCTTCATGCCGGCTAAAGGCGCTTCTACCACCACCTCTGTGTCTGTTTCATAAACATCGACTGGTGGTACAAAAGCCTTAAGTGACGGATGGACCATAGGCAAGCGCATCGCCTCGTCCATCTCGCTAAACGGGTCCCACATTGGAGACCAACGTATTAAACTCATATTTTAGCCTCCTTCTGTTTAACGCCGTTCGACGAAAAACAGAAATATATATTTAATAAATATTTAATATTTAATATTTACTCTTTAACTATTACCTTGGCCGGCCTGATCACCCGGTCGCCCATCATATATCCAGCGGTTATTTCTTGCAAAATCTCGCCTTCTTCAGCGTCAACTGCCTCTTCTTTACCAACCGCTTCGTGAAACTTAGGATCGAACAGCTCACCAACAGTTTTTATTTCCTCCACTCCGTGCGATTTTAAAATATCACCAAATTGCTTAATCACATGTTTTACCCCCTCTGTCCAAGGATTAACTTCGACCTCCTTTGTACCGTTCAAAGCCAATTTAAGATTTTCATACACTGGTATAAATTCTTCCAAAACTTGCTGTTCGCTCATTTTAATCCATTCGGCACGACGGCTATCAATTTCTTTTTGTAAATTCCGATAATCGGCTAAAGCCCTCTGCCAATTCAACTTATATTCTTCAATTTGCTCAGCCGCATCTTTGTTTTCAAAATGCTTAATAAAAAACTTTACAGTAGTTTCGGTAAACGGATCGATCTTGTATTTTTTGTCAGTTAAAACTTCTTTTGGATCAACCCAAACCCATTCGCTCATTTCACGACTTTCTTTCAGCTCACCACCGCACATATGGGCCGCATAATCCAAAAAAATAAAATGCGCCTTCCGATGAAAAAATTTAGGATTATTTGCCTCCTGAAATCCAATGTATTCAACTTTATCAACATCTAAACCAGTTTCTTCTAAAATTTCACGCTTATTTGCATCTTCGCATGATTCGCCTAGTTCTACATGGCCTCCGGGTATATGCCAACGCTCGCCCCATTTTGGTGATCTAATTAATAAAACTTTTCCTTCATCATTGTATATAAGCGAACCCACGGTTGGTTCGGGATAGGTTTGGTTCCAGTCTTTGTTAAATTCAGCTGACATATTATTTAATTAAGTCATTAGCCTTTGATACTACGGCAAAATTTTTCTTATAATCCATCCTAATAGGTCCGAAAACAATAAACATACCTTCCCTGTTCTTCCCAGTTCGTGATGCCACTACGCTTAAATATGATCCAAAGGGGTGTTCCTGGCCAATAAAAACACGTGTTTCATTGCCCACATGATTATAGAATCTGCTCAAGCAATCTTCACATTGATCAAACATTCTAGAAGTATTTATTACCATTGATGAACTGGTAAATTCCGGCTTATCAAACAAGCTGGAAAGTCCGGTATAAAAAATTCGATCTTGGGTAAAAGCGATGATAACTGCCTCGCGAGTTATTCGCGCAGACTCTTTAGCTAGAGACTTGCAAGCCAAATCATGCTCATGCTCTTTCTTGTATGATTTTTCCAGATCAGCCAAATCTTTTTTATTCAATTTCAGATCTCTATGATTCAAATTTTTGATATAAAAATGATAACCCGATTCAGTTGGAATTCGTCCGGCTGAAGTATGCGGGTGTGTTAAATAACCTGCTTGTTCAAGAGCTCTCAAGTCATTCCGGATAGTAGCTTCGCTCCAGCCAACTTTTTCCTTATAAGCTAGAAATTTGGAGCTAACCGGTTCGGCAGTACTAATAAAATTTTCTACTACAATGTTGAGGAGCTCTTTCTGGCGAGGTTCAATTTCATGCTCTGCTGGCATAAAAAATATTTATCACTCTAATCTATTGAGTGATAATATACCACGCTTGCTCAATGTGTCAAGTATTAAAAAACCCCCAGATAAGGGGGTAAATTCATTGTGTTCACATTATATCGACTGAATCTCGCTTAAAAGCACATTTTCAACGTAAATACCACGCGAGTAAAAAATACTCTCTAATTCTTCTTTTAACATTTCCTCAACTTCATCTCTTCGCGCACCAACAATATCTTGATAATTAAAACGTGAAAAAACCATGCGAATCCTACTTCTTACCGTCGGCCGAACAATTTTTTCCACAAAATCTTCGCCAATTGTCTGCCAAATAAGCGGCACCTGATGCAAATCCAACCGCAAAAGCACCGTACCCTCAACTCCAACTCGTTTACCATCCATGGTAATTCCAGCAATCGGTATGTCACCAAGAGCTCTGGGTAATTCAGGGTTAAACTGCCGTGAAATACTATATTCCAACGTTTGGGTATTAAATAATTTTGCTTTTTGCCAAAAAGGAATTTTTAAATGCAAACCAGGAGTAAGAACTTTTTTTAATACACCCCTGCCTAAATCATAAACACAAGCAACATATCCAGGCGGAACATGTATAAAAAAACCTTTCAGTACGTCTTCAACGACGAAAGAATACATTAGCTTATCTAGAGAGTCTCCTGCCATATTTTATGTTATTTTAGGTTTTTTCCGCATTTTCTTTTGACGGAAAAACCGCTATTCGAGCAAGCGTCAATATATCAGAAAATACTATAGAAGTCAAGATGAAAAGGGATTTTGCCATTGGTAAAATCCAAAGAAATGTAAAAGTAAAAAGTGGAAATAAAATAAGAAAAACCGCCTCTGATTTTTCCCATTTGCGATCGGCAAATTTTTCTATGAAATTAACGATAAATAAATAAATAGCGACCATGCCGGCCCAAACCCAATCATGCGACAAGCCAACATTATGACCATAAAAATTGTTATTAATTTCACCTGGAAAACTTACCGATTGATAAAGTACGCTCACTAGTTTTTCGCCAAAAATACCGCTCATAAAAACACGATAAAGAACGATTAAGACTACAACCTGGATTCCCAGTACGGTTACTTTTGCCCAAGGTGAAATGCGGTTAGCGCGAATAATTTTACGGTACTCTTCATTCATGGCCACGCGGTCTGCCTTAAATACTTCAACTGCCTTGCGCGCCTCTACTTCTACTTTCTTTCTGCGTAATGTATCACGCTGTGAAATAACAGATAGAGGCAAAAGTGCAATACGTAGAAAAACGGTTAATATAATAACTGCCCAGCCCATATTTTGGCTGGCAATTTCGTTATATATCCAAATTAAAAAATTTAGAAGCGGTTGAAACAAATAGGAAAACCACAAATCATGAAGCATAATCACAAACTATAAGTAAAAAGCGAAAAAATAGCGAAGGCAATAGCCATATAAAAAATGCCTCTAGAAACTGGCAAAAGAGCATCCAAATTAAAAACGAGAGACAAAAGTAGAAATACTACTCCGGCAACCTGCAAACACATTTTGACTTTACCCCAAACATTGGATTGAACTACTACCCCATTTCTCATTTTAAAAAGCGCCGCCGTGATAATGACGCTTTCAAGAATAATAATGAACCAAGCGGCGTAAAAATCTACGTATTTTAATACTAAAACAAAAACAACGGTGCAAATTAAAAGTTTATCAGCCAAAGGATCGTAAAGTTTCCCCCAATTTGTTATCTGATTACGAGTTCTTGCCATCGCCCCATCTAAAGCGTCGGTTAAAGCGGCAATAAGAAACAAAATTAAACCAATCCAGTAATTTCCGTTCCAAATAAAAAAAGCCACCCAAGGAACCATTAAAAAACGAATGACTGTCAAATAGTTCGGTTTTACATTACGCGGTATCAACTTCAAAATCGTGGCCCGAAAAACCTTATCGAAGAAAAATATTTCAGGTTGCTGATTTTGACTTGTATCAGACATATTATTTTTCAATAATATCAATATTTTTTATTTTTACTGGATTGACTGGCTTGGAATTTTCACCGGAAAAACTTTGCTCCATCGGCGCCTCGGCAATCTTATCAACCACATCCAAACCCTTTACCACTTGACCAAAAATTACATAATTTTTCTCCAGCGGGTAATCTTTATGCATTATAAAAAATTGACAACCATTAGTATTTGGCCCAGAATTCGCCATGGCGACAATACCGCGTTTATATTCTCCAGAAAAAGGTTCGTCATCAAAAGTATAGCCAGGATTGCCGGTGCCGTCTCCTTTTGGATCACCGCCCTGAATCATAAAACCGCTAATCGCTCGATGAAAAATGGTATTATCATAAAAATTATTTTTCGACAGTAAAACGAAATTATTGACGGTAAGCGGTGTCTTGTCGGCAAATAAGTTTATCTCAATGTCACCTTCTTCAGTATGAAGAATGGCTGTATATTGTTTACCCGCTTGGATTACTACTGGCATAGATTGTGGAGTTGGTTGATTAGTTGTTTTATTTTCTTCGTTCGGAACATCACTCTCTGCCGGTTCTCTGACGATGCCATTGGCGAGATCATCTATTTTTTCCTCAAGTATTTTTGCACCTTCTTCAAAACTGACATTATTTTTAATATCATCTGCCTGGTATACTTTTGGCGTTTGATATTGACCGTTAAAAAAAGCGCAACCGGATAAAACAGTTATGCAGGATAATATCAATATAGACAATGATATGTTGCCCTTATTTTGCATACATTTATACATTGTATTAATAATATAGCATAAAACGAGAAAAGAAAAGCCCCGCAAACTTTATCTATAATCAATCATCAAAAAATATATCGATTGATAAGATGTTTGTGTTTGCGGGGGCCAAGTCCACAGGCTCTTCGACAAATAACAATCCTTAAAAAAATCGAGCCTTTGGACAACCTGCTTCGCGTTGATTTTGTTCATTCTTACCTCCACACTTACTTCTTTAATCGAACGGAACGTCTTTCTTTCTCTCCAGAACACTACCGGGACAGAAGCGCTTTGATTCAACTACAACCCTAAGGACATCTCCTACTTCACGCCTTGAAAGCCAACCTTGAACCATGCAGTAACAGATATCGCTCCAACAGGGGGTGAGCGAAACTTCAGTGGTAACAATCCGATCAGGCAGCCTGATAGCTCTTATCAGGGCGTCAAACGCCCGATCCACCTCCTTTTCGCTAAGTTCTCCCGAACTCACAAGGTCTTTTGCCTTGAAGTACCATTCATATGGTGTGTTTCTAAGACTTACTATTGCCAGTGTTGCTACCGTCGCCATAATGCACCTCCTTTCGGTTTTGGCGAAGCTTGAAAATTTCTTACGCACCAGTGCGCTAGAAATTTTTTTGTTCAATGTTCTATTTATAATTTACCATTTTTTGAATATATAGACGACCCGGTTTGTCAAGACTAAACGTATTTAATTAACCAGTCACTAGCAATTTGGTCAATCATCTCTGTAATCAAAAATCTGCCCCAAGGGCAGATTTTTTCCGTGCGGAGGGAGAGGGGTTCGGCTTCGACTAAAATTTTCTTCCGAAAATTCTGTCTAGCCATCGCCTCGCGCCTGCCTGCCGGCAGGCAGAGTCGCGCCTCACAGCGAAATCAGCGCCCCGCCGTCGCTCGTGGGTAGCAGAACCCCAACCCACTCCGCCACACCTCGCGGGTACGATTCATTTTTTCGGCGGAATTTGAGGTTGTGCCAACATCATTGGCACACCACCTAAAATTATTTTACCGCTTCAACTTTCAAACTTTCAAGTGGCACTCCCTCATATTGTCTTTTACTAATTTCTTTATCCTCTGATAAAACATTAACTTCAAATCCTGCGTCTTTAATAATTTTCAAATAGTCTTTTTTGAGCAACGCCCCGCCAACACAGCCAGCTATCAATCCGTCATCATTTTTTTGGGCTTCAGAAAGATTTTTTAATAAAACAATGTCCGAGAGATACATTCTACCACCTTTTTTCAGCGTTCTATGCGCTTCCCTAAATACTTTTGATTTATCGGGTGCAAGATTGACAACACAATTGCTGATTACCACATCAATTGAATTGTCCTCAACAGGCAATTTTTCAATATCGCCTAATCTGAACTCCACATTTTTATAGCCGTATTTGTCGGCGTTGGTCTTAGCTTTTTCTATCATTTCTTCGGCCATATCCACGCCAATAACTCGGCCGTGCTCACCGACTTTTTTAGCGGCGAGAAAACAATCGAATCCAGCTCCCGAACCCAAATCTAAAACAATATCACCCTCTTTTATTTCTCCCATTCCCTTCGGATTACCGCAACCAAGACCAAGATTGGCGTCCGAAACCGATTTAATATCTTGATCAGAATAGCCAATGCTTTTTGATATTCGCTCATTTTCGACTTTAGAATCGCAACCGCACCTGTTGCAACAACTGCCGCCACCAGCGGCAATCTTGCCATAATGTTTTTTTACAATTTGTTTAATTTTATCGTTTTGCATAATTTTAGATAATGTTTTTATTAAATGCAATTCTAAACAAAAATTATTTCTGCCGTCTGTTTTTTCGCCTCGGCGATCGCGGATTCGGCTTCTTGACGCAAATTCCTTGCCTTATTATAAATCATTTTCACTCCTGCGACAATTATTTCTTGCGTTTTTCTGGCACAACGATTTTAATTTTTCTCAAATCTTCCGCTGTTATGGCGGCAGTTTGGTTGCTCCTCTCTGTAATCAAAAATCTGCCCCAAGGGCAGATTTTTTTCCGTGCGGAGGGAGAGGGCGCTTTGCTATTCGAACTCGCTCGTTTCACTCGCTCTTTGGGAAACCTTCGGGTTTCCCAATACCCTTCCTCAAAATGTGAAAACTACCGTTTTCACCCTTTCCCTGTTCGAATCCCTCTAACTTCTCCTACACAATAACAAATAATACACCCTTATAAGGGTGTATTATTTGTTATGCGGAGGGAGAGGGATTCGAACCCTCGATACCTTTCGGTATACACGCTTTCCAAGCGTGCGCCATCGACCACTAGGCGACCCCTCCAGGGGGTTAATTTTTTAGTGTTTTCCAAGCACGCAAAATTCTACGCAAAAAAACGCTTATTGTCAACATGAAAAATACAGAAATACCCCACTGGGCTGGGGTTAAAGATAGATATCTGGGATCAGACCAACTTAAATCAGTTGCCCGCAAAAAATCCAAAAAGAAACGACCCACGCCATAAATCACGAAGCTCCAAAAAAACGTTCTACCTGGCTTAACCTCACGAAAAACGCGATATAGTATTATTGTCATTCCAAAAACCACTAAAGAAAAAATCGCCTCATATAAACCCAAATCGTGTCTAGAACCGCCGGCAAAATTTATAGCCAAGAAAAAGTCACTTAACTTTCCAGGATGATCATGAATCATAAAACAACCAATCCTTCCGATCGCCCAACCTAACCACAAAGATATGGCCAGAATATCCGCGTATGGCTTAAAACCTGAAAACGATATTTTTCTTTTTCGAGTATAGATTAATAACGCGGCAAAAGCACCGATAAATCCACCGAGCGAGGATGCGCCGCCGTGCCAGATCCTAAACATTTCAAAAGGATCGCTATAAAACAATCCTGGATCATAATAAACAACATAAAATATCCTGGCGCCAATAATACCGCCGATAAGAAGCCAAACAAATAAATCCCAAATAATTTGATCTTCGAGTTTTCTCTTTTTTGCCAAATACAGTGATAAAATAAGAGCAGCAACAGCACCGAGTGAAACAAAAAGCCCCCAGACCTGTATGGTCAAGGGACCTAACGATATTGTTTGCCAAGAAAAAAAAGGTATCATTTTGATTTAATACAACTTACAACATCATCAATATTATCAATCACTTTAAATAAATCGCGATCATTACGACTTATGGTGTGATAATCCTGATACATAACGTGAACGAAATCAGCCAATGGCTGCCAAAATTCTCGATTGTATAAACAGAGAGGTATGTGCGCAATTTTACCAGTTTCAATAAGGGTGAGCATCTCGAATAAATGATGAAGCGTGCCTAACCCACCTGGAAAAAAGACAAAACCTTTTGAGGGCGCAGTAATTACAAGTTTTCTAACAAAAGGAAAAGAAAAACCCATTGATTTTGTCAGATAATTATTTCTTCGTTCCAATCCTCGCACCCGCATGTTAATACCGATACTATCTCCTCCAACTTCAATAGCTCCTTTACTAGCAGCTTCCATAATGCCCGGGCCGCCGCCAGTCACCACAGGATAACCAAGCTTGGCAATCTCATGCCCCAATTTATGCGCCGCCTCATAATAATGCGTACCCGGCATTAAACTCTTCGTGCCCAGCACGGTAACGGCATTACTAATTTTAGTTAAAAATTCAAACCCTTCAACCAATTCAGCCATTATTCTGAATATGCGCCATTCAGCATCTGCGCCCTTGTTAAATTGAGGGCTAAAAATATTTGGCCGATCAACCGAACCTTTAACGTGCTTGAAAGCATCGTCTGCTGAATCCACCAAATGCCAACTTTTAATATCTTTTTCCGAAACAGCCTGTGCAGTTTTGCCGGATTTTTCAGTCAAAAATTGTAGTATCGGTTTCCAAAAATCAGATCCAACAAGAATAATTGGTGAATCTGGCATGTAGCCCTGCTCAATCATATCCACGACTTCAAAAAATTCATCTAATGTTCCAAACCCGCCGGGAAAAAATACAAAAGCATTGGCTGGCGAAGTCAGCATTGTTTTACGAGTAAAGAAATAGTAAAAAGCAGCAGATTTCTTTACATACGGATTAATACGCTGTTCAAAGGGTAGCTGGATGTTTAACCCAACCGATTCTCCGCCAGCTTCATAAGCGCCACGATTTGCCGCTTCCATGATGCCTGGCCCTCCACCAGTAATAGTAGTAAATCCATTCTTGCCTAAAAGATGGCCGAGTTCAACTGCGATTTTGTAATATTTTGAATTTGGCGCAAGACGGGCAGAGCCCAAAATCGTAACTTCCTTTTTAAGTTCGCCTAAAAACTGGTAACCCTCAACAAATTCTGACATCACTCTAAAAATTCTCCATGATTCACGATAGTCAACAATGGCACCAGCAGTAACCAAAGGTTTGTTGTCTTGTTCTACTGCTTTTGATTTTTTTTCAGTGGTTTTTTTACGAGGCATACCCAGCATATCAACTTCCAGAGACAAACACTGCAAATTGTTTGTACTCCGTGATAAAAATTATATTTAATAAAAAAATATATTTCAAAAATTAATTATGTGTTTATTTGCTGTAAACTGGAAGTTTTTATATCTGGGCATAAAAAATATCAATTATTAATTTTCAAGATGATGACCCAAACGAAGAACTGTAGATTCATTCATGCGTCCTCCGATTATTTGTACCCCAACAGGCAGACCTAACTTTGTGTTTCCAAATGGCACTGATAAAGCTGGCATCCCGGCTACAGAGGCAGGTGAAACCATAACATCGGCCATATACATTGAAAGAGGGTCGTTAATTTTTTCACCAACAGCAAAAGCCGGAAACGGCGATGTTGGGGTAATCAAAGCGTCAACTTTTTTAAAAATATCATCAAAATCTTTTTTAATAAGCGTTCTTACTGCCTGCGCTCTTTTGTAATAAGCATCGTAATAACCTGCTGACAAGGCATAAGTACCGATCAGAATCCGTCGTTTAACTTCTTCTGGAAACCCGACTGAACGCGATTTTGCGTATAGATCGTATAATTTTTTTGTCTTAGCTCTAACTCCGTAGCGCACACCATCAAGACGAGCTAAATTTGAGCTGTCTTCGCTTGGTACGATAATATAATAAACCGCAACAGCATATTTTGTATGTGGCAAACTAACTGGTACTATTTTACAGCCAAGATTTTTTAACTTATCAATCGATTCTTCGGTTCGTGCTGCTACTTCAGGATCTATGCCCTCTGCCTCAAAATATTCCTTTGGTACGCCTATTTTCAATCCCTTAACATGGTTATTTAACTCAATTGAATATTTTGGCACTGTTACATCAACCGTGGTCGCATCTTTTGGATCATGCCCGGCAATCACTTCCATAATTAGAGCAACATCTTCAACTGTTTTTGCTATCGGGCCAACAGTGTCTAGTGAAGATGCCATCGGCATGATTCCAAAGCGCGAATTACGGCCATAACTTGGACGAAGGCCGACCACACCACAAAAAGAAGCGGGTTCACGAATAGAACCGCCTGTATCTTCTGCGATCGAATATATTGATTGATTATCAGCAACCGCTGCAGCTGATCCGCCAGAAGAACCGCCGGCAACCTTGCTTTCATTCACCGGATTCCGTACTGGGCCATACATGCTGTTTTCATTGCTGGCACCGTGACCAAAGGTATCGCAATTATTTTTGCCAATTATAACACCGCCTACTTCTCGAATTTTTTTTATCACTGTCGCATCATAAGCAGCGGTATAATTATCTAATATTTTTGCCGCACCAGTTGATCTCAAATCTTCTGTACAAATTGCATCTTTTACCGAAAAAGGAATGCCTGTTAAAATATTACCCTTGCCTTTTTTTAATATTACATCGGCCATTTTTGCTGACTGGACTGCTTCCTCTTCAGTCAAAGATATGAAAGCATTGATTTTTTTGTTTCGCGCCTTTGCTCGCTTTAGACAGGCCTCTGCAAGTTCAACAGCACTGAACTTTTTCGCCCTCAAACCATCGCTGGCGCTTTTTATTGTAAGCTCATTTATATCCATAGATAAAACATTATTCTTCCGCAAACACTCCAGGCACCTTAAGTTCACTGTTCTCAACCTCCGGCATTGCCGACATCAAAGCATCTTTGTTATAAGCTCTTACTGCCACATCATCTCTGTAAATGTTTGTCAGTCCGGTAACCTGAGCAGTAGGTTCAATACCCTTAATATCAACTTCATTTAAAATTTTCATATAATCTAAAACAGCTGAAATTGTTTCAGCGTGCCTTTGCTCCTCTTTGTCCGTTAATTCAAGACGGGCCAAAGTAGCAATTTTTTTAATTTCAGAAATTGATATTGGCATAGAAAAAGCCTCTGAACTATAACAAAAATAGCTATTAGAAGCAAACTATTCACTAATTTTTTCCCTCACTAGCTTGACCACATCTTTAATATTCCAGTCAGCTTTTACCAAGTAATCATAGGAATGCTGTTCAACCGCCTCAGCCACTCTTTCGTTGTCGTTTAAATTTGTCAAAAGAATTACCTTAACACCAGCGCCCCAAGGATCTTTTCGCAACTTCTTAAGCATTGTCATACCGTCCATTTTTGGCATTATAATGTCCAAAAGAATCAAATCAGGATGTAAATCAAGAGCTTTTTCCAGACCCTCCATGCCATCATGGGCCACCTCTACTTCAAAATCATTTTCTTCCAACTGTGCAGAAATTACATCAGCCAATTCTTTTTCATCCTCCACTAATAAAATCTTTTTCATATTATTAAATCAATTAATAATTAATTTTTATGTCTGTTATTTTTTGGAAATTCAATATAAAATGTCGTACCCTTGTCTTCAGCAGAATCAAACCAAATCCGGCCGCCATGTCCTTCAACTATAGCCTTGGCGATATAGAGCCCTAATCCCGTACCCGCTTTACCAGACTCAGCCACATTTTCTCCGCGAAAGAATTTTTCAAAAACTCGGCCATGTTGACGTATTGGAATACCAATACCGAAATCACGTACAAATACTACCACACGACCATCCTTAGATTCAAAACCAACAACTACTTTTCCGCCGGGTGACGAATATATTACTGCATTATGTATTAAATTTTGGAAAACTTGATACATTTGTTCATCATCAATCATAACCAGAAATTTTTTCGGAATATTCATTGTTTCAATTTTAACATTTGCCTGTTCTGCGGCCACACCCTGATCAGCGATGACACGATTAAGCAAACCAGACAAATCAACGGAATGTTTATCTATCACAAACTTATGCTTTGCTTCAATACGGGAAATACTTAGCAAGTCATTAACCAAGCGTATCATCTTCTGGTTGCTGTCATAAATCTTATGCACATACTTCATCTCTTTAGCTCGTAAACTATTTCCTGCCGAAAGTAAAAGTTCAGTATACCATTTGACTGCGGTTAATGGAGTTCGAAGCTGGTGCGAAGCAACAGTGACAAATTCGCTTTTCATCCGGTCGACTTCTTTGGCTTTTGAAACATCTCTTTCAATCCCAACAAAAAATACTACATTGCCATCTTTGTCCAAAATGGGCGAAACGTGCACTTCAGCATCATACAGTTCACCATTTTTTCTTTTATTTTTAAGTTCACCCATATAAATATTCTTATCAATCTTGATCGTTTTCCACATTTTTTTGAAAAACTCCTTGTTCATCTGTCCGCCCCAGAGCTTTCCTGGATTTTTACCTATTATTTCTTTGGTGCTATAACCAGTAGTCGCTTCAACCGCTTTATTGGCAAAAATAATATTAGCATCAATATCAGTAATCACAATATGATCAGACGCTCCCTCAACGGCTAGTTTAAACTTAGCTAAATCTTTAGCCAATACTTCAAGCATCTTTTTACCGTTTTTAACATCTTCAAAACTTTTCTTCAAATTGCTTTGTGTCTTTTCCAGCTCAATATTCCTTCTTTTTAATTCATCTTCCGCTCGTTTCCGCTCAGTAATATCAACGGAAATGCTGACAAACTCCACCCCGCCGGCCACCTGAATTGCAAAAACCGTTGTCAACATTATATGAACATTTAAGTTTTTGTCATAGGCAATTATTTCAAAAGGTGCAAGCGGCTTATTTGTTTCTTTTATTTCATTTACTTGTTTTAGAAAAGTTGAAAAACCTTCTTTATCTAAAAATATCTTATCAGCAGTCTTGCCGCACGCTTGACGACTCCTCCATCCATAAATCAATTCAGCCGCGGTGTTCCAGCTTAAAATCCTTCCGGCATCATCGTATGAAATGATAACAACATTTGGCGTATTATTAACTGTATTGAACAATTTAGCTTCTCTTAAACGAAGCTCTTCTTCCATTTTTTTGCGTTCAGTAACATCTCTGGCAATGCCGAGTATTAAATATTCGCTTTTAATTCTTACCGGGTGGGTGGATATTTCAACCACTATCTCACGGCCGTCTTTGCGTGTTAAGGCAAACTCATCAGGACCGGTTGATTTACCGGCCAAATTTTTTCGGAGCAAATTAAGCGCCCTTGGAATGTCTGCTTTTTTTAAAAGACCGACACTGGCCCAATCTTTGCCAAGAAGATCAAATTTATTATGACCGATCAATTCTTCTGCTGCTCTGTTACCTTCAACAAATTTGCCTTTTAAATCAGTTAAATAATAAGCGTCAGGTGCTAAATCAAAAATTAATTTAAATCTTTCTTCTGATTCTCTAGCAGCTTCTTCAACAGCAACCTGTACGGTTAAATCCGCAACAATGACAATAACATACTTACGGCCCTTAATTGTTATAATCTTGCCGATTACATCAACCGGATACAGCGAGCCGTTCTTTCTTCTGTTGTAGGTACGCCTATGAAAACCTCCTTTTTTCAACTCGGCTTCTATTAATTTTGGAAAGCTTTTTGCAACATCAGACGGCACCAAATCAGCTGCCGTCATTTTGCGGAGTTCTGTTTTAGAATACCCTGACATTTTAGAAGCCTCTTTATTGCAATCCACTATTCTTCCGTCAAGAGTTTCCAAAAAGACCGATGCCGGAACCATTTCAAACATCACTTTAAATTTGGATTCAGCTTCGCTAATCTCCTCTCGAAACTCTTTCATTTCACGGCGATTTCGATTCAAATCACTATCAATTTTTTTATGAAATTTAGATAACCACATAAGCCCTCCTTTGAGGCAGGGTTTGTTAAAACTAATTTAATATATTATACCATAAAAATTACCAACTTCCTCCACCGCCACCGCCAAAACCGCCACCTGAACCGCCACCGGAAAAACCACTGCCGCCTGATGAAGCAGAAGACGGATTGGCAGCCAGAGCTGAGGAAGCTGAACTGTCAAAACTAGACATCACACCAACCAGCGTTGCCGCATTAAACATGCCTCTATGTGCCGGATCTTCATACCAATCAGGCTGGGTATTATAGATACCCTCAAATTGTTTAGCCCACTCTTTTTCAACCTTCATCACCATGGCATAAGGCAAAAACTTTTCAAACTGTTCCGGATTCTTTTTTGGCGCATTATGGAACTCGATCCGCGCCTTTTCCGCAACAGATAAATACATTTTTAATCCAAAAATCTTTTCTTTAGCTTCTGCTCCTTTTTTTGTCAGAGCTACCATAAGAAAACCGAATATAATAATAATTATTGCAGATAAAATTATTGCAACGACGCCAAAAACGCCAAAAAATGCACCGACAAAAAAAGCCAGGAAAAACACCACTGCCGCGCTGATAAAATATTTTGCCTTAACAGTCGAAGGATTTTTAACAAAATACTCTTGACTGGTTAAGTCGCTGTATAACTTACTCATCACCGCATTCATGACGCTATAAAATTTATATTTCAAATCTGATAATTTAACCTCGTCGCCTTTTTCAAAAATTCCATTCATGATATCTTTATCAAATTGTTTTTTTAGATCGTCAGCTGATTTTAATTTTATAAAAACAAAATCCGTGCTTTTGAATACCGTTCCAGCTTCAATCCTGCGTATTTTTAAATATCCCTGAATAGCCAGTTCAATAATTTCAGCCGAAACATCGTGTCGGTCCGCCCTGCCGTCGAGAAGCGTACCCACTTCAGCCGGCGTCAGATTATCCGGCGCCTCATATTCCGGAATTATTGTTCCCCTGCCCTTTGCGTCTTTGCCGTGTTTTTTCCAACGTCTAAAAAGCCAAATAAAAACAAAAATTGGAACCAGTATTATGATGTTATCACGAACAATTTCCCAGATAACTGAGGCAAGGGGCGGTTTAGCAATTGTTCCTGACGGCACTCCGACCACCACAGTCAAACCCTCGGACGGGCCAAGATCATAAGCGCTAAACTCTAAAACAGAAACTGGTTGCTCCGACGATATCGGACCAATATCGCAAACTGACTGGCTGCCAAATCCACCAAAATAACATGTTCGTTGTATTTCATTTTCATCGAATTCACCCGGCAGATAAACTGTAGTTTTTGCCTCGCCTATCGGCACCTGCCATTCATTGCCGGTTGCATTCCAGTACAACTCTTCATGGTCGCTAAAATAATTGATTCCTCGTTTTACCGTGTAGGATATTTTATACCAATGCCTTCCGGAAATTGTTTTATCCGCATCGCCTATTTTCAAACGCAAATAATTGCCCGGATAAGAAGATTCGAAATTGTATTGATTATCAAATTCATCAGTCACAGAAATATCTGAAACTCGTAATTTGTAATTTCCTCCACGCGCCTTATAGGCCACGGTAATGTCTCGATATATTCCATGGCGCTCGGCATCACCAAAATCATACAAAATATTTTCTTCTACCTGTACACTGCCGTCGCGATTCAGTTGAATATTGGTATAATATTTATCTATACTCTCCGCTGCCAGAGCTTTTATCGGCAATAAAAAAAGAGCAAAAGCCGCTAAAATAAAAATAAAATTTTTACCCATAATCTTATTTAAATAATTTTGATATTTTTTCGAACACGCTGCTCACAACCTCGCCCGCAGGCGGGCCGACATAAAGCATCACGGCCAAAAAAATCAAGGCGGAAAAAACTGCCACAAATAAAAAAATCGTGAAAAAATTTTTCCAAAAACCGCGCTTAAATGATGGTTCTTTGAATTCCTGGCTCTTGTGCGGCTCTAAATGAGATATTGGCATTTTATTGGTATTATTTGAATATATTTTATCATTAATTGAGGATAAATTCCACTAGAAATAAAAAAGCCCCGGAGCGGGGCGCGTGGTAGGAGGTCTAGTGGCAGTTAGGGCAGTCGACTTCTCCGTTCGCAACCATTTGATCGCGAAGTCCGCAACTCGGACAAAGATCATCGTCAATAAAACGCTGATCAATCTCTTCTGCCTTAACAAAAAAACGAAGATTGATATCGCCGAGGTGTACCTTGGCCCAATACGAAGCCGCCTGGACTTCCGAATAAGCCTTGACAGTACTTTGAAAACTGCTATTGCGAAGCATCAATCTGACGCGGTAGGATTTCATTCTTCTATTTGGTTTTTTCAAATAAAATACTCCTTTTAATGGGCAAATGCCATTTGAAAATGTACTAGAACGCACTATAGCACAAAATGACGAAAAAATCAATATAAAATCCCTTAGCTTTGAACTAAGGGATTTTTTGTTTCTTATTCTTTAATCAGTATTTCAACCTGCTTGTCTGGCGCCATATACATAACCAGCCGTTTAATTTCTTCCTTGGCTTTATCGTTTGCCGCATTCAACATTTGGGTGGAGCTAACAGCGCCTTCTGCCTGGATGATAAGTTCGGCCATCGCCAGGTTATAACCATCATCGTTTTCTAAAAGACGCTTTAATATCCCCTGTTTATTTTCTACATTGACATCACCGACCAGGCGAGAGTTAAAAATTTCAGCCGCCGGTATATGAACAATAATTTTGTTCGAACTTATCTGAACGTCATCGGCTCTGGTTTTTTCCAAATCCACTCCCAAATTTACTTCTACCACACCTGAGGCGCTTACTTCCTGACCCCAAAGTAATTTCTTCCAAATACTGGATTCGTCTGTTTTTATCGTAGCCGATACATTAGAGACACTTGTTTCAGTCACCAAAAATCCGCGTTCACGCAAAGCGCTCAAAATTGTCTGACTAGTCACCTCTTTATCAGTAGCTTTCGGTTTGGCTATAAGCCAACCCATAAGAATTCCGACTCCTATAAGAACAGCGACTAGAATTGCCGCTCCAATAAACTTTTTCATGTAATGTAAAAATTAATTGCAATTTTCCTTGATGCACTCGTCTCTGGCTTCACCGGCCGGCAACTGACTGCACAATCCGCAAATATCATAATCTGCCGCTCCACCTGGGCTACCCGGACCACCCGATGTGGCGCCCATGTTTTGGAAGCCTTTCATCATTGCGTCCAAATCCTGAAACTGCACATTTGACGGCGGGGCAAACATGCCTGGATCAATATTCCACTTTCTACATTTCAACTGATACTGCATGTTCAGATCAATATTTTGCTGGTCACTCTCTTCCATCTGTTCGCTGTAATACTCTTCATCCTCATCGGTAATAGTCATTTTTATGCCATTTGGTTGATCGTCGCCCCAAATGTACTGGGTATCACCATCTTTTATAAAATAAGACATTCTCTCACCCATCTGTGGAATATTCATTTTTACCTCTCCTCGGAATTTATTCTCGCCAGCAAAATAAAACATGCCCTGCTGTTTTACCCCTTCGTAATCCATTGAATATTCGCAAGCATACGGCTTGCCCTTTTTAGCCATTTCCTCAATAGTAGCTGAAAATTCCTCCATATTACTCTCGCTGCCCTGAAATTGAACCTGATTTTGCTCTCCTGTTTGGTCCTTTTTAAAGCACCCTGCTCCCAAAAACACTAGCGCGACCATTAATATAGCCGCAAAATATGCAACTTTTCGCATATAATTTAAATAATAAATAATTAACTGATAAATTAATTTAACTCTTTTTAAATCGAAAAATCAAGGCCACTAAAAATACAGTAAATATTGCCACCCCACCAAACAAGGCGTACACCATTTCCGGGCTATGCGCCCAAGGCAAGGTTTTCAAATTCATGCCATAAAACCCAGAAAGTAAAGTCAAGGGCATAAGCGAAGCAGAGATAACAGTCAGGATGGTAATAATCCTATTGGTGTGCTGGGATATCAGCGATTCATTTGTCCAGTGTAAGCCATCAATAGTGTATTTCTGGTTTTCTACTTCCACCCAGGTCTTTTCAATAAAATCATGGACATTGTCAAAATATATACTCATATCCTCCGTACCATAATCACGCTTCAAATTAACCAAAGTATCAATAGTAAATCTCTGCGGTTCAAGAATGCGGCGTAAGGTCAAAACCGAACGCTGAATCAGAGCCAAATCACGCGCCACGCTCTTGAGCTCGTGTTCATAAACATCTTCTTCCACTTCGTTTATTTGGCCATTAACAACATCAACAGCCAAATGAGACTCGCGGAAAAGTTTCTCCAGTATTTTATAAAGTAAAAAGCTCGGTCCTTTTTCCAGCCACATTTTTTTCAATTTAGCGCTCTTTTTAACCCGGTCAAAAATATGATCCAAAAACGGGTGGTGGTTTTTTGCTATTGTAATCAAAACTTTATCGGTAATAAAAACATCCACCTCTCGGCCAATGACTTTAAAATTTTCCTTGTCAAAAAAAGGAAAAACAGCAATTAAGAACAGATAATATTTATAAATATCCACTTTCGGACGTTGGCGTTCCGAAGCTACATCTTCAATGTCCAAAGAGTGAAATTTAAAATTTTTAGACAAATAACGCAGTGTCTTATCATCGACACCGTCAAAATATATCCAATGACATTTTTTACCCTTGAGTTCATGCATGACCATAAAAAAATATTTTGCAACTTAAAAGTATAAGGAAATTATACCATATTATTTGCACGACTAACAGTTTTCATTGATCGCCATGAAACAGTTCAGTGTTATTCCAAACCCCTCGCCGCCCTGCATGTTTTTGTGTACAAATCTCTAAATATATTATCAGGATCTGTTTGTTTTTTGATTTTGAAATAATTTTCTTTATTCCAAGTCTTCCAGAAATCGTCTTCACTATAGTAATTCTCCGTTATCAAGGTTTTTACCCCTCCAATCTCCATCAGTTTTTCTTCAAACATTTTGTAGTAATTCACCCCTTCTTTTCGTTTTAAGCCATAAATAGCTATATCCAAAAAAAGTTCGTCTTCCACTTTCAAATCATCGGAAAGCCATTCATACACTCTGACAATTTTATACGGCACGACCCAGAGGGCATAATGACCAACTGTCCTATCGTACCACTCTAGAAAATCATCTGTTTTTGAAAAAGGTATAAAAGTGTCTATGGTAACTGGAATTTTCTTTTCAGGAATATGTTTATGAAACAAGCTTGCAAACTTCAACGACATTGTCGAACTCACCAGCTTGCCAAACAGCAGTCTGCCAATAAATGATTTAAATTTAGTTTTGGTGAAATAAGTATCGTATCTGAAAAAATAATGAGGTGTTTCAATATAATCTTCGTCCTTTGTTTGCACGGCTGTGGAATAAACCTTTGTCCAGTCATATTTATTTGAATACGGCGCCTGGTCAACAAAATTACCGATGCAAAGAGCGTAATTCGTAGGAGAATATATTATCCCGTCCATGAAATCAGCATTTTTGTTTTTAAAATAACCAAGTATCGCTTTTTTGTATTCAGCTAAAGTTTTGTACTTCTCGTATCTCATTTTTACAAACTTCTTCGCTGGTATTAATTTGAATTTTAACTTTGAAATTATACCGAGCGTGCCAAAAGTTCCATGCATCATTTGAAACAGCAATTTGTTTTCATTGTCAGGCGTACAAACTAGGACATCTCCTTTTGCTGTAATTACTTCATATTCCAGACAAGTATCATGAAAACCGCCGTATTTAAACGACTGGGATTCTACCGAGCAACCTGCTACTGCGCCGCCAATGCTGATAGTTTTAAACTCAGGCACTATGATTGGCACGAGACCGTGCTTAAAAGTTGCGTTAACCAGATCAACGAAAGTTACACCAGGTTCTGCGGTGCAAGTTTTGTTTTCCACATCGATTTCTAAAATTTCATTCAAGTCGCTGATATCAACTTTTTCATCCGTGTGTGTCTTGTCCCCTTTTTTCGGAACCTGATGGGATACTGATTTCTTTTTTATGGATAACGGCTCTTTTGATTTGCGTGTTGCTAAAAATCGGCTTATCCTGTTAACTTTATTTTCGTGGGTCATTTGTTTACGATAAAAATAATAAACCAAACATTGCGCCTGGACTAAGCGGCATAAATTTTACTTTCCGTTTTTCATTCTCTCCGATAACCTCTTGCCTATCTTCACGATTTCCTCATCAGTCGCGCCAAAATGGTTTGATTTAATCATAAAAAAATGATTTTCATCAATCAACAAGTCAACTCTGTAAGCGGTTTTACTTCCTTTTGATTTAACCAGATAATGTTCCCATGAAAAACTATCATCTTTGACAAACTGGTATCCTTTGGGTTCATACTTGGCGATTTCTTCGGTAGCATGATTTTCTTCAACAAGAGAAACTAAAATATGCGGACCTCCCGGCGATGTTTTGCCATACGGAGATTTATTATAATCCTCACTATACTCTGTATAATAATGGCATAAATTGGAACTGAGCAAAGTTTCGTTGTCGGCATGCACAATCGGCTTGCCAATAGCCTCTTCCACGATTTCCTTTGGAAAATAATTGCAAACATCTTCCATCGCCGACAAACTTTTGCTTTTTGTCGCTGTTTCTTTACCCGGTTCCGGCCCCGGCCCGCCTTCTCCATGTGTCGGGTCATTACAACCTGCACCTAAAAAAATAAACACCGCGACAAATGCCACTGCGCTAAAAAATATTTTTTTGATCATATTTACCCAGTTAAATAAATAATTATTTAAGAAGACATCCGCACGGTTTCTGGCGCAAAATTTCGCGCTGCTCGCGCGGACTATGCAGATATTCTATCTGAATACCTTTGCCTTTGGCAAATTTCTTATCCAAAGGCGATTTGTGGTTATAGCCCCGTCTTTTCATTTCCTTTATCAATAACTCATGACGCAAAAACAACGCCTTTAATTTACCCCGCCAGCGCAAAGTTTCCGGATGTTTGCTATATCCTTTTTTGTTTTCCGTCAGCACCGACCAAATGGCGTGCACTTCCCTGTGCTCGCCCAGCAAATGCTCGCGGCATAAATTTTTCGGGGGAATATCCCAGACACGCATATTAACTATTATTTTTTATCAACTTTAACTTTTCCTCTCTAGTCAAATTTTTAATTTGGCTTTCCGCTTTTGTTGCCAAAGATCGACTCTTATACTTTTTAGAATAAACCAACTTCACCGGCCGTCGCGCTCTGGTATATTTCGCTCCCAACTTGGATAAGTTATGTTCTTTCACCCTGCGCATAACATCTACCGTGATTCCGGTATATAGGGTGTTATCAGCGCATTTCAATATATAAACAAAGTACATAACATAATAAGTAATTTTACCGATAAATTATACCGCTTTTGAACCTATAAATCAAAAACCCTCGACCTAAGGCCGAGGGTTTTATTTTTTTCAAACTATTTACTGCACATTGATAATCTTTGCTCGAAGCACATCTTCTTCATCCATTGAACCGAAAATAATTAAATTCTGTCCTGGCTGAAGCGAGTCTATGCCGGTTTCGGTTGACGAAACGACAATTACTGTTTCTGCCTCTGACATTACTATCTGTTCTGCTGCCGCATTGGTCATGACAGTAATCTGATTGCCTTGAATTTTTACGATAGAAGCATAAATACGCGTCGGCATCTTTCCAATCATATCGCTTTTTGTCACTATCGGCATTTCTCCGTCTTTTATTATCATACCAACTCCGCCGGTCCGCATTGCATAAAATCGGTCTTTTTGCTCCATTTCAACAGCTCTAGGCGCGTAATATTGAATCCGCTTGCTTGCTTTGGTGGCTTTCCAATCGATACTCAAAACCCACTGCATGGAAAGCGCCAACACAAAAGCGATGATCACCAGCGCCAAAAACATTTTTACAAACATGTGGCCAACTGTGATTTTGCCACATGGGCAGTACAAGCCACAACAGTGGCCTTCCTGCTTGCATACCTCCTTTTTTGCCATATGAAAAAAATTAGAAGATAAATTAATATTATTTCTTTTTATATTATACAGTTTTTTAAAAAAGCAAGCAACTAAAAAAGTCACCATCACGCATTGCTGTCCGTTTTCTTTTTCTCGTTATCCTGTACGTCGTACTTGAAACCGGCTATTGATACTATTATCAGAAGAATAATAATTGTTATTACGCCAATAATAAACATGTTTATATTACTTACCTGCCTTCAAAAATCGATTACTTATTTTATAATATTTACTCCGACCGGCAAACTCTTCATGATAACCTCTAAATCTATGATGGAATAGTTGTTACCAGACAGATTCAGGGTTTTCAAGTTTTTCAAATTCCCCAATTCATAAGGCAAACCAGTCAGCTGGTTGTTGGACAAATCCAATACTTCCAGATTTTTTAACTGGCCCACTTCCGCCGGTACACCAGTCATCTGATTATTGCTTGCGTTTAACACGCGAAGCGCCTGTAAATGTCGAATCTCGGCTTGAATCGCGCCGGTTAATTTATTGCCTGAAACATCCAATTCCTGCAGATTAGTCTGCTTAAAAACTGAATCGGGAATCTTGGTTAAATTCTGATTGCTCAAATCCAATTTTTTGCTCGATGGAACTGACACATCTTCCGTTGGCGCGGATTTTTCGTTTTCCGTTATCGCACTGTCGCCCGCAGGAGTTTTCTTATCAGCATTTGTATCTGGCTGTACCCAATTGACTATGGCACAACCGCCAAGAAACAAACTCGCTAACGCAACCACAAAAAATACTTTTTTCATACAACAAATTAAGTTATTTTATAAACTACATCTTTTCTCTCCACTACCACTTTCCAGCCGGCGCGCTTTGCGTGCAAATAAAGTTTTTTGTTTGGATTAAAACAAATCGGATTGTCCACCATTTTTAAAAAAGCAATATCCATTTCAGTATCCCCTACGCCATAAGAATCCTTAAGGGTCAGGCCTTCTTTTTTAGCCGCTCTCTTTAATGTTTTAGCTTTATCGCGGGCTAGATCCTGAAACAAAACCTTTCCCGTAAATTTATTATTTTTACCAACTTCTAACTTTGTGCCATAGGCCTTGTCAAAACCCCAACCACGACAAAACTCTCGCACGATTTCAAACGGCGATCCTGAAATGGCCAATAAATAATATTTTTTCTTTTTCAAATCTTTTATCAGCGCCCGGGTATGTCGGTAAACACGATTTTTATGAAAATTACTAACCGTCTTTACCACTTTCAAAAAATCATCATAATCAACCCCTGTAATATGCTTAACAAATACAGCCACCACCGCTTCAATATATTTTTCATAACTACCTTTGCGTTCTGACCAATTTTTGTAGGCTCTGGCATAACCAGATCTGGCGGCAGGGGGAAACAAACCCTCTTGTACCAAGGATTCCACAACTTCAATCAGCAGGCTTGAACGAAAAATCGTCCCGTCAATGTCAAATATTGCGACTTTTTTAGTCATTTCAAAAAATTAAGGCGCTTCAACATTTCCGGCACTCGGATTCGGGTCGTGCGGATCAGGGCATTCCTGATCAAAATTCGCCTGGACGGTGCAAAGGGTACCGTCGATACGCTTGCACATCGGAGTTTCCGTGCCTACCCCCTCAACTTTGCCGCCGGTAATGGCGCAGTATATTTGCGCGTCGTTTTCATAACCGGTTATTTTTAGCCCACCCTCCGGACACTCGCCCCGGAAAAGCGCCCACTCCTCGCACTGCCGGTTATCTTCAAACAAGCAGACCCCGTATTGTCCCGCTTTATTTTCCCGCATTTCAATCGTGCCGCCTTTATCTATGCAGTTAGTCGAGGCGGGATTAGCCATGCCAATGACTGGAGCTTGCTCCGCCGGCTCTTCCGACGTCGATGTCATGTCGCCGGCTGTTTCAGCTGTCTTTTCGCCGTTCAGCCGATTAACCGTATCCGTTCTCATGAAATACCACGACAATGCCGCGATCACCACCACTGCCGCGACGACTAGAATGATTTTCTTGACCATAAAAATATATTAAATTAATTACTATTCAATTATACGCCTTCCCGCCTTAATCCGCGAACGATGTATTTTGGATTCCTGTCGGCGTAGCTTTGACGCCTTGGTCGGTTTGGTCGGACGGCGAATCTTTGGTACATGCAAAGCGCGGACAACAAGCGCTTCCAGACGGGCAATAGCGAGCACCCGGTTCCGTCCCTGCGTTCGTTCCTCTTCGGATACAACCACCACCTCGTCGTTCAGATTTATCCGGTAGGCAAGTTTCACTCGAATCCGCGCCTTTTCATCGTCGGACAAAACGCGCGAACGTCCCACTTTCCAATGCACTGTCGCTTTAGTCGAGGTTTTGTTCACATTTTGCCCGCCCGCGCCCGATGACCGGGAAAATGTCACCAAGAGTTCGGATGGCGGAATACGACGTTGGTTCATATTATACCCCGATTTTTTAAATCCACCTTTCCCCTAATTCATCGGAATCCTATCCGATAATTCCTAAATTTTATGGGTGTGGATAATTTTTTAAAAACCTTTAGTTCTAGGAGGGACAAATCGAATATATTCAACGCTTCCTGTGTAATAAGAAAAAAAATAGAACTAAAAAAATTATGGCAATAAAAAATACAATATAAATTTGGGGATAAACAAAATGAGCTGTATACAAGAGAACTGCCGTAATAATCGCCGCTAAAAATAATCCTAACACTCTTCGTTTAGCCACTTTTTTCGGGTCCGAAGACGCCAACTGTTTGCATCTTTTTTTCGCGTAAGCCCAGGATGAGAACGAGATGTGTCCTTCCCCAGCGATCCAAGGATCATCACCAAACATGGTGTACTGTTCGTACAATTGAGAAAAAGATTTACCCTTTCCTTTCATGGAATTACAATTTTTATCAACAATTTCCTTACAAACCCGTATTGCTTCATCCAAGCTATCATATTCATCAAACAAAATACGGTAATTTTTGTCCTGATAATGAAAATTGTCATCTACATAAACTCTGTATTTCCCCATACAAAATTATATTAAATACGCTAAACATTTTGTCCGCCCGCGCCCGATGAGCGAGAAAATGTCACGAGAAGTTCGGATGGTGGAATGTGAACAGCGTTCATAAAACTAAATAATCAAAATTTATAAATAACATCTTTTCTCTCCACTACCACTTTCCAGACGGCGCGCTTGGCGTGCAAATAAAGTTTTTTGTTTGGATTAAAACAAATCGGATTGTCCACCATTTTTAAAAAAGCAATATCCATTTCAGTATCCCCTACGCCATAAGAATCCTTAAGGGTCAGGCCTTCTTTTTTAGCCGCTCTCTTTAATGTTTTAGCTTTATCGCGGGCTAGATCCTGAAACAAAACCTTTCCCGTAAATTTATTATTTTTACCAACTTCTAACTTTGTGCCATAGGCCTTGTCAAAACCCCAACCACGACAAAACTCTCGCACGATTTCAAACGGCGATCCTGAAATGGCCAATAAATAATATTTTTTCTTTTTCAAATCTTTTATCAGCGCCCGGGTATGTCGGTAAACACGATTTTTATGAAAATTACTAACCGTCTTTACCACTTTCAAAAAATCATCATAATCAACCCCTGTAATATGCTTAACAAATACAGCCACCACCGCTTCAATATATTTTTCATAACTACCTTTGCGTTCTGACCAATTTTTGTAGGCTCTGGCATAACCAGATCTGGCGGCAGGGGGAAACAAACCCTCTTGTACCAAGGATTCCACAACTTCAATAAGCAAGCTTGAACGGAAAATTGTACCATCAATGTCAAATATGGCGGTTTTTTTCATAAAAATCTATCTTTCAAATTCTTTAACAAATTTTAAATATTTTTTCTGTATATTTTCAGAAATTTTATCTATTCCTAATTTTTTAATACCTTCATAATACACAATTCGCGAGCATTCACCAAAATAAAAACCTTCTAGTGTTGCAACAAACAACCAGGAGGGATCCCATCTTTTCATCTGTTTTTTTGCGGTTCTTATAATTTCATCAATATTAAATTTTGATTGGAATTTTACCTCAACCAAAAAGATGGACTTACCATCACGCATTATCAGAGCATAATCCGGAGCAGTGCGAATATTATCTACCACTTTTTTTGCACTCGGATTTTGAAATCGCGCTAATTCAGGAACAATTTTTTCATACCCAAAAGGAATTACTGTATACCCCTTTGCCTCCCTAAACATTTCCTCAAAAATAACTTCTGCAATTTTTCCTTTAATAAAATTTTTCACATTTTTCATACTTGTTTTCTTAAAAAATTATATAACTCTACCATGGCAAAAGTGTCACGCTCACAGTATTCCAAAAGTTGCTTTTTAACCTCCTCTTTATTCTTAACCTCTCCAAAAACCAAATCGTAAATTGCTTCCATCGCTTCTCCACCGCCCTGCACTTCCAAATCCACATAACTCAATTTAGGGAAAAGTACCGGTAAAACCGCCTTCAAAGACGCGCTACCTTTAAAGCGATAATCAACATATCCCTCTTTAAAAATCAATTTTAAATCTTTCATCCGACGGTTCACATCAGCCATAAACTCAGCATATCTTGGAACCACTTCCCCTATCTCTTTATTTCTTCCTTTTTCAAAAACATCATGCCAAGCAATCACCGTACCAGTATCACCAATCTGTTCACGCAAAAATTTAGCGATCGGTTCAAAAGGTGAACTTTTAGAAATATGTAAATATTCATAATGCCTTACTTCGCCACCCGGCTCATCTTGAACATGCAGGGAATATTGCATGGGGATCTGTTGCCACGGTCGCGTACCGTCGAAAAGCGGTAGGGGTGAAGAAATGGTTTCGTAATCTAAATAATATAAAGGGTATTTATATTTTTCTAAACTTTCAGCAATTACCTCTTTATTAACTTCTACACTCTGCTTTTTCGTCAATTCAATTTGCCTAATTTGATCAACATGCATTTTTTCACTTATAGGGATATCCTTCAACAACAAAATACCCTGTTCTACCAATTCATTTATTTTTTCTTGTCCAAAACGCCCGCTCAAATCATAGATACTATAATCAGGCAACCCCTTATAATATTCCTCGTACATGAGCGGCGGCAATTCGTATTCAAAACTTTTTTTCCAGGCCTTAACCTCCGGTTTTTTATCACCTATAATAATTTCGTAAGCTCTATCCATCTCTTTTAATTCATCATCCAATCCAGCCATAATCTCATCGGTCATATCCTCAACAATAAACAATTTATTCAATTCCAGTCCTTTGTTAGCCCGGTAAACATACTCACGATTCAGGTGTATCAAATAAGCAGCTTTTATTTCAATGCCGGATAAATTAAAAACATTTACTTGAAATTGTAAGTCATGAATATATTTCGTCTTGTGTTTTTTAAAATCTGAACTACTTTTTACCTCATACAAATGCCAGCCATCTCTTTTTTTAACTAAAATATCCGCCCGTGCTAAAAATTTATCGGTCATGGCTTGGGCTTGGTAAATAACCTGAGCACCCTTGGTGATTAATTCCTGGGTTTCTTTGGATCCACTATCATAATAAGTCTTCACTTCTACTCCTTTTTCAAAAAGACCATGTGCCACTGCTTCTACTTCTTGGCCCTGGTGAAAAATCAATTTATCTTTTTCCTTCATCAGTTCCGGCTTGTGTTTGGCCAACCATGCATAAAGCGGACACTCCACATAACGCATGTAATCGGTTTTAGATATTACTGATAAGCGACTAGACATATAATTATTTTATTTAAAGTATTATCCCACTTTAACCGACACAAAACAAGTAAAAACAAAAAAGCGGCTAAAAGATTCCATCTAAAAATTATGTGCCCATCTATAGTCTCTTGCGAAACAGTAGAGGGTTACATGCTCTTCAAATGAAATCTTCCAACCGCCTTGGTGGTTTATCGTCAAAACCCGTTTTTTCGGGTTTTTTCGTTTGTTTTTACTAAAAAGTACTCGGATATACTATAGCACATTTTGACGATTTTGTCAATAGCTAGATTTGGCTAAGATTGGGCAAAATAAAATTTTATATTATTCAATCTTCATTATAACCAAGGGGATCGTCATTGTCTGGAAGCTTTTCATCCAATTCTAAAACCCGATTCTCTAATCCACTAATTCTATTATTAGTTCCTCTAAGACCCGCAAAAATAAGAATAATTGCAATTAGAAAAAATATATCCCAACCACTCATATTATTTAGTTAATTTTTAAAAAAATCTTTAATCTCTTTTGGTAGTTTTGATATTTTCATGCGGTTAATTAAATAACCTTTAGTCAGCAAGAATTTAACTCTATCCATATCTTTTTTGTCTTCCATATACAGTTCAGCGGCGTAATTCAATAAACCAAAAGAAAAAATATCTTGAATCGGTAAATTTTTAAAATATTTCTTGTATTTTAAATAAAAATCAATTACAGCCTTTTCTTCTTCTTTTGAAAACTTCGGATACATTGTGTCAAAAACTTCTTTGGGCATAAAAAATAGTTTTTCTTATTATCCCACTTTAGCCGGTTTTGGACAAGTTCTAGATAAAACAAAACCCCGAAAAACGGGGCTTTGAAAAATAATTAGTTCGGCCGCGTTTAGTGCGATAATTTCAGCTGGCACAGCTTTTTCGACCATACATTTTCCGCTCCGCACGCGCGTCCTACTTTAAATTATTTTTTAAAAATAAACCTTTCGTTACATTCTTTACACTCATAAATTGGGTGTTCTGGCATATTAATTGGTTTTCCCGGTATATAATCCTGAACATCTCCAAAACGAGAACCAGAATCTTCAATGTCAGTAGAATGACATTCTGGGCACTCTAATATATTTGTGGTTTTCATAATATTTTCACCTCCTCTCTTTTAATATTTATAACACTAAAATTTTATGATCGGCGCAGTTAAAATGCAAATCTGAAATTTCTCCTTTAAAATAAAGCAAAAAATGATTAACTGATCAATTTTATCCACAGTTCAAAAACCCCGCATTTGCGAGGTTGGGTTTAAGTTTAGTACTTTGTCATTTTCGAGGATTGTTTGTGGATCGTCGAGCTGGCACTCTCATCACACTCTTAATCGTCACGAAGCCTCCTTTGTATATATTATTTAAAAATATCTAAATATTTTTTTGATATGAATAAGCCGTTTTCTCTAATTTTTTCTGCATTCCATTTACGTTGTCGTAAAATATTTTTTGTCAAATAATTATTTTTTTCAATGTCGCGATAAACGGACTTTTTTTCTTTGAAACCCTTATCGCTAAGCGAAGAGTTGTCCGCATGTGCTAAAATTAACATATTACCAATCGATTGAATATAATACTTATAATAAAAATCTAACTTATCATCTAATTCTAGAAAACGATTTGTTTCACGACTAACAATTGAATCTTTTGCAAGATCGTTCTTCACAATATCAAACCATTCTTTACGGAGGTTTAAAACTCCATTATTCATGGTTTGTGGCATGATGTGTTCTAAAGTCTTATCAAATTTTTTAATATCTAATTCAGTAATGTTTGAACCTGCGTTCTTCTTAAGAACTCTAAACAATAAATATATTACACCATTCTTTTTTGCACGTAACAATGTTAATCGTGATAATCTGTCAGAGTTATTTTGTTTTAGCTCAGTTAATTTTTTCTTTAATAATGCATTTATTTTGGACAACGACCTTTTGTCGTTTAATTGCCACATCAAACTATAAAAGAAATTTTTTATTACTTGAGGTAACGCACCCTCTGACACATTTTGAAATAAAAATTGTATTGCTTCTACATATTTAATAGCCTCTAAGAAATCTTGGTTAAAACCTTTGGTGGTTTTAATAAATTTTAATAACAAAGGAAGATGTGATTTATATCCCAAATAATTAATGCAATCTATCGAGTCATTAATTTCTTTAATAATACGGGACCTGTTGGTCGATCTATTTTTTAACAAATCGTAATACTTTAAATATTCGATTAATGATTTTAATATCAATAGTGTATCGTTGTTATTTCTTTTCATGCATTCATTTTTAAAAAAGGCGTATGATTTTGACGATTAAAATTATCTTCTTTTTTAGATTCAGCAAAACAAAAGTATTCAATAAAATTTTCTCTCTCACTATTCTTTGAAAAATAATTATAAAATTCATTCCATAATTTTAAGGCCTCAATCTGTTTTGATTGCGGGGTTTCGCTTAATAAATAATTTTTAATGAGATCGGCGCTTGATAATTCTACTCGTTTTGAATTAATTGCCTCAAAAATATCTGACTCCTCTGCAGTGTGACTTAACTCAATAATAACAAACTCAACACCTTGAAATATGAAATTATAAATTTGATTAATTTGTTTTTTTGTCATACCAGTAAAAAGCTCATCGAAAGTTTCGATTGCCAATACCACATTTTCTGATAAAGTTCTGTGTTCACTTGTATAGACATCAATATTATCGCCATTCCAAATTACAGCCTTAAAAAATTCATTTCTTTGCGTTTCATTCAAATCAATGTCCAATCTTTGAAATGTGGTTTTACTAAACCATTGTTTTATATCTCTTTTATTATCATCGTCGAGCTTGCCTGAACGCAATAAGCAACGTAATAAAATAATTATTGTAATTATGCGTTGTTGGCCGTCAACTATATAAACTTGTTTGTTTTTATAGTCTTTAGTAAGCAATGTCCCCAGATATAAAGTACGTTTATCTTTAATACAAACCTCAATATCTGCTACCAACTGTTCAATTAATTCCCTATTCCACGCATAAAATCTTTGATATGGCGGAATAACAATTGTATTTTGAAAAAATTTTGTTAAAAAAATACACGGCACCGGGCTTACTATATTTTTTTTAAAGTTTATCATACTTTATAAAGCTTACTAATTTGGATTAGATAGACCTAATTTAAATAATGGCAAATATTCAAAATAATATTGACAGCCCACAGAAATAATATAATCAAGGACGTCTTTATATTGTGGTTTACGAAACCAGTCGCTTAGTATATAAATATATTCAACTTCAATATTTAACGGCGCCATCAATTTAGCATACTGTTTTCTTTTAAAATCACAAGTCTGTAATTTTTCATCAACCGAGCCGGCAACTTTTTGAAATTTAACCTCAATAACAAATAATGTATTGTTAATAATTACATACAAGGCCTCATCAGGTAAAAGCTTTTTCGATAATATTTTTTTATAATTAACACCCTTAAATTCGAGAAATTTATATAAGGCATTTTTTCTATAGCTTCGCGCAACTTCTTTATCCTGAAAAAAAATTACCGAACCTTTAACAGCATATCCTTTTTTCTTTTTCAGAAGTGAAAGAATATCTATTTCCTTTTCAAAATTTAAGCCTGTAATAGTGTTTCCACCCCCAACGCCTTTTTCTTTCATAATTTTATATCTTTTAAACGTTTAACAGATAGATCCAAATATTTTTTCTCCAAATCAATACCGACAAATTTTCTGTTATTTAATATCGCTGCCAAACCTGTCGTGGCCGAACCAGAAAATGGATCTAAAACAATATCACCCTTATCAGTGCTTGCTAAAATAATTCTTACCAATAAATCAATTGGTTTTTGAGTTGGATGTTTACCAAATTTTTTCTCATCTTTTTTCGGTGGATAAATTGACCAGACGCTTCGCATTTGTAAATTTGGTTTTTTTATAAAATCTTCTGACCAATCACCGTTTTTCATCAAACCATAATTAAACTTGTGTTTTCCTTTTTTATCTTTCCTCGCCCAAATCAAAGTCTCATGACTAGCGGTAAAAAAACGACAACTTAAATTAGGCGACGCGTTCGGCTTGAACCATGCGATATCGTTTAAAATATGAAATTTTTCTACCTGTAATGCAAAACCGCATTGATATATTGAATGATACGTACCGCTTATCCAAATCGTACCGCCCGGCTTTAAAACTCGCTGACATGCTTTTATCCATGAAAGGTGAAATTCAAAATCTTTTTTAACACCATTGCTTATATCCCATTTACCTTTGTTTACACTAACCATTTTTCCGCCATCACAAGTAAAACCGCCGTTAGACAAAAGATAAGGGGGATCTGCAAAAATCATGTCGATGGAATTTTCAGGCAACTGTGCCAAGGTATTTAAGCAGTTATCACGATATAAAACAAAATCCCCTTTCTGAAAATAGGGTTTTTTTGCAATTTTTGATAAAATCTTGGTCATTTTACTCTTTGCCTTTTTGGGCATAACTTAACTAATGGTTATATTTTACCATTTTAATTATATAATCGAAAAAAGTTATCCACTATGATCAACATATAATAAATAATCAATTTTAAAACACGTACTCTCAACTATTAAATCGGGCAGGTGTTTTTGCCAATGGCGGCGTATAGTCCGCACCAGCTAAATACAGCTTCAAATACAACGAAACCGGAAATAAACAAAAGCCAGGGGCTCCATAAAGTGGTAATGGCCCAAATAAGCAGGCCAATACCAATCGCCAAACGAATCATCCTGTCCGCGAACCCGATATTATGTCGCTTTTTGCGAATCGCGTTTTTGGCCAATTTTCTAAGTGCTAACCGATACAAAAATCCTGCTATAAAAGCCAAGATATACATAACAAGTATATACCCCCAGCCAAAAGGAGACTTGATTAAACTTATCGGAGACTCTTTAAAAAAATCACGTTTTAATCTCGGAATAATCTGTAGGGCGCTAGCTATCTCTTTTCCATTAAAAGATTCAATATTGCCGACGGCAAGAGAATATTTACCTGTATTGTCAGCGCTGGAAACGATTATGATGTATTTGCCGCCGTCAACATTTGCTCTATAATCACCGCCGTCCCAATAATTACTCTGTCCAAAAAACTCAAACATCTTTTCCCAACTGGCATTACTGCCACCAACGACATCGAGCGTCTCATCCCCCTTTCGTATTTCCGCCTGAACATCTTTTTTGGAATCCATTGCATACGGCATCAAAATACCGACATAAAGCTCAAAATTCTCCGCTGATTCAATCGTATAAACATGAGGCGAACCAATTAGTTCGCCATAATATGCTTTTGACACCTCGGGATCAACTACCTCTGTTGCCTCACTTTCAACAAGCCTTGGCTGATGAGCAAACGCTGTATTAGCGGTGACAGCAAAAAAGGCTATCGTTAAAAAGGTAAAAAAAATAATTTTTTTCATAATAACTATTTATTCCCTAATAAGCCTGTTGCCGACCAGACCATTCTTTCCCGGTTCGGCTACGGTGCCGTCTGTGTAGTTGGTTTTCACCCATTCCAAAGTGTTGGTATCAATAATTTTATAATACATCACTGCCCCCAAATCTTTCCAATCAACCACCACCATATCCCCTTCTAATTTCCAAGTATAATTAAAAGTGGTTACTGCTTGACCATTTTGAACTTTCATTATAGCCATGCCATCAGATTTGAATTGGATGGGCGCGTTGGATTTCACTTTGGTCGCCATATTAAAAGAATACCAGTTCCCGAGCAAACCTTCCTTGGTCACATTGACCTTTTCGTTACTTTTTTCCGGTTGTTCAACTTTCTTTTCCTCTTCTTTTGTTGTCTTTTCTTCCGTCTTCACTTCTATTTTTTCCGCCACGGTGGTGATTTTGGCCACTACCGCTTCCCTATCCGGTTTTTTATTCATACCTTGTTCATCCAACCATTTATCTATATCGCCCGAGACAATTTTATCCACCGTGCTATTCTCGGCAATTTTATCTATTTTGAAACCCAATATTTCATTATCATTTTTTAAAGATAAATACTGATCAATCACAAAGGTGCCGGCTGAAATCACACCCTCTGCGTCAGACACATCTAAAGTAGCAAAACCCATAAGCGTGGCCACCGGTTTAGACATAGTTCGCATACCGGAAAAAACCGCTGTGTATTCATTGTTGTAACCGGCAAATATATTGGCGGTGTCTTCTCCTATTTCCAAGACTAAATCCGCTCCACTAACAATAGCCGACGCATTACTCAGTGCGGCTGCCACTCCGGTCGTCCCGCCGGTCGCAACTAGTCCGCCGACGTACAAACCGACTTTGCAGGCGTTTTTCACCCCGCGGGCGGCATTTTCCAGATTCTCTGCCCTGTCGCCAGTCTTGTCCCAATAATCGGCAGATTTTGTTTCTTCAGCTTTGAGTAGCGCATAGGCTTCTTTGGCGCTAACCCCGAGCATGTTGGCCAAAGTTTTGATTCGTTTGCCCGGTGGCGCCGCGTCATACATTTTTTCAATGATACTACGGTCATCGCTTTGGGCATGAGCAATAGGAATAATATTTAAAGCCACCTCTTCGGTATCATCAGCTATTTTTTCCAATTCAGTTGCTTTTTCTTCCAGTAATTTCCAACGAGAAGATAATTTTTCCATCTCTTTGAGAGCCGCCTCATAATTGAGCGAGGCCAACTCCGGCAATTTTTCAGTTTGCAAAACATTATCCGAATAAAGCACTGAAGCTTCCATAACCATTTGTTTAACATCTTTCTTGTCTCCGGTCGGATAAAATAAAATTCCAATAATAATGATGGCAACCGCGGCAATGGCAATTTTAACAGCTTTTTTCATGTCTATGAATCATTTATAAAAAAAATTAATAACAATCCTCGATCATCTCACTCGGAAAGCCGTATTCAGACAATTCGCACGAGATCGCTCCATTGCCATCAAATACTATCTGCCACTGGCCATCCACTTTTGTTGCCAAAAATACACCACCCGGCATACCCTCAACAAAAACAACTCCTCCGCGGGCGTGGTTTTCTGTTTCCTTTTCTATGTTCACTGAAATTGTATCATCGTACTTCGGATATTTTTCCGCGAATAGTTCAGTCAGCTCGTCCGCTGTTGAGGCTTCCGGCACGATGAGGCCGGTACAGCGCCAGTTAATCTCGGTTTGACCGGTTTCTTCGCTCACCACGCAGGCCGGATTGCACCCCTCCTGCGTGGCATTCAGGTTTGCGTCAAACCACCATGTTTTAGAATTCGGATTGTAATACCCTGGAGAGAGCGATTCTCCGCCTTTAATACACCCCTGCTCCGCTATTACGCGAGCTTCCGCCTCAGTCATCATTGACTGGACAGTAATATTTTCCGTAAATACCTCGTCATCTGCTCTGCATTGCCTCGGATAGCTCTCCATCACTGGATTGCCGGCGGAAACACATTCCTCAAAATTGGATACCTGTTTCACCTGCGGCGCTTCCCTACCCTCTCGCACTTTCGGCATAACAAGGAAGAAAATAATAAAAACAGTGAGTAGAGCCGGAAGTACCACTACCAAAAAATTTTTTATTGATGGTTTTGTATCCATACCCAGTATATTTATTTATTTATTTATTTAAAAATGTAATTGTCAACTGTAAAACCGAGGCGAATGAAACCCAAAGCAAATATGGAATATTGACAAGCGCGACCCAGCGGGCGTGAGGCCAAATGGCAATCATAGCCCAAATGAGTGTGCCGAGAACGAGAAGGATGTCTATGGCGGCGAGCCAGTTGTTCTGCAGACCGAACTGTAGCGGAGTGAAAGCTAGATTAAAAACAAGATTTAAAATAAAAGGCAGAAAAACCAGCCAGGTGATTTTCTTTTGCAAAACCAGAGCAAACGCCCAGCCGAAAGAAATGGCGATAAGAATATACAAAACAGTCCAAACCGGACCAAAAATCCACGACGGTGGCGCCCAGCTCGGTTTGATCAAAGTTTGATACCAGCTATATGTTGGTGTAACATTTGCCATATTTAGCTAAAATTTAATGAAAAACATATCTAAATTATACTACTTTTTACCCTTTAGCGTCAAAGACTATTTATTGACATTTTTGTCGACAACTGCTACTGTTTACTGTTTCGTACATTTACAAAAAAATAGCCCCGGAAAGGCTATACAAAAAAGGAGAAAGAAATGTATGTAGCGAGCACAAAAGATGTCCTGGCAGATATCGCCAGGAGTATATGGAAAGATTTTTTAAGACCGCTCTTAATTTTTCTTGTCAAAGCATTTGCTGTTTGTCTCGCACTTTGCATCATCGCCTATATCGTCATGCTCTTTATGGCTCATTCAGCCATCAAAAAAATGACCGATCCGGATAATACGGAATTCCAAACTTTTGCTAGCGCGATACCACTATTCTGCACTGCAAAAGAAATTGAAGAAAACGAAGAAGAATTCGCTCTGTTGGCTGACTTTGCCAACGATGTTGAAAGGAAAAAAAATAAATGCACCAATTCGCTTGGTGACGCCTGGGACTGCGCTTCCGAAGCATGGTCGGCACTTGACGACACTGGAACATACAAGAAAGCCTATCAGAAAGGCAAACGGTTAAACCGGGCAAGAAAGAAAGTCAAAGGCATAATCGAGCGGACTGTCAAACGTATAAAGGCGATTGAGCCATATGACGAAAACAGCGCCGAGCTGAAAAAAGATGCTCTCTCGCTTGCCGTCTATATAAACAATAATGCAAACGCATGGGATGTGGCAATAAACAGTGAACGTATTGTAAATGAAATTGGACGACGTGGCGATAAAATCTTTGAAAAAGATAATTTGAAAAAAATTTCCAAACATATTTGGGATAAATACCCCCAATCTATCGTCCTGATTTTCGACCCTGTTTACAAAATATTCGCTGACGAGGATAGTCTCAAAGAAGCAGCGTGGCGTTCAAAGACATTCCGCGAAGCGATGAGTGACGACGGCTGTCTTACCAACATATATACTGACAATATCGCTCCGGCTAGATTTGTCGGCTTTGCTGCACTGATGGGAATGATGCAAAAAGATGAGCCGACAGAAGAAGCTGACGATACCGAATAATCTTTCTTTCCTCTTGCCTATTCTAGGCCACCCCGCACAACAACGCGGGGCCCAGCCCCGCACAGACGCTTGCGTATTGTGCGGGGTTTTTCTTTTTAATTGCGTAATCCGATTAATCTATACGTGATTGCCGGTAGAATATCTGGAGAACTCTATCGGGCCTGCCCGGTAAAATATCTGGAGAACTCTATCGGGCCTGCCCAGTAGAATCTTTGGAGAGCTCTATCGGGCCTGCCCGGTAGAAGCCGAAGGCGTTCTACCGGGTTGACATTTACCTGCATAACTGCTAATGTTTACTGTTTCGTTCATTTACAAAAAAATAGCCCCGGAAAGGCTATACAAAAAAGGAGAAAGAATTGAATACCGACAACAAACAAATTGATTCACCATATTCAGTGTGGCCTGGATTAAAAAAAGCTCTCAAAGTAATATTTCTTCTATTTTCTATAATTGTCATTGGTGCACTAATATGTATATATATTGTCACCGATAAGCTGGTACACAAATTGATCGATCCCGATAATCACGAAATAGAGTTGATAGCCAGCATGATGCCACTGTGGTGTAGTGTCTATGAATTTCAAGAACATGCTGATGAATATGAAGAATTCGCTAATTTTATAGATGAAGCATTACAAAAGAAGGATGAATGCACTAATTCGCCCCTCGGCAGCATTAAATGTGCAAAACAATTGTACGGAACACTTAAAAATCCCGAATCCTATTTTCGTGGAATTCAAAAAGGTTCGCAGCTATATCAGGCACATAATGAATTCAAGAGTCTTGCTTCACGAACAGTAAAAAGAATTGAAGCAATTGAAACCTACGACGAAAATACTGCCAAACTAAAACAAGATTTGGTTTCATTGGCCAGGTACGTTAACAACAACCTAAACATTGTCTCTTTGGTTACCAAATCGGATGAAATTCTTGAAGGAATAGAGGAACGTGCGATAATTCTAGGAAATGACGAGCAGCTAATAGATAATATTATAGTGAATACTATGGATAAGTATTATCCTGAAATCTTTATAGTACTCCATCCGTTGGTTAGTAAAATTTCCTTTGCTATAATAGTCAACCACGATGAGTTTAATGATGTTAAACTTGAACGCTTATTTGTGCGCTCTAAAACATTCAGAGATGAGTGGAACCACGGCTGCATCACTAAGATGACATGGCCGGCTGAAAAAAGAAATGTTCGATCACTAATCGAACACATTGTTCACACCGTAGATAATTGGTAGTACCTTTCCTCGGCCACATACTGATCATATCTCCCCGCACAACAATGCGGGGCCCAGCCCCGCACAGACGCTTGCGTATTGTGCGGGGTTTTTCTTTTTAATTGCGTAATCCGATTAATCTATACGTGATTGCCGGTAGAATATCTGGAGAACTCTATCGGGCCTGCCCGGTAAAATATCTGGAGAACTCTATCGAGCCTGCCCAGTAGAATCTTTGGAGAACTCTATCGGGTCTGCCCGGTAGAATATCTGGAGAACTCTATCAGGCCTGCCCGGTAGAATCTTTGGAGAGCTCTATCGGGCCTGCCCGGTAGAAGCCGAAGGCGTTCTACCGGGATTGACATTTACCTGCATAACTGCTACTGTTTACTGTTTCGTTCATTTACAAAAAATGGCCCCGGAAAGGCTGTAACAAGGAGCGAGAAATGAAAAATGAAAACAAGTCAAAAAAATCCCCCAGTCAGCTTTTTTGGTGGCCAATCTGTCTTGTGGTTATTGTGCTCAGCGCCGTCCTTATTTCTACCGATACTTCGGCGCAAGAGCAGGTGACAAAATTCCGTAATCCGGATGCGAAATTGGAAAATTGCTTTGAAATCGGTTTTGATTTTGACAAAGGCATCTACATGAACTGGACCGGCAAGGCCGAGGTGAGATACAAGCAATTCGAAAACAAACTGAAACGATATGTACGGCACAACAAGGACGACGAAGAAGCCGCCGAAATGCTAAAATTCCTACAAGAGGAAGTCGGACCGATTATGCCCGACTATTTCAATGGAGACTACGACGCGCGAGTAAAGATCAACAATATTGCCGAGAAGGATAAGAAGAAAAAAGAATGGCTTGAGGGCTCAATCGGTGGCAAGGCAATGACCAAGAAAAAAGGCGCGGTCAGCCGCGTCCGAGGATACCAATTCCTGAAAGTCTATGATGAAAAAGCTGTGAGCAAGGGGTATGCTAAAGCAAATATTCAAATCCCTCACGATGTGGAAGCTCTCGGACTGAAACTGTTTACTCTTGACGTAAACGCTGCCGGAGGCAGTGCCTCTGATACGATCACGATTTACAACCGACCGGACGGCAAGCCACAGGCTGAAGTCAAAGCCGGCGCGAAAATGTGGGCGCTCGACGGCACCGATGGTTGGATGCGCGTCACCTACGTTGACGACAAGGGAGACCTTGTCTGGGGCTACGTGCTCGGCCCGAAAATTCAAAAAAAAGTTGAGGAGCTCTCTGGCCAGCCCGTTCCAAAAAGAGAAAAGGGTAAGAAGAAATTTTAACAAATAACAGCCGAAAAGGAGGCAAAAAAATGGGTGCACGAACTGTTCGAAACACTTGTTCTTCATGTGATGGTAGTGGAAAGACATGGAGCAGTGAAAGGTGCTCCAGCTGTGACGGCAAAGGTTGGGTCAGTGGAATATTTGGTGGTGAAAAAGTCTGTTCCCGTTGTGACGGCGACGGCAACATCAGCAGGCACAACGTTACCTGTTCCAGTTGTAACGGCAAAGGCTACAGCGTCTCGGTAGAAGAAGAGAGTGAACAGCCAAGGCGTAACCGACGTGGCGAGTACGTATGGGATAGAGACGACGACTAACATTTCTCCGCTTTGCACTTTCCTTTTTATCCGTTCTGGATAAACTAACCCCGCGCTATACGCGGGGATTTTTTTATAACAATCATGTTAATAAAAAATAAATTATTTACAATCTCGTTTTCTAAATAGTTCATTTAACAACTGGGCGGTCAGAAAATGACAGGAGCAACGAGATCAATCTGCAACTACTCACTCATACCCTGTTCATTCCGAATAAAGCCCATATAAATCAATGCTTGGTTTTATATTTATAAAAAGGACTTTCGCTAAAAATTAAGTAAAAATTCTGTCGGATATTGACTAAATTAATTTTTTCATCTATACTTTGCATTCAGTTCTTTCTAAAATAGTAGATCTACCGGAACAACCGGTACACTCACAAAAGCGGAGGCTGGAATGTTGGCGCAGAAACAAGTTAAGAAACGCGAACTGAAAAAAGAAGAGTTTCACATTATCTGCGAAAGTTGTGGCATGATACAATATTTCAACGCAACAAGCGAACTGGCGGCAAAAATCACAGCGCAAAATAATCACGTGGTGTATTGCGAACGCCACAGATCCCGGTGTGTTTCCCCAAAAATGAAAATGACACGTCCTAACGGGACTACTGTCTACATTTAGCCTTCCGAACTACCAAACCCTGCCACAAGCAGGGTTTTATCATACACGATTACGCGACAAGCTAATTAGGGATATAATCGGGTTGACAATCACATATTTCCACGCTAAGGTACGGGCGGTTCTTTTTAAATAAGGGAGGTAATAATGGCATCAAAATGGAGATCTGCGCCAAAAAAAGATACATTGGCGAAAAATAATATTATTGTTTACAATTTCTTCTGTTCGCAGTGTGAATTTGCTACCACAGTGGAAGCTTTAAATCTGCAAGAAGCGCTGGGGGAATCATTCAGAAAACACCATAATCACCACAACCAGGAAGGCAGCAGTTGTGAGGGCAAATACTACGAAATTTTTGATTGAACTGAAAAAAACACTCCCGCCTAAATGGCGGCAGTCAAACAAGGAGGAGATAATGGAACAAACGGACAAACTGCCCATGATTTTTGAAGACAAAATGCCCCGCCTCAAACAACTGATGCGGATACCGCAGAAGAAACCGGTGTATGTACTCGTCGTAGATGACAACGAATACGCCGTCATCGGTATGCGGACCATTCTCGGACACTGGAACAATCTCGGCGCCACCACGACCATCGTCTCGAACGGACAAATGCCACACATCGATCTCAACAACCACATCATCCTGATCGATTCGGATATGGCTGGAGTCAAAGACGAAGACATCTACAACTGGCTCTCTGATCAGTCCTACGCCGGCATCGTCGCGTCGACTCTCTACTACGGCACAGACACACCTGCGCGTGTCGGCAGGCACTACCGATACCACTTCGGCTACAAAGTTGGCATCGGCACGTCTTTCGCGACCGCGATCGAATTCGTCAAATTCATGAACGAACTGATCGCCGATGCCGAAAAACACTAAAAAATGAGGTTCGCGCACATCATGATAAAAACACTTGGATTCGACATTGGCCAAGAATAGAAAGGAGGAGCCGTGGAAGAAAAAAATGATGAAGAAAGACTGGTCGGAAATTATCATTTTCTCTGTCTCGAGTGCGACTTCGGAATTAACATTCAAAGCACGGACATAGAAGCAGCCACACGGGAAGCTTTTATCCGGCATGATGCCTACTTCGAAGGCATCATGTTCAAATGCAGTGCTGATCACTACCGGATTACCGGCCCGGACGGAACGTTCGTTGAATTCTAGCCAAAATCAAACAAGTCTCCCACCCGCTCATTGCCCACACCCCTCGCTATCAAGCGAGGTTTTTTCTTCTGCAATTTAATATAACCCATACCTAATTGACAAAACTGCCAAAATACGCTAACTTTGTTCAAATGCACATTTCACCAAAAAGGAGGTACTAATGGGTTTTAACAAAACTGACGATGAGTCTTGTGATGAAATATTCCAAGAGAAAGTCACGAAAAAAAAGTACACGCTAGAATTACTCACCACCAGTAGTCGCAACTATTCGTTCAAGTGCTTGGACTGCGATTTCGCTGTAATAGTGAACACAAGCAGTAGAAGCGAGGCCGTGACAGAGGCCTTGTACCAACACGACATTTTTCACAGCAAAATTAGCGACAAGGGTTGCGATGCCGACAACTTTGAACTACGCTAAAAAATTTTCAAAAAAGACAAAAAAATTGCCCTTCAATCACCGGTCTGACCGTTAGCAGGCCGGTTTTTATTTATATTTGATATTTTGCCTACCCCCTTGACAAAACCGTTATTTTATGCTATACTAGAGACCTCAAAATCGTGCTTCCAAGTAGAAAATAGTCGAATTTCTGCAGAGGCCGTCTTTGCAGCTTAGTTCACTATCTAACCTATTATGAACGGAAAAATCAAAAGATTAACAGACAAAGGGTTCGGTTTTATCGCTCCTGAGGGAGAAGATGGAAAGGATATTTTCTTCCATTCCTCTGCTCTTCAGGGTGTTACCTTCGACGAATTACGCGAAGGAGATGCCGTCACCTTTGACACTGAAGATTCAGACAAGGGCCCTCGCGCTACCAATGTAGCTCGCGTCGCCTAAATCTAAAAAATAAATGCCCCGACCTAGCGTCGGGGTTTTTATTTTATTTGTTTTATAAACGCCTGATAAAATTTTACCGATTGTTTTGGTTGTGGGCATTGTGCACAATTGACAAAATATTTTAAATGCTCTATCATAATGCTCTGTATTTTTTCAAACACTCATCCAACTAGGAGGGAAATGATGCTGGCCAAAGGTAAAATACACAATTTTGAGTTCGTCTGTTCATCCTGCGGATACATCGCAAACGTGGCCGCATATGATCCGGCCGAAGCGGTAAAATCCGGTTTTCAACTTCACGACATACGTCAAAGAGACAGCAAAATGCCGTGCTACAACAACCGGAAAAAATGCGGACTCCGGCAACTCAAAACCGAGGAGAAATCACAGCTTAATTTAGCGTTCTTTTTTTAACTAACAAAAGGAAGGTAACGAAATGCCTAAAAAGGCTCCCGTACATGTCTATGAATTTACCTGCTTGATCTGCGGATACAGTACGTATGTGACTGCATCCTATGTCGCAGAGGCGATTGCGCCAGGATTTCAACTGCATGATATCCACCAGGAAGAATCCCGCAACAAATGCTTCAACCCTGAAAAGAAATGTCGAGTTAAGAATATCGAAAATCAAAAACTAGTATAACCTCCACCTTTCTTGTTCTTTACATTGACCGATCTGTTCTGGGTCGGTTTTTTAATATTTGACAAAAAATTTTAAATAGCATAAAATGCTGTTCTCTAAAATGTTCTTTTCAACAACCTGGGAGGGTAAAATGATAGAAATCAAAGAAAGATATAAATTCCATCTTACTTGCATTCGCTGCGGGTACAAAGTCGAAATCACCACCTTTTCCGGTGAACAAGCGATAACGGCCGGTTTCCAGCTACATGATATACGGCAGCACAGAAAAGAATTTCCCTGCGTCAGCCCGTTACGAAAATACACAATCAGGTGTATGGGCAAGGTGAAATAAGTAAAGAAGATGTCCCGATGGACGAGAAAGTACACACTGAGTCAAACCAACCAAGCTGATCCTCGGCTAACCACTCCTTCAACAACAAGGGAATGGAGGAAAACGTGGAACGAAGATGTGTAGATGACGACTATTACTTCACCTGCTTCGGCTGTGGCTTTGGCACGACGATCCACACATCGAATCTGAAGACCGCTTCAGAAGAAGCATTGCGGCAACACAAGGAACACTACCCGTCAGTCATGTTGCTTTGCCGCGCCGACCACTGCAAAATCGTATGCCCGAACGGAACAGTCGTTTGTTTCGAGGCTTCCTACCCCTAACCCCTAGTTCTTTTCCAAAAACACCCCGCTAACAAGCGGGGGTTTTCTTTTTTGCATTTTACCAATTGACATTTTATATAAGTTGTCCACAGCTTATTTTTGACAGGTGAACAAATGTTCACTATAATCAAATAGAGAAAGTTATCAAGCATTAAATAATTGTATGCCAAACAAATATCTCCCCTATTTTATTAGATTTTATAAACGCCACCACCGTCTGCCAAGCTATCGCGAATTCATGGAACTATCCGCGCTTAAATCCACCAACGCGGTTCATAAAATTACAGCCAAGCTGGAAGAAGAAGGATTTTTACGGCGCGATGAATCAGGACGATTGACGCCAGGGCGCAAATTTTTGGGTCTACCACTTTTAGGCGATATTGCCGCCGGCTTCCCCTCTGCTGCCGAAGAAGAACTGTGCGACACAATGACTCTGGATGAATACCTGGTGCCTCACAAAGAAGCTACCTACATGCTCAAGGTATCCGGCGACAGCATGATTGAAGCTGGTATTATGCCGGGCGATCTTGTTTTGGTTGAACGAGGCCGTGAAGCGCGCAACGGCGATGTAGTGGTGGCTGAGGTGGATAAATCCTGGACCCTAAAATATTTTGACAAAAAAGGCAAACAGGTGCGACTAATTCCAGCCAACAAAAAATACAAGCCGATTGTACCGACTGATGAATTAAACATAGCCGCTGTAGTAATCGGGGTTGTGCGGAAGTATAAGACTTAATGAAAAAATAATCCATTATTTCTTTAACTTGAAAGTTTTGACAATCAAATTATCCAGATCATGATTTTTCCGCCAAATTTTTTCCATCGGGATAAGCAACTTCGCCGCCCCCTTGTCATAAGGCTTGGAAATTCCCCCACCAGAAAACGGCCGCCACATCTTGGAATTTTCAATCAGCACATTCAGGTTTTCTGTGAATCGCCAGAAAAAATTATCCTTACTATAACGCTCACTCGGCTTCAAATGATATTTTTTCTGCAAATAATCATAAGTAATGAAATGCAGCATTTCATGGGTGATAACCCGCAAATCAACGTTAACGAATTTAGGATTGTTATACTGTCTGGGAAAAGCGAATATTTTCCGACTGATGAAACGCGGAAAACGATGCCAGACGGAAATGTAGCCGCGGTAATTCCCTTTAGGCCACGAGTAATTTTTAAAAATTTTATCAACCAACCGGAAAAATGTTTTTTCATGCTTGCGCCATTTTCGTTCTGTAATCTTTAAATCACTCCGCATCATATCAAACTCTTTCTTATATTGATGTTCTCCATAATTCTTAGCTAACTTCTTTCTTTCTTTTTTGGAAAAATTTTTTCCATTAACAAAGCGCATTATGTTGGGAAAACAGTGTTTTATATAATCATCGCCCCATTCCAAAGCTGCCATATCCTGTTTTTTATCAAAAATAAATTTTACACGCGGATATTTGGACATAAATAAGAGTTAATTATTGGCTATAGTTTACACTAATAAATCACGGCTGTAAAAAAACACCCACGCCCGCGCAATCTCCTGAAGAGACGGCGAGCGTGGGGTCCGGCCCGAAGAAAGAACTACCGATGTGAAGCGGTCAGTCGGGCAAATTGACCACTTTACCGAGGTTCAGACGATTCGCTTCCTCCCGAGCTCTACGGAACAAATTCTCGCGAGCCGCCTGCGGCGAACTGACATCTGTCTCGGTGACGGTAAAAATCGATTTTGCCGGAGGCACAATACTGGGGGCCTTCCCCAGAAGAGTGGCGGCATAGTACTCTCCCCCCAATTTGTAAACTACGAGACTGAGCATGGTAACCTCCCTATTTTTTTCAAGTCCACTGCGGACAAGTGGACAAGATAATATCAGTTTTTATTTTAAACGTCAAGTAGATACGATAAAAAAATATGTTTGCTGTTTCTTCATATCCAAAAGCCATACTTCATGTTGACGGCGATGCCTTTTTTGCCTCTTGTGAACAATCGCGCCGTCCAGAACTTAAAGGCAAGCCGGTAATTACAGGCAAAGAACGCGGTATTGCCTCATCCATGAGCTATGAAGCCAAGGCGCGCGGGGTGACCCGGGGCATGCCGCTTTTTGAAATTCGCCGAATCTGCCCGGAGGCAGTTATTTTACCATCCGACTATGAAACCTATTCCCTGCTCTCCCGCCGTTTGTACGCCATTGTACGGCGCTACACGCACGCAGTAGAAGAATACGGTATAGACGAATGCTTTGCTGACCTGACCGGCTATGGCAACCGCAACGGCAGCGGGTATTTCAAATTAGCCCAACAAATTAAAAATGATTTAGACAGTGAACTAGGTTTTACTTTTTCCGCGGGCTTAGCTCCAAGTAAAGTATTGGCTAAAATCGGCTCCAAATGGAAAAAGCCCTCAGGCCTAACCGCTATATCCACTAAAGATCGTTGGAAATTTTTAGACAAATACGCCATTGAAAAAGTTTGGGGTATTGGACCGGCGACAACTAATTTTTTAAACCGGCGCAACATTTTCACTGCCGGTGACTTTGCCCGCGCCAACGAATGGTGGGTGAAAAAAAATCTCAATCGTCCTTTTTGGGAAATTTGGCAGGAGCTCAACGGCGCATCAGTTATGCCCCTTCAACTTGAAGAAAAATCTCTCTATTATTCAATACAAAAATTTAAAACATTTACTCCTCCGTCAGATAACCCGGATTTTGTGTTTTCACAACTTTCCAAAAATATTGAAAACGCCTGTATTAAAGCAAGGCGGCACAAACTAATGACTGGAACAATGGCAATAATTCTACGTACCCAGGATTTTCGACATTTTGGCGCTGAAATTACCTTGTCTAGGCCAACAAATATTCCTCAAGAAATAGTTGCTTCAGCCAAAAATGTTTTTGGCGGACTGTTGCGTCGCCACACTTTATACCGCGCCACCGGCATAGTTCTTGGCGATCTAAATATTGCCACGGTCCAGCCAGACCTATTTTCATCAGGCGCACGTTTGCAACAAATGATTAAACTCTATAAAAGCATTGATGAAATAGCTGAAAAATACGGCAAGCACTCTGTGTTTTTAGGTACTAGTTTTGAGGCTCAACATTTTGGCGCCCATCTCGGTGACAGGGGTGATGCACCCAAACGGCAAAAAGAAAAACTACTTGGCGAAAATAACCGTAAACGACTCGGTATACCCATGCTCTTTGCTGAAGTGTAATCTCTTGACAGGATGCATACGATATGATATATTTTTTAACCGTTCTTTTATCAAACAAACGAGGAGGGATAAATGAAGGCATTAAAAGCAGCTAAGAAAACACCAGCCACACTGATGGACCTCTACGCAGTCCTGCCAGAATTGCGCAAAACGATGCGCAAACCGCTCGGTCCGCTCAGAGTGGTAGTGATCGACGATAGCGAGAAAGCCGTTTCCGGCATTATTTCCGTTCTACTCCAGTGGCCAAACATCTTCACCGTGACTATCATTCAGCAAGGCTCAGACTACCCGGATGTGCAACAGGGTCGGGACAACATTGTCCTCTTGGACGAAAAAATGCCAAAGATGACCGGCACCAAGGTGCTTGAGTATCTGAAAGAAGATGGTTTCGAAGGTGTCGTTGCCTCGATTTCGAGCGACATGTCCTGTCCGCCCGCCTTCCAGCACCACTTTCCCAACAAGTGCGATATTGGTCGGTCAAAGAAAACGGCCTTCGAGTTCGTCGAATGGATGAACGAACTCATCTTCCAAGCCGAACAGATGAACCTCGCCTATTAATAACACTCCGCACCTACTGCTCTAAGCCCCGTAATCCGGGGCATTTTTTTAAAACATTGACAACAAGATAAACAATACATATATTATTCACAGTTCTTTAAAAAACAAACACAATACAGAGGTGTAAAAAATGGACGACGAAGAAACAGACAAACGAGAAACAGTGATGCCAGACCTCCTCTGCTCGGCCTCCACCTACAGACTGATCGAACCTTTGGGCCAAGGAGGCATGGGCAATGTTTTCAAAGCTCTCAGAACAACAGGCGGCGGACACAAACAAACAGTCGCTCTGAAACTTGTTCGAGACAAGCACGACACTGCTTCCTGCGAAGCCCTAATGAAAGAAGCCAGACGAATTTCCGAAATCAGACACGACAATATTGTTTCCTTTGTTGATTCCGGCATTACTGAAGACAACCAGCTTTATATCGCCCTCGAATATATCCCCGGTCTCGACTTGAACCAACTACTCGACCTACACAATCTCAACCTAAAAGGAATTCTCGGCAACAATCCATCAATAAGAATCCCGGACGCCATTGTCGGCTTCATACTGCTCATGGCCGCCCGCGCTCTAGATGCAGCACATACCCACCGCTTTGCAGACGGAAAAACCGGCTTGGTAAACAGAGATGTCTCGCCCGATAATATCGTTATCGCGAAAAATTTCGGATTTGTTAAGCAGATTGACTTCGGAGTGGCTGAAACTTTAGACGACTTAAAAATGATGCATACTGAATCCGGTGAAAGAAAACACTGGGGAATGACAGGTAAGCTGTTCTATATGTCACCAGAAGAAATCAATAACGAGAAACCTGACGCCCGTACTGATATTTTTGCTCTTGGTCTTGTTGGTAGAAAACTGGTTACCGGATTTGATCAGTATGACTGTCTTGATCCGACAGCAAATTTTATGAAATACCTCTGCCACATCATGTCTTTACAAGAAGGTCCTCTCACCCCTCTCGGCGATATAATCATCGGCGTCGATAAGCGCCTCGATGAAATACTCCAGAAAATGACCGAGCCTAAAATGGAAAAGAGGTATCAAAGCGCAGACGCGCTCAGGACTGATCTTGAGGACTTTCTTTACACCAGGGAAGGAAAAGGCCCTACCGTTAACAGCCTGCAAACGTACATCGGTCTTTTAAAAAACCGCATCGACATACTGAACGAAAGAGAAATGGACAGCATAAGTTTTTTGAAAGATCCGACAAACGGAAAGATAAAGGTGCGCGAACCCTACACCATGACTCAAAGAGCTCAAAGCCTTTGGGAAAAAGGCGTTAATCCTGCCTCACCATCCCGCCAATAGCCCCGATAATTCCGGGGCTTTTTTATTTTTAAAATAAGTTGACAATTCCTGTTTGCCAATTTATAGTAATTTCAGAACTTTTCAAATTTGAGAGAAAGGAGGTAAAAAAATGCAAAAAGAAAGCAATGAAAGCGGTTTTCAAGCCCTACCCAACGAGGACATCATCGATCTGATGATACATCCCAAGGAAAGCGTCAAGGTTACCATCGTCTATCAGAGCAGGGATCACGGCCTGAATAACATAGAATCAATTCTCAACGCCTGGCCCAACCTGACGATCGAAATTCTTAAACAGGAGAAAACTCCGATACATTTCAGTCACTTGACTGATGAGGTTGACATCGTCCTAATCAATGAACCACTCACCCACATCACTGGAAATGAACTGGTGGAAATGCTTCACGAACTGATCTTCACCGGAATCATCGCGTCAATCAGCGACGGCGACAAACGACCAACCTGGACCAAGTTCCATTTCGGCGGAAAAAATGCCCTCTCAGACTCAAAAAAAGCCAGCCAAATGTTCATCGACTGGATGAACGCGCTTGTAGATGAAGTAGAGGCCAAGCGCTTGCAGTGATTCCTCACCTCTTCTTTCTGTTCTCTCTCCAAGCCCCGGCCTGTACCGGGGCTTTATTATACGTAAATTAGAGGTTTGACGGAACAATCAATTTTTGATAGTATATTTAATCGTGTACATTCAAAAACAAGGAGGTAATGAATGAAAATAATACTGGTGCCAATAAAAAATATTGCCATCGACGATTTTGGTGATGAAAAGAAAATCTCAAAAATCCCAACGCTAAACAGCGGTTATAGCGAACAAGAAATCCGTAAAAAAATCGAAGATTTTGACCGAGAAATAATTTCGAAATTGAACAAGGGTTTGAGCGACAGAAACCGCGCAATGGCAAAAATGCATTTGCAAATGCGCAATAAGTACGCACGCATGATTGGTGAGCCGGAAGTTGAAATTTCTATCTACGAATAAGCGGTGGGGGGTGTAATGAAAGAGTTCTTTATACGCAAAATGCCCGGAAATAATCCGGGCATTTTTGATTTTATTGAAATTATTTATTTGAAACCAACATTCTGAACGCTTGCCATATACCTCCAAGCCCCCAAAGCAAACCAATGAAAACAAGTAAACCGCCAAAAATAGGAATAGCAAACAAAACATAGCAGATAAGCACACCGACAGCAGTGGTGGCAAACTGCGTTGGGTTCGATTTTTTAATAAATTTCCGCCAGACAAAATCGCCGACTACCATGGCAGTGAATATATTAGCAAGACCAATCGAAAAGGCCCAAAGAAACCCGACCAATACTCCTGCTTTAATGCCAATTATTGTAATCATGGTAATTCCAACTAGAAGCGGAACTATAACTAAAAATGCCAAACCCCAGCCGACAGAAGCCCAAAATCCTTTTGTCATTGGTTCAGTAATTTTATTTAGACGCTTGCCGAACAAACCGACTAATGCCAATGCTACAAGAAGTGTGCTGAGTAAGGCGATTGATTTAGCCCAAATCCAAGCGGCAAGCAGGCTTAAATTGCTTGGCATCTTATCTTCAGGATCAAGACGCATTATCTCCCCCACTACCTGTCCACTATTTTCAAATTTAATCAAAGGATTGGCGTAATAATATATTCCACCGCCAATCAAAGCATTCTTACCGATGGTTAACTTTCCCTGTGCGGATTTGTCCGAACCATTTTCATCAATTCTAAGATTTATATTTTTTCCAACACTACCATCAATATTTGCGTAAGCCAAACCACCGTGTAATTCCCCGGCAATATTTCCGCGCATGTCTAAACTGGCCGCACCGACTAAAACATCTCCGCCAATATTTGAATCTGGCCCAATGCTAATAGCCGCGCCAAAAGCCATAATATTTCTTGCTATCATAGAGCCTATGTTTATAACGTTGCCAACAGCTCTGACATTGCCGCCAACTGGTCCGCTGATTGAAAGTGCTTGAGCAGCACAAATCACATCTCCACCAATCTCTCCGTTAATGACCACATTTTGACCAGCGCAGATAATATCTCCTGTTACAGCGCCGTCAACAGTGATGCTCTGCCCAACAGCATATAGATTTCCTTCAACTACTTCACCGGCGCTAATATAAACTGAAGCATCTGCTTTGGTGCTGAAAGCTTGAGCATCAGTAGCAATAAACATTGCCCCAAAAACGACGATTGCCACAACTATGAATTTCTTATTCATAAAAAAATATTTAATTATTATTATGATTCGGGCATTAACCGTCTAACAACATAGACGACTAGCATGAGAAAAAAACCGACGGCTAAAAGTACGCAAGAAAGTAAAAATCCAGTAATACTGAAAAACACGGTAAATATGCTACGGCCTAAAAATTCTTTCATACCCGGAGTATTGCGAATTGTAGTGAACAATTCAGACGGTTCATAGCTATCGACCTCACCAATAGCTAAAATATATTTACCGCTATTTTCGTCGCTACGAGATAATTCAATTCTGTATTCACCCGGATCAGCCGGATATATACGATATTCCGGACCAAGCCAATACTCATCGTTAGCAAACTCATCATAATAAATATTCCATTCAAAATTTAATCCATTTAATTCCGATATTTGTTCGCCGTTTCTGTATAATCTTACCACCAAATTTTTCATCCCTCCAGGTTCCGTAGGCAACAGCATGCCAATATATAAAGGAAATGGTTGGGTAGAATCCAAATAGAAATTTACTGGCTGACCATCTAACTCCCCATAATAAGCTTTGGATACTTCTGGTTGATAAACCCTGATCTGAGTTTCGTTTTTTAATACATACGGCTGAAATGCAAAAACGGCTGACGGTGCTGTAAACAACAAGCTAAAAACAATAATAATTATTAATTTATTTACCTTTTTCATAAATTAATGCTCTTTTGTAAGATTATACCATAATTTTAAGGAGACAGCACACTCGTTATCGCCCTAATATAGTGAAAAAGTAAAATAAAATACCCCCATAATCATGGAAGTATTTTATTTTTTGGCATTTATGTCTACTTTTTACCTAATTTTGGCAAAACAAAAATAAGATAAATGGCTGATAAACCCACTAACACGTAGACAACTCGAGAAATAACTGACATGGCGCCAAAAATAGTGGCAACTAAATCAAAACTGAAAAAGCCGACTAAACCCCAATTTAAAGCTCCAACGACAACTAAAACAATAGTTAGCCAATCTAAGAAATTTAATTTGTTCATATTTTTTTTAATGTGACTTATAAATGATTCGACCTTTTGTGATTCACATAAGACTAAAAGCAGTTTTAGTCTTATATAAAAAACCTCCTTATAATATTAATGTAAATATATTATACCATAATTATAAAACAACACCACCCTGACGGGTGGTGTTGTTTTAAGCAGGCGCTGAGGGAAATCTCACTCGCTCTACGCTTCGCTACGAGCTCTTCCTAGGGGGCTTCCGCCCCCTAAGGACGCTCGTACCTCGCTGTCACCCCCACAGCAAAGTTGGGGAACTCCCGTTCCCCAAACCCTTCCCTGTTCGATTCCCTCAAAACCTAACTTATTAAAAAGATAGTCCCCATAAAGGAGACTATCTTTTTAAGCAGGCGCTGAGGGAATCGAACCCCCGACGATGGTTTTGGAGACCATAGTTATACCATTTAACTAAGCGCCCTTTTCAAAAGAAGCGGCGCCTGGGCGCCGCCCCTTAAAAAATTACTTGGTTTCTTTGTGTGCAACATGCTTCCTGCAGTGACGGCAGTATTTTTTTAATTCCAGCCGATTTTTGAGAAGCTTTTTATTTTTTCGTGAAAAATAATTGACTCGCTTGCACTCTGAACACTCAAGCTTGATCATGTTTTCTCTTTCTTTTGACGGCATATTTTAAATTTATTAATTTACTATGTGGGTGGGCTAGGATTCGAACCTAGGAAGGCTGAGCCAGCAGATTTCATTAATCCAAAAGTTTCCTTTTGGCATGGACTATATCTTTACCCACGAAGGGTACTTTGGTATCTAGTCTCTACGGCGCCCCGATTTAAAATCGGGTTCCCACGGTATTGGCATATTCAACATATGAACTTAGCTTTCACCGTTATCCCAAAGAGTTCATCTTTAGGTTACCCTAAAGAGCTGCAATTTTTTACAGTCTGCCCCAGTTGACCGCTTTGGTACCCACCCATAATTATAAAGAGCTAACAAGTTCGCTGCATAATGATAATATTTTAACTAATAATTTTTTATCACTATATCGAACGTGTATCACTCCATGAGGTATTGATCTTTTACCTCGGTTAACAGTTGAACGAATATATGGCTTGGTAAACTGCGTTTTTTCAACTTTTAACTGAGATGACCAATAAGTAATCAATTTATTAACATTTTGATCAGAAAATCAATATAAATATAATCGTAATTTATTTTCTCATCTGAATTTGCTAAATCAACAGTTACTCCCGTCTTTGCGCCTTCTCTATAATATAGCATTACGGCCGCTACTAAAAGATTATATTCTTTAATCGATAAATTATCCCTGAAACGAAACGATGGAACTTTCCTTTCGAACAAAATTCTATTTTGTTCCTGCAGGGTTTTTCTAGGAACATTTTATCTTCGTAACGAACTATAAATTTGTTTTAAGGACAAACCTAATTTAATAGAAATCTCGGTGCCGGTCATTCCACTAATATAACAATCTTTAACTTTTTGTTCTTGAAATTTGGTAATTCTTTTTTTAGGCATAAAATAAGTGGTGTATAGTCAGTTATATTATGCCGAATATATTTTGAATGTACAAAGTCGAACAATTTCGAGCCACCTGTCGGACTCGAACCGACGACCGACGGTTTACAAAACCGTTGCTCTACCAGCTGAGCTAAGGTGGCATTCATGTAAACCAGAGCCGTTGTCGGGACTTGAACCCGAGACCTACTCCTTACCATGGAGTTGCTCTACCAGCTGAGCTACAACGGCAATTTATCTATCTTTTCTTTTAGCTCTAACAGCTTATGGTTTTCAGGGTTTACTATTCGTAGTTCTTCATAAGATTTTGACGCCAACTCTCTTTTGCCGCATATTATAGCATTTTCTATAAGAAAGTCAAGATACTTAGGGTTCTTTGGTTCAAGTTCCGATGCCTGAATTATTGCGTCTAGCGCCAATTCTGGTTGATTTGCCTTAGTGTATAATTCGGCCAAACGATGAAAACGCGACGACAACGAATCGTTGATGGTGGTTGCTCTTTCTAAATAATTTATTGCCTCGTTTATTCTACCTTTTTCATCGTAAAGTTCAGAAAGCTTAACCATCAACGCATCGTCATTGGGTGTTAATTTAGCCAGAAAATCATAGGTCTGAAAAGCTTCATCAAAAGCACTTTTAGCCAAATACGTGTCAGCCAGTCCGCGGTAAGCTGAAATAGATTTTTTGTCTATTTTTATAGCTGCAATAAAAAGTTCTTCCGCTTTTTCAAAATTTTGCTCTCGAAACATGGCTTCCGCTTTATTGATAAGCTCATTTAAATCCTTTTCCTTCTCAACCAGATTAGTCACTTTGTACCGAGCGCGATTTTTTAACAATTCTTCATAATGCAATAGTCGCTCAATCTTTCCAACATATATACGAAACTTTAACTGAAAAACACGCCACACACGACCAAGTGGCGACAACTTTTCTTTAATCTGTTTTTGTGCAAAAGCACCTTTGTCTGTTAGTCGTTTTTCGATAATTGATTTCTTTTTCTTTACCTCCTGCTCTTCTGGCAAATTTTCCAAATCAAGATTGGCAATAATTGGAAATTTTCTAAGTAAAACAAAAATAATGACAAGTACTGATAAACCGATAAGCGATATATAAATATATGAAATCATATTAATTGGCCAAAAATTCTATAGTTTTATCGTAAATGTCTTTAAAAGAATCTAGCTTGGTTGAGGCATTGCCAACAAGTACGCCATCGGTATTTTTGTTCTTAAAGTAATCAGAAACATTATCCCCTTTTACGCTACCGCCGTATAATATTTTAATATTAATCCCCGACAATAAAGTTGTAGCGATATCCATAACTCTTATATGCATTTTTTCAGCATCAACTGCATTGCAGGCCTCCCCTGTTCCAATCGCCCAAACCGGTTCATATGCAATAAAAATAGTGGCACCCTCACTGATCGATAGATCATTGAATGCCGCTCTTAGCTGAACTTCAACAACCTCTTCAGCTTTGTTTGCCTTTCTTTCGTCTAATGTTTCTCCGACACAGACAACCGGGATGAGGCCTGCAACAAGAGCCGCTTCAATTTTTTGGCGAACATCATGGTTTGATTCATGAAAAATATGACGCCTTTCAGAATGGCCGATCAAAGCATAATCACAACCGGCTAATTTAAACATTTGCATTGAATGCTCTCCGGTATAACCCCCTTTATCTATCCAATATGCATTTTGCGATCCTATTCCTATTCCAACATCGTGCAAAACCTGACCCACGGTATACAACGAAAGCGCGCTTGGGAAAACACCGATTTTTATTTTTTCCTGACTCTTATCAAAAGTATCAGCAAAACTATTGGCTAAGATGTTGCTCTCGTCGTAATCAAGATACATTTTCCAATTAGCAAACAGATATATAGATTTTTCCATAATTCTATTTCAATAAATTAGATAATTGTTTTCTATCAAGAGAGCCGATAACTGCCACTTTCATTTTATTTTCCTTAAATATTTCCTTGGCTAAATCCTGAACTTGTCGAGCTGTTACTTTTTTTATCTTAACCAGATCTTTTTCATAATCATCAAGGTTGTTTTGAAACCAAAATTTTAAAGCGTAAAAACTTGCTTGGGCGCTTGAATCTTCCATCCTTAAAGCATACTGACCGGTCAAATTTGTTTTAGCGTCGTTTAATTCCTTCAATGACACAGCCTGGCGAGTAATTTTTTTAAGTTCATCTTTAATCACCTCGATCGCCTCCTTTAATCGCTTCTGGTCCAAACCGGCCTCAATCCAAATAAGACCTGAATCTCTAAACATTTCCTGTCCCATGCGAATCTTATAAGCTAAACCTCGTCGTTCCCGAACTTCGATAAATAAGCGAGAACTCATACCGCCGCCAAGTATGTTAAGAAGTACGGCTAAGGCCCAGCGCTTTTTGTCGTTATAAGATATTCCAGGAAAACCTACGATTACATTGGCCTGATCAACTCGTCTTCTGCTTAAAACAGAACGCTTTGAGGGTATTAGTTGATTCGTAAATTTTGAAAAATCTTTCTTATATATTTTTTTATAAACTGTTTTTTTACTGTAATCAACACCAAAATATTTATTTATTTTTACTAATAAATCATTTTGAATATTGCCAGCAGCTACCAGTACCATGTTATCAGGCCTATATGCACCCTTATAAAAAGAAAAGAGATCGTCTCGACTAACTGCGTTAACTGTTTTTTTCGTGCCAGCAATATCGCGTCCAAGCGGATGGTTGCCAAATAATAATTTTTCAAAAATTAAACTGACAGCCGTGGCTGGATTGTCTTCGTACATTTTTATCTCTTCAACAATGACACCCTTTTCTCTTTTTACTTCTTCTGCATCAAACTTAGAAAAAAATAAAATATCTGCCAGAATATCCAGGGCTAAAGAAGATTTATTGCTTGCAATCTTAATGTAATAACCAGTATATTCCTTGCTAGTAAATGCGTTAAACTGCGTGCCTGCCGCATCTAACTCGCGGGAAATATCAAGAGCTGTGGGGCGTTTCTTTGTACCCTTGAACATCAAATGTTCAACAAAATGAGATGCTCCGGATATTTTTTCCGATTCATATCTCGATCCAACAGGCACCATGGCGAGAAATGTCACCGCTTTTGTTCCCTTGATTGGTTTGATTATTACTGAAAGACCATTCTTTAATTTCTTAACTTTTAGCATAATTTAATACTTGATCGTATTGTCACGTGACTTTTTCTCCTGTTCCAACGCCCGTATTCTATCCCGAGCTTCTTCGAGTTCTTTTATATCTATCTCCCCGCCGGATGCTTCCATTTGACTGATTAATTTTTTATAAGCCTGAATTTCAGATTCTAACTCCTCAAGTGATTTTATATCCTCAAGTGAAGTTGATTCGGACATTGATCCACTTACGCCTCTTTCCTTCTTTAATAAATCGGGTTCAAGTGAAGTTTGGTCTGACATAGAACCACTCCCTTTTAATTCATTAATCATAAAAAAAATAATTATAAATTAAATTTATTTCTTAAATAATTATTAACTTCTGCAATATCAATTCTTTCTTGTTTCATTGTGTCACGATCTCGTATCGTCACTTTCTTGTCTTCGATTGAATCAAAATCTACAGTAATACAATACGGTGTACCAATTTCATCCTGACGTCGATAGCGCTTGCCGATACTTTGAGTTTCATCATAATCAACCATAAAATTCTGACGCAAATCATGAGCCAAAGGCTTGGCGATTTTAGCTAATTCACTCTTTTTTGAAAGCGGTAAAATAGCCGCCTGATACGGAGATAAATAGTAAGGAAACTTCATCACCACCCGCTTATCTGTTTCACCTTTTTCAGATGTCGGTGCTTCCTCTTCATGGTAAGCTTCAAGCAATAAAACTAAAAGCATTCTTTCAATGCCAAAAGTCGGCTCAATCACATGTGGTATGATCTTTTCTCCTGTCTCAGGATCAGTATATGATAAATCTTCACCGCTTACTTCCTGATGACGCGACAGATCAAAATTGGTTCGATAGGCAATGCCGTGTAGCTCCTTTGTGCCAAAAGGATATTTATATTCAATATCAACAGTTCGTTTGGAATAATGCGCCAATTCATTCTTTTCTATTTCATGCCAAACTAAATTTTTCATATCAACTTGCATAACATCTTTCCACCATCTTTTTATCTCTTTAAGCCACATCTCGAAATATTTTTCCCAATTTTTTGAATCAATAAAATATTCAAGTTCAGCAATTTCAAACTCTCTGGTGCGAAATATAAAATTACCAGGCGTTATTTCATTGCGAAAACATTTACCAATTTGAGCAATACCAAAAGGCAAACGACGTCTTGTGGAATTCTGTATGTTTTTAAAATTTACAAACATCCCGCCAGCGGTTTCCGGACGCAAATAGGCCTCGGTGGTGTTATCTTCTGTGGTGCCGATAAAAGTTTTGAACATCAAATTAAAACTCTTGGCTTCAGTTAAACTACCACCGCAATCAGGGCAACTAATTTTTTCTTTCTTTGAAGGTTTTTCTTTATCGTATCCTGGTTCAATGCTTTTTGCCTCCAAAAGATGATCTTCTCTGAAACGATGGTGGCAAGATTTGCATTCAACCAATTTATCGCTAAAATTATCCAAATGCCCTGAAGCTATCCAAGCTTTTGGATTCATGATTATCGCTGAATCAAGAGGCACCATGTCGTCGCGCTGTTGGACAAAAAATTTCCACCAAGCCTTTTTTATATTTTGCTTCAATAAATGACCGAGTGGCCCGAAATCCCAACTGTTGGCTAAACCGCCATATATTTCCGAACCTGGAAAAATAAAACCCCTTCTCTTGCACAACGAAACTAGAATATCAAGGTCTTTCATATATTATTCAATATTACCATTTTTATTTATATAAGTTTCTAAAACTTGAATATATTCATCCTCAAAAATCGTTGGGTCATAAAGAGAAGCATCTCTGGTGTCAGCTAAATTTTGAGAAATGAGAACTAAAGCTAATCCTAAGGGTTGGTTCATTCTTTCAGTCATATAAACTAGTGTGTCTAAATTGTAGCCATCTCCACTACTAGCACAAAACATTCGATTGAATTCAACATCGCCAACAAAAACTTTCTCCTTAAAGCGTTCATTTAAAAGCACTTTTTTACCGCCTCGCCACTCAGGCTTTGTCTCAAAACCATAACCCAATTCCTCACAAGTTCGACCGATACGATTTACAAATATATAGGCTTCTGACAAATTAGTACCTGTTGTATAGGACTCAGGAAATAAAAGCGAAGCTAAAATTGTTTGTGTCATTTCACCCTCAATAAAATACGTGGGATATTCAATTTCAAATTGATATTTTGAGTGTCCTAAACTAATTTTACCACTATTGTTTCTTGGGGCTGGTTCTAAATAAGTCGTTGAGCTATCTTCTTTAATTGCAGATTTTTTAAAAACGCAACCCGAAGTTACTGCAACAAGCAAAAGAATAACAAGAAAAGAAACGATTTGCAGCGGTTGTTTCATAATGTTAGATGGTATTTATTTCCTTCTCTTTATTTTCACCGACTTCTTTAACCCGCTCATTAAAATCTTTTACCATCTTATCTAATTCTTCCTGCAAACGATATTTTTCATCTTCAGAAATAGTTTTATCTTTTTCACCTTCTTGAATCATATTTCGAACCTCTTCGCGCACCTTGCGCAATGAAATTCTCGCATTTTCCAATTTTTGATGAAGCACCTTGATCAATTCCTGCCGCCTTTCAATTGTTAATTCAGGCAAACAAAGGCGAATCAAGCGACCGTCGTTTACAGGATTAATGCCGACATCAGAATCGCGCACTCCTTTTTCAATAACTGCTAGAAGCGATTTGTCCCAAGGCTCAACGATTAAAGTTTTCGGATCAGAAACTGAAATTGAAGCGACTGCTTTTAACGGCTGCCTGGAACCATAAGCTTCAACATGGACTTCCTCAACCATGGCTGCTGAAGCACGTCCGGTCCGTAAACCAGATATGTCCTGTTTTAAAAATTCAATTACTTTGTCAAATTCCACTTTGTGTTCACTGATATTCATAAACTAAATATTTAATTTAATACGGTAAATCCCATGATTAGCATGCTGTCATTTTCAGCATGAATCTTCATCATGATAGGAATCGTGTTTGTTGGCAATTGCTTGGTCGTCCAATTTGCACCGCCATCTACGCTTTTGTAGAAAGTCGAACGAACATGAACATTTTTATCTCCCAAAATAGTGCCGGTGTAATAAATTTCATTCTGATTTTTAGGATTAACAGTAAAAGCATATATTTGCACCGCACCCGGCCTAGTCAAAAGTTGTAGGTCTTTCCAAGTAGCACCAGCATCGTCTGAACGTAAAATTCCATATTTGCTTATCCAAAACAAACTGTTATTTTCAGCCGCATTAAGATGAATGCGATAAAATGTTTGGCTGTCTCGAAAATCTTTCATTCCCTCGCGCAAATCCTGCCAAGTTATACCTTTATCATCAGTGCGATAAAGTCCAGATTTTAAACTAGCGACATAGACGCGTCCAGGCACCTGTTTATCAACGACCAAATCCTGAAGTTGAAAATTAAAACGTTTTATAACAGTCCAGCTGCGCCCGCCATCTCGACTGATAATCACATCACCTCCGACTTCAATTCCCCATATGGTTCCGTCGCTTGGATCAATATCTAAAGCGGCAATTCTCTCACCGGTTCGTTCTTCTAAAAAGGCCTGGGACCAAGTGCGAGAACAGTCTTCGGTTTTATAAATATGAGCGCCGTCACTGGCAAAAATGTTGCATTTATCACTCGGATCAACTGCCAAAGCATAAATAAATTTACCGCTCAAAAACGGCACTGACTGCCAGGTATCCCCATTGTTATAGGTATAATATAATCCTTGCCCGCGGGTACCTAGATAAAAAGCATTAGCATCACTTGGATCTTCAAAAATACGATAAACCTTAACTCCGCCAATAGTTTTTAAACCTTCAGCAGAGGGAAATGCCATAGCTGCGTTCCACGTCTCACCTTTGTCAGCAGACCTAAACATTCCCATAAGTCCCGATTCAGAACTTTTTTTGAAAGATATACAACTGGCTCCAAGAAAAATAAAAGCAGCGACAATAACTAAAGCTAAAATTTTAATTCGAGTCATAAAATAATATATAAATTATTAAATTTTTAATAAAATACGTTCAATCAACAAACGCGGATGTATATTTTGTCCAAGCATCTGTCGCGCTAACTGCAGCTCATCAATAACACCAAGGGCTTCCTTTGAACTAACCGTCTTTCCAAAAAATCCAGCGCCTTTTAAGACGTCACGCCAAACCATAATCCAAAGATCAAGAACTTTCTTTAAACGATCACGGCCGCGTATGGCGTCATCTTTATCACCAAATAAATCTTCAGTTTGTTTTAATTTTAAATAAAATGGTTGTCCGCTTATATTTTTCAACCGCTCAATTTCATTTTTGTATTCATTTAAAAGTGTCTGATCTCTCAAAAACTTTATCGCCCGGCCCGGCCGTCCCCAGGATAAAGCAGTTGCTTCACCGCCCAGTTCCTGCTCATAACCCATGGCGACTAATCCGGATAAAATTTCCTCTTCTGGTACCAAAGAAAATGCAACTATCTGACAACGCGATCTGACGGTGGCTGGAAACGATTGGTCGTTTGTAGTAAGAAGGATGATGATATTTCCTTCGCTGGATTCCTCCAGAGTCTTTAAAAGTGCATTAGCCGCCTCTGAATTCAATGATTCTGCATCGTTAATAACTACTATTTTCATTTTTCCAATCCAGGAATGATTTCGTAAAAAACCGCTAATCCTTTTTGCCTGAGCAATGTTTATATCTCGATTAAGGCGACCCTTCTTTTCATCAACTTCACGCTCAATAAATAAATAATCTGGATGAGTATTGAGCTGGGCTTTATCAACATTTAACGCTCGAGAAGCAATTTCCTCTGCAACTCTGCGTTTTCCTATTTCATCAGGACCAACAAAACATAAAGCATGGGCGATTTTTTCACTGTCCAAAGCAGAGGTGAGAAATTCAAGGTTTTTCTTGTGTCCAATAATCATAAAGTCAATAAAAACAACATCTCGCGCTCCTTTGGCGTTCGTTTGCGGTCCAAAATATAATACCTTAATTTATCGCCTCACGCAAGTTCAACCAGGTTGAATTTGCCGTATTTTCCCAACTAAAAGCCATTGATTTCTTAAGGCCTTTTTCTATTTGCTGGCTTCTTAGTTCAGTATCCCCAAATAGCCTAATAGCCGCCTGGCTAATATCTTCAACTGATAAAGGCGAGACATAAAGAGCCGCGCTTCCCCCCACCTCTTCAAGTGAATTGCCGGACGAAGCGACTACCGGACAACCAGAAGCCATGGCATGAAGCAAAGGAAGTCCGAATCCCTCGTAAAGAGAAGGAAATATAAAAACTCGAGCTAAATTATAAAATTTTGGAAGTTCTGAATTTTCGACCCAACCCAAAAGATTAATATCTTTGTTATTCGGACTTTTACCAATAATATCCTTTACTTTATCAAAACCGCGACCAGGAATTCCTGCCAGTACAAGCTCTGCATCAATCTCTTTTTTTATTAAATCAAAAGCTTTAATGATATTTACAGTATTCTTTTTTTCTTCAAGCCGCCCAACAGTTAAAAAAAATGGTTTTCTAATATTATATTTTTCTAAAAAATTTTCTTTATCATCTTCCGTTAATTGCAGTCTTTTAAAAAAATTATGATCATAGCCAAGGGGTGTGACTTTGACTTTGTCTAAATCATAACCATAAAGCCGACCAAGTTCCTGGCGCGAAAATTCTGAAGGAGTGATAATCAGTTTGGATTTTTTCATTATCAATCGATTCATTGCCTTGAGATATTGACAGCCGGAAAAACTATAAGCATTTGGAAAAACTTCAAAAGCACTGTCATGTATTGTGGTGACTGTATTTTTGGGACAAACAAAAGGCACGAGCTGACCAGGAGCAAAAAACAAATCTAATTTATGACGCAAAAAATATCCAGATAGGCGAAATTGACTCCAGCCTTTATTTAGTGGCCACGGTAATATTGCGGTCTGCCAATTTTCCGGCAATTTTTTAAGGTCATCAACAAGCTGATTGTTTGAATACAAAATTACCCGCACGTCTGCGGGAATAATTTTTTTTAGATGATTTATCACCTCAAAGCAATACTCCTCAACTCCGGTTCTATTTTTTTTATTAGCATGAGATGCTTCGATTCCAATTATCATAAAATGCAAAAACTACATGGGTTCACAACTATAACTATTCGGATTATTTAGCGCCCAAACATTTATCTCGTTGCTAGAATGCTTCTTTTGTAATTATTAATATTTTCAAGCGCTGTACCCGTGCCTTTAACTGCACAAAAAAGCGGGTTCTCCGCAACATAAGTTGGAACGCCGGTAGTTTCAGTAATCAATTCAGATAAATTGCGGAGTTGGGCTGAACCACCAGTCAATACTATGCCTTTATCCATAACATCTGCAGAGAGTTCAGGTGGTGTATCGTGCAAAACCTCTTTAATTGCTTTCATTAGAAGTTCGAGATCGTGCTGAAGAGCCTCAGTGACGTCATCGGCAGTAACAGTAATAATTCGTGGCAAACCGCTGACCATATCTTGGCCTTTGATTTCTGTGGTCAACGGCTTGGACATAAACATTGCTGAACCAGCGTTAATTTTAATTTCTTCAGCAGTGTGAACGCCGATAGATAAATTATATTTCCTTCTAACAAAATCACTAATCGATTGGTCAAATTTATTTCCTCCAATTCTTACCGAACCGCTAGCCACAATGCCACCGAGCGAAATAACGGCAATTTCTGATGTTCCTCCGCCAACATCAATCACCATATGGCCCGAAGCCGCTCCAATAGGAATATCAGCTCCAATAGCTGCTACAAGTGGCGCTTTGATCAGATAAGCTGCGCGAGCACCAGCAGCAATAGTAGCGTCAATTACCGCTCTACGCTCTGTTGAGGTAATACCAGAAGGCACCGCCACCATCACTTCTGGACGAAAAAGATGCACTCCTCCCAGGGATTTATTTATAAAATACCTAAGCATTGCTTCGGTTGTTTTATAATTGGCAATAACGCCTTCTTTCAAAGGGTGTTCAGCTGAAATAGAATCCGGTGTGCGGCCAAGCATATCCTTGGCTTCTAGCCCAACAGCCAAAATTTTACCATCGCTTTTAGAAATAGCAACAACTGATGGTTCATTTACCACCACACCTTTTTTAGGAACATAAACACGAGCATTATTGGTCCCCAGATCAATTCCTATCTTCTTAATAAACATAGATTAAAATAATTTATTTTGTTCTAACCTCAAACTCGACATCCTTTAATAATATTGTGGCATAATCATAACGCATATCACCATGCTTTTCTGTTTTTTCACCAGGTGTTGCAAACGCTAATTTCTTATCAAAATTCAGGCCTAAAGTCAATTTGGTGTTATTTGTACCAAGTTGCTTTTGTACATAGAGGCGGTAATCATTGGCATGTAATCGCGCGCTCACTTCCGGCGAAACGTAATATTCAAAACTAAGACTTTTGGTCTGGCCAGGTTCAATCGAAATAAATGTCCCGAACCATTGTCGACCGTTTTCAATACCCTGATCAGTTTTTCTCGGCTCATTGGTTTTATCTGATTTCATGGAACCGCTCGTTTTTATGAGTTTTGAACCAACCGGTACATAAACCCTGGCATAGTCGCGATAGCGAGTCGTCCGCCAGTCAAATTTACCTTTGTGCACAAAAGTCATTGTTGCCCGCGCTATATATTTACCGCTAGTAGTAGTGAATAACTCGTAATTTAAACTGCGCTCTATGGCCACATCAGTTTTTAAAGCACCCAAATTAGCATCAACCCAAAATAAATAATCATAATTTATTCCCGTCATCTTTCCTGCCCAATTTTTTGCTTCGAATACATCCTGATACTCAACCAGCGGTGAATACATCATAATTTGCTTTTGCTCAAGCATTTTCTCAATTAAGGATTTATACTCATCCCAATGAAAAAAAACATTTTTTGCCGCCATCATCACCACGCTGTGTGTTAATTCAATTAATAATTTTTTTCGCTCGTCAAAAGATATCCCCTTGCTTTCAAAACCATACTCAACTTCATATTCCAATTTTTCAGTAAAATTTTTAGAAGTAAATTCAATACCGCCGGCTTTAACCGGACCGGTTATTTCAAGCAATTCCTCAATAACGGTTGGGGTAAAACCAATAACAGAATCTATTTCCATGGCCTTAACACCATTTTCTTTACGATAAAGCTCTAGAGATTTAGCTGCGGCAGTGGCAAAATCCGGTGACCAGTTGGAATCGCGAAAATACCAGCGTTCAAGACCAAGAAATTCACGGATCGGATCAGGCGGATCAGATGGAAAATTTTTAGGCGCCAAATTATCCAAAATTTCAGTACCTTCAACTTTCACAATTTCTGGATTAGCGCGATTTAGTGTGATAACCGCATAAGTACCAATAAAGCCGCCGGCCGGACGAAGTTCTGTATTATTTAAAAATAAAACTAAATGGGTTTGCGGACGCTCAAAACCAAAAAATTTCTGAACAAAATTAGCTCCGATCTTTTCAGAGATCATCACTATCTCGCCGTTTTCGTTTACAACCGGTTTATTCACTTCTTCCATGCTAAAAAATCTTTCTCCAACCTGAGAAATAATGGCTTTTTGCAAACCACCGGAACGATACCAAAAAAACACAAAGGTTCCGCTAGCTACTAAAAGCGCGGCAAGAGTAATTAATGAAATTTTTATAAATCTGCCAAATTTCATACGGCGGCTCTTTTTTTAACTGATACATTAAAACCCAAATATTTTCCAAAAGCCAAACGTGTCACCGCATCAATACAAGGAATAGCTGAAAAAATAATCAATGAAACCGGCAACAAAACCCACTGCAATACCATAATTAAATATTTATATTTAGGATGAGCTGTTGGTCGAATCGGCAAAATAAGCATGCTTAGAATAGCAGAGATGATAAGACCAAGCATAGCTAAAGTCATCATTACTTCGAGAACATGGGGGGTGTTAAAAAAAAGAGCACTCTGTCTTACTGCATCCCCCGCCACCCAAAGAGGCAAACGTCCAACCACAGTAATAATTATTGCGGTTAAAGCCCAGCTCCATTTTCCTTCCCATTCGTGAAATATAAGCGGTAATTTTTTCCACCATGCAATCTGCGGGTATTTATTCCACTGCCACATTAGATATGGTATATGCTCCGAACCCCAGGCCCAGCGGCGTTGCTGATAATATAAATTTTTAAAGCTTTTCCACAGCTTTTCGTCGCGCGGCGTATCCATGGAAACTGGGATATAAAGCGGTGTAACCTCATAATCACCTTTGTTGGCAAACCAACATTGATAAAAAATGCGCGAATCTTCGCTGACAATATTTTTGGCATGACCGCCACAGTCTACTATTGCCTTAAAGCTCATGCTGTGGGATGAAAATGTAACCATATTGTCCATTCGGGCAAGCGAAAACATTGTCCAAAAAGTGGTACCCAAGGCCATAATACGAAGAAATGCCGGTGATTCCCAAAGATTATTATTGTAAAGAGTGACTGGCTGAAAAGAGCTGTGGTCCGGACGCGGATGGCGACAATACATGTAATTAAGATGGGCAAAATACTGGTGATGAACAATTGTATCAATGTCAAAAGCCGAAACAATTATATCAATATATTTCCAACCTTTGCTATCAGCATATTTTTTGAATTCCTTCTCAATCCAATTTAGATGAGAGCCCTTGCCCGGTATTTCACCCGGCAGCTTATCGGGATGGGTATAAAATATCAAATCAGCAAATTTACCTTGATATTTCTCCTCTATTAAAGGTTGTACCTTGTGCCACAAATTAATTTTTCGCGCTTCACCGGAAATGACAACGCATATTTTTTCCGCCGGATAGGTAGATTTGATAACTGCATCAAGAGTGGCTGAAACGACTGATACATCTTCATTGGTAAATGGAAAAAATATTACATTCTTCTTGTCCTGCCAATCAGGAAATTCGGTTTTTAAGCGATCAAACCAGCTGATTTTTAAAGCTCTGCGAAAGCGACTCCATGAAAGGATTAAAAAAAATGAAAAATATACCACGCGCAAAGTCCAGTATAAATCAAAAACGATAATAAAATATATCATCCAAAGCGGCCGGACAAATGAAAAAAGTATGCTCAAAATCAAAAATATCCAAATACTAATTGCCGGCAGCATTTCATATATTCGATATTTTTTAAAATCAGATATTATCATAGTCATGTCTCGAGTTTGCCGTAGAGATGTGGCTTGCCGCTATATTTAGCACTGATATACACGCCTTTCTTGGTCTTTGAAAATTTATTATCTACCAGCTGAAAATCCGCATTATTCTTCAGATGAAGAATACTAATAACAGGTATTTTTAAAACGTAACCGAGAATATTCGCGGTTGTGGTAGCTATACGCGTAGCAGTAAAGCGTCCTTGTCCGACCAAAACAGCCATGCCGTCTATATCGTCAAAATTTTTTTTATATTTTTTAAGCGCTACTTCCAACAATGCAATGAGTGGTAATTTCAAATTTTTTTTCTCCTCTAAAATCCACTTATTTTTGATCTTAAGATAAAATAGCACCTTATCATTATTTGAATTATCAATGATCACCTTCATATTTAACTAGCCAACTTGAACTCGTTGATTGCGATAATATTTTTTGATTCGAGCAAACTGTACAAAAACCTGTCGCCAACCTCGCGTCGATCCTGAAATTCATTTTCATTCATCATGGTATAACGAAGCTCGCGACCAATACTCTTTTCAAACTCTCTTACTATCTTAGCTACAATTGCTGACTTTAAATTACCAACAATAAGCAGATCTGACTCAGCTTTATTGTCATCGGTAAAAAATCCGGTGAGCACCAAAAATTTAATTTTACCAGCCCGCTTTTTGAGCTCACTAACAAACTCCCGCTCTTCAATAATCTGGACTTTATTTAAAAGCTCTTTAAATTCAGGATATAGCATGCTGGAAGTATCCAACTCATAGTACTTGCAACGCTCGGCAGATTCAAATTCACGTGCCTTGGGGCGGGCTCGCATGATCAATCCAACTTTTTCCAGATTCATAATTTCTCTGCGCACGGCATTGAGCTGAACGCCAATAACTCGAGCTAGCTCACGAACATAGTAACTCTTGCCTGGATTAGCTAAAAAAAGCTGAAGTAATTTCAGTCGTGTTTTTGAACCAAAAAGGTGTTCAAGCATAAATATTATTAAAAATGCCCTATTTTTTATCCACTAACGTAATAGACGCTTTTTCATTTATATAGTATAATTAAAAAGCTATAATTAGTCAAAGCTATCATATGAACAACACGATTCTGTTCAATGAGTTTTTTGTTGAAGGCGAAAATCAGGAGATATCTCATGTTCTGCTACACGTAATACAACCTTCTACTCCAAGTGAGGAAAAAGAGAAGGGTTATTTTTTTGCGGTTTGCGAAATTAACAATGGCAACAAAGACGACATATTCAACCTCCAAACACTGATGGATCGAGTAGAAAATGAGTATTATGAAACGCCTAATGTGCCAGGAAAGAATACTTTAGAAACAATTCTTGAAAAAATTAACCGTGAAGGTTTTACCTTGTCTCGCCCGGAAACAGATTTAAGCTGCCTTATCGGCGTACTAAAAGAAAGCGATCTGACATTTTCTTTTTGTGGTCAACCAGAATCTCTTTTGTTTTACAAAAATAAATCTGAACAATATCAAACAATGGATCTGGTCGCTCAAAACGAAGGAGAGCAAGAAGATGAAAAACTTTTCTCTCAAATAATACAGGGCAAAATTAGCCCAGGTGATTATTTTTTTGGCGGCACAGGTCATATCGCCAGCTGTTTTAATCACGACCGTTTACAAAAAATTATTACTGGCGGACGAACCGCTGAACAAAGCGCCGTGCATTTTGAAAAAGTTTTAAGCGGAATTAGAAACGGATACTCATTTGGAGGATTTATTATTCATGTAGCCGCTACTCCAAGCCGTCTAAAAACTGTTGACAAGTCAATAGAAGATAAAAAGATGCTTTACGATACAGAAAGACAAACCGCAAAAACACTGACACCTTCACTGCTTGGCAACCTAAACACAAAAGTAAAATCGATGATGAATAACAATGAAGATGAGGACGAAGATGAATACGAAGAAGAGAGTGGAAAAAACGTAATTGAAACAAGTGAACCGCCAAAGACTCATGTTTCGACTCTAGTTACAAAAACCCAGACCAAACCCTATCCAAACAAAACATTGGCAAAACCAAGTGCTGAGTATGCCAAAATCATATTAAAAGGCATATGGATTGGTCTGCGCTATATTGGTATGGGAATATACTGGTTATTCTTTATGCTGGCAAAAATTATTATTAACATTGGTCGATTTGTCATTATGCTTGGAATTGTAGCAACGAACTTTAAAAATCGGCGTCGCGCTATTTTAGAATCCTGGACTGAAAGCTGGCATCATTTCACGCGCTGGTTTAAAAACTTGCCTCTTTTAACTAAAATTTTGGCACTGGCTTCCATTGTCTTTGCTGTTGTCTTTATGGTAAGCGTTTTCTATCTGCAAACAGAAAAAAATCGAGCCGAAAACGATCGTATTTATCGAGAATCACTGCAAACTATAAAAAATAAAATTGATGCTGCGGAAAGTTCTTCGATTTACGGAGACGAAGTGCAGGCTAAGACCATATTGGAAGAAGCAAGAACGTTGATAGCTCAATTTGTCTGCCGGCCGATCGACAATGCCGCTTGTAATGATTTTACTGATCGTCTAAACAAATTGGGTTCAAAACTACGGAAAATGGAGACCCTCTCCCCTAACCTAATTATTGATTTTAATAACCAAGGTTACTCTGGTTATGAAAAATTCTTAAAAATTGAAAATAAAATTCTTGTCTTTTCAGCAAATACTTCAACCGTGCTGGTATATGATATTATGACAAAAGAAACAAAAGCACTAACACTCTCCGATGGATCTTTGAGTGGTTTTATTTGCGGTGCTGTTCCAAAAGAAAATGATTATGCCGCACTAATCGGCGCCGACAAAAAATCACTAGCGATCTTTGACCCAAAAAATATTACACTAAAAACGGGCGGAATTTCATATTCAGGAGAACCGGATATCCGAGCTATAGCCATATATAATCGTCGTCTTTATTCGCTTGATGCAGCCGCTAACCAGATTTACCGTCATGATAATATTAATGCTGGTTTTGGTTTAGGCCGCGACTGGATTTCGGAGCAAAACTTAAACCTTCGAGACGGAGTTGACATTACTATTGACGGTGATCTTTATATATTAAAAGAAAATGGAGAAATTCTTAAATTTAACAAAGGGATACCGCAGCCAATCAATTTAGAAATTGTTGATCCGACACTAAATTCTGGCGATGAAATATGGACTTATACAGACTTAGCTAATATTTATATTTTAGACTCTGTTAATAAACGGATGATAATATTTGATAAAACGGGTAAATTTCTACGCCAGCTTACCGCTGATGAATTTTCCTCACCCACTTCAGCGGATATTGAAGAAGCAGCAGGTTTGGCTTACATACTCGATCAAAGTAAACTCTACGAAATTAAACTAAAATAAATTTGAACTTCATTGTTTAAAAAAAGCCCGTGATTACTTACACGGGCTTTTGTATTTTAATGATAGACTTTTTTAACACTTTTATTCTACATCCAATTCTTTCTTTTAAAAATTATTATCATCATCGCAACACCCAAAAGCATCATTGAACAAATAAGCCAGAAACCATAAGGCAGATCAACAAAAGGCCGCCCACCCGCGTCAATTGCAAAAACAGTGGCAATTAGGGTAAGGGGGAAAGTAACAACAGAGATAATTGTCAAAGTTTTCATCACTTGATTAATCCTTAAATTAACAATTGATTCGTTTGTTTCATGCAGGGCATTTATCGACTCCCTCTGACTTTCTAGCATGTGCCAAATTTCATTGGTAAACTCTCTGACATTGTTAATATAACTCTGATAGGCTAAAAGATCTAGCTCTCGCCCGCTGTACATAATCAATCTTTCCAGTACGGTTCGGTGCCCCTGCATAGTGCGTCTAAAAGTTACGATATTAGTTTTTAATCTCAATATCTCTTCTGCAATTTCACGGCCTGATGTTTTGGTGAATAATTTTTTATCGACTAAATTTATATCTTCATTAATGTGCAAAAGAATCGGGAAAATAGCTTCGAGCAAGCGCATTAGCAATTCAAAAAGTATGTGGACTGCAGTGCCGGAAAAATACTCTGAACCACCTTTTTTTCCACATTCACTGAACATATCCTCTAACACTGCCAATTTATTATCATGGACAGTGATCAAGTAATTGGCACTGAGAAAAAAATCTATTTCCGTAAACCCTAGCCTTCGTGTCACTCGATCAAAAATAGGAAAATGAAGAACCATGAAATAATAGTCCTTGCGTTTGATGATTTTTGGCCTTTGAAAAGGGGGTGAGCTCTCCTTGAGGTCAATCTCGTGTAAATTAAAGCGTTTGCCGATTTGGTTCAGCTCTCTTTCTGATTGACTACTGACATTAACCCAAAGCAAACCTTGGTGCTCAATTTCACGTATTTTTTTCATAATAAACTTGTAACAATTGAATACTAAACCCTCGATACACTGACTTTTATTATAGCACATTATAATTTTTTTTATAATAAATTACCCACACCAATAAATTGTTTGCCAAAATTGGCTGTGGTATAATATATCTGTTATGAATCAAAACCAGGTAGAAAAAATTTTCGCCCCAAATACTGAAACAGAGGGCGAATTAAGGCGTCCAGAAACAACAACGACGCCTGAATTAGAATTAAACAAGGAACAAGCCAGTGAGGGGCTAGAAACTACAAAGGAGCAGGATTTTAATCATGAACAAATTACACCAACCTTACCGCAAACAAAAAAGAAAATAACCCTCCCGTCTCCGGCTCGTGACAAAACAACTATCAAGGTTGAACAAATACTCTCTGCGGGACTAGAAGACACATATAAATCCCTGTCTCCTTTAGCTCAGCAAGAATTCAAACTTAAGGGCGAAGAAACTGCTTTAAAAATTCGCGAAATGCTTCGCCAAACAAAAATTAAAGTAAAAAAAATTTTTAAACTTATTATTGAATGGCTTTCAATGTTACCCGGAGTAAACCGTTTCTTTCTAGAACAAGAAGCAAAGATTAAAACTGATAAAATTATTGAGCTCAAAAAACAAGAAAGCAATAATATTGAAATTTAAATAAATGGAACCTCAAATAACCTTTAATCTGGAATCTTTTTTAAGCACAGATACATTGTTAATTATAGGTGCTGCTTTTGGGGCTGTTTTTTCTTTTATTATTTTTATTAAAATTTTAAGAGCGATATTTCACCAACGCGCTAAAACAAGCAAAGCTTTTCACAAAACAATTTTATTAGTTAAAATCCCTAAAGAAATCGGAAACGGCTCTGAGTCTTCCAGCGGATCAGAAAATATTTCAAAAATTCGTGAACAAATAGCAGCTGCAGAAACTCTTTTCTCAACCGTTGCCGGTCTAAAAATAGACAAGGGGTTTATGACATGGCTTACCGGCCGAAATGATCATTTGTCGTTTGAAATTGTCGTTAAAAATGGAAAAATTTCTTTTTATGTGGCAGTACCTGATGGAAGTCGTGATTTTCTTGAACAGCAACTACTAGCACAATATCCTCACGCACAAATATCTGAAGAATCTGATTATAATATTTTTAGACCAGAAAGCCATATTGTTGGCGCTTATTTATATTTTAAAAATAAATCAGCCTTTCCTTTCAAAACATACAAACAACTAGATTCCGACCCTCTCCTTGCCATGCTTAACCCATTAAGTAAACTTGATAATAACGAAGGGGCGCTTATCCAATATATTGTCAGACCCGCTTCCTCAATTTGGCGTCAACAGGGTGTACAAATGACACGGGCGATTAGAGGCGGACAAAAATTTGAAAATGTAATGAGGCAAAGCAAATCTTCCAAAATGCTCAGTAAGATTGGTAAAAACTTCAATAAAAAAAGCTCACAAAATCAAAGTTCATCTGCTGAGCCTTACAGAATGACTCAACAGGAAGAAGAGATGGTGAAAAACATGGAAGAAAAAATTAGCCAAGGAGGAGTTGAGCTTACAATTCGATTGGTGTGCGCTGCACCATTTCAAGAAAAGGCAAAACTGAATTTACAAAACATTATTAACTCTTTTAGTCAATATAACATCTACCGTTTTGGTAATTCATTTGGGGCGGCCGTACCGGCAAAACCAGCTAAATTAATACAAGACTCAATTTATCGCTCAATGAACACTAAGCATTATATGGTGGCCAATACCACAGAAATGGCCAGTTTTTGGCATTTGCCTCTACCCTCAACAGAAACGCCTCATATTGACTGGCTGGGTGCACGCAAAGCCCCACCACCGCTTAATATGCCCACAGAAGGCATTGTGCTCGGCCGCTGTCTGTATCGCGGCGAAGAAAAAATTGTAAAAATGAAAAAAGGAGATCGTCGACGACACCTTTATACTGTTGGTAAATCTGGCGGCGGTAAATCAGTCTTTATTCAAAATCTGGCTGTTCAAGATGTAAAAAATGGAGATGGAGTCTGTGTTATTGATCCACACGGAGATTTTGCGGAATACGTACTTCAACACGTACCCAAAGAAAGAGCTGAAGACGTAATTTATTTCAATCCTGCAGATGTGGAGCGGCCGATTGGAATGAATATGCTTGAAGTAAAAAATGAAGAACAAAAAGATTTCGCTACTCAGGAAATGATTTCTATTTTTTATAAAATGGTTACTGACCCCTCTATGATCGGGCCGATGTTTGAACACAATATGCGCAATGTCATGTTAACCCTTATGTCAGACATGGAAATGCCTGGGACAATCGCTGAAATACCGCGCATGTTTACTGACGACGCTTTTGTTGAAACTTGGAAGAAAAAGCTTAAAGATCCGGTGGTACTTTCTTTTTGGGAAAAGGAAATGGCGAAAACTTCTGATTTTCACAAATCAGAAATGCTTGGTTATTTAATCTCAAAAGTCGGACGCTTTGTTGAAAACTCCATGGTGCGCAATATTATTGGCCAATCGCATTCTGGTTTTAATTTTCGTGAAGTAATGGATAATAAAAAAATATTATTGGTTAATCTGGCAAAAGGTCTGGTCGGAGAAATAAACGCCAACCTGCTAGGCATGATAATTGTATCTAAACTGCAAATGGCAGCCATGGAAAGAGCGCAATTACCCGAAGAAGAACGCAATGACTTTTATTTATATATCGATGAGTTTCAAAATTTTATCACCGACTCTATTGCCACAATTTTATCTGAAGCGCGCAAGTACCGTCTTGATTTAATTATTGCCCACCAATATCTTAAACAGCTTGAAGATAACAAAGGAAAGACAACTGTTAGGGATGCGGTGCTGGGCAATGCTGGCACGATTGTGTCTTTCAGAATCGGCATTGAGGATGCAGAAATATTACAAAAAGAATTTGCACCGGTTTTTTCCGCCTATGACCTGATAAACGTTGAACAATATACTGCTTATATTAAACTGCTTATTGACAATACCGCTGCTAAACCGTTTAATATGATGACCTACCCGCCAGAACCCGGCAACAAAGAGTTGGCCGCGGCAATCAAAGAACTTTCACGCCTTAAATACGGCCGTCCGCGCGAAATTGTAGAAGCGGAAATCATGGAACGCTCGGCTCTAGGATCAATAGGAGGCGAAAATAAACTTAGCGAATCTTCGCTTTAATTCAATCTTTTATTATTTTATTACCTTAAGGAGGCAATATTTTAATTATGTCTACTCTATATAGAAAATATAGACCACAAAAATTTTCTGACTTAATAGGACAGGAACATCTAACACAAACGCTAATAAATGAAATTGCTACAGATAGGATTGCGCATGCTTATCTTTTTTCGGGACCTCGAGGTATTGGTAAAACAACAATGGCTCGTCTTTTGGCAAAAGCGATAAACTGCGAAAATAGAAAAAAAGAAGAATCAGAACCATGCAATAAGTGCTCCTCTTGCTCTGAAATTGCCGCTTCTCGAAATATTGATGTAATTGAAATTGACGCGGCTTCGCATACTGGCGTAGATAATGTCCGAGAAAATATTATTGACAATGCGCAGTTCAAACCAACCCGCTCACGATATAAGGTATTTATTATCGATGAAGCTCACATGCTTTCAACCAGCGCATTTAATGCCCTATTAAAAACTCTTGAGGAACCCCCTGCGCACGCAATATTTGTTTTAGCTACTACAGAATACCATAAACTGCCAGCTACTATTATTTCACGCTGTCAGCGCTTTAATTTTAAAAAAATTAAAGAAGAAACAATGCTCAAAAAATTAGAATCCATCGCCAAAGATGAGGGTGTTAAAATTGACAAAGAAATTTTAAAAAGAATTGTGGAAAAAAGCGAGGGCTGTATGCGCGATGCAGAGAGTCTGCTGGGTCAATTAATTTCATTGAATGTCAAAAAAATTGGCGCAGAGGAAGCTTCCTCAATTTTACCAGCGGCAGAAATCGATTCTATTCTAAATTATCTCAAAGCTATAGCTGAAAATAATGTTAAGGAAGCGATTGAGATAATTGACCTGGTTGTAAAAGAAGGCGCCAGCTTAGATGAATTTGCTTTACAAACAATTGAAGTTCTCAGGGCAATAATGGTTGCCCAATCCGGTCACACTGCTTTTGGTCTTGATTTTTCAGAAAATGATAGAAAAAGAATACGCGAATTATCAAGCCTTTTTAGACGCGACAGATTAATTGCTTTAATTGACGGAGCAATAAAACGACGCTCAGAAATGAAATACGCACCCGTACCACAATTACCATTAGAACTTTTAGCCGTAGAATTTTCTAACAAGGATGATAAAAATATAAACAATACACCACCACCTTCAGGTTCTAACGATAAACCAAAAAATACTTCAGAATCTATAGAAACGAAAGATGTGAATCCAATAATCAATTCAGATGAGACTCCAGTAATCAATCCAAATGTCACAAACAACGATGCTCCTGCGTTAAATATGACCGAGGCTAATAATTTTTGGTCAGAAGTTGTCCTGCAAATTTCTGAGAAATTTCCTTCACTGGCCTTTGTTCTTAAAATGGCAGAAATTACTGAAACAAATGGAAATTGTGTTAATATTGCAGTTCCCTACTCATTTCATAAAGAAAAAATTGAGGAAAATAAATGTCGTAAAGCAATTGAAAATATATTTAGCGATCTAGCAGGCAATCCGGTCTTGATAAGCTGTTCGCTAAAAGACACTGCCCATTCACCTGCTATTGACGCAGAATTAAATAATCTTGCCGCTGAATTCGGCGGAGAATTAGTTAATTAACTATTTTAACATGAAATACAAGTTATTTTTTTTAATTTGCGCTGTGTTTTTTCCTGTAGCAGTATTTTCTGCTGACATGGAAACAAAAAATATTGCAGTACCTTTTATTCCAGAAGTTCATGATGGTATTTGGCTTCCACCGTGGAACAATGCCTGTGAAGAATCGAGTATAACAATGATTGATCAATATTATTTAGGGGTAAAAAGCATAACTGTTACCAAAGCTCGAGCGTTGATGCTACCTCTTTTTGATATTGAAGATACAATGTTTGGTTCTCACGAAGACACAGATGCGGCTCGAACTGCGCAACTAGCCAATCATGAAATGTCATTTTTGGCGACTGTAAAAGAAAATCCAACTATAGAAGAAATAAAGGAACAAATAAGAAATAATCGACCTGTAATATCGATGCATTATGGGTTTGGGTTAAACAATCCGCATCACCGTTTTCGTCGAGGAGGATCTTCCTATCACACCTTAGTTATTAGTGGCTTTGATGACAATACTAACGAGTTTATTATACAGGATTCTGGCGACTACAGCGGTTCAAACTATAGGTACTCATACAATACAATTATGAATACCATGCACGATTTTGACCATATGACCGGCAAAGCTGATGGACCAAAAAGGGTTGTTTTTACCATGAGACAAATGTTAGCCAAGGCAGAAGGTAGTACCAGGATCTATTATATAGTGAATAATACTAAACACTATGTCACCCACCCGGGCTTATTTAAACAACACAACTGGGAATGGCGACGGGTAAAAATTGTATCAAAGGAATTTATGGCACAATTTACAGATGGCGACGCTATTACTTTTGAAACAAATCTTGATGATACAAAATCTGCGGCTGGCGCAACTGTTCCGGATCGGATAGTAAAAGCTCAGGGCAGTACTAGAATCTATTTGATAAGAAATAATTACAGGCATTATATTTCACATCCGGATCTGTTTAAAATTCACGGCTGGTCTTGGTCGGCTGTAGAAACTGTAACAAAGACATGGCTTGATAGCCTGCCCCTAGGTGATGCGATCAGAGAATAATCAATGACTAAAAAATAACTTTTTTTACAATAACCCCGTATCTTGCGGGGTTATTAATTTTCTGCTAGACTAGTTGCACAAATTTATACTCCGAGATCGTCTAATGGTAGGACACGAGACTCTGAATCTCGTTATCTAGGTTCGAATCCTAGTCTCGGAACAAGCAAAAACAGGCATAACAAATGCCTGTTTTTTACAAATACACTATTTTACAATCTCCATTATCTCAAGAAATTTATCTTTCTCCACTGGTTCATGCTGTTCGCGAGGAACTCCGCAAGTAGGGCATTTTTCCGGCGCTTGCACTCCATAATGAAGATCATTACAAACACTGCAGCGCCAATAGGTTTTATTAGCCATATAAAAATATAATTAGTTGCCTCTATTATACTACACATGATATTCTATATCCATATGCCAAAAACCAGCATTATCATTCCCACTTATAACGAGAGGCAAAATATTAATGAATTAGTTACCAGGATTTTTAAATTAAATATTTCTGATCTAGAAGTAATTTTTGTTGATGATAATTCATTAGATAATACAGCAAAAGAAATCGCAAAATTTTTCAATTTGTATCCGGTGAAGTTAATTCAACGTCCAAAAAAACTCGGACTCGGTTCAGCCTATATAGCTGGATTTAAACAAGCAATTTTAAATGGTGCGGATTTTATTATGGAAATGGATGCCGACCTGTCTCATGCGCCTGAAGACATTCCCCGAATGATTGATTGTGCTAGAGATTATGATTTAGTGATAGGTTCACGAAAAATTTCAGGAGGAAAAATTATCGGCTGGAATGCTTGGCGCCATCTTATGAGTAATGGAGCAATGATAGTTGCCAGGTTATTTCTTAATCTTAAAACTAAAGATGTCACCTCTGGTTTCCGCTGTTATAAGCGACAGGTACTTGAAAAAATCGATCTTAATTCAATAAAAAGTAATGGCTACGCTTTTCAGGAAGAAATGCTCTATCAAACGGAAAAATTAGGATTTAAAATAGCTGAAATTCCAGTTAAATTTACAGATCGCTCTCGAGGAAAATCAAAACTATCAACCAAGGATATTATAGAATTCTTCAAAGTGATGATAAGATTGAGTTGAGTTCTTCCATCGAATCAATCCGCACTAATTTTTTGCGGATTTTTTTTATTTCCTTAATTCCGCTAATTCGCTCACCCTGAAAATACCAAGGCAAATATTTTCTAAATGTTACTATCCCCCGCTCTCCAAAATATTCTAAGTGAAGTTCGGCGTGCCTTAATATGGTTTTAATTAAACTGTTTATAGATAATTTTGCTCCGCTCATTTGAAAAACCTGAGGGTTTCCAAGAGCACCGCGGCCAATCATTATGCCAGCAGCACCAGTAATTTTTAAACATCTGCTACAATCACTTTGATTTTTTATATCGCCATTTGCAATAACTGGTATAGACAATAATTTAATCGCATCACCAATTTTATCCCAATTTGCCGATCCAGCATAACCTTGTACCTTAGTTCTTCCATGAATTGTCAGTAGATCAATACCCGCCCGTTCCAGCCGAGGAGCAAAATCTAAAATTTCATTTTCACTAACCCAGCCAAGACGAGTTTTTGCAGAAAGAGGACATTTTAATTTTTCTGATTTTATCGCACGGACAATTTCTTCAGCTAGATCAGGGTATTTCATAAGCGCTGCACCAGCACGAGATTTTTGTGCTATTTTTGGCACTGGACAACCCATATTAATATCAATGCCATCAGGTTTGAATCTTTCAAAAATAATTCTTGCCGCTTTTGCCATTGAGCTTGGATTATCACCAAAAATTTGAATCACCACTGGACTCTCTCGCTTGTTAACAGTACACATGCGAAGAGTTTTTTCATTTTCTCGAATAATCGCTTCCGCGCTCACCATTTCTCGAAAAATCACGAAATTTTTGCCTGATATTTCTCTGCACAACAAAGAAAACGGCTGATTTATATAATCAGCCATGGGGGCGAGGGCAAAAATAGGTTTATTCTTAAACCACATGATAGTGTTATAAATATATCAAAATGAATTATCCATAAGGCAGTTCTTCGGGTTTTGGCAACTCTTTTATTTCTTCGTTTTTTGTTTGCTGAACTGGCTTGTGTTTAAGAGGCTTTTCAAAATTTTCTACCGGCAAATTAATTGGTGGCTCACTTCTTTTAATATCGGCTTTTTGCATTAGTGGCGTCTTAACAAGTGGTAATGGAAAATGCCAAACCGTCGCTAATTCTTCAATGTTTAAAATATATGGATCATCAGAAATTTTCAACGCGCGACCTCTGTAGGCTCGAGCAATTTTATCGCCACTCATTATTTTCGCTTTAAAACCATTGCGATTATTGATATAAAACTGGTTGAGAGAGCCAATCATACCACCGATGCACTTATGAGGCTTAAATGACTCTTTTTGAGCCACATAGAGCACTCTTACGCGAGACTTAAACCCAAGTTTAGAGATCTTGTCTTCAATGGATTCAACCACTGCTCGTGCCCCTGGTGATAAATCTGAAATCTTACCAGGAGAATCCTCTTTCTTCTTTAATTCTTCAGCGCTAAAATCATTATTCCATGCTTGTATTGCTGTTTTTAAAACCGCTTCAGGAGCTGAGCCGATATAATTAACAAGCGTCTTTTTGGGCGGCGCTTTTTTACCCGAGATTATTTTTTTAACCAAATCAATTCCGGCTGCCTTCCAGCTATTTTCAACCGGCAACACACTAATCTGCATCCACAAATTTTCACCAGGTCCTACACGGCTAAAATTTTCAAGAATCGCTGCCATTGGATCAGCAAAAACAACATCTTTGGAAATATTATACTCAAACTCAGAATAAGTCCGAATGGGATAAACTTCATCTTCAGCAAGCGAAAACTCAATCCCCTGCGCATCATGTGTTTCATTTGGAAACTTGTCCGGTATTGAAAATACATAATCTTCAACTTCAGTAATCTCAGCTTCAGAGTATTGGGCATATATAGCAGCTTCCACTAAATCCCGAAACTCAATTTCGGTTCGGACTAAAAACTGAATATAACCCTCAATGCTTACTATTTCAAAACTAAACCATTTAGATACTTTTCCTAAAAAATACCGATCATATACTCCGTAAGTTGAGAGGGCGCCGCTTAAGTGAGTAAAAACCTGTTCAACTGCTTTTGGAGATTGAACAAACTGCGCAGGAATATCCACGGCAAGCACTGACCATTGCCAAGTGTTAATGTACTCTTCCTGCTTAGCGGCGAGCCAACGGGTCAAGGCCTTGTTAAACAACCAAATGGCTGCAAGCCACCAAAGAAAAACAGCAAAAATAGCCCCCATCTGCTGCCAAGGAGAAAGGGTAAAAAAATTCTGCCAAAAAGACATGTCTACACTAAAGCCAAAAGGCGTATCCAGAAGCAGCGGCTCCATAAAAAATTATTTTAATGCATTGAATATTCCGCCATAGACGATTAATAGAGCAAAGGCGGTCCACCACCAGCCAAATCCAGCTGAAAAATAACCGGCTAAAAAAGCTAAGAAACTGATGATCGTAATAATAAATGCCACAAAATGCCGCGTTGAATTATCGGACATATTAAATATATTTGAAAGTTTTAACAGTATTTATTATATCACAAGCTTATAAAATAAAAAACCCGATAATAGCATGACTATTACCGGGTTTGTTATTATATTATTTTAAGCTCTTCGTTGCCACTTTTCTATGTACACAAGCAAAGGCGAAGCTATGAATATGGAAGAATATGCACCTGAAGCAACGCCGATAAGAAGCGCTAGGGCGAAATTATGGATAGTCGTGCCGCCAAAAAAGAATAATGCAAATAAAGGCAAGAGAGTCGTTAATGTGGTATTTATAGAACGCATTAAAGTCTGGTTCAGACCTAAATTTACTATTTCATCAAAAGACTCGCCAGTGCGGCGCAATAATCGTTCACGTATACGGTCAAAAACAACAATCGCGTCATTAATTGAATAACCAAGCACTGTAAGCATGGCCACAACAAAAGCAACATCTATTTCAGTGCCTTTATAATGTCCGAGAACTGCAAAAATACCAATCACAAGCAATACATCATGCACAACAGCGGCTATAGCCATGGCTCCGTATTTCCAACTAGCAACCGGACGAGAAACCGCGCGGAAGGCATAGGCGACATAGCCGATTATTCCGAAACAAACAAAAATAATTGCCCAAAGTGAACGTTGGCGGAGCTGCGAAGAAACAGATGGACCAATCATTTCAAAACGTTTTTCAACAATCTTGTTATCTTCACTCTCAAATTCAGCTATTATTGCTTCTAACACTTTGGCATGAGCTTCCTCAGTAACCAATGCAGTTCTAACAATTACACCATTTTCTCCGGTATTTTGAATTAAGGCATTACCAGCATCGTTTTTTTCTAATAAAGTTTTTAATTCAGTTACTTCCGGCCGGTTAGCAGAAAAATCTAGTTCCATCAAAGAACCACCGGTGAAATCAATGCTCCATTTCAGTCCCCAAACAACAAGAACGATAATCGATAAGATAGTAACTAAACCGCTAAAGGTCAGCCAGATTTTCGAATATTTAATGAATGGTATTATTTTCATATTTCAATATATTATTTTTCCGGCTGAGCCGCTTCTTTTTTGTATCCCAAAAACATCCAGTTAGCTTCATCCTTTTTAAACCAGCTAAAAATTAAACGCATCAAATTTCTCGTTATAACAATTGCTGTAAACATACTGACCAAGATACCTAAAAATAACGTTACGGCAAAACCTTCTACAAACCCTGCGCCCATCCAAATCAAAAAGATACAGGATATCAAAGTGGTAATATTAGAATCTCTGATAGAACTCCAAGCTCGCATAAAAGCTTCTTCTACGGCAGAGCGAAGATTTTTACCAAAACGTAATTCTTCTTTTAAACGTTCAAAAACCAATATGTTCGCATCCACCGCCATACCTATAGAAAGTATAAAACCAGCGATACCAGATAGCGTTAATGTTACTCCAATCAACTTGAAAATTGCCAGGGTTATTGCGGCGTAAGAAAAAAGAGCTAAGACAGAAATCAGACCAGGTAAACGATAATAGAGAATCATCATGATAATAACAAAAAGTAATCCCCAAAGCCCGGCGTTAAAACTGGCTTTTAAAGATTCCGCGCCTAAGGTGGCATCAACTTTTTGCTGTCCTATGAGTTCAATTGCCACTGGCAAAGCACCTGAGTTCAAGCGTTGTGCTAAAAGCCTCGCCTCTTCCCACTGGAAATCTCCGGAAATAACCGCACTACCATCTAAAATAGGCTCGTTAACTCTTGGCACACTTATTGGCTCACCATCTAAAAAGATTGCGACTGGCTTTCCAACATTGCGTTCGGTAATTTCTCCGAAAAGTTTTGCTCCCTCGTCATTAAAAGTGAGACTAACCTGAACTTGGCCGCTACGCTGATCTTGAAGAACCTCGGCTTTTTTAAGTTGTTTGCCGGTTAATCCTGTAAACTTCCACTGATCGGTCGGCGGTAAAATATCAGCGGGTTTTTTTGTCTCAACAAAAATTCTTGCCACCTGATACTCCTTTGGAGTTTCTTCGTTTCTTTTATAAATCAAATGCCAACCATAATCAGTTTCGATCGGACCGACTATCTCACCAACAGAAGCATCAAAAGCGGCTTTTTCAAAAGCCTCAACCATTTGCCCTCTCTTGAACGTGCCGAGATCTCCTCCGCTATCGCTAGCACCAGGTTCAGTTGAATGTTGCTTGACTAGATCTGTAAAATTATCGATATTAGCTTCATTTCTCAATGACTCGATCTTTGCTTTTGCGTCTTCCCGGCTCAAACTTGAACCACAAAGCTCTGCGCCTTTATAACAAATTAAAAGATGCGAAGCAGTGACACGTTTCTCGCCATCTCTTTCGTTTATTTTCTTCAAAAGATTGAGTCCATTTGCTGTTTGAATAATTTCTTTAGTTGAAATAGCGCCAATTTTATTATTTTTTGCCCAATCATAAATTTCCGGATAAATCAATTCATCAATATAACCTAAACTGCCGGCGTCTTTTTTGCTAGCCTCATCTTCTGAATACTTATTTACCAATAAAATAAAATCTGCGCCTTTAGCAAGTTCTTTTTGGACATTTTTAATTTTTGTTTCTGCGTTGGTATTAAAAATATCCATCTGTTGTTTTTCCTCAGTAGTTAGCTCTCGTGCCGGCTCTGTATTTTCTTCTTTAAACTCTAAAACTGGCGTTTCACCGATCATTTTTATTGCATCCTTAACATTGGCCACACCTGGTAATTCCACAATCACCCGGTGTTCTTCTCCAACTCTAGTTGTTTGTACTAATGGTTCTGCCACACCCAAGCCCCCTCTAACTCTTCGTTCAATCACATCGCGCACACCCTCAACAGCATCAGCTCGCTCCATCGGCGGAATATTGTCGGTCTTAGCTGTATATTCAAGATGTGCTCCACCCTGCAAATCAAGGCCTAAATTAAAGCCTTTTTCAGGGAATTTTGGTATTCCAAGGTTTGTTTTAGCGTTTATCTGATTGATTACACTATTAACAGATGTTGGGGTAGCGATAGCTACTGCCACCAATACCAAAACCACAATGCCAGTAACACGCCATTTAACTTCTGACTTAGTTGCGATTTTCACAACATTTCTCGTTTTAGCCATAATTTGATAATTTTATTGAAGTTTTTTGTGGAAAAATAGTACTAAATATAAAGAAAAATTGCAAGTGGACAAGAAAATACTACACATTATCTTCCCCAATTAATTTTATTCCAAATACGTTCATGAATATAATAAAATACTGTACTAGAAATACTAGAGATAACGATTACTCCGAGCGCTATATCATAGCGACGGGTTATCGCCATAATAATTATAAAATTGGCGATTATAATAAGCAACCTAAAACTAATGGCTTTTACAATTGAACGCTTATGATGTTCGTGGTTGCTCATAAATCATTTTTTAGGCCCCATGACACTTTTTATATTTCTTTCCCGATCCGCAGGGGCATAAGTCATTACGCCCTACTTCTTTACCGCTTGCGTCGCGCGGTTTACCACCAGCCACAACTTCGCCCGAATTTTTAGCAGCTCCCTTAAAAATAAGATTACTTTTTTGCACCAAACTCGGTGCCATCTGAATGCCAACTCCAATTTTATAAATAGAATACACCACCTCTTTTTGGATCAGACTTAAAAGTTCATTAAACATGTGATAAGTCTCTTTTTTGTATTCAACTAAAGGATCACGCTGTCCATAACCGCGCAGTCCTATGCCAGTGCGCAGATAATCTATTGCCACGAGGTGATCAATCCACAAACTATCAATGGCGCGTAAAAGCATTTGCTTCTCTACCTCAACAAGAAGAGCGGTATCTTCACCCGCTGCCTTAACAAGCATTTTGTCATACTTAAACTTGGCCAATTCAGTTAAATATTCAATAATTTTTGTCCGCACTTCAACTGCACCGATCTTATCCTTAGCCATTGCCCCAAGCTTTGCTAATTCGCTTTTCTCACCTTCTTCTAACGGAAAAATAGTCTGCGTAGTCTCAGAAATTTCTTTTAAATTCCAGTCCACAATTTCTTCCGCATTTGTATGGAAAGACACAACCGCCTCGATTTCATTTTCCACCATTTCCATAATCATCTGGCGCAAGGTCTGTTTATCTTCTGTATCATTATTTTCTAAGGGCAGCCCTTTTAATTCAGCCGCTTCTTTCTCAAACTGACTAAGAATACTCTTTCTTTTTCCATAAATTACTTCACGATGCTTGTTCAAAACATCATCATAATCCAACAAATGTTTTCTGACATCAAAATGAAAACCTTCAACTTTGCGCTGAGCTGATTCAATAATTTTAGTGATCGAACGCTGCTCTATCGGCATGTCATCAGGCACTCTAAGCGTCTGCATGACTGCTTTAATTCTATCACCGGCAAAAATACGCATCAAATCATCTTCAGTTGAAAGAAAGAATTGTGATTCACCGGGGTCACCCTGACGACCAGCGCGACCGCGAAGCTGGTTATCTATACGCCTTGATTCGTGTCGTTCAGATCCAATAACAAACAGGCCTCCATTTTCACGCGTCTTATCGGCTAAAGAAACATCGGGTGGATTACCACCTAAAATAATATCAACACCACGACCAGCCATGTTAGTGGCCAAAGTAACTGCTCCCGGTCGTCCTGCTTGAGCAACGATTTCACCTTCACGCTCATGATTTTTTGCATTAAGTATTTCATGTCTTACTCCATCACGCTCCAGATACATGCTTAACTGTTCATTTTTTTCAACTGAAATTGTACCAATAAGAACTGGCTGGCCTTTTTCCTGAAGTTCTTTCACTTTCTTGGCAATGGCTTGGTATTTAGCCTCTTCTGTGCGATAAATACGATCAGGGTGGTCGTTGCGACTCGAAGATTTGTTGGTCGGCACAACAACTACTTCTAAACTGTAAATTTTACCGAACTCTTCGGCCTCTGTAACAGCTGTACCGGTCATACCAGAAAGTTTTTCGTACATGCGAAAATAATTCTGAAAAGTAATCGTAGCCATAGTCCGACTTTCGCGCTGTATATTCACATGTTCTTTAGCTTCAATCGCCTGGTGCAAGCCTTCACTGTAACGACGTCCTGGCATTTTACGTCCGGTGAATTCATCAACAATGACAACTTCCCCGCCCTCAACTACATAATCGCGGTCAAGCTTAAATAAAGTTCTTGCCCTAAGCGCTTGTTCAACATGATGAACCGTGGACACACCACCCTCAGCATAAATATTTTTAACCCCCAACCATTTTTCCATTTTCTGAATACCGGCTTCGGTCAAAGTGGCGGAACGCATTTTTTCATCTATGTTGTAATCAGTATTTTCTTCCAAGCGAGCAACGAGTTCAGCAAACTGATAATACATGTCAGCTGCCTCTTCGGCTGGAGCAGAAATAATTAAAGGAGTACGTGCTTCATCGATTAAAATTGAGTCAACTTCATCAACAATGGCATAGTTAAGCGGTCGCTGAACCATGTCCTGAAACGACTGAACCATGTTATCACGCAAATAATCAAAGCCATATTCATTATTGGTGCCATAAGTAATGTCGCAAGCATAAGCGTCTTTTCTCTGGCATGGTTCTAAATAATCATATTCAATTCTATACATTCCTTTACTGTCGCGCTCTTTGTCAATTACACTTCCCTCTTTTAAATCCTCATCTGGTACGGCAGCACGAGCATTGGCGTTATATTTATATGAAACACCAAGCTGCTGAATTACTCCGATGCTTAAACCCAAAGCATCATAAATTTGCCCCATCCAAACCGCGTCGCGTTTTGCCAAATAATCATTTACCGTAATTAAATGAACGCCCTTTCCAGATAGAGCGTTTAAATATATTGGCAATGTTGCCACAAGAGTTTTTCCTTCACCCGTTCTCATTTCTGAAATCTGACCGCGATGTAAAACTACTCCACCGATTAACTGCACATCAAAATGACGCATTCCAGTCAAACGCTTTGATGCTTCGCGCACAACAGCAAATGCCTCTGGCAAAAGATCATCGAGTGTTTCGCCATTCGCAAGACGACTCTTGAATTCTTCGGTTTTACTTTTTAATTCAGAAGAATTGAGCTTACTAATATTCGGTTCAAAAGCATTGATTTTTTCCACTACTAACCGAATTTCCTTAATCACTTTCTCGTTCGGATCGCCAAAAATTTTTGTTAAAATAGACATGTAAATATAAAAACAGAGCTAAATTTAGCTCCATTATTCTACCATTTAACGCCTAATTTGGCAAGATTAAAAGAAATTCAAAATTTTAGCTTAAATTAGCCACAAACACGATAAAAATCCTATCAAAGCTAGAGATCTGGCTATAACATGGCGATGTTGTATTTTAAATTCAACTAAAATATTTAAAAGTAGTGCTAGTGAAAATAAAATTATCAATGAAAAATAAAGCATTTTTGAAAAACCAAAAATAGGCATTGTGTCTGACAACATATGATTAGCGGCTCTATACTTGTAGAGTAAAGAAAATTCATTACCATGAAGACCGCTCGCAGTTGAATTTTTTACCGGCGGTAATTCAATTTCCTTGGTAGCTGCAAGACGAGCTTCTATAAAAGATTCCTGATTTAAATCAGTTTTTAGACCAGCAACACTGCTCATTTCAAGTGGTCGGCCAAAATGTTGAGTGGCAAAAACATTAGGGAGTCCAAGATATTGGCCGTTTGCAATACCAACGCCAATTTCTAAATAATCACGATCCAACATGTTCTCTCTGTGCGACGGGCTATCTTTCCAAGCTTTGACAACCGATAAAGCATCAAAATATCCGATCGCTAAATTTTCACCAGCGTAAACATATTTATAACTAACATCCCGCAAAAAATTTTCTAATCGTAAACCTTCAGGATTAACATGTGCAAAATATTCCTTATCAGCCATATCTTTGGCCTTTGCTATGGCTGAAGCACTCAATTTTGGATTCTCCATAAGTTTGCCGGCATTTTCACTTGCTCTAAACTCATTGGTCAGCATGATTATTTTTGATTGCTCCACTGCTAAAATATCTGGCATGAGAAAGGCTTGGGCCGGCAAAAACAAAACAAATATTAAAAGGATTGATTTTATTACAATGCCAAGCGCAGCATAAAACCAACATCTTTTTACATGTAAAAAGTGTGGTTGATATTTATTGCCGGAATGGGGAATAAAATATTTTTTAAACTGTTTTTTCATTAAAAAATTCAAACCCCGCTTTGGGCGGGGCACGTGATTAAATTAAGGTTTTAACTTTACCATCACTCTTACATCAACAATATCGACACCCTCTTCATGAACCATTACCGGATTTAGGTCGATTTCTGTTATTTTTCTTTCTTTATCAGCCAAGCGCGAGAGTGAAGAAATGATTTTAGCTAAAGCGTTAATGTCAACTGATTTTTCACCGCGCGCCCCTTTCAGCACTGCTGCACTTTTTATCTCATTTATCATCTCCGCCGCTTTTTTATCATCAACCGGACAAAGACGCATGGAAACATCTTTTATGATTTCGGTGAATATTCCACCTAAACCAAAAACTACTACTGGCCCGAAAGAAGGATCGCGTTTAATGCCAACTATTACTTCCTTACCTTTGACCATTGGTTGGATAACAAAACCATCAATTTGCGCCTTAGGTTTTTTAGCTAAAAAATTCTTAGTTATTTCATCCCAAGCTAATTTAGCCTCATCAATATTAGCAATATTTATTTTAACCCCGCCAACCTCAGTTTTGTGAATCGCTTCAGGAGACATTAATTTCATCGCCCAAGGAAAAGCAATCTTTTCAGCATAACGCTCCAACTTGCCTCTTGAGTCAACAAAATTTCCAACTAATTTTATTCCGTATTTTGCAAATAAAACTTTTGCCTCATTAAACCACATTATTCTTTCTTTTTCTTTGGCCTGGTCTAATTGAGCTTGATCACTAGACTTAGATGCTTCTATTTTATTTTTCTCTGGAGCTAAAGACGAAAAGGCGCTGATCATTTGAGCGGGATCAGAAAAATTCACTAATCCATTTATCATAAATAATTTTTCAGCCTGTGCAATAGCGGTACCGCCAATAAAAAGCGGTATAATAATCTTCTTATCTTTATTTTTTATTACTGTTCTAGCAATTTTTAAAACAGGAGTAACACGCTGCGGTGTTAACAGTACAATGATGCCGAAATTATCTTTCAAGGATGTGAGTACTTTTAAAGCAGCCCGGTATCTGTCATCAAGTGCGTCCCCGACAATATCAATTGGATTACCAAGTGCAGCTGTTGGCGGCAGAACTTTTTGAAGCGCTAACTTTGCCGGCTGACTTATGCTGGCAAGCGATAAATTCCGACTACTCTCTAAAATGTCTGCAGTTACAATAGAAGGACCGCCGCCATTAGTTAAAATTACCCATTTATTTGGTAATTTTTTGATACCCACATCAAACAAACGGACTAAATCAAAAATTTGACCGAGTGATTCAACTAAAATTACCCCAGCTTCACGACAAGCAGTTTTAAATATCTCATAAGAAGGAGCGAGTGATCCTGTGTGAGACGAAACCGCTTTAGCTCCACGCTCGCTTCTGCCAGCCTTTAATACAACTATTGGCTTGTGGATAGATATGCGACGGCATATCTTAACAAATTCCTTGCCATCGCTCAATCCTTCCAAATATAAAATTATTGCTGTTGTATCCTTGTCTGCGCCTAAATAATTTATAAAATCATTTTCTTGCAAACCAGCGGCATTGCCCAAAGAAATAAATTTTGAAAATCCTATCCCTTTGCTTTCAGCCCAATCAAGCATGGCTGTACCCAACGCCCCAGATTGCGAAATAAAAGCAACGCCACCTTTTTTCGGCAGGTCGTTGCCAAAGGTAGCGTTCAAAACAGAACCTGTATCCATAATACCCAAACAATTCGGACCAACTAGATTTATTTTGTATTTTTTTGCTAAAGCAACCAATTCTTTTTCCCTTTTTTCACCAACTGACCCTATTTCTTTATAACCAGCCGTTATAATAATGACATGCGAAATCTTTTTTTCACCGCACTCTTTCAGTACAATCGGTACAATTTCTGGCTTAACTGCAATCAGAGCCAAGTCGATTTTTCCGGCAATTTTTTTAACAGAGGCATAACAACGTTTACCCAAAACCTTTTTAAAAGCTGGGTTAACTGGATAAACTCGCCTCTTTTTTCCTTGTGCTAAATTGGTATAAAGCGCATAACCCAATTTTTTAGGGTCTCCGGCGGCACCGATTACGGCGATTGCTTTTGGATTAAATAATGTTTTTAGAGTCATAGTTGATCTTCAAATATCGGTTTTTCTTCATTGTAAAAAATCCCAACAGGCACTTTGTCGATATTTTCTTTAATTTTATCCATAGCTTTAATAAAATTTGTTGTTGGCCACGAAGCATCAAGCTCGTATACTTTTTCCCGAAAATGTTCACGCGTGTCAGCAAACGAAATACATGGTTGAATAATGTCTACAATTGAAAAGCCTCTATGCATAATCGCTTTTTTCATGATATCTTGTAATCCTTTTGGTTCTAAACTGGAAGCCCGAGCTACAAAACTAGCGCCTGCGGCAAGTAAAACCGCCAGAGGGCTTATTGGTTCTTCAATTGAACCAAATGGCGTAGAATGACCGCGATAACCTTTAGGAGAAGTCGGAGTAACCTGGCCGGTTGTTAAACCAAAAACTTGATTGTTGTGAACAAAAAGAGTGATGTTTGAATTGCGCTTTGCTGCATGTATCAAATGACCCATACCTTCAGCGTAAGCATCGCCGTCACCGGCAATGGCTATAACTGTCAAATCAGGATTTGCTATTTTTATCCCTTCAGCTGCAGCCACATCTCGTCCATGCAAAGACATTAAGCTAGAAATGTTTATGAAATCCGGCAACTTGCCATGGCAGCCTATGCCTGCGGTCAAAGCAAACTTATCCTTGTCATAACCGTTAGACACTAAATCGGCGACGACTGATTTTAACGCTGCTAAAATAATAAAATTTGTACAACCAGGACACCAGGTGTTTACCGCTTGGGTTGATAAATCATTCATAAAGTTCAATCTAAAATAGTTTATTTAATTTTACCGCAAGTTCTTCTGGCATAAAAGGCATGGAGTTATACTGACGTAAATTGTTTTTTATCTCTAAGCCTGTTTTTTCACGAATCAATTTTGCCAATTGGCCGGTATAATTATTTTCAAGGCAAATAACTTTTTTCATACCTTTAGTTTCCTTGATAAATTTATCGGCAGGAAAAGGCTCCATCCAAAGTATCTGGACTGCTTTTATTGGCTTGGTGGTTAATTTAAGAGCCTCAAGCACGGCGCCTTTGGTTGATCCAAAAAAAACTAAAACGTTTTTTGCTTTTTTATCTCCCCAAATTTTTATAGCTTCATGACGTTTCATTTCTTTCAAAATACCCTTGGTTTTCGCAAATCTTTTCTCACACATCTTTTGCGTATTCTTGGGCTCATCAGCAATCCAACCGTTTTCATCATGCTCATAACTAGATTGCTTTACCACTGTATCTTTATCTCCCGGAAAACAAAGCGGAGATATGCCGTCAGAAACAAAAGCATAGCGTTTATAAGATGGCCCCGGTTTGCCCAATCGATGCGGCAAAGGTTTGATTTTATTTTTGGAAAAATCAACAGTCGAAACTGATTCCGAAATCTGTTTATCAAGCAGAACTACAACCGGCACCTGATATTGCCAAGCTAAATTCATCGCATCACCACCCAAAGCATAGGATTCATCCATATCGCCAGGTGCAAGAACAATTCGCGGATATTCACCGGGTAAATTTCTAACAAAATCCAGGTCCCCTTGACCGGTTCTTGTCGGTACGCCTGTTGACGCTACCGCACGCTGTGAATCAGCAACAACGATTGGCGTTTCAGTTATACCAGCCATAGCCATAGCTTCAAGCATTAAAGCAAAACCTCCACCACATGATGCTACCGCTGTCCTTTTTCCGGTAAAAGCAGCGCCTAGCGCCATGTTTATTACCGCGATTTCATTTTCTGGCTGCACTACCTTTATTTTATAATCTTTAGATTTTTTAGCTAAATAATGTAAAATCGAAGAGGATGGCGTCATCGGGTAAGCAAAATAATTATCTAATCCAGCCGCAACCAAACCTTCTGCGAATGCTTCATTAGCATCATGTATTTTTTTACTGGCTGATTTCGCTTGAGGTATATTAATCTGTGGCCAGCTTTTTTCTCTGGCAAAATCATAACCCATTTTAGCTAAAACAATATTTGGTTCAGCTCCTTTGCCAAAAACATTTTTAAAAACATCGTTGAGATTATTTATATCAAAACCAAAATACCATAAAACTGCACCGAGCAAGGCAGCTGATCTCATGAGTGGAGGTATATTTTTTTCCTTGGCCCATTGGCTAGCCGGCACGATAAAATAAGAGCCAGATATTTTGCCCTCTTCAGCATCAAGAAATATTGGAGCATCTTTTTTTAGCTCCGCTTTGTGTTTTTTTATTGTTTCTTCATTAAAAGCCACGAGAGCATCCAAGGCTACGTAATCGCTGTTTACTTTTCCAGGAGAAAAAGTAATGCGGGCAAAATTATGCCCTCCACGAATCAACGAAGGATAATCGACTGATAAGAAAAATTCATAGCCCAGCTTGGCTACTAGTCTACCAATGTTTATAGTCGCCTCTTTAGCCCCGTCACCAGCTCGACCGCCAATCACTAATGTGAAAACCGGTAAATTATTTTTTTTCATAAATTATTTTTTGTATGGCGTATTAACCAGTGCGCCATCTGCTTTGGTTCGTCCGCGTTTGAGAACTTTTGAACGAACTTTTTGTTGAAATTTTGTATGCAATACTTTGTGTCGGTTCGTTGCCTGGTTAAAAAACTCAACATAAGCTTCTTTGACAGCGGGATTTTCATGAGCAAGACGGACTTTTTTCTTGCCATCAATTAGATATAGTGAAGCCGCCCGTCTTAAACGAATAGATTCGTCAACCGGCATTGACTGACCACCTCCACCGATACAACCACCAGGACATGCCATGACCTCCACGCAGTCATATGCCTCGGGATTGGATTTTAACTCCTCTAAAATTATTTTTGCGTTTGATATTTTATTTGTCACAACTACACGCAATTCTGAACGCATGCCTTTTGCTGTTTTAATAGGCTTGGGCAATTTGATTGTTGCTTTTTTAATACCGTCTAAACCGCGCACATCTTTAAACAAATTATAATCTTTTAAATTTTTTCCGGTTAAAAGCCAGTAAGCAGTGCGCAAAGCTGATTCCATAACTCCGCCAGAAGCGCCGTATATAACCCCAGCACCAGAAGGGTCGCCAAACGGATTATCTGCTGGCAATTGTTTTATCTTGCTTAAATTAATTTTTCTTTCTAAAAACCAATGGGCCAATTCCCGGGTCGTAATCACAACATCAACCGGCTTTAGACCGTCAATCAGAAACTCAGGTCGTTCAATTTCATATTTTTTTGAAGTGCACGGCATTACTGATACGCTGATAATATCTTTCGGATTTATCTTCATCCTTTTAGCCCAATAGGTCTTTATGATTCCACCCATCATTATCTCAGGCGAACGGGCGGTGCTTAAATGACTGACTAAATCCGGTCGATAAAATTCAAGATAATTTACCCAAGAAGGACAGCAAGAGGTAAACATTGGCAAATTTTTTCCATTTTTTATCCGCTCCACGCCTTCGGCTGCTTCCTCAAAAGTTGTAAAATCTGCCGCCGACGCAGTGTCGAAAACAAAATTAAAACCAAGTGATCGCAAACCTGCAGCAAGCTGATTGGTAGCGGCCGCCCCATAGGGCAAGCCGAGCTCTTCACCGATAGATACTCTAATTGAAGGGGCAAATTGCACAACTATTGTTTTACTTTTATCTTTTAATATCTGCTCTAATTCTTCAATTTTTTTAAATTCTCCCGCGGATTTTATAGCGCCTGCCGGACAATGAACAATGCACTGGCCACAGGCAATACAATCTTTTTTCTTATCTGATGTTGGTTTAATGCCAATATCAGAGCCGCGTTCATCAACTTCAAGATATTCAGTCGGACAAACATCAACACAGTTGCGGCAATCAATGCATTTGGTTTGATCAAAAATAATAGGTCCAAATTCGTATATTGGTCGACGAATTTTCCTGTCAGGAAATCGCAACATTTTTGAATTAAGAATTTTTCGGTATTTAAGCAAATCGCAACGAGAATTCCAGACACAGGATGGGCAATCTTCCACATGTTCGCCAAAAATAAGCTCCAAATTAAATTTTCTTGCCCGTTTAATTTGTGGGGTTGAGGTAGTAACTTCCATACCATCTTCGACCAAAGTTGAACAAGCGGTTGCAAGCGATCGACAACCTTTAACTTTTACCAAACACATGCGACAATTAGCTCGGACTTCAATATCAGGGTGCTTGCAAAGATGTGGTATATCAATTTCAGATCTTAGCGCAACATCAAGAATGGTTTCGCCTTCAACTACCTCAATTTCTCTGCCATCAATTTTAATATTGAACTTTTTGGCCATACCCAGCATATCAGCTTCCAGAGACAAACACCGTTTAATGTCTGTACTCTTTAATTATTTAAAATTTATTCTATCTGCCACAGCTAATAACCAATCCCGTGTGTTTGTCTATTTTTTATATCCAACCCCCTTAGATAAACATCTTTTACTTATTCTACCACCCAAATTTGATCTATTTAAATAAACACACTGGAAGTTGTATTGCTGGGCATAATACTAAATCCTCTTTATGATTTTTAAAAAAGCATAAGCAATTATGCTGCCGAGAAGTGCTGAGTAAAGCTGGTTCCAAGACATCATAAAAGCGGCGGTTTTTGCTAGTGTTTGATTAAGAAAAAAATTAAAGAATAGTTGGCTTGAAATAGTCAGAAATAAAAATTTTACTACCGAAGCCGTAGTGGCAGCCAACCAATAATTTTTTAAACGTAAAAAATGAAAAATAACCACTAGAATAATATTCGATAACATTATAAAGGGTACGAATGGCATAAACAACGCTGGCAACAAACCGCCGACTAAAGCCATAATGCTTGGCACAAAGGACAATATAATACCGCTTCGTAATCCAAGCATCACTGTGACAATGATAAGCAAGGCATTCACCATTGGTCCGGAGATAAACTGATTGGGAAAAAGCGGAGCCAGCATAGTGCCAGCTAAAAATACAAAAAATATTCCGACGGCTGAAATAGATTTATCTTTCGGCACTGCCCCGACTTGTTCTGCAGCGGGTGTATCGTAAATAATTTCTTTCATAAAAAGCATTAAATAATTTTATTCGACTCCGACTTTGGTGATCAAACTCATCATTGGTTCATGTACGCTTTTTCCCAATGGACAAAAACTTGAATCACGCATGGTTTCAAGAATGGCACGCATCATTAACCAGTCTGGTTTCTGTTTTTTCAATTCCTGCTTTAGACGATAAAGACCCTCACGACACGGCGCACATTTACCGCAATTTGAATTATAAAAAAAATTCACCCAGCGTTTCATTAATTCTTTAGTTTTTGTTTTTTTCGCGTTATAGACAATTATTGATCCTGCTCCGCATAAAATCTGATCTAGTTCATCCGGCATTAATATTTGACCGGCAGCACCACCGCCGACCTGTACAAAAAAATTACCGCGTGGTGAATTTTTTGTCTTACGCAAAACTTCTCGAATCGGATATTTAGCCGATAACTCAAAAACACCCGGGTTTGAAACATCTCCGTGAATTGAGTAAAAGCGAGTATCTCGGTATTCGCCTTTGATTAATTTGGATATGTAATAGAAAGTTTCAACATTGTTAACCAATGTCGGATGGCCTTTTAAGCCACTTTCAGTAGGAAATGGAGGCTTCAGACGCGGTTCAGGCCTGTTGCCTTCCATGTTTTCGAGCAATGTGGTCTCTTCTCCACACAGATAACCGCCATCCTCAGGAAAAAAACTAATAGGCATGCGGCCGATGAAAGGATCCAAACGAGTTTTAAATTTATTCAAATCTTTTCGCTGGCAATAAATATAAGCTTTTTCAGCACCAAGTTCGTCAATGGCTATTTTTATGCCATTTACTACTTCAGCCGGATGATATTGGAGTAAATACTTATCTTTATCAACGCCTGGTTCTCCTTCGGTAGCATTGCATACTATGTATACAGGTTCATCAAATCTTTCAATTTTTGCCTTTAAAACAGAGAGCCATTTGTATGACACCGGAAATTCTGCTCCACCGCGTCCAGTTAAACCAGATGCCTGAATTTTATGTAAATTTCTCATAATTATTTTCAACTAGAATGCCTTAATTTTACCAAATTTTTTCAATTACGGCAAAATTTATCGTGTGCACAATAGATTAAAGCGAAAACATTGACAAATATTGATATTTATGCTACAATCTAACGTCAGAATATAAAAAAACGAACATTACAACCACGGAAATGGAAGGGGGAAAAATGCTTTATAAAAAAGATGAAGAAAGTAGGCGGGCGTCATACATATTTCTTTTTCTACTGCCCTTTGCTATTGTGCCGGTTCTTTTGAACATATGGGCGAGTTCCAATTCGATCCATTTCGGTATGACCACGCCAGAGCTGATGAAAGAAGTCTATATGATTGTGTTTTACTTCATCGCCGGTTTTTTCATTGCTGCAACAATCGGCAGAGTGGTAAAACGAAAAAATGCAACTGCGGCATTCGGAGTTCGTGTTCTGGTAATAATCTCAGTCGTCGCGCTCACCTACAATCAACTGGCGATCAGTCTGGCACTGGCGCCAGTAAAAGTAGAATTTAAACAGGTGGCAAGCACCTGTAAAGCAAGAACAGGTGAACTGATTTGTGGTGATGCGCTAAAAAACGTTCTCAAAAAACGTGACCAGACGCTTGAGAAAATGAATGCAATCAGAATTGGCGATTGGCGCATTACTGCCGTAGATAAACATACCATCACCACAGACCGCGACAGCGTCTACATCTACTCTCCTTTTTAATCCCTCCTTTTTTATCCAACCGTTCTTTTTGTAAGACAGCCTAATCAGCTGTTTTTTTATATAAAAAAACCACCCCTCATGGGGGCGATTTTTTTAACTCATTTATTAATTATTTCAAGTTGACTTTGCCGCCAGCCTCTTCAATCTTTTTCTTCATTTCCTCGGCATCGGCTTTATTAACACCTTCTTTAATTGCTTTTGGTGCAGCGTCAACTAAACCTTTGGCTTCAGCCAAACCCAATCCGGTTATTTCTTTTACTGCCTTGATAACATTTATCTTATTAGCGCCAGCATCAGTTAATTCAACAATGAAATCGTCCTTTTCTTCTACTGCGGCACCAGCAGCAGCCGGAGCAGCCATCATCATGGCCGGAGCGGCAGCCGAAACACCGAATTTGTCTTCAAGGACTTTGACTAGTTCAGCCAAATCCAATACAGACATTTTTTCAATCTCTTCCACGAGCTTTTTAAATTTCTCGGGAACGATTACTTCTTTTTTCTCGTCTGACATAATTTTTTTGATTAATTAGGCTTTCGCCTCTTTTATATTATTTAATACAGAAATTAATCCGCGCAAATTACCGGCCATTACATTAACAAAACCGGAAACCGGAGCGTTAAGTGAACCGACCAACTGTGCCAGGAGTTGTGGTTTTGAAGGCAGTGATGCTAAATTATTTACATAATCGGCACCAATAAACTTACCTTCAAATACTCCGCCGAATATTGATACTACTTTGTGCGTTTTGGCAAAATCCGCCACTACTCTGGCTGGAGCAATTTCATCGGACTGACCGAAAAAAGTTGCAACGCCGCCTTCAAAAACTTTTGGATCTGCTTCTAAACCAATTTGGTCAAACGCCTTTCGCAATAATGTCTTTTTAGCGACTAGCACATTAATACCCTCTTTGCGACAAATATTTCTAAATTCATCAGCTTCAGCTACGGTTAAACCCTGGAAATTTGCGAAAACCGAAGCTTTCGCGGATTTTAAACCATCGCTTAAAGATGATAGTGTGTCTTCTTTTTGTTTTCTTGTTTTTGGCATAATGGTTTATGGTCACAGTTCGTTTAAAAAACAAAACTGTGGCTTTAAACCACAGACTAAACAATCTTCGACCTAAAACACCCTAAAATGGGTAGTCAGATTGCCTCGGTAGCGTAATTAACCCTTGCGGGCGCTACTGTCTATGGCTATGATGAGAATAGCAAAATATCAAAAATATGTCAATAGATTAAAACCACAACTACCTAATCATAACTGTGAATGAATTGATCTTAATTAAAAACCTGCCATAGGCAGGTTTTTAATTACTCAATAATTGTCCCTTTGGTTTGTTTTCCAGCAAGTGCCTTTTTTAGTTCAACCATATTCGTACCTTTAACAAAAGAAACTTTAAGTTTAAGTTTTTCAGCCAGTCTTGCTGCTGCAGGATCAAATGGTATATTTGCACCCGGTTGCCATTTTTCGCCAATAATTTTACGCAATTCTTTCCAGGTCAAACGCGACAGTGGTTTTGCTTTTTTATTTTTTCGCGGATCAGCAGTATAAACATAATCGATGTTAGAAACATTAACTACTTCTTTGGCGCCGTAAGCTTTAGCTAAAAGCACTGCATCTTTATCTGTGGAACAACCGGGTTTCCAGCCGCTAGCCACGATTATCGGTTTTGAAGTTTTTACTTTTCTTGTGGGGTTATATATGACTTCTGGATGTGCCATGTCTCCCAATAAAAATATCGTAAACTGCGCATTGAGATGGGTGACATATATTCCTAATTGATCTAAATTTTTTTCCGACAATCCAACCGCCTCTTTTATTGCCTTCTGATAGGCGCGACAGGTTCCACCGCCACCAATAACTAAAATATATTTTTCGCCTTTGTCCACCTGCTCAGAAATTATTTTACGGAAGTTTTTTAAAAATTTAACATTAAAACCGTCAGCTGGAATTATCATTGAACCTCCAAGAGAAAAAACTCTAATTCTATTTTTCATGTAATTTAAAAATTAATATTTTTTTATTGACTTTGTTTTTATCTAAACAAATACTTTTATTTACTTTTTCATACATACTTTTCTGCACCTTAAAGGGACTGGCTGTACGATAAGCCGTTTTTCCTTTCTGTGCTCTGTTTGAGGAATAATTTTTCACAAAATTAATAGGCCTTCTTACCGAGAAGCATATTTGTTGCCCAAGCGACAACCCACATGATAACCGCTCCCCAAAACGCAGGCCAAAAACCGGCTACAAAAAAACCTTTAACTATGGTTGAGGCAAGCCAGAACATCAAGGCGTTGATTATGAGGGTAAATACGCCGAGTGTTAAGAGATTAATCGGTAAGGTTAAAAGCACAGCAATCGGCCGGATAAGAGCGTTTATCAAACCGAAAATCAAAGCGGCAATAAGTGCGCTGTAAAAACTCGCCACTTTTATGCCTGGCACGTACATGGCGATAAGCATCAGCGCCCCGGCGCTGACAAGCCAACGAAGAATAAGCTTCATACTTTTAAGATTAATAATTATTAAAAACCAATTAACAGACCGAGAATCCACTGTATTATCGGAATAATTAAATCAAACAAAAAGAAAATAAATATTAGTAAAATAATAAAACCATATCGCTCAAGAAAAATACGTATATTTCGAGCCGAATCCGGTAATATGGCATAAAGAATTTTTGATCCGTCCAAAGGTGGAATGGGAATCAAGTTAAAAACCATAAGCAGAACATTGGCATAGACAATAATAAAGAAAAATTGACTAACATAAGCCATGGGAAAAATGCGTACTAGCAATGCAAATGAAACTGCTAATAATAAATTTGCCATCGGCCCAGCTAAACCAACAAGGGCCGGTCCCCATTTTTGATCGCGTAAATTATATGGATTGTATGGTACTGGCTTGGCATAGGCAAACAAAAAAGTGCCGTTTGATAAAAAAAATAAAAGCAAAGGCATAACTATAGTACCCCAAGTATCAATGTGCGCTCTTGGGTTTAAAGTTAGCCGACCGGCATATTTAGCAGTCGGATCTCCTAGGCGATTGGCCATCCAGCCATGTGCATATTCATGAATAATCGCAGAGGGTACAATAACAAGAAAATAAAATATTAGCTGAAGAGGGTTCATGGTTTTTTGACCCAACCTATGTGGCGGGGTTGACAAAATAAATAAAAATGCTTATAATGCGATTATTATAACTTATTATAGCTACAAATTCAATATGAGCCGGACTTGCCAGCTTTGCGGCAAAGGAGCGTCGAGAGCAAATAGTGTCAGCCATTCAAATGTTAAAGTTCCTAGACGACAAAAACCAAACCTGCAAACCATTAAGCTCGCAGGAAAGAATGTAAAAAGCTGTTCAACTTGCCGCCGGACGCTTCGTAAAAAATTAGCCGCATAAATTTTATTGCAAAAAATCCGACATTACGTCGGGTTTTTTTATTTTTCTACATTTTTTTATCTTGCCAAAGCGACATATACATGATAGTATATTTTGACAATTTAACTGTTAATATGAAAAAATCGACAAAAAACAATATTGTTCTAATTGTCTTTATCGGAATTATTGCCAGTTTAATGATTTGGGCAATTACCCGCAAAGGCACCGGCCCAATTGGCTCACTATCTCTTTATTTTCGTCCAGATTGTCCACACTGTATAAATGTTGAAAAATTCATTACTAATAATGGCTTAGACAAAAAGTACGATATAGAAATGAAAAACATTGACCTAAGCGGTCAATATGCAAACGAGCTTATGGCTCGTTCGCAGCTATGCGGCATTTCAGCTGAAACACTCGGTGTACCTCTCCTATATGACAGCGGCGATTGTTATATGGGTGAAGAGGAAATTATTGATTATTTCCGTAAAATAAACTAATAAAATATCTCAACATACAGTTGAGATATTTTTTATTATTCCTGCTAAAAACAGGGTAACATGTCCCTAATTACTAGGTGGTAGGCCTCACGTTAAGCCCACGGGCTTAAACAAATTTGGCTAACCTTCACATGTACTTTGTAGAACAGTTATTGTCTCTAACAGGAACACCTATATTATACTAAATAATAAAAAATCGGTCAAAAAACCGATTTTTATTGATATTTTTGGCTTAAAAAATGACTGAGCAAATTACTGCACTACTCCAATATGCCATCCAAATTTACATCATATAAAACTTCTTCAGCCAACAAGCGATACTTTAAAATCTCCTCTGACTTAAACCAAATCGCAATCTCTCGCATAGCTTCTTCTGGTTTATCTGAGCAGTGTATCAAATTGCGCACAGCCCTCTCATCTCCACCGGCTAAATCATAAGAGTCCAAAGTTAAATCACCTCGGATAGTACCAACATCAGAAGTTAACGGTTCAGTTCCGCCGACAATTTTTTTAACAATGCCAACCGCCTCATTCCCCTGCCATATCATAGCTACAACCGGACCAGAAGTCATAAATTTAACAAGCGCTCTAACAATATCTTTGCCATACTCAACAGCTTCTTTATCAACTGGAAGTCCAGCTAACTTACGGCTCTCAAGCATTTTTACCCCTTTGGATTCAAACCAGGCATCGTCTTTATTGTAATGCGACCAACATTGTTCTTCGGTTGGCAGAACTAATTTTAGAGCCACAAGTTTCAATCCAGTGCGCTCAATCCTATGAATTATTTCCCCAATCATAGATCTCTGTACGCCGTCAGGTTTAATAATGACAAAAGATTGTTCATTTTTATTAGCCATAGACAAAATTATTTTTAACTTTTTAACACCAATAATAATTATTTTATTGCCGCTATAATACTCCACGAAAATTGCACTGTCAACCTCTAATAGCGCAGAATTACAAATCGAATCATAACGGTTTTTTTAATTCGATTAGGCCAAATAATTATACCTGCGGTAATTAGGTTGGTATCACCAATGTTCCGCCGCAAACAATATTTTTTCATCGCTCGCTCCATAGACTGTCGCTTCTTTGCTCCGATAGCTAAATCATTGGCCAAGACTCTCTGCCTACGTGTTTTTACTTCCACAAAATAATAATCGCCGCCGGATTTGGCGACGATATCTATCTCTCCGTAATCAGTGTAAAAATTTCTTTCAATAATTTCGAATTTGTGTCGGCGTAAAAAATTCACAGCTATATCTTCGCCCCACTCGCCTAACCGCCGTTTGCCATGACCCATATATTACTTGCCTATTTAGGCAAATATTTTGCTTTAGCTATTTTTTCAGCCTGTTCTTTTTTGATGATCGGCGCTCGTCGCACTAAAAAAATTATATTTACTATTTTACGCCATATAGCTATTCCAAATATAATAATCAGCCAAAAACGCCAAGCCAAAAAAGGAACTCTTTCCTGCCTGAAAAACATCCAAAGCAAACCCAGAAGTCCAACAGACAATCCGATATTACTAAAACTATTTATGGTTTTTTTAAGGTAATTAGTCTCTATTCTCTGACTTATAAATTTTAATACTAGTCCTGAAAAAACAAAAAAAAGAAAAAATATTACCCAAATCCACATGGTCATGCCCCGGGCAATATATGGCTGATGAAACCAATAATACCAATCAAATAAATTCATTATACTGATGACATTCATACGCTTTTTTTCTTAAATACATGACAAAAATGATACTCGCCGATGGGTATGTCTTCTGTAAAATCAAAACCCTCATTATCGGCTATATTTTTCAATTCAGCCTGATCAATCATTTGCTCAGGCAAAGGTCCAAGAGGACCTAATTTCTTTGCCCAATCAACGACTACTAAATAGCCGTCTTTTTTTATTAAACGAGCCGCTTCTTTAATAGCATCTGGGCGATTTTTTAACATAAACATTACATTCATAAAAAAACCAGCATCCAGACTGTTTTCAGGCAGAGAAGCAGCGCCCGTCTTTTCTATGTCACTCCAAATAGTTTGAATATTTTCAAACCCACCGGAGCGAGCCTGGCTTTTAATGCTTTCCAAAACATCTTTCATGATATCAAGAGCGTAAACAACACCGCGCTCTCCGACCCGAGGAGCTAACTGAAATGTAATATGACCGGTTCTGCCGCAACCAAAATCCGCAACGCGCATGCCTTCGCCAAGTTTTAGTTTATCTAAAATTTTTGCCGGATCGATTAAAGCAGTACCTGAATGTGGCATATTATTTTACGAATAAACGGCCAAGTGTTGCCATGAGAAAACCAGTCATAAGATTTGTGGCAACTAACATGCCAACAAAAATTAAAACTAAACCTAATAATTTATAAAATAAACGACTGCCACCAGAAGTGCCTAAATTATCTTCCGCCCAAGCAACAGAGCCGAAATTCTGAAAAAACCATTCTGATTTAAAAATCATAACGGTACCGAAGGCTACAATTAATAAACCAATGATAATTCTAAACATAAAAAAATGTAAAAAACGTGCGCGGGAGAGGACTCGAACCTCCAAGATCTTGCGACCGCTACCACCTCAAGGTAGTGCGTCTACCAATTTCGCCACCCGCGCTAATGTCATAATAAATTATTTTTAATCCATTCTTTACCAATGCCTGATTTTAAATATTTTTCTCTTTTTCGTGCAGATAACCTATCTGAAAAATTTTCACTGTATATAAATTTAAAAGGGCTATACGGCGCGGTTGTTTTTTCTTTGCCGCGTTGATGTTCAGCAATTCTTCTATCTAAACAATTGGTTAAACCAACGTAAATATAATTTCTGAAAATACTTTTTAAAACATAAACAGCATACATATCTAATCCTATAGTAGTGCGCCTGCCTGCCGGCAGGCAGGTCTACCAATTTCGCCACCCGCGCGAACTGTTAATCGATAATAGCTGAAAGTTAACAAAAGTTCAAGACCCTGACTCTGTAAGCGTAATCTAAAACTTTCTATCTCTACCGACAATCATCTGAATCTTATCTTTGGCTAATTTGATTTTTACCTTCACTTCTTTTGTTGTTTTGCCATCAGCCTCAACCACAAAAGGTCCTTTCTCACCAATGATTTCCATTTCTTCAAACGGGAAAATGCTTGGATCCTCGTATTGATAACCAAACCAACCCTTTTTTGTAATCGGCCTTAAAAAGGCTTCTAATTTATCATCCTGAGGATGAACGACGAACTCCTCGCGGTCGTGCTTATTTTTTTTCCAATAAAATGGCTGGAAGTTACATACTACGACTTCCATTTTGTATGGCGTAGTAACCTGAAAACGCTCATCATAAACAACACGAATTTTTGCCGGCGGAACATGTAGCTGAGAAACAAAATATCGATTATTAAACCAACCAACATCAAGCTTCTGCTTACGCCTACGAGCTAACACATCGGCCGCTGGAACACCTTCGGGAATACCTAAAACTTCTGCAATTGTATTTTCGGAACCGATCGGCAAAAAACCAAAGACGCAATCACAAGTTGCTCCACGAGACAGCACATGGCCAAAAGTTCGATCATTACCGACGATCACTATATTCTTTGCTCCACGGCGAATTTCATCGTCGATAATCGGCTTTACATCGATATACGTATTTAAACGCAAAATTTTACCAGCAATCCCATAATCAACGAGACGAATCTCAATTTGTTTTAGGGTTGACTGGTATTTTCGGTTGTTTAAATAATTGTCGTAAAGGTAAACGTACATAAAAGAGGCCCAGATTAAACTGCCCCCTGGTTGCTGTTATCTTCATTCCGACGAGAGCGGCTGCCACGTCCACTTCGCGTTTCCGAAGCTTCAAGACCAGGCATTGTTACTTTCCCGAAAAGTAGGGCGCCAGATTCCATAGCGATAGTAGAGGCCTCAATATCTCCAACCACTCGAGCAGTAGATGTCAATTCAACATATTCACGCACTTTCATGTTGCCTCTTACCTCGCCTGCAATCGTTGCACTACCTGCTTTGACATTGGCAACTATCTTTGCGCCTGGTTCAACTAATAAAGTTTTACTGGTATTAACACTACCAGTTACTGTTCCTTTAACAATTATATTTCCTTCAGAGGCAAAATCACCTTCTACATTTACTGACGGTCCTACTATGGTATCAACATTGTCATCTGGTTGGCCGATTTCTTCGTAAGCTTCTTCATCCATTATCTCTTCAACCTCCTCAGCCGAGGTATTTTGACGCTTAAAAATCATAAATTTAAAAAATTATTAATAATAAATTTAATACTTATAAATTATAATACACCTTTTTGATATTTTTATCAAAAATTTTTTTATGTGGACAAAAACCTACATCTCTTCAATTGACTCAATAGAAAGCAGATTAAGAGCATTTTTAAGAACAATAAGCACGGCTTTTGACAAAGCAACTCTTGCTAAGATAATCTCCTTAGAAGAAGCGTTAATAACACTGTGTTTGCCATAAAAATCATTATAAAGCTTCGCTAAATCAAAAGAATACTTTGCCACCACAGAAGGATTGTAATTATTTAGGGCTTTTGCAACGTGATCAGAAAACTCTTTTATTCGTAAAATAATATTTTTTTCTTCTGGTTCAGTTAATTTATCGAGGTTGGCCTTATGTATTTGTTTATTCTTTCCGCTTTTTTTAATAATACTTAAAATTCTAGCTATGGTATAAAGCACATATGGACCGGTGAAGCCATCAAATGAAGTGGCGGTCTTGGGGTCAAAAATTATTACTTTGGCTGACTCGTGTTTTAAAAAATCAAATTTGATTGCAGCAAAAGCCAGAGCCCGAGCCGTTATTTTAATTTTTTCTTTTGGCCAATCAATGTGACGAGTAGATGTTTCAGCTACGGTTTTTTCAAAAACTTCATTATACACATCCTCATATAAAATTACAGTACCCGCCCGAGAGGACATCTTCCCGCTCGGTAAATTGACTAAGCCATAGCCGACATGTGTCATTTTGAATTTATAACCGGCTAAATCAAGAATTTTAAATAGTTGCCTAAAATAAAAATTTTGTTCGGTCCCGGTTATATGAATACTTTCTTTTATGTTAGGAAAAAATTTATTTTTTACTAAGGCCAAACCAAGATCTGAAGTAAGATAAAGCCCGGTTCCATCGCTTTTTCTAAGCAAACCTATATCAAGACCATCAGCAGTCATATCAACAATTATTGCTCCTTTATCACCTATTTTTGCATTTCCTGATTCCAACAAATCGTCCACGACCTTTTGACCAAGTGGTTTAATGTCTTTTTCATAAAATACCTTCTTATGGCGCACACCAAGCTCACGGTAAACTGCTTCAAATTTTTTCAAGCTCCATTGACGCGTTTTTTGATAAAGAGGCCAGATGCTTTTATCTTTTGCTTCAAGTTTTTTCTGCAACAATGCAACTTCTTCTTTTTTTTCAGGGTGATTTTTTAAATAATAACTTGCTTCAGCATAAACCTGGCCGAGCCATTTCTGAGTATCAGTTGTCGATCTTTCATTAGGATGGAATTGTTGAATACCCCACAAACAGACGGCTACATGAGCGCCAAAATCATTTATATAATTAACTGGTATCGGAGCATACCCTCTAGCTTGATACAGATTAACTAAAGAATTGCCAATACAAATATTTCGCAAATGACCAACGTGGATTTCTTTGTGCGTATTGTTAGAAGGATATTCCAAAAGAACTTTTTGGCCCTTGCCTGATTGGTCGTGGCCGTACTTATCTTTCTTCTTTAAAACTTCCTGTACAATTTCTTTAGCCACTGCCTCGGTTTTAATAAATATATTTACATAAGGCCCTGCTGAGATTATTTTTTCTATAGACTGAGGTTTCAACTTGTTCATCTTTTCCGCTAAAGCTGATGCAAATTCTGAAGGATTGTCGCCTTTGGCTCTGGCTAAAGAAAAACATGAAAAAGCAAAATCACCCAACTCTGGCTTAGGTGGTTTTGATAGCTTGATTTCACCGGTTGCACCGTATTTTTTTAGCAAACTAATTATAATCTCCTCCATAAACATTTATACAACTTTTACAAACCAACGATTTCCTTTTTTTATTATGTCTCCGGATTTTACTTTGGCAAAATAGTCGCCTGATTCAACTTTTTCGTCGTTTATCTTTACACCGCCCTCATCAATCACTCGCCTTACTTCCGATTTGCTTTTGCAAATATTTGATTCAACCAATAAAGTTGTAATTTCATAATCTGATGGTTTAATCTCAGAAATTTGCGTCGGCGCCTCTTTGCTTTGAATTACCGTTTTAAAAAAATCTTTCCCTTTACTTGCTGCAGAATCACCTAAAAAAGTACGCACTACTTCATATGCCAATCTCAATTTATAATCTCTTGGGTTAGCACCAGAATTTAATTCCCTGCCAATCTGATTTATTTCTTCAACAGTCACACTGGTTGTCAATTCAAAACCTAATAAAATCATTTCATCAGACCAGCTCATTACTTTGCCAAACATATCTTCAGCAGTGTCGGTTAAGGCAATCATATTGCCTTCACTCTTTCCCATTTTTTTGCCAGTCTCATCGGCAAGCAACTTGGTTGTTAAAACAAATTTATCTTTATTCTTTAAGGTTTTCATTAAATCTCGACCAGCAAGCATGTTAAAGGTCTGATCATTGCCGCCAACTTCTCCATCAACATCCATGGCTACACTGTCATACCCTTGCATCAAAGGGTATAGAAATTCGTGAAGATAAATCGGTTTTTCTTCTTTCATTCTTCGTTCAAACATGTCACGCTCCAACATCCTCTGAACGGTAAAATTCGAAGTGAGTTCTACCACCTCAGCAAAATTTAATTTAGCCAGCCATTTGCTATTATATTTTAATTGAGCAGAATTTTTGCCGCTCCAATTAATAACTGAGGCAGATTGCTTTTTATATTGCTTACAATTTTTTAACACTTCTTCTCGAGTCAATTTTTGACGAGCAGAACTTTTATCAGTCGGATCACCAATCATGCCGGTAAAATCCCCTATCAACATAATCACTTTATGTCCTAATTCCTGAAATTGGCGCAGTTTAAGCAAAGTAATCCCATGACCAATATGCAAAGTTGACGCCGTCGGATCATAGCCAGTATAAAGAGTCAAGCACTCGCCGGATTTAAGTTTTTCTTCCAAAAAATCTTTGTTTGGATATATGTTCTCCACTCCGCGAGTTAGGATTTGTTCAATTTTTTTTGCATCAGTATTTATTTTCATAATAAAAAATAGTAATCAATAAGTTATGAAAGGTTTTGCAGTTGGATGTTTAACTTGCTAATTTTTTCCTCGGCGTCTTTTAATTTTTGCCGTTCAATTTCTACTACTTCCTTTGGCGCATTATTCACAAACTCATTGTTGGAGAGTTTTTTTTCTAGGCTTAAAATATACGGATTAACAGACGCAATCTCTTTTGAAATCCTATCTTTTTCCTTTTTAAAATCAATAATGCCGGATAAATTTATATAAACTTCAGATCCTGATTCAACAAAACCAGCACAGCCCTCCGGTTTCTCCACCTTTTCGTCAATAATCAAATCCTCAAGTCGCGACAAACCTTTGATTATCGCAGAACTATCACTAAGTAGTAGAAAAAGTTTACCAGCACTGATTGATACATTTAATTTTTTTGCAGGTTCAATTTTATAATCAGCTCTAATCGATCTGATACCAGTAATAATATTTTTTATTACTTCAAAATCTGAAACACTATTTGTAGCTTCAATTGGCAATTGTTCGGGCCATTTTTCTACTAAAAGCAAATTATCTTTTTTCATTTCCTGCCAAATCGCCTCTGTAACAAAAGGCATAAAGGGATGCCATAGTTTTAAAATTGTATTCAGTATATAACTTAATATTTCCGACTTATCTTCTTCGATTTTTGCGATCTCTAAATACCAATCAGCTAATTCTCCCCAGGTAAAATCACGCAACTTTTCTCCGGCAATGGAAAAATGATACTGCTCAATGTTTCGAGTAGTCATCTCAACTATTTCATTCAATCGGCTTAATATCCACTGATCAGCAGCGGTTTTTGCTTCTGGCTTATTTTCACTGGTTGTCTTAACGTTGGTAAGAATAAATCGTGAAATATTCCACAACTTATTAGTAAAATTTCTAAAGGCGGCAATTTTGTCTTCAGAAAGTTTCAAATCATTTCCAGGTGTTGAACCGATTAGAAGAGACAGTCTCGTAGCATCAGCGCCAAACTTATCAATCATATCTAAAGGATTGATTACGTTATTCAATGACTTGCTCATCTTTCTCCCCTTATCATCTCTTACTAAGCCGTGCAGGTAAATTGTTTCAAAAGGGACATCGCCCAAGGTATAAGTGGTCATTAAAATCATTCGAGCAATCCAGAAGAATAAGATATCATAACCAGTCTCAAGCACTGAAGTTGGGTGATATTTTTTGAGGTCATCGGTTTCCTTTGGCCAGCCAAGAGTTGAAAAAGTCCACAAGCCAGAACTAAACCAAGTATCCAAAGTATCAGGGTCTTGTTCCCAATTTTCAGAGTCAACTGGCGGCTCAACTCCGACATGCACTTCTCTTTTGTCAGTCTCATAATTTTTATCGAGAGACTGGGGGTCTTTTCTATACCAAACCGGAATTTGATGGCCATACCAAATTTGACGGCTAATACACCAATCGCGTAAATTATCCACCCAATTAAAATAAATTTTTTCAAAACGATCAGGAATAATTTTGACCTGACCTTTTCTCACTACAGCCTGCATCAGCTCCTTCAAAGTTGTTTCTTTTCCGGTTTTTATCCCTTGAATTTTCGATTGACCCAACTTAAACTTTTTATTTACTTTGATAAACCATTGACGCGAAGGCAGTGGTTCAATAGACGCATCGCAACGATAACAAACCGATAAATTATTCGGTGCGTCTTCTTCTTTTTCTAACAGGTCATGCTCGCGCAAATATTCAACCACTTTTTTACGCGCTTCCTTAACTGACAAACCTTGGTAAGTTTTACCAGCTTCCAGCGTCATTTTACCATCTTCGTCGATTATTTTAATGACTGGTAGGTTATTTTTTTCAGCCATTTCATAATCAACATGGCTGTGAGCAGGCGTCACGCCAACTGCGCCAGTGCCAAAGTTTTTATCTACCGTCCCTTCGGCAATAATTTTAATCTGTAAATCAGCGCCGTTGGCAAAACTTTTGACTTCAAATACTTTACCGATAAATTTTTTATATCTTTTATCTTCTGGGTTAACCGCCACTGCTGTGTCGCCTAACTTGGTTTCTGGTCTGGTCGTGGCAATAGCAAAAGGAAAATCCGATGAATATTTAAATGTATAAATTTTGGCCGATTGCTCCCGGTATTCAACCTCGTCATCAGCCAAAGTGGAATGACATCGCGGGCACCAATTTACAATTCTATACCCGCGTTCAATCAAACCGTCATCGTACATTTTTTTAAAAACCGTTCTAACCGCCAAAGTCCTCGACTGATCCAAGGTAAAAGCCTCTCGCTCCCAATCTAAACTAGAACCCATTTTTTTACACTGGTTTACAATGGTGTCATGGGACTCTTGAGCGAACTTATCTACTTCAGATAAAAACCTTTCCCGTCCAAGTTCTTTTTTTGGATCTTGTATGCCTTTTCCCATTAAAAGCTTCTCGACTTTTGTCTGCGTAGCAATAGCGGCGTGATCAGTTCCTGGCAGCCATAAAGTATAATCGCCTTTCATTCTATGATATCGGGTAATCAAATCTTCAATCGCCAGCATAGCCGCATGGCCCATGTGTAAAACACCAGTAACGTTCGGTGGTGGTAATACCATAGAAAAAACTTGCCTCTCAGTATCACTGAGCTCTTTTACCCAAGGTGGCGGAACATCTGGCGAAAAAAACCCCGATGATTGCTCGCGGGAATAAATATTATCCTCGTAATTTTTTGCCTCGTATGCTTTCGGGATTTCCATAATATTGCTATGTAAAAATACGATAGGCATAATAAATAATATTTGCGACAATTACACTATTTACCTATCGCGGTATGATATAATTTTACAAGTAAATGTGTTTGAAAGCAAGTAATCAAAGCTTATTTTTCGCAAGAGTTGGCCAAAAGATATAATTGTTGATAAAAACACAGCTAAAATTAGCCAAATATTAACCGTTGACAATAACTCAGATTTTATATATAATCATTAGTTCAACTGCCAAAGACTATGCTAAACACTATTACTCAACTAAAAAAGCTTATTGACACAAGCGAACGACCGCTTGTAATTTTTGCTGCCAGCAAAAATGATGATTTTGTAGCTGGGGCTTTGGCGTTAAAAAAATATTTATCCGACCGAGGCAAACACACAGAGCTTGTTTCTAGTAATTTTATTCTACCGTCTCATCTTTCATTTATTGGTGGAGTTAAGGAAATTAAGCCTGAATTATCTCATTTGCATAAATTTACTATTAAGGTTGATGTTTCAAAAACAAAAATTGAAACTTTAAGCTATGACATAAAAGACGACTGGCTCTCGATTCACTTGACGCCTAAACAGGGAGTAATAGCAAAAAATAATTTGCGCACCCTTCAAACATCCTTCAAATACGATTTAATTTTTTGTTTAGGCGCTGTTGACTTTGAAGCACTTGGAGATATTTTTTTCAATAATACTGACTTGTTCTATCGCACTCCAATTGTTAATATTGACAACCAGCCGGGCAACGAACATTTTGGCACTATTAATTTGGTTGACTTAACAGCTACTTCTGTCTCAGAAATTGTGTATAAAACTTTTGATCAAATTGGATCTGCGACAAACTCTGAAAGCGCAACAATCATCCTTACTGGTATGATAGCCCGCACCCGAAGTTTCAAAACACCAAATGTAACACCTCAAACCCTGTCGCTGGCTGGAAAACTTATAAACCTCGGCGCCGAGCGTGAAAAAATTATTCAGAATCTTTACCGAACAAAAACAATTCCCACCTTAAAACTCTGGGGTCGCGCTCTGTCCAATGTACAGCTCGATTCATCTTCGGGCCTAGCCTGGAGTTCAATTACTCGGGATGATTTCATTAGATCAGGAGCGAGCGAGAGTGATTTATCCGACCTGATTCATGAATTAATGGCTTCTTCTCCTGACACTAGAATAATTTTATTGATGTTTGAAGACTTAAAAGAGCCAAACAAAATCCACGGCCATCTGACCGTGGACAAAAATTACGATGCATTGCAAATCTCCAAATCTTTTGGCTCACGTGGAAATAAACTAAACGCTGAATTTTCTATATTTGGACAAAGCCTAAAAGAAGCGGAAGATATGGCCGTAAATGAAATACGCAAACAAATTATATCATGCGGCCAAAATCTAAATTAAATTTCTTCCTGTCATTTCTTCAGGCTGCGTTACGCCTAATAAATTTAATACTGTTGGAGCAACATCAGCTAAAATTCCAACCGACGGCATAAGACTCAAATCCCCTTCTGGAGGATCGCCCGAGGGTCCGGCTTGTCCTAATAAATCCTGATTAATAATAAAAAGCGGAACAACATTTGTCGAGTGTTCTTTGTCGATTTCTCCAGTCTGTAAATTTACCACCTCTTCAGCATTGCCGTGGTCAGCAGTAATCACAACTGCTCCACCTTTTGCCAAAACATGGTCAACTATACCGCCAACGCAGGCGTCGGCAACTTCACAAGCCTTTACGGTAGCTTCAAAATTTCCCGTGTGACCAACCATGTCGGGATTTGCAAAATTGATGGCAAAAAAATCGTATTTATTGCTTTCAATTGCTTTTATTGTTTCCTTGGCCACAATCGGCGCTGACATCTCCGGCTGCTCGTCATATGATGCCACCTTTGGCGAAGGAATAATCTTTCGATCTTCTCCGGGAAACGGATCTTCCCGCGTACCGTTTAAAAAGAAAGTAATATGAGCATATTTTTCAGTTTCTGCTATATGAAACTGTTTTAAGCCGGCTTTGCTAACTGTTTCAGCCAAACCATTAATTACTGCCATTGGTGGAAATGCGGTCTTGTTTACCGGTAAATCTTTTTCATATTCAGACATGCCAACAAAAAATAAATTAGGAATTTCTTTACGTTCAAATTTATCAAATTCCGGTAAAATAAATGACTTGGTAATCTCTCTGGCACGATCAGGCCGAAAATTGAAAAAAATTACCGCATCGTTTTCAGCGATAACAGAAACAGGCTTGCCGTTTTTTTCAGTTAAAACAGTAGGCAGAAATTCTTCATCAAAATTGTTGTTAGCATAAGCTCCGTCAATCGCCTGTAAAGGATCAATAGCGGTACGATCTGCCTCGCCCTGAGTCATCATTAAATAAACTTTCTGTATTCGGTCCCAATGATTATCTCGATCCATAGCCCAATACCTTCCAGCCAAAGAAGCCAGACGGCCTACCTTTAGCTCTTTCATTTTATTGAGCAAAGTTTCGATAAAATATCGCCCAGAATTATAAAGCGTGTCCCGCCCATCTAAAAACGCGTGAACAAATACCTGTTTTGACAAGCCTTGCTTTTTTGCCAACTCTAGAAGTTTATATAAGTGTTCATCGCTTCCATGCACCTTGCCGCTTGAAACAACTCCCATTAAATGGAGTTTTGATTTATGTTTTTTAACATGTTCAATCGCTTCTAAAAAAGCAGGATTACTAAAAAAGGCACCGCTAGCAATAGCGTTATCTATTCTTGGAAGTGTTTGATAGTAAACTCGGCCAGCACCAATATTCAGGTGTCCCACTTCTGAGTTTCCCATTTCTCCAAAAGATAAACCAACCTCTGTACCGCAAGCAATAAGATTCATTACTGGATAATTTTTTATAAATTCATCCATACGCGGAGTTTTTGCCCGCGTTATTGCATTACCCTCACCATCCGGCGCTATTCCCCATCCATCCATGATAATTAAAGCTACTGGTTTATATTTATTTTGCATAAAAAATATTATATCAACGATTTACCGGTCATCTCGCGCGGACTTTTTATCCCCATCATTTTTAATATAGTTGGCGCCACGTCTGACAGCTTACCATTACGATGCAATTTAATTTTTTTCTTAGGATAATTATCGCCAATAATTATAAATGGTACTAAATTTGTGGAATGCTCAGTATCTACTTCACCAGTCTTTAAATTAACCAACTCTTCAGCATTTCCATGGTCGGCGGTTATTATAACCTGTCCGTTCATTTTTGCAACTGCCTTAACTAGTCGTGCCACTTCGCGATCAACTGCCCTTATTGCAATAGTTGTCGCTTTCATATCTCCTGTATGAGCTACCATATCAGGGTTAGCATAATTAACACAAGCAAATTCATAGCCGTCATTTTCAAGTGAACGAACAAGCATGTTAGTAATTATCTCAGCGCTCATTTCTGGTTTTTCAGCATAACTTTCAACTACTTGAGAAGCTATTTTTACCCAACGCTCATCGCAGAAATGACGACTGTAACCACCATTAAAAAAATATGTAACATGAGCGTATTTTTCTGTTTCAGCCATGTATAATTGTTTTCTTGGACAAAGCACTTGCGGCAAACTGTTTTTTATATCACGACTGGGAAAAGCGGTTAACACTCCTGGTAAATCCGGACCAAAGTCGGTCATAGCAACAAAACGGGTATTTTCCGGCATGCGAGAACGCTTAAAAGCATGGCCATTGCCGTTTGAGTTTTCAAAATTCTTTTGAACAAATGCTTTGGTCAATTCTCTAGCTCGATCAGATCTTAAATTAAAGAATAATATAATATCATTATCCTTTACTGTTGTTGTTGGCTTGCCATCCTCCATAATTACAGTGGGGCAAATAAATTCATCTGTCTCATTACTGTTATATGCCTGAGAAATAGCTTCTTCAACACTATGAGCGGTACAGCGTTTACTTTTGCCTGATACTATCGCCTCATAAGCCGAGCGTACGCGCTGCCAATTTTTACCGCGATCCATGGCATAAAAACGACCCATAATTGTCGCAATTTTTTCATTACCAGTCATTTTTTCTCTCAATTTTTTTAACTGATGAAGAGCATCGTGCTGTCCGGAGTCGCGACCGTCGGTAAATAGATGCAAATACACATGCTTGACATCCTCACGCCTTAATAACTCCAGGAGAGCGTAAAGATGCTCCGGACAAGAATGGGCGCTGTTGTGGTTTGATAATAAACCCATCACATGCGCTGATGTTTTATATTTATGCAGATGATGAAGTGCCTGCATAAACGCATTGTTTTTGTAAAAAGTGCCATCAGCAATAGCCTGGTTGATAAAGAGCTTATCTTGCTTAACAACCCTACCAGCACCAAGGTTGTGATGACCGGCTTCAGAGTTTCCATCTTCGCCTTTGGTTAAACCAACAGCTGTGCCACTGGCGTGCAACTTTGTATTAGGATACTTTTTTAACCAACTAAAAAAATTAGGGGCATTTTTTGGAATAATTGGATTACCCTTATTGTTCTCTGACGCCAAACCCCAACCGTCCAAGATAACAAGAACAGTTGGTTTTATTTTTTTTAACGTTTTAACCATAAATAATATTCTATATTCCCAGTTCCATTTCTATCTCCATTAATCTATTGTATTTTTCTACCCGTTCGGAACGCGAGAGTGAACCTGTTTTAATATAATCAGAATTTACCGCTACCGCCAAATCTGCAATAAAAGTATCGGCAGTTTCACCGCTTCGGTGAGAAACATTAATTTTATAACCATTGGTTTTAGCCATTTTGATAGTCTGCATTGTCTCAGTCACTGTTCCGATTTGATTGACTTTTATTAAAATAGCGTTAGCTACTTTTTCTTTAATACCCCGAGCGAATATTTCAGGGTTAGTAACAAATAAATCATCGCCTACTAAAATCGTTTTTTTACCCATGCGTTTAGTCATTTCTTTCCAACCAACCCAATCATCTTCGCTTAAACCGTCTTCAATCAATATTAGAGGATATTTTTTAACCCATGATTCAAGCGTGTCTATCATTTTGTCAGAAGATCGACCGGCTTTATCTTTTTCAAAAAAATACTTACCATCTGAATAAAATTCAGAAGCAGCCACATCCAAACCCAAAAATACATTTTGACCCGGCTTATAGCCGGCTTTTTTTATCGCCTCAACCACTATTTTTAGAGCGGCCTCGTTGCCTTTTAATTTAGGCGCGAAACCTCCTTCGTCGCCTACCGCAGTCGTGTAGCCTCGTTTTTTAAGTATCTGAGCTAAAGTATGAAATATTTCTGTACCGGCGCGAACACGTTCTCGAAAAAGACGGTGTTCGGGTATTATCATGAACTCTTGAATAGAAAGTCCGGAGTCAGCGTGAGCGCCGCCGTTTATAATATTCATGGTTGGTGTTGGCAAACGCCAATTGTTTTCCTTGATTTTATATAAACGACGAAGGTGCTTGTAAAGCGGCTGACGATTAGCGGCAGCACCAGCTCGGGCAACAGCTAGGGAAACTGACAAAATTGCATTAGCGCCTAATTTGGATTTATTTTTTGTACCATCCAACTCAATCATTTTTTCATCAATATTGATCAAATCTCCAGTATCCATGCCTATAATTTTTTTAGCGATAATATTATTAACATTTTTAACTGCCTTAGCAACACCTTTGCCGCCATAACGCTTTCCACCGTCGCGCAACTCCCAAGCCTCGTGAGCTCCGGTAGAAGCGCCAGACGGAACTTTAGCGCTGACAAATAAATTATTGGACAATACTACACTTGCCTCTACTGTTGGATTGCCGCGTGAATCAAGAATTTCTCTCGCTTGTATTTTTTTTATTTTCATAAGCTATACAACAAAATGTACTTATTGATATATAAATATTACACCTTAAAATCTATTGTATCACAGGAGAAGTGATAAAAAAAGAGGCTGGATTTTTACCAGCCTCTTTGATTTCTTTTCTATTTACAACGGCTCACAGGAATTAGTTCAAAAGTAACATTCACATCCATAACAACATCTTTACTGCCGCCTGCAACAGTTTCAGGACTACCGCCCATGCCACCGCCTTCAGCAGCATAATATTTCGGCAAATAGGCGTCTGCCTCATATTCACTATAACTTACCACTTCACCCAATCTAACTCCGAGCGATTCAGCTAAATACTGGGCTTTTTTCGCTGCATCTTCAAGAGCTTTCTTGCGAGCTTCATCTTTTAGATTGCTTGGTTCATCAATGGTAAAATTCAAACCACTGACTTCAGTTGCACCGTATTTTCCGGCTAATCCCAGAACGTCATTAATTTTGCTTAAATCTCGAATTTTAATAGTGACAGTATTGCTTACGCGATAACCAATCAATTCCTGCCCTCGCTCCTGGGTATAATTATAATCTGGATATATTGTATAGTTTGTCTGTAAATCTACATCCTCTATCCCCATGTTTTTTAAATCCACCATTACCTGATCCATCACCGCCTTGTTATCGGTCTGGGCTTTGGCCACTTCTTTATCAGTGTTGGAATAACCAATAGTGGTAACAGCAATATTATTTTGACCGGTGACCTTTCCACTGCCACTGACTGTAATCATCCGCTCTGATTTGTCAGCTCGTCCAATATATTGAGACTCCTTCAGGTTATTGTTGATTAACGTGCCTATATAAAATATGGCATAAACCAACAAAAGACCAAATAATGTAATAATTAGTTTTTTGCCAAAACTATGTCCCTTGCATAATTTGCATGGACAGCACATTGTGTCCGAACAGCATTCTTCCGCTTTTGAAGCGATGGAAACTGGTGCCTTTTTACGGACGCTCATGATAGGCATAATAATATCCTCCCTTAAATATTTTTCGTCAGAAAAAATATTTAATTTAAAAAAATAAATTATTTTATTACGGCTTTAATGCCAGGTAATTTTTTTCCGCTTAAAAATTCAAGCATGGCACCACCACCAGTCGATACAAGATCGATTTCATCCATTACACCGACGCCCTTTATGATTTCAACTGTTTCACCGCCTCCTGTGACACCGTATGCTTTTCCTTTGGCTCTGGAAGCAAATAATCTGGCTATGGACTTACTGCCCCAATCATACGGTTTCTGTTCAAAATATCCAACTGCCCCATTCCAGACTAAGGTATTGGCTTTTTTTATTATTTTTGCGAATTTAGTAATTGTTTTTGGACCGACGTCATAAATACCATATTTTGAGCCTGTAATTTTAAATTTTTTGTTCATTTCAACAATATGCGCCTTTGTTCCATCGGATAAGCCAACCACATAGTCTTCTGGCATGATTATTTTTTTATTCTTGCAGTATGATTTAGCTTCCTTTTTATACTCTTTGTCAATTATCGAGTTGCCGACTTTTAAACCATTGGCCCACAAACAGGTATTAACCACTCCACCGCCGACTAAAATATAATCAACTTTTGGCAATAATTTTTTTATTAACGGAACTTTTGTGTTCATTTTTGCGCCTCCGATCACAGCAATAAACGGTCTCTTGGGTTTTTCTAAAAGTCGAGACAATCCTTTAATTTCCTCTTCCATTAAAAATCCGGCAAATGTCGGAATATGTTTGGCTATGCCAGACACAGAAGCGGCATCACGATGAGCAACAGCAAAACCATCAATAACAAAAATATCTCCGAGAGACGCGAGAGCTTTTGCTGTCTTCGGCTCGTTGTCTGCTTCGCCTTTTAAAAATCGAATATTTTCCAAGAGAATAACACTGCCGTTTTTTGCATCAGAAATTTTTTCCGAAATCGCATCAAATGTTTTTTTGCTTGCCAAAGCTTTGTCGGTAAGAGCAATGAAATCAATTTTCCGTTTAAGTAATTTCGCAAGCTCTTCTGCAACTGGTTTCAAACTTAAATTTACATCTCTACCTTTTGGTCGGCCCAAGTGGCTAATCAAGACTATTTTGGCCTTATTTTTTATCAGATACTTAATTGTCGGCAAACTTTTTTCAATTTTATAAGCTTCTTTAATTTTTTTGCCTCTCATCGGAATATTAAAATCAACTCGCACTAAAACGCGTTTGTCTTTTAGATTTTTTAATCTTGAGAGCGAATTGATTTTCATATCTATAAATTATATCACATTCTTAACTCAAATAAAAATCATTCAGTTAGTCCGCCATAACCCTCTTCATCTGGCCAAAGATAATGTTCAAATACCCAATTGGATAAATCACGCGCCTCGGAAAAACGGGCTTCGTTACTCTCCGCCCCCAGAATAACAGTGATTATGGCATGGTTATTTTCATCTGTTAGCCTGACTGTAAAATTATAACGTGAATCATAAATATAACCTGTTTTGCCGCAAATATTTTTTGAGTCAAAACTATTTGGTATCCATTTGGTCAAAAGCCAGTTTGTGCTCCAAAGTCGGCGCGGTTTTTCCTTGTTTTCCGGTCGAATATAATATTCACCGATTTTTAAAGTTTCAATAATTTTTTTATATTGCAGGCTTTCCGTTAAAAGCTTGGCCACCTCCCTGGCGCTGCCGACATTATCTGAATCAAGTCCGGTAACTTCAACAAATTTTAATGTGCTCAAACCAAACTCTTCGGCTTTTTTGTTCATCTGATTAATAAATTCTTCCTGGCTTATTCCGCTCTCGCGAACTAAAACGCGCATGGCGCTGTTAGAAGAACCGACAAGAGCAATAGTAAACAAATCTTCCAAGGTGTATATTTCACCGGCAATCAATTGATGGCTACTTTCGTCGCAGTCGGATTCGGCTACCACGGTAGTAGTTGACCAGTTAATTGGCAGATCCATAAGCACCATTGCGCTCATGATTTTTGTAATAGAAGCGAGCGGTCGCACTTCGTCCGCGTTAAAGTTAAAAAGTTCTGTATTACTTCTTTCATCAACCGAATAAGCGGCATAAGCAGTCATGGTAGCGGTATAATTTGACTTATCTATCGGCAAAGGGACTATTGGCTGGCTTTTTGGAAAACCTTCTTCAGATATATCTCCACCGACTACGGCAATGCGCGGATTAGATTTTGGAAAACTATAACGATTTTCTGAAGGAGATTTTACAAAAGATATGGTAAATAAAAAAAGAAGGCAGACGCCCAGTATCATCAGACCAAAAGAAGATATAAAATCAAATAATCTTTTTGACATACCCAGCATATTAACTTTCAGAGACAAATACTTAAAGCTGATATTGTTTAATTAATTTCAATTTATTCTTTTATCCCAACTAATAAAAATACTTGTGTTTGTTTCTTGTATTATTACAAAGACTGGTTCCAAGCAACTTTCTAAATAACTATTTAACTCCATAGTTCAACATGCACACTGGAAGTTGTATTGCTGGGCATAATTTTATTCTTGAACTGTTTCCTCGGAATTCTGCGACAATACTTTCATTACATATTCATGGTTGTGCAAAGTGTTGTAATCAGGCAATTCTGACAGTGAATTTATTCCCAGATGCCGTAAATAATCCATAGTTATTTCATAAGTTGGCAAAAGACTGCTTGGATCTTCATTTTCTTTAATTAACCCGCGCATTAAAAGGTTTCTTAAAATTAAAGCGCAATTTACACCGCGAATTTGTTCGAGTTCCGGCCTGGTCATCGGACCACAATAAGAAATTACTGTTAAAGCCTCGAGCTGGGGTCTCGTTAATTCACCGGTAACCTCGGCTTTAAGAAATTTTTCTGCTACCGTACGATTGATTGGATTTGAAACAAGTTGCCATTCACTATTATTCTCTAGCAAAACTACACCGGATTCCGGTCGGTTGTATTTATCACATAAAGTTTGGAGGATTTCTTGAACAGATGCTTCTTCAGCTTCAATTGCTTTAATTATTTTTTTAACTGAAAGCGGCTTAGAAGCAACAAATAAAATTGATTCGATCTCTGAAATTAATGACATATTTACCCTGTTAAATAAACTTCACCCAGATTATTATAATTAAATTTATAATATTCTTGAAACCATGCTTTCAACCCTGTATAAAAAATATTTAACAGGGTGAATTATATTTTTAAAACTTCAAGGTCGGCAAAGGAATTTAGCTGTTTAACTGCCGCTGATCCTGACTTCACCAGTTCAAGAAGTGCTAAAAAACTGACTATAACCTCTGTTTTGCTTTCCGCATTTGCTAAAAGATCACGGAAATTTATGCGGCGCTGTTTTTTTAATAAATTAAAAATTGCCTCAATTTTATCTTTTACTGTAACTGCTCTATCGATTGTTGCACTGGGCAAAAGATTGATCGGTTTAAGACGCTTGATAATTTGTAAAAAAGAATTTTTCAGATCATCCAACCGAGCATTTACAGGCAACACGAATCCCTCAGGTTTAACCGGCGGCTCCAAACGGCCATAGCCGAGCAAATTATAATTCCACATCTTACCTATCTCTTTACTAGCATCTAGATACCGCTTATACATTTTCAGTTGCTCTGCCAAAGACGGCCCTTCCTCAGCTTCTGAAACTACCTGTGGCAAAAGTTGGCGAGATTTAAGATACACCAATTTTGTGGCGATAACAAGAAAATCCGCCAGTTCTTCAGAGCGATTTTCTTCAAGTTTATTCAGATAATCAAAATACTGCTCTGTAACTTGGGAAAGAGCGATGTCGGTTATAATCAACTTCTGTTCTCCGATAAGCTGCAAAAGCAAATCAAGCGGACCGGTGAATTGTTCAAGTTTAATTTCTTTCATTTAACAATCATTGTAATCATTATAATGAACCAGCACAAACTGTTAGGTTTTTGTTGTGGAAATTTGTGAAAAAATTACTACTTCAACTTTTTTATATGCACTTCGTCTAGAGTTTCTTTCGGTATTTCACTTGGCGCGCCCATCATCAAATCACGGGCATCGCCAGTTTTGGGAAAAGCGATCACTTCGCGAATATTTGGTTCACCAGCTAAAATCATCACAATACGGTCAATTCCCGGAGCAAAACCACCGTGCGGCGGGGCGCCAAAAGTAAACGCCTCAAGCATGTGTCCGAAACGCGTTTTTTGCTCTTCTTCCGAAATTTTTAGTAAATCAAATATTTTCTTCTGTAATTCCCGTTCATGTATCCGGATACTGCCACTACTCAATTCATAACCGTTTAACACCAAATCGTAAGCATTGGCTCTGACTTTCATCGGATCGCTACTAAGTAAATCTTTGTCTTCTTCCTTAACCGAGCAGAAAGGATGGTGCATAGCATTGATGTTTCCCTCCTCATCTTTTTCAAACATGGGAAAATCTAAAATCCAGCAAAAAGCCAATTCGTTCTTGTCATCTTTGTTTTTTCGCAAATCCGGCTTGTCCGTACCGTATTTATCCATTACCTCGGCATAAGTCAGACGCGGAAAAGGAATTTGGCTGATTGTTTTCTCCGGTGTTATTTTTTTTACCATTTCAACAAACATCGCTTCAGTGTAATTCAACACATCTTCCTGGGTGACAAAAGACATTTCAAAGTCCAATTGGGTGAATTCAGGCTGGCGATCACCGCGCTGGTCTTCATCGCGGAAACATCGAGCAATCTGAAAATACCGCTCAAAACCAGCAACCATAGAAAGTTGTTTGAACTGTTGCGGAGATTGCGGCAAAACATAAAACTGGCCAGCGTGCAGGCGAGATGGAACAATATATTCACGCGACCCTTCTGGAGTACCCTTCATTAAAATAGGCGTTTCAATTTCTACAAAATCATTTTTGTGCATGTAGTCGCGGAAAAAAGTAATTACTTTGTCACGCAAACGGATATTACTGGTCATTCTATCACTGCGCAAATCCAAGTAGCGATATTTGAGTCGTAAATCTTCGGAGATAGCGCTGGTATCTTTGTCTATTTCAAAAGGCGGGGTTTCTGATTGGTTAAGCACAGTCAACTGTTTGGCTAAAACCTCAACCGTACCCGTCGGCATATCCGGATTTTTCTGCTTGTCGCCTCGCTCATTTACTATGCCGCGAATTTCCACCACCCATTCGGGTCGGACTCTTTTGAGTTCTTCGTTTGAGGTCTCGTCTAACTCTGCCGGAACACCAACCACTTGAACAATACCTCCTCTATCACGAATATCCAAAAAAACAATTTTGCCCATATTTCGACGGGCATGCACCCAACCTTTTAGCAACACTTCCTCCCCTATTTTATCCACTGTTTTCACGCTTAAAATTCTTTGCATAAAATTTTATTTAGCCATACCGAACATTTCGGCAATTTCAACCAAACGATATGAATAACCCATTTCATTATCATACCAAGCAATAACTTTAACTAGATTATCACCAACAACATTGGTCAATTTCAAATCAACAATTGAAGAATAAGGATTAGCCACAAAATCCGAAGACACAAGCTCTTCTTCAGTGGTTAAAAGAACATTTTCAAAACGTTTGGATTTAGAAGCCTCAATAAGCGCTTGGTTGATTTCTTCTTTTGTTACATTCTTTTTAAGAACAGCTGTAATATCCGCCAAGGAGCATGTCAAAACCGGCACTCGCACGGCCAGGCCGTCAAAAATACCATTAACCGCAGGAATAACTTCGCCGACCGCTTTAGCTGCACCAGTGGTTGTCGGCACGATATTTTCCGCTGCGGCACGAGCTCGGCGCAAGTCTTTATGCGGACCGTCCTGTAAATTCTGATCCGATGTGTAACCATGAACGGTGGTCATCATTGCTTTTTCAATGCCGAATGTTTCTTCAAGTACTGCCATAACCGGAGCGATGCAGTTTGTTGTACAAGAAGCATTGTTAATAACAGCTTCTTTTTCTTCACTGACTTTGCCGCAATTAACTCCACGGACATAAGTCGGCACTCCTTTGCCTTTGGCCGGTGCAGACATAACAACTTTTTTTGCGCCTGCTTTCAAGTGAAGTTCTGCTTCTTCTTTTTTTCTAAATCGTCCAGTGCATTCTAAAACAACATCAACCTTAAATTGTTTCCAGGGCAAAGCTGCTGGATCCTTTTCTGCCGAAACCGGTATTTTTTTACCGTTTACAATTATATTCTTATCATCAAAAGAAACTTCATGCTCCCAAGTGTGGTATGAAGTATCATGTTTAAGTAGATGCGCCAGTGTTTTCGGATCAGTCAGATCGTTGATAGCTACAATATCAATATTTTTGTGCTCAAAGGCTATTTTAAAGGCCTGCCGACCGATACGGCCAAAACCATTGATTGCGAGGTTCATAAATTAATAATTAATAAACATTAATAAATCCATCTTATTATAATTCAAAAAAACCCCGCCGTAAAGTCGGGGATGGCAATCCAAACAAGACTGATTTTAAATAAAAACGCCCTCTTACGCAAAACGCAAGAGGGCGTAAAGTTGTCTTCAGGAAAAATCTAAAAAATTACTGCAAACACATAAATTAAGAACGCCGCATTTAGCGGCGTTCTTTTAAACTATCTTTGTCTCAGATTATACTCCTCCAGCGTCTTGCGTCTTGTCGGTTAGTTCAGAAATTTCGAAACTAATCACACCTCCCACCGTCATTCCATCAAGAGCCGAAGCAGGCACCACGCGGACATATCTTTCCTGAAAGCCGTTGGCGACGAATCCCGCGGCCGTCACTTCCCGCATCACATCATCTGCGTCAATATAATAGGTCTTATTATCAGATTTTATCAGCATGCCTTCGTGCGCTTTGACTATATCAATATCAGTGGCGCGTTTGACATAGTGTGGCCAGAATACATCATCCACCACCATCACCTTACTGCCCACGCCGTCCGCATAAGCTGATGTGCCATAAAGGGCTTCAGCAATATTCGCAGAAATTTTGGCCAAAGTATTACCCGGCAAAATCACATAGAGCTGATCGGACGACGGTCTTTTAATCAGATACGAACCAGGGTGATAGTTAACTGCTGCAGGATAGCTCTTTGGCACTTTTAGCGAATCAAAACAATCCTGGTCAACAGATAAATATCCGCCGTATGTCGGCCGCCAAGACTTGAATTCGTCCCCTGAGGGAAAATACATTGCTTCCATCATCTTGTTAACCGCATAAATTGCCGGCTTACCGATGACTTTTACCATATCCCCTGCTTTGATAGTGGGACAGGTCGGACCAACCGTACCAGGTGGCAGTGGCTCGGATATTGGTATAACACTTTCTTGACCGGGCGCCACAAGTTCAATCGTGTCATAGATAGCATCAGTTAAATTAAAAGCATTATCCCTAAACTGAATCCAAACTTTCTTTGTTCCAAGACCGGATTCCAATGTCCAACCCTCGGACGTGGTAAACGGCTGCCACTCAGCATCAGCCAAAGTGGATAAATTGGAAATTTTCATATAGGTAGCATCCAGAGCACCGATTGAAAGTGAAACAAAGGTTGATGTGGTTAAGGCGGCACCGCTATTAATCTGCATAGAGATATTGGTCGGTGCAGTCCTGTCACCACCACCGCCACCGCTACTCGGAGCGGCAGTGCTGACATTGAGCGGATTAGCACTGACCAGATATGTGGTGTTATTGGCCAAATCCCGAGCTCTGGCGCAGATGTACTTGCCGTTATTTGTGTTATAACTCACGGTGAAAGAAGATCCCGATGTAAAAGCATTGGAATAACTATCACTGCCATCGCAAACCGCATCACTACTATAAGCATAAGCGTATGAAGCGGTATTTGGATTGGTGTCGGTAACGGTAATGTTAATCGTGTCACTAGTTACCGGACCGGCTTCCACATCATCAACAAAAGTCACTGTCGGGGTAGCAGTATCAATAATAAAATCATAAGCGCTTGAGAAGGTTCCGGTGGCGGGCAAGGTTAAAACCGCATCATTGCCAGCCAAATCTTTAATCGTGCCGCCGTTTAACACAAGCGCTGTGGTTGAGGCATAGTCCAGATCACTTGAAGTATCGCCGGCAGCAACAGTGTAATTATAGTAATTCATACCAAAAGCTAACCACGGGGCATAGCGTCCAGCGCCAACATTAAGATAAAGCAATGGCTGTCCTGTTACTACTATGGTTTCGTCAAAATTGACATTAATAGGTATGATCGCATCTTTGGCATAGGCTCCGCTTGGATGCGAAGATGAAACTGAAACAACAGATGGCGGGGTCGTGTCATATACATAGGTGAAAACAGCTGAAGCAGTACTGGTGTTGTTGGCTGAATCGACAAGCTTGGCGGTTAAAGTATGTGTGCCAACAGAAAGTGGGCTGGTATAAAATATTTCCGGAGTAACCATAACCGCGTTCGTGGCTAATACAGTGACGCCGTCCGTATCATATAAATAGTAATACGCACCTATTTCACCGGTTAATTTTATTTGTGGGGTACTTGTATTGCCATAAGCAGGTGAAGAAGTACTGCCGTTGACTTCGGTGATAACCGGAGCGCTAGGCGCAGTCAAATCCAGTGTATATGAAATCAGATTTGAAGCATCGCTCACATTGCCACACGGGTCTACCGCTTTGGTGGATAAATCATGACTGCCCTCGGTCAAAGAAAGTGTTCTTGTCATGGTGGTGGCTGTGGCGGTGACGCTATCAATTTCCGTCGCGCCATCATAAATTTTTAATATATCGCCTATGGTTAAACCACTAACAACAATCGGCGGGTTAGAATTACTTCCGGTTTGAGGGTGATTCATACTGCCATTTACCGTATCAAGCGACGGCGCTGAGGAAGTGGCGAAATCCACGTAAAAACTGCCGATAATCGTATACTCAGGCGAATTTAGTCCGGCCAAATCCGGAGTGCTAGAAACCGTAGTGGTAGCGCCCTGATCAATCGGCCACGATTGACTTTCTACATCTGTAGTTACGCGGAACGCAGTGGAGCTTACCCAGCTATAAGAGCGGTTTGTCAAAACCGCGTAAAAAGGCGGGTCAAAAGCTACGGTTGGTGTCGCTGTCTGATCCATTGGTTCGTCATAATGCACGGTAAATGTAAACGTGCTTGAACCGACCGCTCCGCCGCCAACACACATCGGATTTGGCGTGCTCGTTACCATTTGCGGTGAAGTTAGATCTACTGCAAAAGCTGTCATCGCTAAAGTACTGGAAGCACCTGCTCCATCAATCACTTTAACCGCGCAGTTTGAATGATAACCTTCGGACACCGGCCCAATAGCGATCGTGTTGTTTCCGTTTGTTGTTGAGCCCATTGGTGTAGACGAACAGTCGCCGAGGAACATATATGTTCCGGTAACATTGGCACTGAATGTGAAATTCGGGGTGGTTGTAGTGCTCGGATCAGGCACTGGCGTCACTTCAGACAAAACAGGAACGGTTTCATAACCGGAAAAGTGTTCAGTAACAAAATACAAAGTTCCCGTATTAGTATCGGACCAATTGACACTGGTTATTTCCGGATAATCCACAGAACTGGTTGGAATAATATTGCCGCTATCGTCTCTAACAATAACTGAACTTATGTCTATATTTTGATAACCCAAATCGCTTAAACCATAAAAATAAATTTCAGCGCCCGCATCTCTCATAAGCGCGGCAGTACTGGCATCCAGCGCCACCCTTCCCCCGTCAAGTTCCAATTTTGTTCTTAAATTCTGCAATAAATTCATTGAATTTTGGTCGGTAATATTGAACGTGGATTGATTTAATACAATTTCTCCCATCCCTTCTTTGTAAAAATAAAGTCCTTGTGCATTTGTTGGATCAAAATTTGAGTCCGTAATATTGGAATCCACTCCCGACGGTAAACAAGTCGCAATCGCTGCAAGCGATGGCGGAGTTACGCCTGGACCAGGAACCGGCGGACTATCGCAATCCAAAGTACTTGTCGTAATATTATACCAACCCCTACTTATAGAAGTTGTAACACTCCAACTACCCATGTGCTGCATGGCTGATTCTGGCGTACTAGAAGTTGAATCTGGCTTAGCTACATATGGCACGCCAGTAACATGATATCCATAAGATACAGCTGAAATAGGCGTATTGCTTACAACAATCTGCATAAATAATCCGGCAGGAGCTCCTTCGGCATACATTAACCCAGCCTCAGATATAACAAGCAGTCCTTTCGCTGGTACTAAACCGGATAGGGTGCTTGTATTTGGCGCGCCGCTATAACTATCATCACCATCCATCGGAGCTACAACAAACTCCCAATCAGTTAAATCAATAACATTATCGGTGGTATTTAACACTTCTATCCATTGAGCACCGCTACTGCCTAAAAAGAATTCACTAATAATCAAATCATTTACGCTATACGCCTCTGCCGGCTTTGAATCAAAGAAAACATACCCAGCGCCAAGGCCAAAAATGGCTAACGCCAAAACCAGAAGTTTGTATCTCAACTTCATATAATAAATTAATTAATATATAAAAAACAAAAATTAATTGTTACCAATGTTATTATAGCACAAAATGCTTTTACTTACCTCTACTATTTGACTCTATGGCTTGTGGACAAGATGTCGACGTAAAATCACGATTTTATTGGCAAAAATACAGAGAAACAAAAAATCCCGAAATTACATCGGGATTTTTTATTAATTACATATGTCTTATTTCATCTGTTCTGCTACTTCAGCGGCAAAATCACAGGATTTCTTTTCTAAACCCTCTCCAAGTTCATAGCGGATAAATTCAATAATTTCCACGCCGTCCCCTGCCTCTGTCAAAAGCTGTAATATCTTTTTCTCTTCATCTTTGATGTAGGGCTGTTCCAAAAGACAAACTTCACTATAAAATTTGTCCATTTTGCCCTTTACAATATTCTCAATAATATTTTCTGGTTTGTTCTGCGCTCGAAGCTGTTCAGAAGAAATTTCTTTTTCCTTGTTTACTTCATCTGGGTCAACTGATTCGCGGTTCAAATATCGAGGATTGGCTGCGGCAATATGCATGGCAATATCGCGAGCCAGTTCAGCATTATCAGAATTTTTTAACCAAACCAAGACGGAAATTTTTCCACCCATATGCACATATGTGCCAAATATTTCACCGGCACCTTTTTCCTTTACGGCAAAACGACGCAAATTAATCTTTTCGCCAATTTTCGCCACAGTGGCATTAAAATAATCCTGCAAGTTATCACTACCACCGGCGACTGTTTGGCCCATTGCCTCTTCAGCGCTCACCGGGTTATTTTTTATCAAAGTATCAACTACGGTAGAAACCAATTGCTTAAAATCATCGCTTTTGGCGACAAAATCTGTTTCAGAATTAACCTCAACTATAGCCGCCATATTGCCTTCTTCTTTGACTAAGGTTAAACCCTCAGCCGCAATTTTGTCCGTGCGCTTAGCTGCTTTGACAATACCCTTCTTGCGCAGAATTTCAGCGGCTTTGTCCGTATCACCTTCCGCCTCTTCCAGCGCTTTTTTACAATCCATCATACCGGCGCCGGTTGATTCGCGAAGCTTGGTGATATCTGCTGCACTAATTGTCATATGATTAAATTTGTTAATAGTAATATTTATTTACCACTAAGATAAAGATACTTAGTCTGAGCCTTCTTTCCTTACGGCTCGGTATTCTTTTTTGACTACTTCTGGTTTTTTATCATCCTTTGGCATTTCCATTTTTTTCTTCTCCCATTCCTTGCGTCCCTCATTCACTGCCTCGGACATAAGATCGGCCGCTAATTTGATAGAATTAACAGCGTCGTCATTCATTGGAATAATATAATCCACATCATCAGGATTTACATTGCTGTCGCAAACACCGATAATCGGTATGCGTTTTCTCAATGCTTCGGCTACTGCTGTCTTTTCTGTGCGCAAATCAGCAATATATAGGGCTTCTGGAATTTTCTCTAAGTTAGTTAGACCGCACAAATAGCGCTCCATTTTTTCTAACTCTTTTTTCATTTTAAGCTGTTCTTTTTTGGTATATTTTTCAACTTCACCGCTTTCAACCTCACCCTTCATGGTATGAAACTTTTTGAGCCGGCGCTTAACTTCCTCAAAATTGGTAAGTAACCCGCCTATCCATCGTTCCACCAAATAAGGCATGCCACAATCTTCAGCCGCCTTTTTAATATGAGCCATGGCCTGGCGCTTGGTGCCGACAAATAAAATAACCTTGCCTTCTGCGGCCAGGTTTTTAACATAATTCAGAGTCCTCTCAATTTCAATAAGAGATTTCTCCAAATCAATAATGTGAATCCCGCCGCGAATGCCGAACAAATACGGCTTCATCTTTGGGTGCCAACGGGACTTTTGGTGGCCGAAATGCGCTCCGGCCTTGAGCAACTCTAAAAGAGTCGGTAATTTAGGCATAAATATTTTCCTTTAACCTCTCAGTCCTGCTGTTTGAAATGTTCCAAACAGAGGAAAATGTTCGCTTTTTCAGCGAAGGACTGATGAGAGATAAATAAAAACTGTTAAAAAACAGGTTAGCAACATACTAACCTGTTTTTTGAAGTTTGTCAAGCATTATTCGCTTGTGTTTTTTAACCTTCTGTGCCGGTTTTCTTAAGTTCGTCTTCACTCATCTTATTTAATTCGCCTAAAACATCGGTTAATTCTTTGGCCTGCTCAGCGGCTGTTGCCTGAATTTCTTCCGGCTTAATATTTTTTCCTTCTAAATCTTTGGCGATTTCTTGAGCTTTTTGTCTCTCCGCCTCCATAGCTTGGAGTTCGGCAAGAGAACGATCCACTTCGCTAGATGACATATTATTATTAATTTAAAAATGAATTAAACCGTATAATAATACCTTTTGCTTTTTTTGATATTTATTATACATTTGAGTATAGCACATTTTTGCCTTTTTGTCAAGATTTTCGCGAATTTAAAGAAAAAGCGCCGGGTGTTAACCCGGCGCAGATTTTACTCATTTTTGAACAAACAAGGTGACTTCCCTGTTCGTAAGCACTTCCTCCTTAGAAGGATTGTGCTGGCTTGAGAGAAAGAAGTACACCCGGAGGCATCTGGCCTGCCCCTCAGGGTAAACCAGCACAACTTCGCCGTCTTCGTCCGTAATAAACGGCTCAATGTTGTTCTGGTTGTTTGCATCAACCAGGTGGATCAAGCGGACGCGGTTCATGTACTGTCGCACGACATGCTCGTGCTCAACAAACCACATCCAGGAATCCTCTTGAATAGTGAAATTGATGACGAGTGTATGTCTCGCCCTCGTCACCATATTCACCTTGATTTTGTCCAAAAAACCCGCACCCCTGTCGTTTCTATAGACGGCAAGGTCGGTAGGCGGTGGGACAGGGCGACAAAGCCGAGACTGGGGGATTTTTGAGGCTGGTTTCCCGAAGGAAACCCTAATCAGATTTCCTTTGGGCATTTTGCGCCTCCTTTCTTCCCATCTCAAGGATGAGTAAAAAATAAAAAGGACAACAAATGATAACAAAATAATTTAGCATATTTTCGCTAAAATGTCAAGGATAAGCAAAAAACAGGCTAGAAAAAGCCTGTTTTTAATGAGATTTAGTCTTGTTTATTATGTTCCAACTTCCTCCAATTCATCCATGCTAATTTCTTCAATCTCTTCCTCACGCGCACCTTTTTTGGACTTGGCTTCTATATAAATTATAGAAATATCATCCGGCTTATTAGCATCGGGATAATTTTCACGATTCTGCATTTTTTCCGCATAAGCGCGCAGATTAGCTGCTTTTTCATGTGCTGACTTACCATCCAATTTGTTTAAACCCTGTTCTATGTTTCGATCCTGACAATTATCGGTCAAACCATCGCTTGTAATCAAAAATTCATCACCGTCTTCTATGTCTACTGTCAAAACATGAGGAACGGGTGAGCCCTCGCCTGCTGCTATGCCCTGAGTGTTAATATTACGCAACCGCTTTAAAGAGGTGCTGCCAAATTTCGAAACCAAAGTATCAATTATTTTTTGACCTGTCTCGCTAATATCGGCTTTTCTTTTGGCGCTGGCAACTGCCTCGTTTAAAGTTACATCATGAGTGGAACCGTCGGGACGTATTGAAGATAAAATTGCTGTATTAACTTCTAACCCATTCGCCCTTAACATGTGTATTACCGAGTCTTCATATGATAACTGCTCTAATTTGCCGTTTCTCCTTCGATATATACGACTGTCACCGACACTGACTAGGGTAGCTTTATTGTCATAACTTAACATCGCTGATAAGGTTGTGCCCATTTTTTCATAAATAGCCGATGTTGGGCTTTCTGATAACTCCTTATGTGCGGCAATAACTGCATCTTTCATCAACTTCTCGACTACTTTTGAATCTTTAGGCAAATTTGTTTCTTTGGTCAGCGCTTTTTGAAACGACTCAGCCACAATCTGCGCAGCCACATCTCCACCACCGCCTTCTTGACCACCCATACCGTCTAACACAGCGTGAAGTGATTTTTCATTGTCATTGTATACAATAATCCTGTCCTCTCCTTTGCCTGGAGCTTTTTCCCTTAAAGCCACCGCTGTTTCAAAATCAAATTCCCTTTCTCGACGCTCTGCTTGCGATTCAAAAGCTTCCCGCGCTGATGGAAGTTTTTTTGGCAAATTTTCAGTTCCTTCCTTTTTGCTACCAAACATTTCTTTAATGGCTCGCATTTTTTCAAACATATGCTTTGTAATTATAAAATTATTGATTGAAATAATTATGTTTTGCCAGGCTTGACAATTTAATAATTTATGCTAAAATTATACCACATTAAAACTGTTAAATATACTATTTTTGACCAAAAATTCAATATATAAACGAAATTATGAAAAAAGATATTCATCCAGAATACTTCGAAAAATGTGAAGTAACCTGCGCTTGTGGCAACACTTTTACCACTGGATCAACCCTAAAACAAATTCGCGTCGAATTATGCAACAAATGCCACCCTTTTTACACAGGCAAACAAAAATTTGTTGATACGGCACGCCGAGTGGAAAAATTTGAAGAACGAGTGCAAAAAACTAAAAAAGCCGCTTCTGAACGCAAGGGCAAAAAGGTTAAAAAAGCAGCCTCTGCAGCCAAAAAGAAAGAAAAGAAAGCATTATAACTCTTAAAAAACAGGCCAAATGGCCTGTTTTTTCTCTTGACAAATACAGAATTTTGTGCTATTTTATGGTACTTTACCAATATAAACAAGGTGAACGGTAAGGAAACCGCTCATTAACAACTCAAAAAGGAGAGTGTGACATGAATGCCGAGGAAGTCAAACACGACTCCCGCGGTGTCGTCACACTGCGGGAACTTGCAAGTCAGGGCAATTTCTTTGCCCAAAATTTCGAAAAGTGGTGGCATTTGGGACACGACCTGTTCTCAAAGCCGGACACAGATGTACAAAAAATCTTTGGTGATTTTCTTTTCGATTCCTTGGTTAATTTCGATGACTTAGCCAGCTTAAAAGCGGAATATCGGAAGAAAATGAATCACGACCTGCTTATAAAAATCTTTCGAGAAACCCTGGACACAATCCAGGGGGATATCAGAAATCATATGGTAGCTTTTATGCCGCCGGAAAACGCTGAATTCGAACGGCTTCAGCTTAATTCTAGCGCGGAAAAGCAAAACCATGACCCAATTGAAATGATTCGAAAGATTTACGAAACGAATGAAACACGGCGCGTTTCGACGTGCCAGTTCAAAACGTTGAGGTCGTTAGAAATGGCCGCCTTCTATTGTTTCATTTCCGCGACCCGGTACCAAAACCGGGAAGAAGACGGTTCGAACGACGATGAAATGGCGTTAAAGTTTTTAGCCTGGCTTGACCCAGGCTTCAACCACGACAAGCCGAGGCTGGAAATTGGTCTGGATCCCAAGAAGCAATGGAAGGTGGAATCCTATCGCCTTCCCGGATTCCAGATGCCCAAAAGAAAATCTGGTCTTAGCTATGTTGAACGGGAAGTGCTAAGGGTGTGTTTCAACGCCAGGCGTTTCCCCGGTCAAAAAATTAACGCCATTGTCCAGGCCAGACGAAAAAGCTTGTTTGAAGCTTTCGCCAAAAGATTTCGCGATTTGCAGTCGCCAATCTGGCCCGATGTTCCAGACCTTTTCGGCATCAGGCTCATCTACTACACAAACTACAGAGCAATGAAAAATGGGCTGGACACAGTGTCCAGGCGAGCAATCTGGAACAACAACCCTGCCGTTCGCTACTGCCATACCACCAACAAGCATTCGCAAAAAAAGATGAGAATCAAAAACCAGCGAGTGTTTGTGAGCGGGAGGCAAAGCGAAATCCAACATATCCGGCTTGAAGACTGGGCCAACATCGAATATTCCAGCGCCCCTGAAAATCATGCCAGATACCACTTGCGCTGGTTTAGCGATCAGCATGGCATCTTCATGAATATGTTCCCACCCGCACTTTATGGCGTAGACTGGACCTCAGACGCAGTTTTTCAATCTCTCGACCAACATGTTGTCAGACAGGTAAAGGAGAGAAACGAACAGATGGCGTCTGAAACAAAACCCGTCTAGCGCCGTTGCGCTCTGCCAAAATAACAGTTATACTGTGGCTATGGCAGAGCGCTTTTTCATTTATGCATTTTGCCTGATTATGGCTAATAATAAACAATTTAACGCGCTGATTAAAACGCTTCGCATTAATTGCCCAAGTGAAAAACTTGATGATGTTAAGCGTGCTTATGAATTTGCAAAAAGTGCTTTTGGCGACTTGAGACGAAAATCTGGAAAAACACAATTGGAGCATGCTCTTGATGTGGCTGAAATTCTAGCTAAACGAAAACTCTCGCCAGATATTGTCATCGCTGGACTTCTGCATGACATACTTGAATATACTGAATTTACCACAGAAGATTTAGCGCAAAAATTTGGATCGAAAATTGCTCGGTTGGTCGAAGGTGAGAATCGACTAGATAGTTTAAAATACATTGGCAAGGAAAGATATGCTGAAAACCTGCGGCGCATGTTTCTGGCCATGGCAGATGATGTTCAAATTATTTTTATTAAATTCGCTGACAGAATTGATAATTTAAAAACTTTAAGCTATTTGGAGCCAAAGAAACGTGAAAGATTGGCAATGGAATCGCTCTATATATACGCACCAATTGCTAATCGCCTGGGTATGAATATTGTTCGTCGAGAACTCGAAGATTATTCCTTTAAATATTTAATGCCGAAAGAATATAAAAAAATGGAAAATTTGGTAAAAAATTATTATCTGCACGGCTCTAAATGTTTTAACATAATAAAAAATACGATATTAGATAAAATAGACGAAATCGGCGTAGAAATTATTAACGTTGAAAATCGAATAAAAAATTTATATAGTTTATATACAAAAGCTCAGGAGCAACAACGCGATCCAAAAAAAATATATGATATTGCCGCCTGCCGCCTAATCGTGCCTGACATTCCATCATGCTATACCACCTTAGGTCTAATACATCGACTTTGGCGTCCCTTACCCGGCCGATTCAAAGATTATATTTCACAACCAAAACCAAACGGCTACCGCGCGCTTCATACCAACATATTCTGTGAACGAAGTATTGTAGAGATACAAATCCGTACTCCGGAAATGCATGAGGAGGCTGAATACGGAATTGCCGCACACTGGGTTTATAAGGAGAAAAAACGCAACTGGCAAAAAAATATTAAACAACATACGCAGTGGCTAAAAGAGTTGACGGACATACAAAAAGAAATAAAAGGCAATCTTGATCTGCCAAATACGCTCAAATCCATTAAGCTGGATTTCTTTCATAATCGCATTTTTGTGCTAACGCCCAAAGGCGATGTTATTGACCTACCAGACGATGCCACGCCTTTGGATTTCGCCTATGCAATTCACGCTGACTTGGGCAATCATTATGTCAAAGCAAAGATTAACGGCAAACCGGTGGCAATAAAACGCCGCTTAAAATCAAATGAAATGGTAGAAATAATACCGGATTTTAAAAAAATAAATATTCGAAAGTCGTGGCTTAAAATTGCCAAAACACGACGCGCTCTTCACGAAATAAAATCATGTCTAGCAAAATACAGCAAATAATATTATGAATAAAAAACTGGATGAGATAAAACAACGTTTTGAAAAACTAGAAAGCGATCTTCAGGATCAGGCTACAATTTCGGATAAACAAAAATTAAAAAAAATTAATCAAGAATACGCTGAACTTAAACCGGTCAATGAAAAAATCATGAATCTTATGGCGCTGGAAAAAAGCTTAGCCGAAGCCGATCTGATGGCCGAAAGCGAAACAGATATGGAGATGCGCGACTTAGCTTTAGCTGAAACCGAAGAACTGCGCACTCAAATTCAAATGTTAAACAAAGATCTGGATGAAGTGATCAAACCGCATGATCCAATGGATAAAAAAAATGTCATTATTGAAATACGTGCTGCAGCCGGTGGTGATGAGTCTGCCTTGTTTGCTGCTGAACTATACAGAATGTATGCTAAATATGCAGAAAAATTTAAATGGAAAGTGTCGCTGATTGATTCAAATATGATAGGCATTGGCGGCTTTAAAGAAGTAATTTTTTCCATTAGCGGACATGATGTTTATAAAGATCTAAAATACGAAATGGGCGTACATCGAGTGCAAAGAGTGCCCGAAACAGAAAAATCCGGACGCGTTCACACTTCCACTGTGACAGTCGCCGTCCTTCCGGAAATAGAGGAGGAGGAAATGAAAATTGACCCTAAAGATCTGCGGATTGATACTTTTTGTGCCGGTGGCCACGGCGGTCAAAGCGTCAACACCACTTATTCGGCTGTCCGCATTGTTCATGAGCCAAGCGGTCTCATTGTTCAATGCCAAGACGAACGCTCACAAGCAGCTAACAAAGAAAAAGCCATGAGCGTTTTGCGCGCCCGGCTCTACGATCTTGAAAGAGAGAAGAAAGAAAAGGCACTATCTGAAAAAAGACGCTCACAAATCGGTACTGGCGATCGCAGTGAAAAAATCCGCACCTACAATTTTCCTCAGGATCGAATAACCGACCATCGGATTAATCGAAATTTTAACAACATCAAGGTCGTCCTTGAGGGTGATCTTGAAGATATTATTTCCGCCCTGCGCGAAGCTGATTATGCTGAAGCAGAATAAAAAAATATTACTTGGCATCATTATCATCGCCGCCGCCATTCGCTTGGCGGCGGTTTTGAAATACGGCGATTTTTGGGATGATGAAATGTTTAATTTCATCTACAGTCAGAAACCCTGGCCCGAGGGCCTTGTCTGGTGGCTCTGGGAGACAAACCCGCCTCTTCACTTGCTTTTGCTGAAACTCTGGTTTTTTATTGTGCCGGCAACAGAATTTTTCGCCCGCTTACCAAGCATAATTGCTGGAGTTGCATCTGTATATTCCATATATCACTTGAGCCAAAAAATGTTTAATAAAAATATTGGTCTGATTGCTGCCCTATATCTCGCTCTTCATCCTTATCATATTTTTTGGTCATCGACAGCGCGCGTTTATTCCCTTTTAATGCTTCTATCGATAATATCCTTTTACTTATTTTGGAAAATATTTATTCTTAATGAATTCAACAGTAAACAAAAAAACTACTCATTAATTATTAACTCATTACTACTATTATCTCACTTAACTTCGATATTTCTTCTTGGAGCACAATGTTTGTTACTAATAATCTTTGGTAAATTTACTGAAATAAAACGCTGGTTAAAAATAAATTTACCCGCATTAATAATCGGCGGACTATGGATTGTCCTGTCCCTGTTTATAAAAAGCAATAATAATCTTTCATCTGCTTGGTTCATGAATTTACGCCAAAGTATAGCTAGCGCTGTAAACCCTCTAACAAATCTATTTTCCGGTCAATACCCTCTTATTCTGGGAATAATTAGCGCTTCTTTGGGTATTATTATTATATCTTTTGCGACACGTCGTGCTATGATTGAAAAAAATATTTCCTTCATCGCAATATTTATCATAGCAATTTTACCTATATTATTTTCTTTATCTTTTGGCGTTTGGCACATAAAATTTGTCATAGCCATTCTTCCATTTTTTGTTCTCTTGTTTACCCTTTCATTGCTAAATTTTTTAAGCGAAAAATTAACAGCAATTCTAATAGTTCTTTTTTGCTTACCCGGTCTTTTTTCACTACTATTTCGTACTTTGCCATTAACAAACTGGCGGCAAGTCGAAAATTTTATCCAAAACAATAAATCCGAATCTAGCCTGGTTGTTTATAATAATTTTATTTTAAAACCACAAATTGAAAAATATTTGCCGCAAATTGCCGTGCAGACGAAAGCTTTACCGCTTTATCAAGATATTAGCGAAGACGAGATGGTGGTAAAGAAAAATTATCTTTATGTATTTATTGATGAAGAAGAAAAAGATAAGTGGTATCAAGCAGAAAAATTATACAATTACCAAACAATAATTCTACTTCAGGGTGAATATGGCTATATGAATAAATTAGATGAATTGTTTTTAAAAAATGGATGGCGTCTTGAAGGCACAGTAAAAAAAGCTGAAATTGCCGGATCGTATAATCTATATGTGTTTAAAAACCCTGAAAAAAATCCGTAAAAAATTAAATGTTGAAACGATGGTGGAAACAGATATGCTGATCGGAAAAGCGATACAACAAGACCGCTCTTTTGTTTTAGCACATCCGGAATACAGGCCAAATATTTGGCAGAGGATAAAACTTTTCAAATATATAAAACTATTTCAACACGGTTGGCCGTTTGCCTATATAGTGGGTCATAAAGAATTTTACGGACTGGATTTTTTTGTAAATAAATACACCTTAATTCCCCGCCCAGATTCAGAAATAATTGTCGATATTGCTTTGGCAGAACTCACAAAAAATAATTTTGATATGTTGATTGATGTTGGTACTGGCTCTGGCTGTATTCCGATTGCGATCACGAAAAAACTTCAACAAAAAAATATAACAACCATAGCAATTGATATATCAAAAAAAGCTCTAAAAATAGCTACAAAAAACGCTAAGCGACATAACGCGGATATAAAATTTTTCCAAGGCAATCTTTTGGAGCCAATTATCAAAACCAAACCACTAACAACTGATAAAAAATGTTTAATCACCGCCAATCTTCCCTACCTTACACAGTCTCAATTTGATCTTGAACCATCCATTCAACGCGAACCACGCGTCGCGCTGATTGCCGACAGTATGGACGGATTAACGCTTTATCAACAGTTGTTCACACAATTAAAACTACTGTCGTCCACGATCAGCCAGCCACTGACCGTTATTATTGAGATTGATCCCCGACAGCATGATAAAATTATTGAATTAGCAAAAAAATATTTCCCCAACGCAAAAACGGAAATAAAAAAAGACCTCAGTAATAAATACCGGGTCCTTGTGATTAAATGATAAATTAATTAGTGATATTTAGAGAGGCTCCTTTGGGAACAATCATTACCCATGTTCGGCCGGGCTTGAGTAAAATTTCTTGACCTTCTGCATCGTAAAAGCGCGTTCGGTCAACTGATTTTTCCTTTTTCCAGCTGACGCGAATTAACTGCCCATTTCGCAAAACACGCGCTTCACCCTCGCCTATGGTAGTAATACTGCGCCTACCAATCACATCCAATATCCGGATTGAAGCAAATTGGATAATTATATTATCTGCCACAATCGGATTTTCTATATCATCAAAAAAATCATCGCCATTAAAAGTACGGACATATAAATCTTGTTCAGGTTCATATCGCCAACCAACTACGTTATTTTTACCATAAGCATATGCGACTGCCGAATTTGTTTCCGATGATGTAGTGTTCAAATCGCCAAAAGCCCAACTTTGCCAATCTGAAAATTCATAACGCCCAGAAAAATTATCAATATATTCACGCCACTTATCGCCACTAGTAAAAAGATTGTGTGGCGCAATATATACCCTATCCCTCCAATAGTACGGGGTTCTAGAGAATTCATCAGCATCAAAAATAAGACGTTTCTTTATTTCAGACAAAGCGTCACTCGAACCACCACAGTGCATATATAAAGCAGTACCATATTCCTGAAGCCAGTCCAAATAATACGGCCGAGCACTTCTGACTGGCCCAACTTTTTCAGGGTTATCAAACTCAGAGTAGATTGCCATAAAACGAGTAAACGAACCTTCGACTGGCGCTTCATAAACTATCGAAGCATCATTTATTCCAACAACCGGATAACCGTCAGGGTTGTTGTTTATCATCACTGCAACCGTGCGAGGCGCAACTTCCGGTTCAGTCAAAACACCGAGGCCTGTCAATTGGCTAAAATATATATACTCTGGTTCACTAACTATATTTTCTTGAGGTATTTGTTTCTCTCTAAAATCAAAAACTTGCCTGCTGTTATATCTAACGACAAAAATCATTGCCAAAGTAATAACTGAGGCAATAAATAATATAATAAACGACAGTAGCAGAATTGCATCTTTTTTGGATAACGACATATTATACCTATTGTATCAAAAAAAATCTGCCCCGCAAATGCGGGGCAGATAATTTTTTATTTTTCTGATTTAGCCGCTTCTCCTTTGGAAGCATCTCCATCCGCGCCATCTTTATCTTCTTCTTTCTTTGCCGCAGCAGATTCAATTTTGCTTACATCGACCACAGCTTCCGCCTCCTGTTCCATTGCCTTTATTTCATCTTCAGTTAAAGCACGCTGGGCTTTTACGATGACTGCTTCTGCTTCAGGTTCAATGATTTCAACTCCAGCAGGAATTTTTAAATCAGATGCTTTTATGGCGTCGTCAAAAGTCTTTAAAACTGACAAATCAACATCAATATGGCTAACTAAATCCTTTGGCAAACATTCAACTTCAACTTCTTCAATATTCTTTACAATCGTACCGCCAGATTCTTTAACTACCGGCGATTCACCGATAAAAATCAATTCCACTGAAGCGCTAATCGGCTTACTCATATCAATCCGGCGCAAATCAACATGGATAACACGCTCATCAACCGGATCATAACTCACTTCATGAATCAGAACTTTACCAAAATCCTTATTATCCACATCTAAATCAATAAGTGATGCTTCGCCGGCCTGGTTGTACAATTTAATAAAATCACTATAAACGAGAGAAAGTGATTCTGTTTCCTGGCCAGCACCATAAATTACCGCTGGTATCAAACCTTGACCTCTTACTTTTTCTCCTTTAATTTCGCGTCTTAATGCTGAAAGCTTATACATATCAAACTATCTTAGTATTTTTTATATTTAAATTTTCTTGATTAATTGTTTTTCTGCCTTCAATAAGCTCGTCAATATCTATCGGCTCAAGTAAATGCAGTCTGCTGGCATCATTATAGGTTAAATCGCTGACCATGCCAATCGTGCTAATACCCTGGCTCATAACTATAATCATAGCAATAAAATTGCCCTGACAGTCATTACACGAAATATGAACCAAATTAGCCTGGTCTTTTTCTGCAAAAATTTGAGCTTGCTCTGGCGTATAAACCGCTCCGCAAACCGGACATTTATTTATGAATTTTAAAGCCTCTTGCCACGACAAACGGCCTCTTTTAGCAGGTAGCATATAAGTGCCGATATACTAAATAAAAATACACTTTTTGTCAACCCTCTAGAACTACTCTAAATAAAGATTATCCTTCAAGGGTTAATTGGGTTAAAATAATCAATTAATCTTCGGTTTTTGCTAATTTAGTCAAATAATACCCGACAAGAATAACGACCAATGTAATCACTACTGCGTAAATAAATTTTATTACCAAACCACCACTGCTAAGCGGAAAAAAGTAGTCAATTAGGCCTTTTATCGCTTCGTTCCAAGCTAAACCGGCTACCAAACCCAGGGCTGCAGTGATATAGCTTAAAGTTTTTTCACGCACCGCTTGCTTTAAAGCGTCGCCGTCTTTTTTTAACTCATTGATATGTTCTTCCATAGCATTGATAACTAAAGGGAATGCCTCAATCTGCATTCCCTAGTAGTATAGCACTTTTTTGAAAAAATTAATTGAGGGTAAACTCTTTTACTTTATCCCAAGTTTTTTCATCAAGCACGGTTATTTCATTTTTTCCAATTAAATACATGTAATCTTCGAGATATATCGCTCTCTGTACCGATACTCCGCTGACTGCTTTTTCCAACTTTAGCTGATCGCCTTTGTAGCTAAATATATATCCACCCTGGCTGCCAGGAATAAAAAATACCTCGTGTTTCTTGTCCAATAAAAATGCATGGTGATTATCTAGAGCTTCAGACCAATATTCATTGAGCTGGTATTTGGCGACCTCTTTGGGATTTTCAGCAAATGTTGCATCAAAAATTGAAAGTTTTACTTTGCCATCTTCCCGGCCGATACCAAGCACCTTGTGGCCTTCAAGGGGGTGCAAATAAGAAGAGAACCCTGGAATTTTTAATTCACCTCTTAAAGCCGGCTTTTTCGGACTGGATAAGTCCAGAACATAAAAAGGATCTGTCTGGCGGAATGTTACCACATAACCACGCTCACCCAAAAAGCGAACTGAATAAATACGCTCGGTTTCACCCATATCTTTTACTGAACCAACGATATCCATATCATTATCAATGATATAGACATCGCTTACTGTTTTTCCACGAACGCCAAAACCGCCCAAACCCCACCAGCTCTCACCTATTGTAACAGCAATACGTAGGTGTTCCTTGTGTTCATCAAGAGAAAACTGGTTTAAAGGAGTGCCGGGCACTTCTGTGCTTTTTGCAGAAAAATCGCTTAAGGACATTTTTACTATTCCTGTTTTTCCGATTTCACGACGATATTTTTCATAGAAATCTTCCATTCGATTAGTCATTTCATTTTCAAGCTTAAGTGCATCATCATTGTTTAAAGAGTTGCGCATCTTTTCTAAAGTTGCGTACAATTCTGCGCTTTTGGCACTTAGACTTAAATCATAACCGCGAACTTTAGCCAACCTTTCTATAACCCAGGAAGGCACCAGATCAGAATTGTTCGAAAAAAACAAATATGCCACTTCGACCATATCAACTTGAGTTTGGTATGTTAGATAAATAGCGTTTTCCGACATATAAAAAACCGTTTGCCCTGAAGACCCGACAAAAGCGGACTTCTTTTCAACCTCGCCCGTCTTCCCATCTAAAACCATAAAATTATAAGTCGCATCAGCCGCTCCGCCATTACTCGGATAATATATATCTGTACAGGCAATTGATACTTCTTTTTCTCCCATAGTTAGAGGTACAATCGGACAAGGCCGGTTATGGTCAACTCCGTGGCGGGTGGTAATATAAATTTTACCATTCATTAAGCGCGCCCCAATTAAATACTCACGATCACCAAGTTTGGCAGTCCATTTTTCCTTTGGATTAGCTTTATCTGATACATCATAAGCATTAATTTTTTGCTCACTGGTAAAAACAATTAAAATATTATCGTTCAGCAAAAGATTCCCGCTAGCCTCAATCTTGCCATCCTCTTTCATTTGATCTGGCGGAAAAGCGGCAATAAGCTTAACTTCTCCTTCATTTCTATATGATGGCGGAACCGATACAGACACGGCTCTTTCTTCAATCATCGGCATAGGCTCTGGAACTCCACGCCATGGATAATAACCGCCGGCAATAGAATAGTATATTTCTTTACCATCAGTTTTTACAATATCTGGTTCATCAATACCAACAACCTGAACATTTGTTTCTGAAAAACGATCCGGGGATGGTGCTGCAGATGGAGCTAATGCAGCTTTTTCACCACCGCCTAATCCTGTAGGCACTGCCATTTCTAAACCCAAATCTTGCATTGCAATTCCACCGCCTTCTGCGGCAAAAGAGCGGACTGCCATACCGCCATAATAATTTTCATCTCCCTGGTGATCAGCTAAATATTTTTTAAAGTCATCTTCAGAAACAAATTTTTTGATATCGCCCTTTTCCGTTTGCAACCCGGTCGTTCCCGGACGCCTGGTTAAACCTTCAATAGCTGAAGATAATTTTAAATCACCCCTGAAACCGGTATAAAATAAAACTGCTGCACAAAACACGAAAATCACGCCGAGAATAATAAGACCGATTTTCGTGCTAATCTCCTTTTGAAGCATATAAATTAATTATGTTTAAATTACTTTTTTATTAATTTCTGCTAACTCTGCAACAATCCTTTGCATTTCTTTTCTAGCCGGACCATCGGTTAAAGCAATTTCTTGGCTTTTATCACGAACCAACTTACTCATATCAGATAACAAATTTGCTTCTTCCGCGCTATCCAATACTCCTCTCACATTTCCGACTTTATAAATTATTTTTTCTCCGCTTAAAGAATATTGAATGGTATTTTGCTCAACCACTTCGCCGGGTTTAATTATATCTTTTAATGAATCCATGCGACTGCTTATAGGCGCATCTTTTGTATAAAAATCCGTAAAACCTTTATTTATCTTTTCCATTTCTCTCTCGGCCTGCTCAAATATATCGTCAGCTGTCATTTCACTTAATGGCTTACGATAGGCTTCTTCATAACTTATTTCTCCGGGTTTGATTTCCCCGCTTGGTGTTCCTACTTCTAACGGCTGAGCTGGAGAAACATAACCGGCTTCGGCGGGAGGAGCAAAAACAATATCTTTGCCGGTTCCCGTGGCCGATGTTATCGTGTAGCCCTTTGACAGCAGGTCCGCTTTATACGCTTCATACTGGGCGGGATTATTTTTCAACGAATTTAAATAATCCGAAGCTTTAAGAGCCTGCACCTCCTGCCACACTTGGAATTTCGCCTCTGCCGCCTTTTCTACCGATGGCTGAACCACTTCTTTAATATACCCTCTATGTTCGTTAACTTTTTCAACAATATCCTTTCCGAATAATGTCTCTGGCAATTTATTCCACTCTGCTGCTCTGTCTATTCCATATTCATCGAGCTTTGACATCTTTAAAATCTCAAATCTGTGTTTCAGCGTATTTATTATTGACCGATATTCTGCTGAATCTGGATGGGTTTGGTTTAGTGCTTCAATATAATCTTTAGTTTCATTAATTACTATTTCTGGATTATTTTTATAAAAAGCTAATTCTTCAGATTTGATAAAACCTATCTCCTGGGGGTAGGTCGCGTTATGATTCGGACTCTCGGCAGCTAAAACATTTACATTGCCATAATAATTATGAGTTATTTCAGCTCCGCTTGAAACCTTCAAGAGTGGCGCATCGCCTTCCCAATCGGCAATATCAGCCCGATGGACTTCCGTGCCGTCCGGCATTTCATATATCGGTCCTCGGGCTTTAGCTTTCATCATCAGGTCCATGGCATCATCGTATTCTCCCTTGTTAACCAAAATTTGATATTCCGCCTGTTCAACATCGGTGAAAATATCCGACTGGCCAGTTTTGATGTCAATCACTTCTCTGACCGGGACCACCTCACCCTCAGGTGTTTTTACCATATCCGCCGCCTTTTCCGCCGCCTCCCTAGCCTTGGCGGCCGCTATCTCAGAAACATGGTGCAGTTTGCCCTGGCCGACAATATCCACATTACCGTCGTCATGCAACACTAAATACTGGGGATTTTTCGCGTCGTAAATAAAATATTTGTCTGCTAAACCCTGTTTTTGCGTGATAACACTGGCTTCGTGTCCGGCCCATTTGCGGATTTCGCCCAAATCATTAATATCACCTTCAAAACCATGAGCTTGAGGATCTAATAATAATTGCCTTTGAAGTACGCGCTCTATGCCATCGCCCTTGTGAACGAGAAGTGCGTTTGAAATATTTTCTGATGAATGGCCAGCACCCAAATATTGCTGGAATTCCTGAATCGCGCCTTGATTCTCACCAGCTGTATCCATAAACTGATTTATTTTGGCCAATTCCGCGGGAGTTGCCGCTCTGATCATTTCTCCTTCCATCACCACGTCTGGTTCTGCTTGCATCATTTGTTCAGGCATTATTACTTCTTCGGATGGTGCTCCAGCCGGCGGCATAGCTTCATGCGCCGCAAAAGCGGCTACCGATGGTTTATGACCGGCATACAACTCGGCTCTGCTCAAAGTGGCAAAATAAGCGTATGTGCCTGATGCCACGCCAGCAGCCGTAGCAATTAATCTTTTGCCCCAGCGTGTTAATTTTTCTGAAGATATTTTTTCCGCAGTGCGTGACAATTCTGTTTTTCTACTCTCCAAAAAAGCCATGGCATCTTGAAGATTGTCCGGCCGCACAACCGGTCGCTCATCGCCAGCTTCAATAGCTTTAATAGATAAATATTCCTGCGTAACTTGATCTCGCGCCGCAATTAAACGCTGATAATTCACGTCTTTTGATAAATCAACGCCATTAACATAGGAGAAGGCCTCAACTGAAGCTATTTTTTCCTGAATTTTGGCTATTTGCTGTTCAATCGGCAATGACTCAAACTCAATCAAATTCTTTTCAGCCAAACCAAGTTCTTTTTCCATTTTTTTACGGCGCTTTTCAGCTTTTTTGTCGTCCGTATCTTCTTCTGTTTCGCCAGACGCAACAGCAGCTAAATAATATTTATCCCTGAGAGCCGCCTCTGCTTCTTCGCTTGAACCATAAAACTCACCGCGATTACCAAAACGACGCTGCAGTTTATTCTGAAGAGCATCTTCCATGTGACGAGAACCAAAAGCCGTACCAATACCAACCATGGCGCCCCGCGCTTCTGCCGCTCCGGTAACGCCGAACACTCCGGCGCTCATGAGGCCAATAGACAATCCCAATCTAACACTCAATGCCTTAGCGCCAATTTTATATAGCGCATTGCTTCCTTGGAGTTCTTTGGCCCGGTTGGCCCAAAACCTATCCCATGTGCCAATCATCTCATCCCCTTCTTCTTTTTTCTTCACTTCAACACCCTTTTTCTCCAAAAAGTTGTAAAGATTCATATCTCCCAAACGCTTCCAGACTTTGGCCACAACATTTTCCTTGCCCTTATAATATGCGCCGATTTTTTCTTGCAATAATTTTGACTGATCGCCGAGAAAACTTCTCAGGTGCTCGGCCTGAGCCCTAGTCGCTTCTATCACTTCTTTTTGTAAATCCGCGTACTCATTCCAAGCTGTGTCAAATACCTCGTCTTCCGCTCCTCTGGCCTCGCCTTTTTTGAACATCTTTTTGAAACGACCAACAACTCCGGCTGCCTTTTCTTTGGCAATAAAGGCCTCCGTTAATTTATTTCTCGCATCAATTAATTTTTGGGTTAGATCTTCTATTCTTTCATTGTTGGCGCGAATTTCTTCAACACCTTCCGTCTCTGCCATAATTTCAACTACTGCTTCCTCAACCGGCTTTGCGACCTCTGTCTCCTTAACCACTCTTTCCGCCTCCATATTCAGTATGTCGCCTATCGCTTTTTCGGCTTCGCTTTCAGGCTCTTCTGTCTTTGCACTTTCGAAAGCCTCTTCCTGCTCCACTATAAGTTCTCGGGGTTCGTTCGGTTCTTCATCACTACCTGGCCTCTTCCCTACATATTCTTTTTTGTCTTCAATGACTTGTACGTCTTTTTTTTCATCAGGAACAACCCTTCTGTCATAATTATTTTTCAATTCTATAAATTCTTTTTTGTAACTAGCTACTTTCTCTCCTGTCGCTTGTTTAATTTTTTCAAATTTTTTATCAGTATCGATTTTGTCTAGGCTTTTTGACAAGCTTTCAATTGTCCCGACAAGTAAATGAGCTTTTTCTATATATGTAGAATACAAAACCGGATCTTCATTTTTTCCTTTTTCAATTGTTCTTACAAAATTTACCGCATTGCCATAGAGCTCGTCGCCTTCCCGCCTTAAAGCCCGCAATTCATTCATTGCCACTTCACTCATCAAATTGGAATCTTTTTCCTTGATACCCAAAATTGAAGCCATGTCCAGATAGACATCTTTGTTTTCGCCTTCACCGGCCGCTTGCTTGATGGCGGCAATACGATCGGCTGAACGATTGGCTACGGTAAACTCTACTTCTTTTTTAACTTGATCTAAAACTTTGGGTAAAAAACTTTTATCAACACTGGCTATCTTTCTTTTTCCTTTGAGGGAATAGTCTTCATTCACTTCTTCAGGCAAGCCAACACGCAAGCTTTCCGCCCATCGTTGCATATCTTCATTGTCAGTTTTTTCCAAAAGCGCAATTAGCTGTCTCAGTTTATCTTGCGGCATTATTTCGCCAGATGATTCAGGCGGTTTAAATTCATCAACTTTTTGCTCTGCATCAGGAGTTGACGGTAAAATCTCAGCATCGGTTTTATCCGTTGCATCAGCAATTTTTTTAGAAAGTTCAATAATTTGCGAATGTAAATTATTAAGCTGCCCAGTAAATTCCTCAATCTCTTTTTGTACTTGCTCTGCATCTTTGCTAACGTTCAAATCCGAAACATTTAAAAGAAGCGTCTGAAGTTCACCATTAAAACGTGCAAAATCTTCAGAAAAACGTTTTGACAGATTTTCACTGAGATCCTGAAGCGCTCTTTGCTCACTATCCAACTGAACAGATAAGCTCTCGGCTTTCTTTTCGATCTGATTTTTAATGTCAGCAAAATTTTCACTTTTGTTTAAAGCATTGTTATTACCTACAATAAAAGCCTCTTCGTCTTTTACGGGGTCGTCGCGGTGACTTTTGTTCTTATTGGATTTGCTCATATTTAAGCAGTTTTATCAATATAACTCTTCACTTTAGCAATCTTTACGCGATCAATCAAGCCCCTCAGTTCATTTCTGATCTTATCGCCTTCAAGAGACAATTTCTTCAATTCGTCTTCAAGCATACTAAGATTACTCTGCAACTGCAAAAGTCGTTTAGCTTTAATTACTGAATTTTCATCTATTTCTTTTCCCAGCATAAAATAATTATGCTTTTTTAGCTAAAGCCGACAATTCACTAGTAACCGCATCAATTTCATTTTGCAAGATAGAGAGAAAATCATTAACATTTTCTTCCATAAATTTACTCACTTCTTCATCCGCGTCCTGATCCAAAAGTGAAGCGAGTTTTTCGCTCTTTTCCTTTGGCAGAGTCGCCAAAACTTTAAGAAGAACTCTTTGGCTAATAACTTCAGCCATGCTATCTAGCAATTTTATTCTTTCATCTTCTGGAAGATAGTCCAGATTAAGACGCGAAATAATCTGGCCTTGAACAAAATCCGGATTTACTGCTGAGTTATTCATTGGGCTCATAAAAAATATTTTTTATATAAAATTATATACATCTTACTAATTGTATCATTATTTAGGCTGGTTTTAAACCAATCACTCCAGATCAATCGTATAAATATTTACCGGTTCAGCTCGTCCTTTAACTTGGACATTGCCAAGAGAACGCCACTTGTAATCGCCTTTAGTGAGGTTCCTAGTTTCCGCCCCAATAATAATTTGGGTCTTGAACTCTTTGCATAACCCTTCAAGACGGGAAGCGACATTAACCGTATCCCCTGTTGCCGTATAGTTCAGCCGATGCTCCGAACCCATGTTACCAACCACTGCCGAACCGGTAAAAATGCCCATGCCAATATTAATTTTCTCTTTGCCTTCCTTTTCAAATTCCAAATTTAATTTTTTTAATCGTTTAAACATTGCGATCGAAGCTTCAATAGCATGGTCGGCCTGATCGGGATCATCAATTGGTGCGCCCCAAAAAGCCATAATGGCATCGCCGATATATTTATCTAAAACTCCTTTTTTAGTCAGAATTTCTTCGGTCATGGCAGTAAAATACCGATTCATAATTTCAACCAATTTAACCGGTGGATTATTCTCGGACAGAGTTGTAAAGCTACGGATATCGGAAAAAAATACAGTGATTGTTTTTAATTCTCCACCTAACCTAATTTTTGACGGATCGAAAGTAATCTCTTTAACTACTTCTTTTGACACATAGCGTGAAAACATATCGTGTAATTGATGTTTTTCCTTCTCGCCAATAAAATATCGATAACCAAACTGTCCAAATACAGAAAAAAACCAAGCCAGGGTAAAATGAATGATATTTGACGAATAACCCTGCTGAAAAAGCAATATAACTAAACATAGCTGAGCAAAACCAACGATTACACTTACGGTTGTAGCCCAGCGCAAACGTTTAAAAAATCCAAAAAATATGGCCGGTAATAATGCAGCAAATAATATCCATAAAATATTATAAATTTTCGGCAGAGTATATAACCGATGGCCTTGTAGCATCATGTTGGCAATATTTGCTTGTATTTCAACTCCCGGCATTTCATTTTCTCTGCCAAAAGGCACCATTCTGACATCATGCAAATCCGGAGCAGTTACACCAAGAAATACAACTTTGTCTTTCAATAATTCTATTGCGCCTTCTTCATAAACGCGCCAAAAAGGAACAATACGAACGGATCCGGCCGGGGCCGCATACACAATACGACTAACCAAATCTAAAGTGGCGGCTCCGGGAATATCTAAACCACTCTCAGCCACAGTCTGATAAGCTAAAGATTTTTGTATTTTTCCGCTTTGTCGTCCACGAATTTCCAGTGGAAATTTTCGCACAATACCATCTTTATCAACGATAATATTAACTTGACCCAACGAAACCCGAGAAGCTTCAGACAAATCTGTCATCGGCTCAACAAAATAATCGGCTACCGGCAAATCATCCTTTGACAAAAAAAGATTGTTTGCCTCAACCGGCAATACTACCGAATACTGAACTTTTTTCAGAGCATCAGCCAAAGCTGTATCGTCAAGATTGCCATAACGCGAAGGTTCAGCAAAAAGGATATCAAAACCCAAAGCACGTGGCGGTGCTTCATTCATCTTGTTTAGAGTATCAGCAAAAACTTCTCTGGGCCAAGGCCACTGCCCGATTTTTTGCAAAGATTCATTATCAACAGCTAATATTACCAACCGGCCATCAATCGGCCGCTTGGAAAAAAGCAAATCTTGAAAAAAATTCTCTTGACCGGAAAAAAGCCCATACCAATAAGCTGTTGCAAAAACTAAACCAACAATCAAACCTATTGGAGCGTAAAAATATTTTGATTTAAACCGCATAAATTATCGGGCATTAACATTAAGAAGTTCTACAGATGTAGTTGCCATCTGCACTGGTGCGATTATGGCAGTGCCTGTTGGCGGGGCGAATAAACGCGGTAGCATGCCTTGATTTTTTAATCTAAGAATAAGTTGTCTGCGTTTATCAAGCAATTCGGCCTGAATTATTTTTCTTATCTCCTCTAAACTCATCCCCCTGGCTTTAAGCGCTTCAATCCTTCGCTTTATCACTTGATCGGCCAATACGGAACGAGATACCCACAACCTGCTTTTAAGTTCATCAGGCACATCTTTAACCTCGTTAGACAGAGTCATTCTTTTATCACGGACACTTTCTACCATTTGGCGATTAATTTTTATCATTTTATTTGCAGCAATAACCACTCCACCCAAACGTTGTTTTGTTGCTGGGTCCAATGTTTCAACCTCAACCGTATTCTCTGAACCGACTATCTGTGTTTCTTCGTTTATATATTCCATACCAAATGATGTACCGCGCACAGAGGCAACCGCATTAGCTGATTCAACTTCCCAAAAAGAGTCGGGAGTGGACAATTCAATTATTTTTGACCAAACTCGTCCAGCAGAAAGCACTATCCTTACTCGGAGTGTATTATTTTCCTCGTCATAATCACCCTGGCTTAATATAATTTCTGAATCAGAATCTAAACGGACCGCAGAACCGTCAGGCATATGAATTTCTGCCAACCCAGTTTCGTCTGTTTTAATTATTGAACCATTTTCAAACTCATCGCCAGTATTAACAGCCTCCCATGACCCTGCTGTTTTTACATAAACATTTGAGGAAAGTACTTCAATCCACGGCCTACTCATTTGTTCTTCTAGCACATCCGCTTCACCACTTTCTGTTATTTCATATCCAGCGCCATTCGGTTTTTGTACAGGTGCTTCACTTTTTCGCACAAAGACGAACAAACCTAACGCCACCAATAAAATAACCACGATTAGAATTGTACTTTTTCTCATATATAATTGGCTAAAATAAACAAAAAACTACCTCCTCTCGGATGTAATCATTATATCAATCTCTGATAAAATATTCAATAAATAACACTAAAAAAATAATTCAGTCCGGCTTGAAGTGAAAAAACGAGTATTTTATTTTGACCAAGCGAGATATCCTGGAACGATAAAATTTACGAACGGTACAATCATCAGAATACCCCACCAACTTGGTTTTCTAGATTTTTCAGCTATGGCCATCCAAACAATTATAGTTATTACAATTCCAGCAATAATATTTACAATTGGTATTAAAAGCAAAATTATCCACCAGAGAGGTTTATCGGCAATTTGCAACATTAAAATAATATTTAAAAAAGGAATCCAGGCAAACCAAGTATTTGGTGTATTTGTTTTTTTAGCAATCGTCTGCAAAGCAAGCGCCAAATAAACATAAAAACCCAAAATAACCAAAGAATATCCTGCCCAAAATGTAGGACCGAGATAAGAGTAGATGTAAACCATTGCTTGTTGGTCCATATTAAAAAAATATAAATAATCATTAATTATTTCAGTATAACAAAAAAAATTATTTAAATCTATTTGAACTTGAAATCTTTTATTAAAAAATATTCTGGACCATTTGAAAAAAGTCGACTTTCTATCAACTCAACCCGATCAACTGCCCACTTGATTGATGGAACTGATACATGCTGTAAATCTTTTAGAGAATGAATGTCGCCCTTAATTCGGCCCAAGGTTAAATGAGGCTTCCATTTGCGATCGCTCACTGTAAAACCAGCTTTTTCAAGCTTTTGTTTAAAAATTGACTGTAAGCGACAAGCACCGCTCAAATCATCTAATTGCATTACTAACACATTTGGACTTTGCCAATTAGGAAATGCTTGGATATTTTTAAAAGAAAACTCTAAGGGTTTCCAATCTTTAATTGATTCTTTAATAATAGACTGCAGTCGGCCGATTGTATTTTCTACGACTTCACCCAAAAATTCAACAGTAATATGGCATTGGTCTTTATCTGCCCATTTTATTAACGCCGAATCGTATTTAACTTTCATCTCCCGTTGAATTTTTATGAACTCTTCCTTGACCTCATTTGAAACCGGCAAAGCAATAAATAAACGCATAATATATTGACAAAATTATATTTTTTATCTATTATTTACTGACATTTTTGTTCTTTGTAAAAACCAGCAACTATAGCGCTTCGCAAGAGCACTTTACCGAATCGGAGGAATAATGAGCCAAGAAAAGATTTGTCCATACTGCAAAACCCGCCTAAAATCAACTGAAAAAAAGAGTTTGTTTTGTTGCGCTGTATGCGGTCGCGACTTTTACTTTAACGCCTGCTGGAAATGCGGTAAAGAAATTGTCGGCATTGCGGAGGATCGTTGCGCCGAATGCGGTTGGTATCACTGTCCAGCCTGTACCGCCTGTAGTGCCGAATGCGTCGAGACACACTTTCCGCTCACGCTGAAAGCCGCAAGAACCTAATTTTCTCACTTGACACAACGCGGTCTAAATGGTTTCCTACCCAATGCTCTCTCCTCTCTGGCTTTGTCTAAGCCGTTTCATCATACGGTTTACTAAGCCAGAACCTCCCGCCTCGCGGGTGGACCCTGAATGTGACTGCCCCACGATTATAGTCACACAAGGGTTCACCCGCACTTTTTTTATATTACAGCTTTGTCGCCAAAAATACCGACAAAACCGCCGCAGTTTCTGCTCTAAAAACTAACGAACCTAAACCGACAAACTGCATCCTAGCTACCTCTGCTAAATAGCATTCCGCCTCACTCCATCCGCCTTCAGAACCAATAAATACCCCAATCGTTTCACGCTGAAAATAATCATCTTTTTTGAGTTCCTTTGCCCCTGGTACAAAAAATAAATTAACACTATTTGCTCCAGCGTCTTCCACCGCTTTTTTAAAATCAATCGGCGCGATAATTTCAGGTACCAACGCCCTTCCGGATTGTTCAGACGCTTCTCTGGCAATTTTTTTTAATCGATTTGTATTAACATTTAATTTAATTGTTTTTTCGGTTATTATCGGTACAATCCGACTAACGCCTATTTCAGTTGCTTTTTGAATAACAAATTCAAAATTTTCTTTTTTCAGTAATGAACAATAGAGAGTAATTTTCTTTTTTGGTTCAAATAGGTTCCGACTCACTTCATTCAGATGAACCTCTGCTTCACCGCGACAAAACTTAATAATTTGGCACCTAGCTTCAAGTCCTCGTCCATCAGCAATAATGATTATTTCGTCCGGTTTTAGCTTAAGCACATTTTTCATCTGATGAACCATCTGTTTATCGCTAATACGGATCGGCCGGTTCGCTGATTCCACTAAATTAATTTTTTCAATAATAAAACGATGGATTTTCATATTCACTCTGTTAAATAAGAATTGGAACTATTTAAAAAATATTAAACAAAATAATTAATTTGACAATCGCCTTTTCTGTCGCTGAAAAGATATGGCAAATCGGTGTGCCTCGTCGCGCACTTGAATAAGCAAACTTTTATTTTTTTCTACCCAATTGTACGCCAACGCGTTTTTCGTACCAACAATAAACTCATTTTTGCGCCGTTTTGCTCCTTTTGCAATGCCGACAACAATAGGCACTCGGCCGGCCGATGTTTTCACCGCCCGATTCACCTGCGGCAGACCACCGTCTATCAACCAAACATCGGCTAGCGGCCAATCGTCTCGTTTTAGTCGGCGCTCAAAAATCTCTTGAAGACTTGCGACATCGCTCTGACCATTTATTTTTTTTATGTTAAACTTACGGTATTCTGATTTTACTGGCCCACTTTCATCAAACACAACCATACTACCGACTGAATTTATTTCACCCAAATTAGAAATATCATAACCTTCAATTCTTAATGGCTCTTTTTTACCGACTATATCTTTGGTAAAACTGTCATTAAGAAGCGCGATATCACGGATGCGTGAAAGCGCTTTCAGTTGATCTCGCAAACGGGCCGCTTCTTCAAATAATTTTTTTGCCGAAGCGTCTTTCATTTGCCTCTCAATTATTTTAATCAGTGGCTTCTTTTTTCCACGCAAAAATAACACCAGTGGACGAATAACTTTTCGCCGATAATCCAAACCCGTTAAATCTCCCGTGCACACACCTAAACACTGCCCCATTTGTTTATATAGGCAGGCGCGTTTAGAGTCAGGACGGCAAAAAGAAACCATGAACAATCGTCGCAAAACTTTCAGCGCAGCCTTGGTATTTAGTCCTGGATAAGGTCCGAAAATATACTCAAACGAACGTAGCTCAACCGATGATAATTGCCTGATTTCATGTTCGCGCATGGTAAAAAATCTCGGATATTCATCTTTGGAAATTAAGAAATAATTCCAGCTTTTATCATCCTTCCAAAAAATATTATATTTTGGACGGTATTTCTTAATATAATTACTTTCAAGAATTGCTGCTTCCAAGGCGGAATCAGAAACAATCCATTGTATATCTGTCACCTTATGGATCATCAGCTCTATTGGCCGCGGGTGTCGCAGACTCGAAAAATAACTTCTAACCCTTGATCTGAGCGAGCTGGCCTTACCAACATATATGATTTGTTTTTTATTATTAAAAAACAAATATATACCAGGCTTATCAGGTAACTTGCCTATTTTATTCAAAATTTTTTTACTATTTATCATCATTTTATTTAATACTATCCTGCTCCTTTTGTTAAGAGGTTAATATTGACTTAACACAAAAAGAAGCGCACTATTAACTATGGTTCTTTTTCAAGAAAGGAGAAGAGCAGTGGAAAACAACCAAATTTACGCAAAAATGCGTCAAAAGATACGTCGCGCATATGAATGTGGCGATGATTGCACAACCGTATTAATCTTTAGGCCAAAACGCCTGAAACGCACAGGAATATTCGGATCAATATTCGACCAAATCCTCGGACCACAAATAGATCCTGAGCCAATCGAAGAACTCAGCCGTATTGCTATATTCCGCCTGACCCAAGAAGGATTCAAGGTTAGCTTTAATCGCGTGGGCGATCGCCATTCGCCCTACTGCCAAGCTAGAGTATATAGCATCTCTTCCCTCAACCCAACCCAAATCTTTTAGACCTTTTCATAAAAGAAGACAATCGTCTTCTTTTTTAATTAAAAAATTTACGCAAATATTTACCCGTATAGGTTCCGCTTTTTCGCGCTAATTCGTCAGGCGTACCCTGAGCTACGACTTCACCTCCCTTATCCCCGCCTTCCGGGCCTAAATCAATCACCCAATCAGCACATTTGATCACATCTAAATTGTGCTCAATTACCAAAACTGTATTACCTTGAGCAGCCAGGCGTTCCAATACTTCTAATAATTTCTTAACATCCTCATAGTGGAGCCCGACTGTCGGTTCATCCAAAAGATAAAGAGTTTTTGTATGGCCATACTTAGACAATTCACGCGATAATTTAATCCTCTGTGCTTCACCGCCGGAAAGCGTGGTGGCTGATTGGCCTAGTGTTAAATAATCTAAACCTACCTCTTTTAACATTTTTAGCTTATCGTTTATTTGAGGTATGTCTTTAAAAAATATTTCTGCTTCAGCAATAGTCATATTTAAAACATCAGAAACATTTTTTCCTTTATAATGTACGGCTAAAGTTTCTTGGTTGAACCTTTTACCTTTACAGGTATCACAGATTATTTCCACTGTAGGCAAAAAATGCATTTCAATCTGCAGGGTGCCTCGGCCTTCGCAATTCTCGCATCGGCCTCCAATTGAACGGCGTGATCCTTCACGCGGAGGCACAGAGGGCACATTAAAGCTGAATCTTCCCGGACCGTAGCCGCGCATCCTCGCTTCTGGGGTAGCAGCAAAAAGCTCACGCACAGCATCAAACGCTTTGGTATAAGTTGCTGGATTTGACCGTGGTGTTCGTCCAATCGGTGATTGGTCAATGACTATGACACCGTCTAAATATTCACTGCCAGTTATAGATTTTACTTTACCAACTGACTTGTCGCTTTTGTAAAAACGCTTCTGCAGATTTCGGCATAAAATATCATGCATCAATGTAGATTTGCCCGAACCAGAAACACCGGTTAAACATACAAATCTACGCAAAGGAATATCCAAATTAATATTTTTTAAATTATGTTCAGCTGCTCCTTTGATTTTAAGTTTTGGCGTTGACGAATCAACTTTACGCCTACGATCTGGAACATCGACTTTTTTCTCCCCGCGCAAATACTGTCCGGTCAGTGATTTTATCGGATCTCCAACATAAATATTTTTTGCTGTTGGTGTTTTTTTATTATTTAGAATATTTTCAAGCGGTCCTGAGTAAACAATTTCCCCACCGTGTTTGCCTGCGCCCGGTCCAATATCCACCATCCAGTCACTGGCTAAAATAGTGTCTTCGTCATGCTCAACTACAATAATTGTATTGCCAATGTCGCAAAGATTGCGCAAAGTATTAACTAGCTGTTCGTTGTCTTTCTGGTGCAAGCCGATTGTCGGCTCATCTAAAACATACAAGGCTCCGACTAATCTAGTGCCAACTTGAGAGGCTAAACGAATTCTTTGCGCTTCACCGCCAGAAAGCGTTCCTGCCCGACGTTCTAAAGTTAAATAATGCAAACCAACATTAAACATAAAATCTAAGCGATTGCATATCTCTCTAATTACAGCGCCGGAAATTTCTTTTTCTTTTGCCCCTAGGTTGTTTTCCAAATAAGAAAAAAATTCCCGCGCCTCGGCAATAGTCATGGATACAATTTCCCAAATATTTTTTCCATAAATACGAACACTTAAAGAATTATCATTAAGTCGTTTACCTTGGCATTTAGGACAAAGTTCTTCGCTAAACAAAGTTTTTGTTCCCAAACCTGTACAAGCCTCACAATAGCCATAGGGACTGTTGAAACTAAATAGTCGAGGCTCAATTTCCGGAAAACTAAAACCATCATTAGGGCACGAATACTCAGTGCTGTATATCTCTTCCTTGCCGTCGATATATATAGCTGTAATCAGGCCGTTTGATAAATCTACAGCGCTTTCAACCGCTTCGGTGAAACGCTGGCCCATTGTTTTATCTTGGATAAAATCTAATGGTTTAGTATACAAAATTCTATCCACTACAACTTCAATAGTATGCTTGGTATTTTTTGATAAAATTAATTGATCGCGTAAACTTTTAAACTTGCCGTCAATCCTTACCTCAACAAAACCAGAATTATACAAATCGTAAAGCATCTGATAATACTCTCCCTTACGGCCGCGCACTACTGGAGAAAGAATCAATAATTCTTTAATTTTTTTCCCGTTATCATTTTTTATCCGATCAATAATCTGGTTTTTTATCTCATCCACAGTTGAACGCTCAATCTGCCGGCCACAGAGCGGGCAAAAAGGAACGCCTACTCTGGCAAAAAGCACACGTAAATAATCATAAATTTCCGTGATAGTGGCGACAGTTGAGCGCGGGTTGGCGCCGCGTGCTTTTTGGTCAATTGAAATAGCCGGTGATAGTCCTTCAATCTCATCTACATCAGGTTTTTGCATACCGCCCAAAAATTGTCGTGCATAGGCAGAAAGAGATTCAACATAACGTCTCTGACCCTCAGCAAAAATAGTATCAAACGCCAAAGACGACTTGCCTGATCCGGACAAGCCTGTAAAAACGATCATTTTATTGCGCGGAATTTCGAGATTAACGTTTTTAAGATTGTGTTCTCGAGCTCCCTTAATAATTATTTTATCTTGCATATTAATTCAACGAATCAAATTTTTGTCGAGGACAGCTACGGACCGCGACTTTTTATCGCAGTGGCATTGGGGCGATAAATTCGCAGACGAGGAGACCCGTGTCCTAAATATATATGATGAGTGAATGGATAAATTATTTGTCACAAAAAAGCCAAAAGCCCCCTCAGCCTGCTTTGCTAGGGGGGTCTAAATACTCTACACTGCACTAAGGCGACTGTCAATATTATGTTTGAACTGTGGAAATATTATTGTTATAATAACTACAAGGAGGTCAAGAGCTTCTTTTTTTATTAAATTAAAACGTAAATATGAACAATAAAATTCTTATTTTCCTGGCTTTAGGTAGTCTTGTTCTGCTTGGGGCTAGCTGTGTACAAAACTTAGACAACGATATTACTGCCACCACAACTGAATATGAATTTAAGCTCACAGAAACTGAAATTGAAAGTAGTGCTATTAAATCAAACTTCTATTTGTCTGCAGTGGCTACTGGTCCGAATACGGCAGAGTTCAGCTGGACAGTACCGGATGATATGGATACTTCTGGTGGTTTTAGAATACTATCAAGCTCAAAACCTGAACCAATGATTCCAGGGGCCTATTGGGATTGGGTAGCGCCGAACACCAGTGAGACAACTCTAACTGATGTGATTAGCGGAATAAGATATTTCAGAATCTGTCAGTGGCTTGGCACAGGATGTGGTGAATATAGCAATGAAGTAATACTAAATGTGGAATAAAAAAATCCCGACTTTGCCGATATAAAATTGGCACCCTGACATTAAGTCAGGATATGTCGGGATTTTTTATTTCTTTTTCTTAAACTCTTTTTTAAGAACAATGATTTCATCTCTCAAGATTGCCGCTAACTCAAACTCTAAATTTTTTGCCGCCTGACGCATCTGTAATTCCTTTTCTTTTATGATCTGTTCTACTGGCCGCGCGTCACCAAGCATATCCAGTTTAACAATCTGTCTGTCTTCTTTTTGCTTTTTATCCGCCGCTTTCTTTGAAGATATGCCAAACTCCTCCAAAATATTGCGGATATTTTTTTCAATTGTTTTCGGAGTAATGCCGTGTTTCAAGTTATGGGCTAGCTGAACTTTGCGACGGCGTTCGGTTTCCGCGACCGCTCGCTTAATCGAACCAGTAATTTGATCGGCGTATAATACCACCCGACCGTTAACATTTCGTGCCGCTCGTCCAATTGTCTGAATCAGAGAAACATCGGAACGCAAAAACCCCTCTTTATCCGCATCTAAAATCGCCACCAATGACACTTCAGGCATATCCAAGCCTTCTCTAAGTAAATTTACACCGACGATTACATCAATTTTACCCCGTCTCAAATCAGTAATTATTTCAATTCTCTCCAAGGTATCAATGTCGCTGTGTAAGTATTTAACCTTAATTTTTTTCTTTTCTAAATATTCGGATAAATCTTCAGCCATTTTTTTAGTTAATGTCGTAACCAAAATCCGATCACCCATTGTTATTCTTTCGTCAATACGAGTAAGTAAATCATCGACCTGCGATACCTTGCCTGTTGCGGGAATAATAATTACTTCTGGATCAATCAACCCTGTTGGCCTAACTATCTGCTCAACAACCTGCCCGCTTACTTTCATTTCATAGGCGCCCGGCGTGGCTGATGTATAAAGCGTCTGTTTGGTCCGCAATTCAAATTCATCGTACTGAAGCGGTCGATTGTCTCGCGCACTTGGCAATCTAAAACCATGCTCAATCAAAGTGTCTTTGCGCGCTCTATCCCCTAAATACATGCCGCGGATCTGAGACACAGTCACATGCGACTCATCAATCACTGTCAAAAAATCTTTATCACATGATTGAAAGTAATCCAGCAGTGTAAAAGGCGGTTCACCTTCAACTCTTCCATCAAAATGGCGAGAATAATTCTCAACGCCATTGCAATAACCAATATTGGCGATCATCTCTAGATCATAGTTTGTCCGTCTTTTTAGTCTTTCATGTTCTAGTACTTTTCCATTCTTTTCAAATTTTTTAAGCTGTTCTTTTAATTCCTCACGTATTTTCGATATCGCTTCGGATTTGATTTCTTCGCCCACGACATAATGTTTGGCCGGAAATAACCAAAGGTCTTTTTGCTCACGCAAAATTTTGCGGCTGACCGGATTTATAGCTTCAATCCGATTAATCTTTTCTGAAATATCGAGGCGGTAAATCATTTCTTCGTTTACCGGCATTATCTCAAGCGTCTGTCCGCGCAAACGAAATGAGCCGCGCTTTAAATCCAAACTGGTCCGTTCAAACTGCATGTCGATAAGCTGGTGTAGAAGCTGTCCGCGCGACAAAGGATGGCCTTGAGTCAGGTGTAAAACAATTTTTTCATATTGTTTGGGCGATCCCAAACCATAAATCGCTGAAACCGAAGCGACAATAATAACATCACGCCTGGTCAAAAGAGCTTGGGTACAAGCATGACGCAGACGGTCAATTTCTTCATTTATCATCGCCTCTTTTTCAATGTAAGTATCCGTATTTGGTAAATAAGCTTCCGGCTGATAATAATCATAGTAAGAAACAAAATACTCAACCGCATTGTCGGGAAAAAATTCTCTAAACTCATTACAAAGCTGGGCGGCTAAAGTTTTATTGTGGGCGATAACTAAAGTCGGCTTCTGCGTCTTTTCAATCACATTGGCCACGGTAAATGTTTTTCCCGAACCAGTAACACCAAGCAGGGTTTGCTTATCAAAACCCTTTTTTAAACCATCGACCAACCGAGCGATTGCTTTAGGTTGGTCTCCGGCTGGCCGATATTTCGATTTTAGCTTAAAACGCATAGCTTTTGGCTGGCTTGCCCCGCACTGACCCGAAGCCCGGCAGAGCTCTCTGGGATTCTGCTCGGGCGAAGGGTCTAGTGCCGGGGTCTCCTGACGGTTTATATTGTGCCTTCAATTAAATTTCACAAAAAATTATTGTTCTTTACTTCGAGTATAACTAAGTCCTCTAAGCTGATTTCGTAACTTATTTAACTTTATCTGATCATCGCGTGTCAAACCACGCCGTGATTCCAAAGCACGAATCATTCCTTCTATGCTTCTTTGCTTATCTAATATTTTATTTTGATTTTGAAATTCAACTTCAAAACCAATTCTTTTTTCTGTCATATTTACCCTGTTAAATAATTTTATCCGCTCCCACTGTAACCAAGAGAGTTAAAAATGAGGCAATAATTATACCACCAAGCACATAAGGCCAGGCGTGGCGGAATTTAATACCGAAAACAAATGCCGCCAATGATCCGGTCCAGGCGCCTGTTATGGGCAAAGGAATACTTATAAAAACCATAAGTCCAATCAGGCCGTATTTTTCATAATGTCCGGTGGCTTTTTCCTGGGCGCGATGCAGTGATTTAGCCCAGCCTTTTGAAACCAATCCGGACTTTTTATCAATATAGTTATGAAATTTTTCAGCAAAAAGCAAAATTATCATTGCCGGTATGGCATTGCCAATAATAGATAATATTACTGCCTTCCAAATAGGAAACTGAAATACTAGAACAGCCACCGGCAAAGACAGGCGCAATTCCCCGACCGGCGTCATGGCCATAAGAATGGTGGCGATTTCCGGCGGGAATGTGCTAAAAAATTGAGTAATACAATCTATCATAATAAACGTATTCTACCAGCAAAAACCGCGCTTTTCAAGGCGCGGTTTTACGTATTTAAGTATTAGCGATTCAACCAATATTAATACATTCCACCCATACCACCCGGCATACCCATACCACCGCCCATTCCGGCACCATGATCATGTTCTTCCTTTTTTGGAATATCAGTAACAACTGCCTCAGTAGTCAAAAACATTCCAGCGATTGAAGCGGCATTTTGCAGAGCTGAACGGGTTACCTTTGCAGGGTCAATAATACCGGCTTTAACTACATCCTCATAAACACCGGTCGCGGCATTGTAGCCGTAATTTCCTGAATTCTTTTTTACTTCCTCAACAATAACAGCACCGTCTACTCCGGCATTGTGAGCAATCATGCGAAGCGGTTCTTCAAGCGCTCGGCGCATAATTCCAACAGCTACCTTTTCTTCGTTTTCTAAATTTAAACTTTCCAAAACCTTTACCGCACGAAGCAAAGCAACACCACCGCCTGCCACAACACCTTCTTCTACCGCCGCCTTGGTTGCACCGACCGCGTCTTCAATACGATGTTTTACTTCTTTCATCTCTGTTTCAGTAGCAGCACCTACTTTAATAATAGCCACGCCGCCAGCTAACTTAGCTAATCGCTCCTGCAGTTTTTCTTTGTCAAAATCAGATTTTGAATCTTCAATTTGTCTTTTAATCTGGGCAACACGATCCTTGATGGTTTGCTCATCGCCCTGACCTTTCACAATCGTGGTAAATTCTTTTGTGGCAATTACTTTGTGAGCCCGGCCAAGATCGTCTAAATCCGCGCTGTCCAATTTACGACCAACCTCTTCACTGACAACTTTACCGCCAGTCAGAGCCGCAATGTCAGCGAGCATTTCCTTTCTACGATCACCAAATCCTGGCGCTTTTACTGCCAACACATTAAAAGTACCACGGAGCTTATTTACCACAAGGGTGGCTAAAGCTTCGCCTTCTAAGTCCTCGGCAATAACGACCAATTCTTTTTTTCCACTTTGAGCAAGTTTTTCTAGAAGCGGTAAAATATCGTGAATAGAAGAAATCTTTTTATCTGTAATTAATATATGCGCATCAGCGTATTCAGCTTCCATCCGTTCAGCATTGGTTACCATATAAGCGGAAACATAACCTTTATCAAAACGCATACCTTGCACTGTTTCAATTTCCATGCCGAAAGTCGGCGATTCTTCAACTGTGATAACGCCGTCCTGTCCGACTTCTTTCATCGCATCAGCGATCTTCTTGCCGATCTCTTTGTCATTTGCTGAAATAGCCGCCACATCTGCAATTTCTCCCTCTTCAACCGGCTTGGCAATATTATCTTTGATTTCTTTGACAATCGCTTCCACACATTTATCAATGCCACGCTTTAAAGCAACCGGATTAGCTCCGGCAGTCACATTTTTTACCCCTTCGGTGACGATTGACTGGGCGAGCACAGTGGCGGTAGTAGTACCATCTCCGACATCGTCATTGGTTTTAGAAGCCACTTCCTTAACCAATTCAACGCCGGCATTCTCAAATTTATCTTCAACTTCAATTTCTTTGGCTACAGTCACGCCGTCTTTGGTGATTGTCGGCGCGCCATAACCCTTATCCAAAACAACATTTCGGCCCTTCGGACCCAAAGTCACTTTAACCGCATTGGCTAAAGTATTAACGCCTTTTAAAAGTTTATGGCGGGCGTCTTCGCTGTAGAGAATTTGTTTCGACATAGAATAAAATTTTTAATTTTTAATTTTTCAAAAAATATAATTATGACTAACCGATGACGAGCGTTGACGAGCGAGGCCCGAATTTGCGAGGTGTTTTTTAGCGACCGGCGAGCGTCGCGACCTGCGACCGAGCCAGTGAAAAACGACCGCAAATTATCCGAGCGAGTCACAGCGAGAAATGGTTAGTCATGATTGAAAAAAGCTATTCAATCACCGCCACCACATCGCTCTTATCCTCATCTTTGCCAACATACAAAATCTTATATTCAATTTCATCTGACCCGCGACCCATTTTTATTTCTTCGCCTCCCCATTTTTTGTATAAAATTTTATCACCGACTTTTAATCCTAGTTTGGCTATAGTGTCGCCGTTACCAACAGCAACGATTTCACCTTCAGCCTTTTTTTCCTTGTCTACGGTATCTGGCAAAACAATACCGGAGGCCGTCACTTCTTCCTCCTTGCCTGGTTTGACCAATACGCGGTCACCTAATGGTTTTATGTTCATATTAAAAATAATTAATTAATTATTTTTATCACTCACATTATCTGAGTGATAACAACAGCGATTACATTTTAGCTAATTTTCAGGATGTGTCAAGACCTGGCTTATTTACTGCTTATAACTAAATCTTTTTTGGCTAAGCCAAGCCCAAAAATTACCCAAAAAATTAACTGACCAACATACATACTCCATAAAAAGTGATCGAACAATCCAGCAACAGCGAGCACGACTACAGCAGACATTAATACGGGGTGTGTTTTAATAATCATTCGAACAATCCAAATAATAAAAAATACTGATAAAATAAAAATTGGCAAACCTAACTCAGCCATACTTAACAGATAAGTATTATGCGCCGGCTGGTAAGTACCGTAACTTGGCGCCTGATAATGTTCAGCAAGATAATAAGTATACAATCCTGGACCTATGCCAGAAAACGGATGGGAAAAAATAATTTGCTGGGCAACTTTTGCCTGGGATAAGCGTTCGTCGATGGATAAATTCTCAAGATATGTTTTTTGACCGAAACGCGTACCAAAAATCGGAAGATATAAAAACCCGATAATTGCAACGAGCAAAATAAACGCAACGATCTGATAAAGCCCGGCATTAATTTTTTCCTTAGGTATTTTGGTTAATTTAACAATCAAAAAACATGTAGCTATTCCTAAAAAAGCGGCGATCCAGGCGCCCCGGGAAAAAGAAAAAACTAGACCAATAAATACGACCATTTGTCCTCCAAAAAATATCGGCGCAAGCCACTGCTTTGTATAATCTTTAAATTCAAACCAAATAATCAATCCGATTACAAGGACAAGCGCTAAATATATGCCAAGCGCATTAGGCGAACCAAAAGAACCATAAGAACGCAGCCAACGCTCCGTTTCTGTTTGTACAACAGATACACCAACGCCGCTCGGCAGCTGTGCCGCCATGCCAAGCCACTTATTGGCTATGACTTCTTGGGTGACAAATTGCCAAAGTGCAATAAATCCCTGAACCACTCCCCCGCCCCAAAAAAAGAGGGCCATCTGGCGAAACTCTAAACTGGCCAATCCAAGACAAAGAGAAAGGCACAAAATTCCGATTAATCTGCTCAAAAACTGCAAACTGATATCTTCAACCGGAGAAACAGCAACGGAATAACCGCCAATAAAAGCTAAAACAATGCCGAACAACAAATATGGCCACCTTTTTTTAAAACGCTCTGGTGAAAAAGCTTTTTTCCAAAATTTAAACCGAGCAAAAAACCTAATACCTGTTAAAATTACAATTAGCCAAAGCAATATCTCTGTGCCATAAAAACTTAAAGTGCCGTATTCCCACGGTCGACCATTGAGCGTTGCCTGACTATAAATCCAACGAGCTTGCCAAGGCAGCAAAAATAATAAAGCTAAGATTAAATAATTTACTAATTTTGCTAACTTATTCATATGTTATTATCATTAGAAATTAATAACCTTTTCCATTTCTCAAAAATTTCTTTTCGTCTGTCATTCTCGTGAAACTTAAGCACCGTATCGCTTAACACAACACTTTTATCATTTCGAACCGCCGCTTCTTTTATTGCTGATTTGAATCTCTGCGACTGGATACCTTTTGCCTGTTTCTCTAACAAATCGCCATAAGCGCCATGCCACATTTTCTCCCAAATTCTTTTCCATAAACCGCTAATTTTTACATTATTAATCCTAAATAAATAATCGCTTTGTGATAATCTCGTCACATTTGGCAAATATTTCAATGCCCAATCATTGGCTGACAAAAATCTGCGGTAATTATCATTAGAATCATAAATTGGAATCATTTGATTAATCCAATACATAAAATGAATATCCTGATCAACGGAGCACAATGACCGCAAATTAAGATTGTTATTATCTACATAAAAAGAAAGGCAAATTTTATTTTTTATTCTTTTCCCATAAGTACGCATACCGTATAATCTCAAAATAATGTTGGAAAAAAATCTAACAAGCCAAATCCGACGAGGCGCGGTAATAATAAAAAAATCAATATCACTCTCCTCTTTTGCCACACCCAAACCAACGGAGTTGCATACAAAAATAGATTGCAAAAAAGGAATAGAACGAATTTTTTTTGCTGCTCGAAGCGCAATTTTCATTTTTTGCTCTGCAAAAAGCGCAGCCCGCCGACGATTTTCAGCAAAATCTGCATTGCCCGCTTTAAATAAATAACTGTATTTTTCTTGAATTTTTTCCTTATCTTGAATAGAGAGAAAATGCAAAAATTCTTCAAAACCAACTCTTGGCGGTTGCCAAAGATAAGCAAAAAGTTCCTCTTTTGTTAGAGGATAACCAAACTGAGAAAAGTAAACGAGAGTTTTGGTAATTGATTCGCCCAGTGGAGTCACAAAAAATTAAATAATTTATTTGCTAACGATTTGTCCTTCAATCACGCTTTCATTGCCCGATGGTTTATCGCCATCTTTTTTTCTAAGAAGAATGTATTGCTGACCCAAAGTTAAAATAGTGCTAAAAAACCAATAAAGCGCCAGGCCAGAAGGAAGACCGAAACAAATAACCACCGTCATTATTGGCATAAAATATACCATTTGCTTGTTCATCGTCGCCATCATATTTTCGTCTTTAGCACCAGCTCCGGCCTCCTTTGGCGGCTGTTTTGTCAGCATCATCTTGGCCTGAAAAAACTGCGCTCCACCTGCCAGTACTGCCAAAACAATATTCGGTTTGATTAAATCAAGAAAACCGAAAGAAATAGCATTAAGTTTTCCAGGGTTAGCAACAAACGAATAAAGTTCGGTGGCAAATTTATCACTCATTAAACTGTCGCGCATTACCAAATATAAGGCAATCAAAATCGGCAACTGAATCAAAAGAGGCAAACAAGAAGCAAAAGGATTGACTTTGTTGTCTTTATAAAGAGCCATTAGCGCCGCTGCCTGTTTCTGCTGATCAGACGCATATTCTTTTTTTATCGCGTCAACTTTTGGCTGAAGATCCTGAACTGCTTTTTGTGATTTAATCGACTTTGATGTTAAAGGATATACAACTAAGCGTATTATAATCGTCATTATTATAATAACCAAACCTACATCGTGTCCCGGAATTACATTATAAAGCCAAACAAAAAAATTAAATATTGGCTGATAAAGTATGGTGTGAAAAAATGAAAGTATCATAAAAATCTATTAATTATTCAGTTTTATTGTCATTTTCTACTTCCTTTTCTTTCACCTCTGCATCCTTTACTACAATCTCTTCTTTTTCCGAAGGCTCTTCACTTTTTTCTTCGTCAACAGAAGATTTTTCTTCTTCTTTAACCGCTTCCAGAGCAGCTATTTTTTCATTCTCACTAGGCGCTACGCTGGTTTCAGCAGTTTCATCTACTGCCGCATCTTCACTAGACAGCTCTTGTGTACCGCCTTCTTCTTTTACTTTTATTTTCCAACCAGTCAATTCAGAAGCCAATCTAACATTCTGGCCGTTTTTTCCAATTGCCAGAGAAAATTGATCTGCACCAACATAAACTTCAGCTTCTTGAATTCCTTCGTTTGTTTCTACTCGGATCACCTTGGCTGGAGCCAGGGCATTACCAATATATACCGAAGGATCGTCATCCCACTTAATTACATCAATTTTTTCACCGCCCAATTCTTCGATAATTGTGTTGATCCTTCCACCGCGCTGTCCGATACAAGAACCAATGGGATCAATGGCATTGTCTTCAGTATAAACAGAAATTTTTGAACGCCAACCAGCATCGCGCGCCAGACCTTTGATTTCAATTGAGCCGTCACCAATTTCCGGAATCTCTTGTTTAAAAATTTCTTCAACCATACCAGTGCTGTTCCGAGAAAGAATAATCTCAGGGCCTCGTGCGGTCATATTTACTGAGGCAACATAAAATTTCATCCGAGCACCCGGCCTGTAAAATTCTTTCATTATCTGCTGATCACTTGGCACAATAGCTGTAACTTTGCCCAAATCAACAAGTATTTTTCTTCCCTCAACTCGCTGGACAGTACCAACGATTATTTTTCCTTCCTGGTCTTTAAATGAACCATAAACCATATTGCGTTCAGCTTCACGTATTTTTTGTATAATAACCTGCTTGGCTGTTTGTGCGGCCATTCGTCCGAAATCACGCGAAATCTCTAAAGGAATTTCTAAAACATCTCCTATTTTAGCCGTTTTCTTTTCTTCCTTTGCCTCTTTAAGCATCATTTCAGTCTTTGGATTAAAACGAGGCAGATCAGCTACTTCTTCTTCGGTCAATTCTCTTTCCTCTTCGCGTGCTTTTTCGCGCCGCGCAGTCAATTCGTCCTGAGCTTTGGTAAGAGCTTCTTCATCGATGTCTTCAACTACTGTCTTTACATCCCACGCTTTAATATCTCCAGTCTCAGGATCAAATTTAACTTTAATATTCTGCTGCTTATTGCCAAAATCCTTACGATAAGCTGCGGCTAAAGCAGCCTCAATGGTCTCCATAACAACATCATAAGAAAGACCCTTTTCATCGCAAAGAGTCTGGATTGCTTTTGATATATCAGAAGTCATATAAAAAATTTTATAAAAAAATACGCTTCTAGATTGAAGCGTATGTGTCAATATAATATCATGGCTTAAAAGAGTTGTCAAATTTGTAACTACAACACAGGCGCGCTTTTCTGGTGAGAAATTTCAATATTTAATGGTTTTTGCAAAGGTTGAGTTGGTGTTTTCCCATAAACTATCACCCTGTCACCAACATCTAAAAAGCGATACATTTGAGTAGCGTCAGGCACAGTTAAGTTTATGCACCCGCCACTACGAGGCTTTACTCCGAAATCATCGTGCCAATATGCCGAATGAATATAGTAGCCTTTTTTAAACTCTAAATTCCATTTGGTATTTGGATAACTGACATTAAGGCCCAAATAGTGCTTAACAGGCACTTTTCTTAATACCCCAAAAGTCCCGGTCGGTGTTTTTGCCGATAAACGACCAGTGGAAACATAATAAGAGCCAATTCTAACATTATTAAAATAATAGTGTAGCTGCTGCTTGCTTAAATTTATTTCAATGCGTTTATCAACTTTTCTATTCCCGTGAACCGAGTTAAGCGGATTGTAACCGCTCATTATTTCTTCCATATCTTTATAACCATCGCCATCAGAATCATCGTTGTCTAAAAGCGTACCCAACTGCATTTCTTGAATATCGCTTAATCCGTCGTTATCACTATCAATAGGCGTGGTGATAATTGTTGAAGTGCCGAGAACGGCGGCGACAAAATATGAAGATAACATATACAAATTTCAAACCCTGCAAAAAATTACTATTACTTAATAAGTATATCACCCATCTCGTCGGTTCGCCAAACAATGGCTCCAAATCGTTGAAAATTCTTAATTACCCTGGTTGAAGGATGACCATAACTATTTTTGCCTACAGAAATAACAGCTACTTTCGGATTTATGGCTCTGTAAAAATTATCACTGAACGAACCTATTGAACCATGATGAGCGACTTTTAAATAATCGGATTGTAAAACAGCACAAGCCGAAGTACTGCTACTAAAATTTGGACAAAATATATTTACCAATTCATTTTCCCTCTCCTCTTCAATGTCGCCGGTAAACAAAAATGAAGTCGTCGCATAGACAAGACGCATCACCAGCGACTGGTTATTGTCTTTTTTTGATACGCCGAGATCGCTAGTTGGTTCTAAAAATATTATTTCCGCCTCTCCATCTTTAATAATATATTTATCGGTAATAATTTTATGCTCTGCCCCTTCAGTTTCAATTGTATTCTGCCATGAAGGCCAGTAACCGCCGGACTCCTCGGTATCGCCATTTTCAAAAATATTTTTTACGTTATAACGCTTCAGCACATCAATACACCCGCCATAATGGTCTTTATCAGGATGTGAAATAACCAAATAATCAATTTGCCTGTCAAAAAAATCTAAGTATCTGCCGAGTTTGTGTAATATTAAATTATTTGGTCCGCAGTCAATAAGCATTTTAGCCCCACTTGGCAAACGAACGAGCGCGGCATCGCCTTGGCCAACATCAAAAAAAATTACCCGGAACTGCCGGCTTAAAACAAAATCGCGGTAAGCAAAAAACGCGGCAATAATTAAGGCAATTATGGCGATGGATATGATTATTTTTGCGCGACTATGATCTGGTTGATCCATACATCCTTCTCTTTGATAATTTTTTCCTCTTTAATAGTAAAAGCAAGATTTTGTAAATCTTCTAATATCTTTTCCGGACGGTGATAATATGATTCAATTTTTATTATCCCCCGCGTAGTTTCAATTGGCGGAGGTTCTTTTTGGTTAATATTTGTACAGACAAATATTCCACCTTCTTTAAGCACGCGATAAACCTGGTCAAAAAATATCAGCGGTTCTTTAAGGTGAACTATTAAAAAAGCTGCGATAACTGCATCAAAACTTTTTTCTTCAAAAGGTAAATTCTCAGCATCGCCTAAAACTATTTTTACTTTCGATGTTTTCTGTTTAAGTTGGTTAAGCATATTTTTTGATAAATCCAAAGCTGTAACTTGCGCTCCTGCTTTTATTAAATCCAAAGCTAATCGACCAGTGCCAGCGCCAACATCAAGAATTCTTTTTCCTTGAACACTGCCAAGCAGTGATAGTATATGGCCTTTTTCAAAACTATTAAGATACTTCTCCTTTTTATCATAAAAAGAAGCTGCCAGGTCATAGCCTGAAGCCGTGTCAAATGTTTTGATTTTTTGTTTTGCCATATTTTTTCGCTAATAAAATGATAATAACATAAGATAATATCATTAGCCATGGGCTAAAACTTATTTCAACTGATGAAATTTTTAAAGCACTAAATTTTTCAGCGATAAAAATCACGTATTTTAAACCAAGATTGGCCGCAGAAGCGATCAAAAAGGCAGCTGGCATAAATATTGCAGAAACAGCAACAGCAACAAAACCGAGGAGCATTAGCCAAGGAATAAGCCATATAACAAGCATATTCACGAATACCGATACTGATGAAAGCCTGCCAAATTGCATTAAAATTAGAGGCAGCGTGGCGATTGTGGCGGCTAGGGTTGTGACTAGCGGTTCTAAAAAACGTCTACCTGGTTTTGGCGAAAATATTATTCCTGCGGTGGCCAAACATGAAAGTTGAAAACCTGCGTCCCAAATTAAGATCAATGGATTGAAAGCTACCATAAGGGCAGCGGCAAAAACCAGGGCTGGCGCGGCTCTGGAAGGTCTGCCAATATATTGGCCAACCAAGACAACAGAGCCCATTATGCCGGCTCTAATCGCAGATGCGGAAGCGCCAACAAATATTACAAACAATACTACACTTATTATTGATAATACCAAAGCAGGCCTCCTATAAAGCCCAAATATAATTAAAACTGATAATAAAAAACCAGCGATAACACTAACATTATATCCGGATACAGCCACAATATGCGAAAGTCCGGTGCGCCGAAAATCTTCGCTTAATTCTGGTGCAAAACCGCTTCGTTCGCCGTAAATTAAACCGGCCATGAGCGAACTCATGGGTTCAGGCCAGAGTAGAGCAACTTTTCTTCTAACAACATTTTTAAATTTTAATAAACTTCCAAAAAAATTATTCTTTTGGTGAGAGGCAACAGAAATTATTTCCGGATAATCACAAATAGCATAAATTCCCTGAACAGCCAAATATTTGTCGTAACGAAAACTGTCGTCAAAATTTTTAGGAGCTGAAATAGTACAAATTAATTCTAGATTGTCACCATAATTGAATTCTGGATATAACGGCATTCTGACCAGCATCTTTTCCTTAATTATATTTTTTTCGCTAATACTTCCCAGTGAATATTCTGCCGATGAAATTTTTCGAACCGGATCTTCGACAATTGTTGCTCTAATATTTATTCGCTCGTTAAAGTAATATGATAAACTAGACGGATCGCTCCCCTGAGGTGTAAAAAAAATATTTCTTAAAATTCCAAAAATTAATATGGCGATGGCAAATAATAGAAATCTAATTTTTTTATTTTGCCAATTATAAGCGGTGAAAAATAATATAATTATTAAAATAACATAGAAACTAAAAACTTGATTTGACGACCAATCAAAAATTGAAGCCAAGCCAATACCACACAAAAAACAAAAACAAAACGCGATAAACGTTTTGCTTTTAGAATTGATTACCCAATCAACTCCCTCCATTAATTTCATAGTTAAACAACAATACTGACAAGTTTGCTTTTAATATATATAATTTTTTTCGGTTCTTTACCTTCAAGCCATTTCTGTATTTTTTGGCTTTCTACAGCCATTTTTTTCGCATCTTTTTCAGTGATATCCGCTGGCACGATTAATGTATCGCGCAATCTGCCGTTTACTTGAATAGCTAAAGTTATTTCAATATCTTGCACAAGCGTTGCGTCAAATTCAGGCCATTTTTCAAATGTAATGCTATTCTTGTGACCAAGAATTTGCCAGATCTCTTCCGCCATATGCGGAGCAAATGGGGATAATAATAAAACAAATTTTTCAAAATCTGATTTCACAATTTTTCCCTCTTTGCTTATCTCATTTACGAATTCCATCATTTTTGCAATAGCAGTATTAAACCTTAATCCTATAATATCTTCAGTAACTTTTTTTATCGTTTGATGAGTTAAACGAGTCAGTCTCTCTGACGATGCTGAGTTGTCGTCAATTTTTTCCCTTAAATTCCAAACTCGCTCTAAAAATCTGCGTACACCTTTTACACCATTGGTATCCCACGGTTTATCCGCTTCCAAGGGTCCCATAAACATTTCATAAGTACGCATAGTATCAGCGCCATACTCATTTACAATATCAGTGGGATTAATAACATTGCCCCAACGCTTGCTCATTTTGCGATTGTCTTCGCCTAAAATCAAGCCTTGGTGACGATGCATGGCAAACGGCTCATCAAAATCTATTAAACCTGCATCAAATAACACCTTTGTAAAAAATCTAGAATACAACAAATGTCCATTTACATGCTCTGGACCGCCAATATAAAAATCTACCGGCATCCATGTTTTTAAAGATTCGGGTGAGGCAAACGCTTTGTCATTGTGCGGATCCAAATAACGAAAATAATACCAGCTCGAACACATAAATGTATCGAGAGTATCCGGCTCCCTCTTCCAACCTTTGCCGTATTTTTCTTCAACTCCTTTTTGAAAATCATTTGAATAATTAAGAGGCGACTCGCCAGTCGGCTTAAAATCAACATCATCCGGCAAAAGCACCGGTAAATCTTCTTCTGGAATCGGATGCAATTTCCCTTCATCGTCATAAAGCATCGGGATGGGCGCGCCCCAAAATCGCTGGCGCGAAACAGACCAGTCGCGAAGTTTATACTGAATTTTACGCTTACCAACTTTATTTTCTTCAAGCCACTCATTCATTTTTTGAGTTGCTTTTTTTGTCGATAAACCGTTAAGAAAATCTGAATTTATAGAAATACCAATTCCTGTAAAACAGACTTTGCCAAGCTTAATACTATTAAGATAATCTGCTACGCTAACTAAAGGATCAGTTTTAATACTAATATCTCCTGAAAACTTATCTGGTGCAACCACTCCGACAATCGGCAAATCAAACTTTTTGGCAAATTCAAAATCTCTTTCATCGTGTGCTGGAACGCACATGATAGCACCTGAGCCATAAGTCGCTATCACATAATCGGCTGTCCAAATCGAAATTTCTTTTCCACTAACCGGATTGATTGCTTTGATTCCTTTTAACTCAACCCCGGTTTTTTTCTTATCTATCTGCCTTTCCAGTTCTGTTTTTAATTTTGTACGATTAATATATTTTTCAACTTCTTTCCAGTTGCTAATTTTATCCTTTAACTCCTGTATTAAATTGCCTTCAGGCGCTAACACCATATAAGTAGCGCCGAAAAGAGTATCCGGCCTAGTGGTGAAAACGGTGATTTTTTTCTCTGAATTTACTATTTCAAAATCCACTTCCGCCCCCTCGCTTCTTCCAATCCAATCACGCTGACGCTTTTTTGTTTCTTCGGGCCAGTCTACTTTATCCAAATCATTTATTAACCTTTCAGCATAATCCGTAATTTTAATATACCACTGCTCCATTTCCCTTTGTTCTACAACTGTTTCACAGCGTTCACAAACTCCCTGTGCTGTAACCTGCTCGTTAGCCAGTACTGTCTTACAACTTTTACACCAATTTACAGTTTGTTTTTTTCTATAAGCCAAACCTTTCTTGTAAAAAAGCAGAAAAAACCACTGAGTCCATTTATAATAATCCGAATTATGACTGCCAACTTCTCTATTCCAATCTACTGAAATACCTAATAATTTAATTTGTTCACGAAATGTATCAATCGCCTTATTGGTTGAAACACGCGGATGAACATTGGTCTTTATGGCGTAATTTTCAGCCGGTAAACCAAAAGAATCCCAGCCAATCACTTGAAGAACATTTTTCCCCTGCATGCGCTTGAAACGGGCGTAAATATCGCAGGCAGTATAAACTTCGGCATGGCCAACATGTAACCCGGAACCGGACGGATATGGCAGTTGGGGTAAAATATAATATTTATCCTTTACCGATACCTTTTCAGGTGTTTTGAACAATTCATCTTTCTGCCAAATTTTCTGCCATTTTTTCTCAATTTTACTTGGATTATACTTACTCATAAAAGTTAATATAACACTAATTTTACTTAATTTTGCTGAAAAATGCAAACTTAAACCCCGATGTAAAATCGGGGTTTATTTATTTGAAAATTTTATTCTGCTGGCGGTGTTTCAGCTGGTGGCTCTTCGGCTGGAGGAGGTTCTTCTGCTGGCGGTGTTTCAGCTGGTGGCTCTACTATTACAACACCTTCTTCTATCATCATCTTTCTCTTGGCAATCACCATCCAATCAAAAGAAGCTGATCCTGTTCCGTTTTCAAGCTCTTTAATAGTAAACCCATTAGCGCTCTTTTCACTGACATAGATTCCCTTGCTGTCTCCCGAAGTAAGAGCTGGAATAACTTTTATCAGTGCTGTTTCATCTATCATTTCTCTGGTACTAGTCGGGAAATCAATTCTCGCTTCCCCACCTACCAGTGAACCACTACCTGACAAAGTAATCTCAACAGATTCAGAGGTCATGCCATAAACCTGTTTTTCACCTTCGCTCGTTTGAACTTTGGCAATAAGAACACCATTTTCATCAATTGTCCATTTATTGTCTTTACCAATAATACGATCGACATTAAAGAGGGCGTTGCCTCCAAGGTTAAGATCGCCGCCATCATAGGTGAGAGAGCCTCCTGAATTTATGACGGTGAGGTCGGTAGAAAATGCATCCAAATCAACCCCTGTTTCTGTCGCAATAACTTGGATCTGGGATTCAAGTTTAGCCGTAGCTTCTGTTTTGTTGTAAACCCATCCTGTTCTGATCAAAGCTAAAATTTTGTTATTTTCACTGTCCCAGGAATTTTCTAAAGCTATGCCAATAATACCGACAATTTTTCTGGAATCATCCCTAGTTGGGTCGTATTTCATGGCCATACCAGGGATATATGAAGCTACTAGAAGATCTCCTCTCTGGATTAAACCATTAATGTCTGAAACTTTGACAGGCACCCTACCAACCATGGCCATAGGTGCGGTTTGTTCTGTCTTGCCGTTACCAACCACAATAGTCGGATTGGTGGAAACAACACCGGCAACAGTCGGCTCGTAGGCAGCGGTAGTTTTGGTATATCTGTCAGGCATCGACGGATCAACCATCAGAACGTCGCCTGCTTCAGCTACAATTGCAGGATCAATATCCACTCTTTCAGCCAAATCTCCGGGGTTGGTGGACGTTCCAAGTACGGCTGAAGCAGCATACATGTTACCTAAGGCGTGAACATCGCCATTGGCAGCCACGCTGAAAGCAGGGCTATTATTTGATCTCAAAGATAAGAGATATCTATCAGAGGTAGAGGTATTGTAATTTACAGCATTGATGATAAACGCGCGACTACCTGATTCATCTGTGACTGCGGATTCAAAAATGGTAGAAGTGTTGAAAGATAAAACAGGAGTGGAAACATTGAGAATTGTATCATCGGTACTGACACTTAACCCTCTGTATATTGTATTCTGCCAGCCTAAATTAACAAAAACCATTATTGTGCCGGTGGCTGAACTTGAAAAATCATTTAAAGCAATACCGATAGTCGTACCCTCTTCTGTCGCTTTCATGGCATAACCTGGGCGGCCGGAAGAGGTTAGTTTATCACCTTTTTGAATTGGACCGTTATCGGTTGTTACTTTTACAGGAATACGCCCGGATAACGCGAGTACATCTGGATTATCCTCTGATTTTATGCTGTTTTGTCCAATTGAATTAAAATCGCCGGCCCATTCTTTAACGGAAATCACTCCGAGCAAATTTTCGTCATACGAACTATTAGCCTTTTTTAATTTTGCAATTGTAAATCCTTCGGTAGTCGATACGTAAGTATCGCTTAGAACAACCAAATCACCGGATTCGACATCGTTATCTACGGCATAATATTCCATGTAATCAGTGGCTGAGCCATTACAGTCATAAATCCAGGAAGCGCCTGAATTATCCCAACATAAAGCCTGGGTGGTTAAACCAGGATTTGGCGTAAAATATATATTGCCTGAACCGGTATTATCACCAACGTAAACATCGGCGAAAGAACTGCCAAGCACTATTGTATTGCTTGCTGCGATAGTCGCCCCATAGCCAAGCGCCGTTGAATAACTGATCCCGTCAGTGGTAATGCCGGTCCCAGCGCCTATATATGTATTATAATTTCCGGTCAACTGCTGCGCGTCATATCCAGCCTGATAGCCAATCGCCGTATTTTGAAAACCGGTAGTATTCTGGCCTAAAGCCTGATAGCCCAGCGCCGCGTTATTATTACCTGATGTATTTTCATGTAAACTATTTCTACCAATTGCTGTATTGCTATAACCTGAATCAAGCTTAAATAACGACTCCAAACCAATCGCAACATTATCGTGCGTATCTGTAGCATACCACATTGCTCTAACGCCTAAAACAGTATTGTTGTATCCGCTTTGCAACAAACGGAGAGCATCCATTCCAACAGCAATATTTCGATACGCGTCTACTGTCGATGACATGGCATAGCTGCCTATAGCCGTATTTCCAAGCGCCGTACTATTTTGTAAAGCCTGGTAACCGATAGCGACATTGTCTTCGCCGCTTGTATTTGATGAAAGCGCATTGTAACCCATGGCAACATTTCTCGCGCCCGACATAGTTAAATTACCCGCTTCTCCAACGAAATAATTGTTTTTAGTAGTTGAAGCCATGGCAAAATTAATACCATTGTATTTATAATAACTACCGGCCGAAACATTAATATTACCATGAACATCTAATTTTTCAGTAGGACTAGTGGTATTAATACCGACATTACCACCCATGAGGGCGATGGTGTAAGCTTGGGAGAGGGTGGCAGGAGTTGATGAGACATTGATACCAAACGAACTATTGCCACTGGCAGTCATATATTGGCCAAGCGCTACGCTGAAATGTCCGCTTGAAGTATTATAAAAACCGGCGGTAAAACTCTGATTACCACTAGCGACGTTGCGATAGCCAAAGGCAGTTGCATTTAAACCGCTCGCCGTTACATATTCACCTATGGCTGCAGCAGCATATCCAGTTGCTTTAGCGGAAAATCCTGCGGCAAAAGTGTAATGATTGCCGGCAGTGCTATAACGCCCAAAGGCAGTCGACTCATCGCCGTTTGCGGTAGCGTATGAACCGGCCGCAAAAGATGACCAACCGTGCGAACCGGCTTCGTAGCCAAAAGACGCTGCCCACGCCCCAGTAGAGGAAGAATACTCGCCAAAAGCGACCGCTGCTGTATTGTTGGCAATAGTGTTTTTACCCATAGCCACTGAATATTCTCCAATATTAGAATCATTCCACCTGTTACCAGTCACGTACCCCGCCCTGAAAGCAGCTCTTTTCGGATACCAGATCATACGAGTGCCAGTTCCAGATGTTTGAAGGGCGGTGCCTGAACCATAGGTCCCACGAGCCAATATACCTCCATCATTATCCAAAGTTAATTTGAATTCAGGTGTGGTCGTGCCGATGCCAAACCGATTATCCATACCGTCCCAGTACAATTTTGCATCACCATCATAACTAATGGTGGTAGAAGTGTTCCAGATCGGAATATGTCCAGGAGAACCGGTACCCTCCAGCAGTCCGAGTGAAGTTGTTGAAACCCACTGCAATCCGGTACCGGTCGACTGCAAAAGCTGGCCCGACGTACCAGCGCCGTCTTTAGTCATTATAGCCCCAGTTACGTTCATGTCGCCGGCAACGGTAAGATGAGATCCGGGAGTAGTCGTGCCAATACCGACATACCCAGTATTTTGCGCTATGGATACTGTCTCCGTAGCCGTACCATTTGGACCCGAGAATATACCGAAGCGATCAG
>CAYOXC010000002.1:0-194679 GCA_964407865.1 uncultured Gammaproteobacteria bacterium
GCACCGAACGCGCCAGAATCGTTAAATTGGATTTGCCCATCAGAACCAGCGGGAGTTGCAACAAACGGCACGCCGTTAATGTAATATCCTCCGGTTATATTTACATCACCCTGAACAGTTAGTGGATAGCTCGGCGTGGTTGTGCCAATACCAACATTACCATTCAGAAGAGTGGTGGCTATACTTGTATTTCCTAAAACAACAGAATTTGACCCTGCGCCAACAGCTCCGCTCCCAATAACAATCTGATTTGTTTCATTATTTGCATTTGCCCTAGAACCATAACCAAGAAATACACTGAACATTGATGATGTAATGTAATTAGTCCCTGAAGTTGCGTAATACAGGCCCGCGCTGACACCCAAGGCCACATTATTAATGCCAGAAGCATTGTACATCAATGTCCCATTGCCTACAGCAACATTTCCACCGCCTGTAGTATTGTTATACAAAGCACTCGGTCCTATAGCGACATTATTGGATGCGTTGCTATATGCAAGTGCGTTAGTGCCGACAGCAACGTTCTGAACACCGGTTGTATTCCATGCAAGAGTAAAATAACCAATGGCTGTATTTGAATTACCAGTTGTATTTGCATTCTGCGAAGAAGCTCCTATCGCCACATTACTATAACCACTCGTGTTGGCAGACAAAGCATTTGGCCCAATAGCGAGTAGCCTGCTGCCTTCGTAAGACACAGAACCGGATAGTGTAGAATTTGAAGCTCCGCCAAGCCAAACATTATTATTTTCACCGCCAGACCTCATATGATCAGAGACCATTAATTTAGAGCCAATATAGTATCCGTTTCTATCGCGTGCGGCTATCTTACCGTTAACATCCAAATTGTATTGGGGTGTATTGGTACCGACACCAAAATAGCCATTTGTATTGTCCCAGACAAATGTATTGGTGGCACCGAACGCGCCAGAATCATTAAATTGGATTTGCCCATTTGCGCCTGCCGGAATGCCGCCAAGTGAAAGAGGCGTGCCATTTATTCGATATTGTCCGGTAATGTTAACATCACCCTGAACGGATAAAGGATAGTTCGGCGTAGTCGTACCAACACCGACATTACCACCCATGAGAGCGATTGTGTTAGGTTGAATTAGATTGGCACCGGTTGACGAAACATTTATACCCAATGAATAATTTCCGGAAACTGCCATATTACTACCGAGAGCAGTGCTATAATTACTTCCGGTAATAGTATTGCCATAACCTAATATACTGGCATATACAGTATTTGTCGCCGTGTTTGCCGTGCCGATAATTGTGCTGCTGGCCGCAACATCGCTTAATAAATTAGAAGCACCCAATACAATATTATGTAAAGACCCATTTGTTGCCAAATTTCCCTCGCCAATAATCGAGTTGTATTGCGATGAATTATTTAAAATATTATTTCTGCCAGCTATAATAGAATACGATGCGCCGGAAGTAGCAGAGTTGTTTTGGCCTAAAATTTGACTCCATCCTGAACTCTGGATTGTATTATTATTGCCGAGTATTGTGGAATAAGCAGAACCGTCAGTTATTATGTTATATTGTCCGGAATTTAAACTATAGGATGCTCCGTTTGTGGTGGTATTATATTGTCCAAAAACTGCTGAATGCGCCGCTCCGGAAGAAAGATTGTTGTATTGTCCTGCAAGAATGCCATAATAAGCCCCGGAAACAGCTGAACTGTTGCCGCCAAAAATAACAGTATTATTTGAACTTGCGTCATTATTGTTGTCGCTACCAAAAACAGCGCTATTATTACCACTTACAGTATTGTTGCTTCCAAAAACCACAGAAGCACTACCGCTTGATGTGACGGTATTGCCAAATGCCACGTTATATGTATTGTTAGCAATAGCATAACTACCATAAGCAAAACTCATTGCACCGCTCGCTATTGAATACTGTCCTCCAGCAAAACTGGCATGATTTGAAGAAATAGTATTGTAGCCCAACGCAATCGATGCATGACCTGATGAAGTTACTGCGTGTCCCGCGGAAAAACTTGGCGATCCAACAGCGTATGATTGGTAACCAACAACACTATTCCAACCAGAAGCAGCGTAATTTTCTTGTCCTGCAATAAACAAACCAGAGCCGCCTCCTGTATAATTATTAAGTCCAAAAACTGCATTAGCTGTACCACCACTACTATAGTTATTTGTTCCGACTATAATACTCCGGTCTGAGTATGAAGTATTAAAATTACCAAAAACCGTGCTGGTATTGCCGTAAAGAATATTGTTGTCACCGGCAACAATGCTCGCATTAGAAAATATAGTATTGGAAGCTCCTGCTGCAAAACTATGATTACCTAAAATATCTACCAACAGGCCAAATGCGGCGCTATAAGTGCCCGTCACACTATTATTTGCTCCAGCAACAAAACTTGAAGCGCCGCTGACTGAATTCTGAAAACCAAAAGCGGCACTACCATAATTTCCGCTAGCTATTGTTGTGCCAATACCGGCGACAAAACTTCCGTCTCCAGATGCAGTATTGTTTTGACCAAAAGCTGTGCTATATAAACCGCTCGCGGTATTGCCTACTCCAGCAACAAATACTCCTGTGCTGATTGCTTTACTATTATTACCAAAAACAGCGCTCCAATTTCCGCTCGAAGTTACATTTTGACCGGTGGCAAAACTTGCAAGTCCACTAGCTAAGGAATAATTACCGAATGCCGTACTATAATACGCAGTAGCTTTATTGGATACTCCAGCGACAAAGGTACCGTCACCTTGTGTAAGGTTGTTATTACCAAATGCCGCACTATAAAAACCGCTTGAAGTAACATTATAACCGGCAGCGAAACTTGCAAGCCCGCTAGCCTCTGAACCATAACCCAAAACAGCTGAATATGCATTGCCGATATAGTTATTGCTGCCTATGGCAAAAGATTGCGATGCCCAACTTGGTATATTTAAATTATAACCGTAGGCAAAACTATAAGCTCCACTGGAGATAATATTAGAACCACCGGCAAAACTGTACGAATTATCGGAGAGCGTATTTGATCCTAAAGCTATGCTATAACTACTACTTGCATTTACATTATTCCCAAAAGCAAAACTATTTGCATACCGGGCGTTTGCACCTCCGCCCATGGCAAAACTGTAACTATCATGAGCTACGGCACCACCGCCAACTGCCATGCTGTTATTTCCAAGCGCTTGAGACCCTCCGCCAAAAGCAAAACTGGCTGTATTAGTAGCATAGGCACCTTGCCCAAAAGAAAAACTATTATCACCGCCCGCAGTCCCGCCAAAGGCATAACTATAATTACCGTATGCATTACTACCTCCGCCAAATACCACACTGTAATCACCCCAGGCATTTGTACCTCCGCCAAAAGCAATACTGTTTGTTCCTCGAGCATTAACTCCGCTTCCCATAGCAAAACCATAATCACCGATAGCTTGAGCGCCGCCACCCATGGCTACACTATATTGACCATGTGCCTGGGTATAACCACCAAGCGCAAAACTATTAGCTCCAGCCGCCAAAGTACCTTCACCAACCGCAAAACTATATGATCCGCTAGCTGAAGTCCCACTACCTAAAGCGACGCTATACTGTGACTTTGCCTGAGACCCACCTCCAATTGCCACACTATAAGATTGATGAGCGATAGTGCCCGCACCCATTGCCACACTACCAAAACCGAGGGCTTGAGAGCCGCCACCATAAGCAAAACTTAATGCTCCGCTCGAAATCGCAGAAGAGCCTCCGGCAAAACTGTTTGTTCCGCTAGCTACAGTATCTAAACCAAACGCCACAGACATATCACCAATTTTGTCATTATCCCACTGTGTACCATTTACCTCGCCCGCTCTAAACGCGGCTTTTCTCGGATACCAAATCATACGCGAACCACTGCCAGAAGTAGAGAGGGTTGCGCCTGTACCAAATGAACCTTTAGCTATGATACCGCCATCATTTTCAATTGAAAGTTTAAATTCAGGCGCAGTCGTACCAATGCCTACGCGCCCTGTGTTTTGCATGATAGATACCGTCTCTGTGGCAGTACCATTTGGTCCTGAAAAAATACCAAGACGGTCATTGTCAGAGGTTTTAATTGACCAAGTAGATGTACCGATGTTCACGGCACCAAACCAGCCTTCCAGCCAGCGATATGAACTGTTACCAACTGTATAGGTTAAATTAGCTGACGGTATTACATTATATAGCGTGGAGGTGCCGATGACTGTCAGGGTGCTATTGCTTATAGTTAATGGCCCGGTCATGGTGTCGCCTGCTATATCTACCCAATAATCTGTGCCGGTAGCCATATAGCTAGACGATGCTGCCATCCAGATCGGATCTGTTTCAGAAGTGAGGAAACCGGCGAGAGCAGATGAGGTGACATAGCCGGCGTCATTGTTTAATAAAGAAATGTTTTCTCCTTCCAGCATGACAGTAGATGGGAGAGAACCGGCTGGTATGGAAGTGGTAGGTGTCCATGTTCCGGAGTTAACATAGGCAAAGCCGGTCCAAAGAGATGAATCCTCTCCGGTGCCTCCCCTGTTGGCTCCTATAGCTGTACCTGACCAGGTGCCGGAGGTGATGTTGCCGAAGGTTGAATTGCCGACAACATTTAATAGGCCGGAGATGTTTATACCGGTGGAGGTGACATTGTTTAGGTTTAGATTGCCGGATGAATCTGAAAGAGGTATGTGAGTGGTATTGGTATTGGTTATAGCCTCATAGCCACTTAGGTAGGAGCTGTTGAAGGCATAGGGACTCACAGTCAGTCTTTTTCTGGGAGTTAGTGTTTCTGCCCCTACTCTGACTTCCAGGAATAGATCCTGGTTGTCTTTGAATATTGCTGGGTCTAGTGTGTTGGTGCCGGAACCGCCTAGGTTTATGGTAAATAGTCCTACATTAGGGGTAACACTAACAGAGGCAGGAGAACCCAGGGTGCCGGCGGCAGTGTAGAGGGCAGTACCGCCTGATAGGGCATCATAGATAATAAAATACATGCTCTGGCTAGTGGTGGCAGCAGAACCTCCTATGAGGAGTTTGCCTTGGTAGGTGATCTCGCTTGGGGGGGAGGCAGAAAAGGCGGGGAAAACTAAAAGCAAACTTGCAAACAAGGCAAACGCAAGGCAAAAATATTTTACCCCAAACTTTCTCATAATTTAGTATGGCTTATACGGACTATCATTAATATTAACGTTTGGCTTAGCTGGTTGTGATGGCTGGCCGGTTTCTGACTGACCATAACCCGAAGGTGCTGGTGGAATTGGCGGACTAGATAGTGGCACATCCTCTGGTCCTTCGTTAGTTGGCGGCACAGTTCCAGTGTTTCCATTTCCTCTGGTCATAGGCATATCCACCTTAACTACTTCATGTTTTTCTTTAATCTTAATTTCCTGGCTTGTAGCTTTTTCATAGCCAGGCTTTTCAAAAGTTATATAATATTCATTTGGTCCAACCATAAATGAATAACGACCCTTACTGTCAGTCACTCCTGATGCAACCAACTTGTTAAACTGTTTGCTGAACAAACGCGCCACAACACGACCGACAGGCTTATTATTTTCTTTATCATAGACAATACCCCAATTCTTTGGCTTCGGCGGTGTAGCTAAGCGCTTAAAGACAAAGTATAAAAGCACCTGGAGAATAAGTAGGCCAATAGTCCACCAAGTAGGACGAATGATAACGGCTAAAATACCAGCCGCCACTGACAGGGAGGCGAGAAATCTCTGCAAACCACGCATTAATTTATTTATAACAATACGACGAGGCGTCTTTTCTGCAACACCAATTGGATCCATCGGAATATTGGCGGCAATGGCTGCGTATTTTTCATCAACATGAACCGGCTCACCATGATAAAGATCTAAAATATTTGTATCTTCCTTATAATCCTGCAAAATTTTTGTCGGAAACATAAAGCCCGGTTTTGTCACTTCAATTCTGTATAATCCCGGATCAACAAAGAACGCGTAGCGGCCTTCTGAATCAGTAACATGCGACTGAACAACGCGATTGGTTTTAACATCAAACAGTCTTACTACAGCCAAGTCAATTGGCATTTTTGTAAGAGCATTATAAACCATGCCCCATTTTTTTCTTCGACGATAACCAAGTAAGAAAATCGGCTGGAGGAAAAGGAATCTAAGATAGGAAAGTAAATTGAGCATGGAAAGCGCCGGCACAGTAGCAATCAAAGCAGCGCCTAAGGCGATGGGCGCGACTGTTGTTTGAGCCGCTCTTTCCACCTGAGGATCGTTGGCGCTTTCGATAATTTTTGAAGCCTGTTCACCGGCTACTGAAGCAACATAGGTTGCTTTTTCACCGATTGACACATCTGGCGAAAGCAAATCAACAGATGCAATTAACTGAGAAGAGCGATTGATAATATTATTATCCACCTTAAAACCACTCGTTCTTTCGGTGCGATATCCAACTGCTTCAATATTTAATCGGTAATCACCATTTGGCACAACAAAACCATAATTTCCACTTGCATCAGCAGAAGCACGCCCCACTTCCGTGTATTTACCAGCTGACAACTGTTCTAATCTGATAAGCGCGCCAATAAGAGGCACTGTTTTTCCATCTTCGTCTTTGCCTACAACAGAACCGCGATGCAACGCTGACACAGCAAAAGGAATAGATACTTGCTTACTATCTCCATATTCAACAATTAAAGCGGCATTAACTTGACCAACAGCACTTAAATCCAGCACATCAACCGCATACATTTTCAATCCATTGTCATAATGAAGATTGTATCTTTTGTCACCCAAAAGAAGAGCAACCGAAGAAATCTGTTCGCTTATTACGGCCACATCAGCGGCCACAGTTAGAGAAACACCAGACAATGTTTCAACAATACCTTGTGAATTAGGTTGAGTTTGAACTGAACGGTTGGCCAAATACAATCTCATGTTGCTTAGGCTAAATGCCTCACCGCTAATTTCAACAATCGGTTCTGTGGTGGTTGCTGTTGGACATTGCACCTCGCCAAATATATATTCATTATTATCCCAAGGATCACTACAACCCGGATCGGCCATGTCTATAAGATTGTCATTGTCATTATCTAACAAATCCGAACACTGGGGCACTGTTGTCGTGGGCGCACCTTCAACAGATATCGGAGTGGTGCTGCACATATAATCAGCATAGACAAATTCACTATTATCGTTCGCATCAGCGCAACCTGAATCTTCTGGAAAATCAATCCTGCTGTCGGCATCATTGTCCAAGCCATCACTACATTGCGGTGTAATACCACCAACGGCGCAGCCGAGTTGAGCACAGCTAAGATCATTGAACTGGTATGTACGGGTCATTAAATTATTCGCCTTGTCTCTAACAGAAACATTGACCACCACTTTCAATTCAGGCGTCAAATTACTTACCGGGTCTACAATAATTGAATACCATTTATCATCAGTGCCATGCGCTGTTTGAGAAACATTTATCGGTAAATCAATGCCATTCTGCTGAATTGTGACGCTAAAAGTGCTCATGTTTAAACCGGAACCATCATCTTTTATGTCAAAAAGAATATTCTGTCCAACCGGATGATTTGGTTTGTCGGCTACTGGATCCAAATTGGTTAAATACGGCGATTGCGTTTCGCAATACCCATCTATAACCGTGTATGAACCATTGGCAACACTGGATAAAATATTTGCACTTGATGGATGAGCGGCAATTTTACTGGTGACATCTCCAGCTTCATAAAGAAACGACAAGCTGAAAGCGCCGTTGGCATTTGGTCGGACGTTAATGTTGGCATAATTCAAACCATTACCAGTGACGACATTGCCATAACCATAAAGGCCGAGGGTGCTAGCCGGGGTGCCTGGCGGTGTACCATAGGTACTAAAAAGTCCAGCACCACTTATGCCTATCGTACCGCCACCCAAACTGGTATAGGTAACATAGGCCTGAGCGCCGTTGGAACTATCACCCCCAGTAGACATCTTGACTCTAATCTGGGTAGTACAGCCCTTAATCAAATTGCCGGAGGAAGGCTCAAGATAAAAAGTTGCAGCACGAGCATTTCCTGCAATGAAAAAAATCGCAAATATAGCTGATGCCCAAATTATGGTCCGAATTGCCTTATACATATATATAGATAATATTATACTTAATTTTTTTAATAATTATTTATATTTCATCTCCACCCAAGTTGTAATTAACAAGCACGGCGCTTGTGTCCAAAACATCAACTATATCGTCGCGGTTAATATCAAAAACTTGCTCAGTAGAATTAAACTGAATATCAATGGCGGATATGTCTAAAATGTCTACAAAATTATCCTTTAGACCTGTACCCTGAACATCTCCAGCCAATAAATAAAAAACATTACTTTCGGTAAAATCCAAAGTCGTGTCATCGACGTTAGAAATAGTCACATTAATAATCTTTTTGGCCAGGTGTGACTCACCTTTTAGAACCGCTTCAAAATTTCCGGTCGGAATGGCAAAATCCTGAAGAGTGGATGTGCCGGTGTTGCTAACAACGATATTTTTCCAATAAATTAAATCCTTGGTCACTGAATTATACAAAAGCAAAGTGGCATTTAAACCCCAGTTGCCATTAGTTTTCGGCACACGCTTTTCAGGCTTGGCTTGGATATATAGCTTTTTCTGAAAGCCAGCTGATAAGGTAACTACTGTTCCGGTCGCCATGGTCGTGTTTGAATAATTGTCCAAGCAGGTTATTTTGTAATAATACGGTGTTCCCGATGCCAAGCCACTAAATTGAACAGAATAATTATCCCCTATCTGAAGAGGCGCTAACGACAAGCCAAAAAGCTCGGTCAAGCCATAATCAAAATAACAATTTTGAACAGAACTAGCGTCAATCGCCGTCCAAGATACTGTACCAGTGGTATAACCGATAGTTGAGGTGACGTCGGTTATTGTTGGGCCTGTACTGTCAGGTGGTATTACTGTTCCACCGCCACCACCGCCAGTAGTCGGCACGGTCATTTGTACATTAATATTACCACCCTCAGTAGCAGTAAAAGCTAAATTATAAAAAACGAAACAGCCTCCAATCATTAGAACAGTAACAACTAAATAATTTGTTAGGCGAGAAAAATTCATATTTATTTATTTAGCTTTTTATGACGAAAAATTTTATAAATTATTGAAAATAATATTATCAATAAAATTACCCAGAAATAAACTGGCAAATGCCAAGTATTTTCAGCCTTATAAGTCTTTTGATTTGTAAGGCCATATGAAACACTCAATTCAGTATGATAAGGACCGGGCAATAAAAATTTATTCTTTATATTTAACTCACTACCATAACTCCGACCTGAACCAGGTAAAAGAACTTGTCCAAAATTTAGTTCTTCTTTATATACCTCTCTACCCAGCCAATCACTGACGCTGACAGCGCCTCGAATAGGCAGTTCAGTGGTGCCAATATTTTTTAACTCAACTATCGCAGGCCACTGACGACTAATTGTTAATGCTGGCAAATTATATTTATCAACCGTCAGTGACTCGTTTACCACGCCGGCAACCTGTAGCAAAAGTACTGAAGCAACTTGAGCACTAACCCCAACCGCCGTGTCGTTTTCAGAAACTATTGGCTCAGCAACTAAACCCAGTACATAAGAACCGGCAACAGCATCAATCGGCACGCTAACTAAAAAATTTGCATTTACTTCTTCGTCTTGTTTAATCTCTATACTATTTTTTTCTGGTTTCACCCATATTTCTGCAGCGCTATTATCATGACCATATACAATCGCCCCATTTTCAAGCTGTCTTGCCCCCAAAACTTTCAAATCATAATTTGTCTTTTCACCCTCTTCATTTTTTATAGTTACAGAAACCGTAAAATTAACCGCTCCTGGAGCAAGGGTTATATGCTGTTTTAAAGGACTGATTGCAACAGCCTGCACATTTGGTACAAAACCCAGTGCTGCTATGGAAAAAATTAATATAATTAAAAATCGCCTGAGCATAATTATCACAGGTTTGCTGATGCAGTCATAGTAACATTTTGACTATAACCTCCACTGACAGTGGAGGCGCTCATTGACGCTTTAAAAGTCATAAGCGTTGCACTGCTCGATATTGGAGTACTTGTTGCAGCAACCAAGGTACTCGCCGCTACCGCCACATCGCCAGTTACCTGGCTATCGGGTCCTGAGGCAGAAAAACCATACTCCTCACTGCCGGCGCTAACTGTTCCATCCGATACTGCGGCAATAGCACTGCCGGCAACACCGGAAATAGAAAGTGAATACCCGGTGGCGCTGTCAGTGCCAACCGTAAGAGTAGTGCCCGCGCTATTGACCGTGCTATCACTCAATGTTCCAAGGTTCAGAGAATTGGAACTAATAATTAAAGAGAGATAACCGCGCTCCATATACTGATAACCAGCGCGTATCTCATAAGCACTTGAAGTCGAAAAACCAGCCGGAGATTCCCCGGTGGTTTGTTCTAAACTGTATATTCCTCCTGTACTCAACCCTCCGCCGGTTTCAACAGTGTCAGCATAAATAAAATAATTTGTTGACGACATTGCTGAAATAACCGGCTTTGGCAGAGCAAGGATGACAGCACCAGTTATAAGCAGCACAAGCAACTGCTTCATAGTACGGGACGTTATTTATCTTAAAATAATTTTTATTTATTACTCGACTGTCTCTGTTGTCGGTTCTGCCTTAGGAGCGCCAACCAATGATCTAATTTTGGCGGTAATATCTGTATTATCAGGATTCAAATCTTTTACTTTATAGTAATACTGAAGAGCGGTTGTTTTGTCGCCCTTTGATTCATACAAAAGACCTAAGCTATACAAAGCATTGGAATAATTAGGCTGCAAACGCACAGAATTCAACCAAAGAATTTCAGCATCGTTGCGATCAGTTTCTTTATTGCGATTGTAAAGCAAGCGGCCAAAATCATAAAGTACCAAAGGATTATTTGCACCACCGATAGACATGGTATTCTTGTAGGCTTCAATTGATTCATCAAGTTTATTTTGCTGTTCATAAACTCGGGCCAAACCTAAAAATGCATCAAGATAATCACCTTTTAATTCACTCGCCTCTTTATAATTTTTAATAGCATCATCAAAGTTGTTGGCTAGAACATAGTTATTGGCCAAGCGCCAAGAAAGAACCGGATTGGTTGGCTCCAGCTCTTTTGCTTTCTGCCAAGATTTTACCGCCCACTCTCTTGCTTCTGGAACAATCAAAGCGGCATTTTCATACATGATGGCTAAGTTTTCCCAAATCGCGACCGAGCGTGGAGATATTTCTGTTGCCACTCTCGCCTCATTAACTGCCTGAGCAACATAAGCACTGACTGCCTGCAAATCCTGACTGCCTTCATTTACTAGCTTTACAGCTTGCATCAAATAGACCTGAGCCAATGCGGCGTGATATATATCTGAACTGGAACGCTGATATAATGCATTACTCAAATTCATTTGAGCCTCATTATAATCCTGACTAACCAAGGCTTTGGCATAAGACGCTTCTGCCATATACAAACGAGCACCCCAAACTCCAACCATAATCAAACCAGCCAACAGGACAATCATGACAAAGGAAAAAGTTAAGCTGTACTGTGGAGTATCTTCAACTTCCCAATGCTTCAATTTTAAAACCTCGGGATTAGAAAAGAATAAACCAGTAATAACCATGCCCAGTAGCAACCACCAGAGCCACCATAAAACAGGGCCGAAAAATACCACTGCCATTGCGCCGGTTAATACGAGCCAAGCAGCAGCGACAACAAAAGTATCAATTTTTAGATCAGACTCAGCGTCGGACTCAACATTTTTTCCAACAGCAAACATGGCTTTTTTAAACCAAACATTGAAAACATGACCAATGCCGTAAAGAACAAGAAACAACATGACCAAAAGCATTAACACGCCACCTTCAGCAAGTAAGGCAAAAAATGTTGATAATGGCTGGCTAAAACGAAGCGACCAAGCATAAACGTCATTGTTGAATTCAACAGATCGGTACTTTGAAAAATCAACATTGAATGTACCTAAACCACTACCAACAATAAAATCTTTGGCATTGCTAACAATAGTTTTTGACGCGATTGCCCAAGATGGTTTGCCACCAAGTGAAATTTCTGTCGGCACAGCGGTCTGTAAATATCGAGGCGTGCCAAAAGCAATAAATACGACAGTCAAAATCAAAAGCGCGAACAAAGCAGAAACCCAGCCGATTCTCACCTCCTTGATTAAACTGACGCCGATCAACAATAAAACTACAAAACCAGCTAATGCAATCCACCAGAGCAAGCTAAAACTTAGAAGCACCAAGGAAGCAAAACTGATGATGGCAACAAAAAAATAACTAAGAGATTTGCCGATAGTGGCACTTTTCTTCAGCAACACTCCAGCGGATAAAATTAATATAATAATCATCCACACACCAAACGGAGTATTGATTTTATCTATTGTATTTAACGCGCCAGGAAATAACCAGGATAAGACATCAAACTTAAAAACCGATTTCAAAATAAACAATAACGCTGTAAATCCTCCAGTATAGACAACTGCATCAAGAAGCCCTGACCAGCGCGAACGAGAATTAATGAAATTGGTAAGCAGAAAATAAAAAACAGCTAAAAATAACAAGAAAATATAATTGAGAACAAAATATTCACTTCGCCCTAAAAAGGAATTAAAATGATTTACAGAAAAAAGCGAGGAAAATAGAGCAACTACTAATAAACCTAAAATAGGCAGGTCCATAATCGACCTACGAAAAGATAGTGATTTCGACAAAATCATCTTTGCCACAAACAAAATTACATTTACCAATAACAGACAAATGAAAACATACTGTTTTGGTATGATATAGTAATTTACCAACCCCCTATCCATGAAAAGCGGTATAGCAACCGCGTTGACTACTAAAAAAATATAGCCAAACATGTCCAGAAATTTTGCTAATTTCTGATTTCCTGTCATATTTTTTTCAATTATAATAAATAAAAATTAAATAATGCTTCGAGTTATTATTTTTAACTCAATTTGAAGTGACTCAACCAAATCACTATACATATAATATAGCATAGAATTATCTGTGTGTTAATATTTTACAACGCGTAATTGTGCATAACTTACAAAAAAAATGAAATTTATTTTTTGAGGTTTAAATAAATCATTAGTTCTGAAATTCTTGGATCGTTTTTTAATAATTTTTTAAATATATTTTTTACACTCACCTAAACTGTTAGACTGTCACAAATTGCTGTTGCCAAATGTTGGCTATGAATACGCAAATACTGACATTATATTTTTTCTCATAAATTCTTTTATCTATCCATAATCTGTGAATAAGCCTGTTTGTATACACTTGTGTATACAAATATCCACTTATTACCCTACTTATCCACAGAATCGTCCACAGGTTTATTGCGATTCAAAGATACACAATATCACAGAGAAACATATTTATGGTACAAAAAACCGCTAAAATTAGCGGTTTTATATATTATTTGTGGACTTAATGAGAATCGAACTCATGTCTCCGCAATGCGAATGCGGTGTATTACCACTATACGATAAGCCCATTTCTTAGTATTTGCGGGAAAGTACTGTGCTTTCTGTCCCGTGTTGCCTTAGTGCCTGCTAGCAGACTGCCACTGTCACTGCCTACTGGCAAGCATATTATTGGCCTTTTTCTTGTGGTACGAAAACTATATTAAATCCATAAATATATACATAATGTATGAATTCTCCTTCAATTGTTTCACGTGAAACAATTGAAACTGCTTCGGCATTGTTATATTCTATATGTATTTTCTAAAATAATATGAATATTTGTGCCCCCATCATGGATCGAACATGAGTTTAGGCGTTAGGAGTGCCTTGTTTTTCCACTAAACTATGGGGGCAAATTGTTTCACGTGAAACAATTTATTGGCACAATTATAACATAATTTATTAGAAATTGCAAGGACTAACGAGATAATCGAACTTTTTTATTGATTTCCTACTTGTTTAGTTAATATAGCACAATAAGTTAAAATTGTTTCACGTGAAACAATTTTAATGTACTTAATATAGCTATCCACAGAAAAATACTAGACATAGATGAAATACGTGTTATGCTAATACTAGCACATTCAAATGAAGGAGGTGCAACAAACAAAAGGAGTATTCAATGGGAAAAAACAAGCGCTCAATGATCAGGTTGGCCCAAATTGCGCGTGAAAGCGTCAAATTGGCTCGACTTGAGGCAGAATTATCAGAAATACATGAAATACTTGAAAAAAAATGGCTAAAAGGAGCAAAAAATCTTGGCTGCGAAATTATCGTTTATGCAGACAAGGGGTTTGTTAATGACAAGCCAGGTACTCAACTAATTCCTGCATTTCTGCGACGACAACTACAAACTGCTTTTGGTAATATGGCCGATTATCGAGCGGGCTACACTTTTACCACAAACAATACTGAAATTATCCTGATTGAGCTTGAAATTCTAACAAACACAAAGCAGGAACAAAGAATTGTTGCCGCCTATTTTGTCCCAAGATCTGAGGTTGATCTATGAAAAACACATGTAAATGCACCTCAAAATATTACCCCAGCTACGGCTGGGGTAAATTGTTTCACGTGAAACAATTTACGAAAATTTTTAGATGTTGATTTGAGTATATTTGTATACACTTGTGTATACAAACTACATATATAGTGGCTACTAACAGTTTTTTCAACGTTTCATTATTTAACTCATTGGCATCAAATATGATCACATGCAAACCATATAACCTTCCGGTAAATATATAAATTAATTGTCAACCATAGATATAATGCACACATTTTTTCCACAAGCCTCCTAAATTAATGACAAACCCATAACAAGATGCTAAAATGAAGACAATATTCAATAATTTATGACTTCAACAACATCAATCCTATTATTTGCCGCCTTGGCAGTAATCATTATCCTAATAATCATATTAGTAAAATTTTTAAACAAGACAAACGCACACGATCAGGGTGCTATGCTTATACTGCAAAACCAAATACAAGAATTAATGCGTACCATTGATCAAAAAATATCGGATACAAACAGAACAATGAACGAAACTCAATCATCTCTCCACAAAACAATTCAATCTCAGTTTGGTCAGAGCGCAAAAATTATTGCTGACGTCACTGAAAAATTAACCAAGCTTGATGAAACCAATAAACAGGTGATGGGTTTTGCCGACCAATTACAAAATCTTGAAAATGTTTTACAGAACCCTAAACAGCGCGGCATACTGGGCGAGTACTATTTAGAAAATGTATTAAAAAATGTTTTACCGCCCGGATCATATCAGATGCAATATAAATTTGAAGACGGTGATATTGTTGACGCAGCTGTGTTTGTAAAGGATAAAATCATACCAATTGACTCCAAATTTAGCTTAGAAAATTATAATCGGGCTGTTCAGGAAAAAGACGGTGCGCGAAGAGCTGAATTGGAAAAACTTTTTAAAAATGACTTAAAAAGCCGCATAGACGAAACAAGTAAATATATTAAACCAAAAGAGGGGACAATGGATTTTGCTTTTATGTTTATTCCGGCCGAGGGTATTTATTATGATCTTTTGATTAATCAGGTTGGAGCAATGAAAATAAACACTCATGATTTAATTGAATACGCCTTTAAAGAAAGACATGTAATTATTGTTTCACCAACTTCTTTTCTTGCTTATCTGCAGACGGTAATGCAAGGATTACGGGCGCTTCAAATAGAAGAATCGGCCAAAGAAATACGCAAAAGGGTTGAAGATTTGGGCAAGCACATACTTGCTTATGATGAATATTTACGCAAACTAGGCAACAATCTTTCCACCACAGTCAATTCTTACAATTCAGCTTATAAAGAATTTAATAAAATTGACAAAGACGTAATTAGAATTGCTGGTGGTGAAAAACAGATTGACCCGCTCGTTCTTGACAAACCAGCTGTAAAAGAATAAACATAATATAAACAATCACAAAAACTTTGCACCTTTACAAAGGAGGAAGAGAATGGAAGAAAAAAAAATAGACATGAAGGCGTATCATCTCGGAGACATGCTAATTTTTTGCCTCGGGAAAGACGGCCGACTCGACTCTTGGCTCGATTTCGACGATTTTGTCGCACGGTCATTGGTCGGCGAGGTGATCGAGGTTTCACCAGATCGCATAATGGTAAAACTGCTTGACGAGAGCGTCAATTCTGTGATCAGCATCTCGCCTGATGACTGCCAACACGTTGGTTTCCTCAGCGCCGTTCCAAACTACTTGCAGCAAGGACGTCCCTGTGATGCCTAAAAAATGTCTTGCCCCTTATCTTAGAACGACTTTCAGCTGAAGGTCGTTTTTGTTTATAGATATTGACATTTTATGCCATATCAATTATTATAGCTTCGCTCTCAAATCAATTTGTATTTAATAAGTACTTATGCCAATTAAAGCAGCTTCAAAAAAATCTTTACGCCAAAGCGTAAAAAGACAAGCGCGCAACCGGGCTAGAAAAAATGCTTTTAGAACAGCTATAAAAAACGCCTCACAGGCAGAGAATGCTGATCAGGCAAAAAAACATGCTCGTGATGCACAAAAAGCATTAGATAAAGCGGCAAAAACCGGAGTAATAAAGAAAAAAAATGCTTCCCGAAAACTTTCGCGCTTGATGAAAAAGATAAATAAAAAATAAAAAATCGCCCGAAAGGGCGTTTTTTTATGACTGCATTCTAGGCTGACTAAATATTTGTTTTAGACATGATTCTGCTCGCATATAAGTTCGCCGCCTTAATGCTCATCTCGACCATAACGGCAAAAGTCCGCAGTTGTGCTCAATAAAAATCTGGCTTACTTGTAAAACCAACCATCTATAACCATAGCCCGCGTTTATATTTTACCAACAAAAAAATCAATTAATATATCTTGCGAGGCAAAACCTGTTTTTACCCGATGGTCAATTTCTAAAAGCTGATCATATATTCTCTTCAGATCATTCATGTTAAACTGCCTTACTAAAGGCAAACTTTTTTTTGCCACAAATGGATGCAAACCAAGACGCCTGGCTATTTCATCACTTTTCAAGTTATCCTCGCGCTCCCACAAATCACGCATTTGCAATAAAATTTTAAACTGCCGTAAAATCATAGTAAATAAGTATGAATTCTCTTGGCCCAATTTACGCTGATCATTTAACAGCTTAAAAGCTATTTTTTTATTGCCGGCTGTGATTGCGTCAACCATGGCAAAAATATTATCGTCTATTTTTTCATCATGAAATAAATCTAAGTCAGCCGAAGATATCTCCTCTCCATTGCGATAGGCAATTAACTGATCAATCAACGAATTCAAAAGCCACATATCATCGCCTACTGCACGGGCTAAATTGACGGCCGCTAGACGATCAATTTTCCCGCCACGCTCCCTCACTTCTTTTGTTATCCAGGGGGGCAGTTCATGTTCTGTTATTTGAGAAAATTTATAGGCATACTTTTCTTTTTCTAAAATTTTCTGCAGTTCTTTCGCTGTTTTAGACTTTCCAACAGATTCTGCCTGCCAAATAACACAAACATTTACTTCGGGTATCTTCTTTTCAACAATTAACTCCAGAATTTTTTCTAAAAAATCTTGATCTTTACTAGACAATAAATTTTCAATCACAACCATTCTTTTTTCTGCAAGAAAAGGCAAGGTTAGCAACTCGCCGATAATACGGGTTGGCTCGCCGGCAATTGCGTTAAAAATTAATGTATTATAACCCTGAGGATCTCGTTTAGTCTTGAATTCCTCAATGCTTTTCTTTAAAAATTGTCGACTACGAAAAGTATCTTCGCCGTGGATGTAAATTATCATAACTTTATGCTCTCATATTACCTGAGGCAGACCGATTATGCAATCCAAGCAAAATTGACAGAACACTATTTTAAACATAAGCTAAGATTAGTTCCTTAAGAGGCAAAAGTCCATAAAATGGAGGCAATATCATGCCAGAATACGAGAAAAAAGAGGTTGAAGAGGCTATCGCTAAAATAAAAAGCCTGCTTGCAGCCAAGCTGCAAATCGATCCGAGTGCTCGAGTGGCGGATATCTGCCTGTCAGATGATGAAAAATTCATTATCTATTCCTACAAAGACGGCGAAATCAAAAAAGTGCCGGTACCAAGTTTCTTACAGGCAGTCGCCAACACGACGCATTAAAACACTTTTGCAGCAAAAAAGCCGGAGTTAATACTCCGGCTTTGCTAGTTCAATAAATTATTTAATATCTCCCCAACTTTTTCCTTCATTAACTTCAGCCACAACTGGCACTCTGAGCTTTACTACACTTTCCATCGCTTCTTTTACTATTATTCCAACTTCTTTCGCCAAATCTTTTTCTACTTCGATCAAAATTTCATCATGCACCTGAAGCATTAATTTAACTTTATCGCCGTATTTTTTGTCATTTAACTTCTTATCAACTTCAATCATCGCCATTTTCATCAGGTCTGCTGCCGTACCTTGAACCGGGTGATTTATAGCCATTCGCTCGGCCGACGAACGAACTTGAAAATTACTGGCATTTATTTCAGGTATATAACGACGCCGGCCAAATAAGGTTTCACAATATTTTTTTTGACGCGTAAAAGAAATAGTGTTTTCAATATATTTTTTTACTCCGTTAAATTCCTGAAAATATTTATCAATAAATTTCTTTGCTTCTGCCTGTGTAAGTTCGGTCCGCCAACTAAGACCGTAAGAACCCATGCCGTAAAGAACTCCAAAATTGACCTGTTTAGCATCATTTCTCATTTCTTTTGTTACTTTATCTAATGACACCCCGTTAATTGCCGCGGCAGTAGCGCGATGAATGTCTTCACCTTTATTAAAAATCTCAATCATTTTTTTATCTTCCGCTAAAGATGCAACAATCCTAAGTTCAATCTGCGAATAGTCGGCGCTAATTAAAACAAAATTTCTGTCGGCAATAAAAGTTTTTCTTACGTCTTGGCCCAGCTCACCACGAATGGGAATATTTTGTAAATTTGGATCAGAGCTGGATAGTCGACCAGTTGCGGTTACCGCCTGATTAAAAGTAGTATGCACTCGTCCGGTTTTTTTATTTACTAGCGTCGGCAAAACATCAACATAGGTATTTTGAAGCTTGGTTAATTCACGCCAGTTCTCTATTTCCTCAATAATTGGATGGAGGCCGCGCAACTTATCAAGTTCTGCCTGAGCGGTGGACAAACCAGTTTTACCTTTTTTAATGCCGAATACCGGAATTTCCATTTTTTCAAAAAGAACATCGCGAAGCTGAGAAGGAGATCCAATATTAAACTCAGACCCGGCCATTTGGTATATTTTCTTTGTTATTTTTTTTAACTCAATATTTATGTAATCTGACAATCGCTTGAGTTCTTTTAAGTCTATCTTAATGCCATTTAATTCCATTTGGGCGAGAATTAAGGCGGTTGGCACTTCAACTTTTTGCAGTAAATCCAAGTTATTCGCCTCATTTAGCTCATCTTCAAGTTTTTCTTTTATCAGACAAAAAACATGCAGATCTTCGGCTACTTCTTTCGGATCAATGCCAAAAAGGCTATTTTGGCCATTCATCGACCTAATTTCCGTCCCAATGTATTTTAAAGCTAAACTTGTTTCATCGTGAGAGCGTGAACCAGGATTCAATAAATAAGAAGCGAGCATCAAATCAAAGATTTTATTTTTTATTTCTTGCTGTCTCAAAAATAAAAGTTTGGCAAGTTTTTTTACATCATGAACAATTAATTCAATATCTTTTTCAGAAAAAATTGCAGAAAAACTTTTAAATTGATTTTCTGGAACAAAAAAAGATTGGTTATCCACCACTGCAACAACACCTTGAAGCGAAGCGCCATAAACATCACCTGTCGAAATAAGTACTTTCAGACAATAACTGCCGTGTTTTTTTATTTTTTTATGACAATCAATAATTTCAGCTTCGTTTTTGATTTGACTAAAAGAAATCTTTTTCTTCGCAGAAATTTTCTTCACTCCTGGTGCTGGTGTATCCTTTTTATTTTTTATATCCTCTTTGGCTCCAGGCAATCTTTTTAAAAGTGAAATAAATTCCAATTTTTGAAATAGTCCAACTACCTGATCGCGATTATACTGCTCGGCCTGGCACTCCTCGAGTTTGAAATTCAAGCCCGGAACATTTTTATCTATCAAAGCCAAATCATAACTCATTTCCGCGCTATCTTTTCCTTTTATAATCTTGTCAAATACTCCCGGCTTAATATTATTTATTATTTTTGTATCCTTAATCTTTTTATACAAATCTTTAATCGCGCCATAATTAATAATCAGTTCTGTCGCGGTTTTTTCGCCAATACCAGGAATGCCTGGAATATTATCAGACGCATCACCACGCAAAGCTTTGTAATCAACTATGAGCTCAGGCCCAAAACCAAAACGTTCTTTCACTGCTTCTTTGTCATAAATAACAATATCACTCATGCCTTTGCGCAGAGTGTAAACCTTAACACCGGGGCGAACAAGCTGGAGCGCGTCCATATCGCCGGTAACAACAACCACTTCCAAATCTTTGTTTTTTTCTTTTACTTTTTCTACAATCGTACCGATAACATCGTCTGCCTCATAGCCCTGTTTTTCATATATCGGAATATTAAAGGCGGACACCAATTCGTGGGTCAAGGGAATCTGGTCATAAAGCTCTTGATCAGCCTTAACCCGAGTGGCTTTATATTTCTCATATTTTACATGACGAAAAGTCGGACCGGCTAAATCAAAAGAAACAGCAATGTAATCAGGCTTCAAATCATGCCAAACTTTTAAAAGCATGGAGGCAAAACCATAAACAGCGTTTACCATGAGACCATTTTTGGTGGTCATTGGCGGCAAGGCATGGTAGGCCCTGTGAACTATGGCGTTTCCATCAATTATAATAAATTTTTTCATATGTCTTATATGGCATTTTACGCTGTTTTTTTCCTTTTCGCAAACAAAATACTGCTTATAAAAAAACCCGCCCAAGGCGGGTTCGAGGTACCGGCGGGAATTGCACCCGCGAATAAAGGTTTTGCAGACCTCTGCCTTACTGCTTGGCTACGGTACCAATTTATCCAAGCGATTTTATCATTTTAAACAGTAAAAATCAAGGACGATAAATTCCACTAAGCTTTTTAAATAATTACCTAATATAGCTCAACGGATTGACTGTCGCGCCATTGATACGAATTTCAAAATGCAAATGTATGCCGGTAACACCGTATACTTTTCCAGTATTGCCCATCAAGGAAATTGTCTGCCCGGCAACAACCTTGTCGCCAACTGAAACAAGCAAACGAGAATTGTGACCATAGAGAGTTCGTACACCATTACCATGATCAATAATAACATAACAGCCATAACCGCTGTTCCAACCGCACTGCGATGTTACCACTGTACCGCCCTTAGCCGCGTAAATAGCCGTACCCATAGGACCGGCGATATCTAACCCATGATGACGCCAACCATAATACTGAGTAATGGTTCGAGCAGCAGACGGCCAAACATAACCCCTGGTGGTCGGGGCCTGAGCAGAGCCGGCTGGTGCGGCACTAGTATAGCGGCTTTGTACTGTTGTGTATTGCGATCGAACTGGCACTGCCTGAACTTTTGTGCCGCCCGGTACCATAATTTTTTCTCCAATAACCAGATCGGTACCATCTTCATCAAGATTATTAAAAGCAACAATATCCTCAACTTTTGCGCCATAAGAACTAGCAAGTTTCTTTAGCGTATCTCCTTTCTTTATTGTATGCATCACACCGGTTGTTGGTGGTATGCGCAATTTATCGCCTGGACGAATAATTGAATATGCGCTTAAAGTATTTTCCCACATTAAAGTAGCTACACTTAAGTCATAGCGGTAAGCAATACTCGACAAGGAGTCGCCTGGCAGAACAATATAATCAACAACACTTTTACGCGATGGGCCGACTATCGCAGTGCCTGGCATAATCGCCGGCTTAAAAACAGCGCCTCCAGATAAAGCAATAGTGCCAAGTTCGGTATTTAAAACCTCTTCCTGGGAAACACCGGACATTGTTTCATTACTTTGCACTGCACCAACACGCCAAGCAGGGGTCGCTATGGCGGCGCTTGAGACTGACTCAGCTTCTATCTCTTCATACCCGTAATCTTCACCAGGTCCAAGCAGGCGATAAGCCATGGTTTTTTGACCAGGCCGAGAATTAATTTCCTTGGAAAAAAGTTTTGTCTGCGGCAATGCTGACGCCAGAAGAATGAGTAATAAAATTATTTGCAAATTATCTCTTTTCAGCCACCAAATCTGATCTTTTCCCCAGCCAACTTGGCGTAGATAATACTCTAATTTGTAATTCAAAAAAGCAAAAAATTGCCAAACCCCACCGAAGAATTTGGCTAAAATATAAACAATTTTTGGACCTAACCACCAGATAAATCTTTTTATGCCAATCAACAAATGCAGTAACTTCAACAAAATCCTATACTTCATAGCTTGACGTTAAAGGCCTTAATAGCATATTATATTTAACACGTAAAGTAAACCCTTTTGCCTTAGCTAATTAAAAAAATAAGGCAAAAAACCCAATCACGGGTTGTATTTGTTTATTAATAATATCTACCTTATGGCACCTAGTGTCACCATCGCGCTCGGCGCAATCCTACCAGCCGTTCTGGCTGTTGTTTATGGCATTGTTTTAATTCGCTGGGTTATTAAACAACCAGCCGGAGATGAACGCATGCAGGCGATCGCCCGCGCCATCCAAGACGGCGCCAAGGCATATCTAAGCCGCCAATACAAAACAGTAGCGATAGTAGCGGTAATTGTTTTTATTATTCTTGGTCTCGCAACTGACTGGATTACTGCTTTTGGATTTTTAGTCGGCGCGATACTGTCTGGTGCAGTTGGTATAATCGGGATGAATGTTTCAGTCAGGGCCAATGTACGCACGGCAGAAGCGGCCAAAAAAGGTTTTAACAAAGCCATGACCATGGCAGTGCGTGGCGGATCAGTTACTGGAATGCTTGTCGCCGGTCTAGCCCTTTTTGGCGTGGCTGGTTTTTATTTATTAACAAATGACATCTCTGCTTTGATCGGTTTGGGTTTTGGAGCTTCTTTAATTTCCATTTTTGCTAGAATTGGCGGTGGTATTTTTACAAAAGCTGCTGATGTTGGGGCCGACCTCGTTGGTAAAGTTGAAAAAGGAATTCCTGAAGATGACCCTCGCAATCCTGCTGTGATTGCTGATAATGTTGGAGACAATGTTGGCGACTGTGCTGGCATGGCCGCTGATTTGTTTGAAACATACGCAGTTACTGCAATAGCGGCAATCGTACTGGCCTCTTTGCTGTTCCCAGGCAACACAAAAATTATCCTTCTTCCTTTGGTTCTTGGTGGTGTTTCTATTATCGCATCAATTCTAGGTTCGTTTATTATCAAAGTAGGAAAAGATCAAAAAGTAATGAAAGCGTTATATAAGGGTTTGGCTGCGTCTGGGCTTCTCGCCTTAGTTGGTTTTTATCCAGTTATTGCTTGGCTCGGTGCTGGTCTAGATGGTATTACGATAAAAGAAATTTATTATTCTGCAATTATTGGCTTGGTGCTTACTGGAATTATTTTTTTCCTTACCGAATATTATACTTCACAAAAATTTAAACCTGTAAAAACAATTGCAAAAGCTTCAACCACCGGACATGGAACTAATATTATTTCTGGCTTAGCTATCTCAATGAAAGCAACGGTTCTGCCAGTGCTCTTTATTGTTGCGGCTATTTTATTGGCTTATCAATTCGCCGGTCTGTTTGGCATCGCTATTGCCGCGGTTTCCATGCTTTCCTTGACTGGTATAATCGTTACTATTGACGCATACGGTCCGATTACTGATAACGCCGGCGGCATCGCTGAAATGGCTGAATTGCCGGAAGAAGTACGCCAGGTAACCGACCCGCTTGATGCTGTGGGAAATACTACAAAAGCTGTTACTAAAGGCTATGCCATTGCTTCTGCTGGATTAGCAGCCCTCGTTTTGTTTGCTGATTTCACGCATAAACTACCTGAATCAACACAATTTCTAATAAATGATCCAAAAGTTCTGGCCGGATTATTTATTGGCGGACTACTGCCATATCTTTTCGGCGCACGGCTAATGGAATCGGTTGGTGTAGTTGCCGGATCAGTAGTAGAAGAAGTTCGACGACAATTTAGAGAAATTGCTGGAATTATGGAAGGAGCGAACAAACCAGACTACAGTAAAGCCGCAGATATTGTCACTAAAGGCGCTTTAGGGCAAATGGTGCTACCCGCACTAATTCCAGTTATTGTTCCAATTTTAGTCGGTTTTATTCTCGGTATTCAGGCTTTGGGCGGGCTATTGGTTGGCACAATTATAACCGGCCTATTTGTTGCCATATCAATGACAGCTGGCGGCGGCGCTTGGGACAATGCAAAAAAATACATTGAAGAAGGTAACTATGGTGGCAAAGGCTCATTCGCTCATCAAGCTGCGGTTACTGGCGACACAGTAGGGGACCCATACAAAGACACTGCCGGACCAGCCATCAATCCTATGATAAAGGTGGTCAACATTGTAGCGCTACTCATAGTAGGATTGCTGATAAAATAATTTTTTCTTAACAAAACCCTCGGCCTGTGGCTGAGGGTTTTTTGTTGGCCGCACGATTGACAAAAGATAAATTTTATGCTATAAATAAATGTTTCAAAAAATAACGCACATTAAAACAAACCGTATCGTTTGGGGAGGACATAATGAACGACAATCGAGAAGCAGTAAAAGAAATTCGTGAAATAATGACACGAATAATTGCCAAAATTATAGTCGGAACAATTGATGTTTGCGACTCCGCGCTCCTTATCAATATGTTGGAAGCCTTTGAAAAAAATCCGAAAAAATGTTTTAGGGGAGTAGCGACAACCAGCAACTCAATACTACCACCCCCACCTAATAAAGATAAGGTCATTTCTTTGCCGCCGACAATTCAAAAAGAGGAAGAGGTTGATTCTTGGGAAACGCTTCTCATGGCAGACAAAGATAAAATTCCCAATACACCTGAATCTGACCTCACTAACCATCCACCGCATAAAATACAGGTTGCCCCAAGCTCAACACAATCGGAAAAAAAATCCGAAGACAAAAAACAAACTGCCTACATTATTGATGACCCCCCGCCTCAAAAAATCATCGAATAACCCTTTGTTTGTATTATTTGAAACATACGCGACCCGCAGCAATGCGGGTTTTTTTTGCCAAGATTGATGCTAGAGTGCTATCAAATGAACTATCAAATAATTTAATCGGCCGGACCCAAACCCAGCCTGGTGGCATGGTTGACAAATCGTTTAATCCATGCTATTTTGTTAAGTCATCAACAAACCTTGGAAAGGAGGCCAAGGATGGCAAACAAAGCACGAATGATCGTGGAATTTCGAATAGAATTCAAAAAAGCACTCGACCTGATAATAGCAAATAAAAAAAGCGAATACGAAATCATAAGTCTGATTCAGCTCTTTCGAGATTTCAACCAAGGAGTGTACTATTCAGAGAAAACCGAAAAAGTACCAAACCGACCTGGGGCGTACATTCACATTGAAGCCACAAGCGCCAATCGGTGCCGTCGCGACCTAGAGGACGACCCAGACACGACCCAACTACTTTCCGACACCACCCCCACCCACCAAAATACAAAATGACCTACTGACCAACCACTAGCACATTCCAAAAACCAGCCATTCGGGCTGGTTTTCCATTATAAATTGACTTTTTGCCTTATTTTCGTTAAACTTCTACATACTATTTTATAAATTACTATTTTTTATGTCCTATACTGCAAAAACTCTGGAAAAATCACAAGTTGAGTTAAAAATTACCGTACAACCAGCTGATTATGATAATGCTTTAAAACACGCCGCAGAACGACTTTCTCAAACAGCCGCCATCAAGGGCTTCCGCCCGGGAGCTGCTCCTTATGATATTGTAAAACAACAATTAGGAGAGCAAAAAATTTTAGAAACAGCGCTGGAAGAGATTGTGCAAAAAAATCTATTCAAAGCAATCCAGGAGGAAAAGATTGAGACAGTTGGCATGCCAATGATTACTATGGAAAAAGCCGCACCAGGAAACGAAATTGTGTTTATAGCCAAGGTTGCTTTAATGCCTAAGATTAAATTGTCTGACTTATCAAAAATAAAAGTTGAACCGAAAAAAATTGAAATTACTGAAAATGATTTATCGGCAGTACTAAAGGATCTTAGAAAAATGCGGACAAAAGAAGTAATAAAAAACGGATCAGCCACCAAAGATGACAAAATAATTGTTGATATGGACATGTTTCTCGATAAAGTAGCAGTTGAAGGCGGGCAGGCTAAAGCGCATCAGGTTTATTTGAGCGAAGAGCATTATATCCCTGGCTTTGCCGAACAGCTTGTGGGACTAAAAAAAGATGACGAAAAGGAATTTACTTTAAAATTTCCCAAAGAGCACTATCAAAAACACATGGCTGGACGCGATATTGATATAAAAATTAAAGCCAAGGATGTATATACTCTAGAACTGCCTGAATTAAACGATGATTTTGCAAAAAGTCTTGGCCAGAAAGATTTTGAATCTTTAAAAAACTTACTAAAGGAAAATTTAACCAAAGAAGCTGAGCAAAAAGAATCCCAGCGCATAGAAGCGGAAATTTTAGAACAACTAATAGAAAAAAGTGAATTTGATGAAATTCCTGACGTCTTGATAAGTTCGGAAAAAAAGAAAATGTTTCATGAGCTTAAACACGATCTGGAACATCGTGGCATTGAAATGGGCAAATATCTTTCTGATATCAAAAAAACTGAAGATGAAATATATCGTGACTTTGAAGAGGGGGCAAGTAAAAGAGTTAAAGCAGCGCTAACAGCGCGCCAAATTGCTACCGATAATAACATTTCGGCTTCACAGGAAGAGATAGATAAAGAAATTGAAATGATTCGAGCCGCTTATGGTAATGATAAAACAGTTGAAGAAAATTTAAAGCACCCGGAGGTTCTAGACACAATCGCTCGTACAGTGCAAAATAGAAAAGTAATAGAATTTCTAAAAAATACAATAATAAAATAATTTATGCTCTTTGGAGCACACGTCTCAATTGCCGGCGGTTTGATAAATGCTCCTGTAAATGCCGCTCAAATTGGCTGTGAGGTTTTCCAGCTGTTCACCCGATCTCCTCAGGGCGGATGGGTGCCGGATTTAAACCTAAAAATCGCAACTCAATTCAAGGCTGCTTGTAAAAAAGCCGAACAAAAAGAGTGGTATGTTCACACTCCATATTTTATTAACTTTGCTTCAAGCAACCCACGAATTAAACACGCTTCAATAACTGTGCTAAAAGAAGAGCTTAGCAGAGCATCAATGCTAGGTGCAAAATATTTAATGACCCACTTAGGCAGCTATGCCTCCATGGGACGAAAAAAAGGATTGAACCAGTTAGTTGAAGGCCTAGACACTGTACTAAAAGACTACAAAGGCAAAACTAAATTTCTAATTGAAATATCAGCCGGAGCAGGAAAGATTATCGGCAGCACATTTGAAGAAATTGCTGAAATTATTTTTCATAAAAAATTAAAAAAATACGACATCGGTGTCTGCTTTGATACTCAACACGCTTTTGCTTCAGGTTATGATCTGCGCGACTTGCGCCAAGTAAAAACAACATTTGACCAGTTTGATCGAACTATTGGAATAGACAGATTAAAACTTTCACACTGCAACGACTCAAAGACAGAATTCACTTCGCACAAAGACCAACACGAACATATTGGCAAAGGAAAAATCGGCCTTAATGGCTTTCGTTCCATGTTTTCCGATAAGCGTTTGCACAAAATTAATTTTGTATTAGAAACAAAAGGAGACGCAGTTGAAAACGATATAAAAACTCTAAAAAAAATCAGAAAAGAAATTGGAATTAATAAATAATATGGTGCGCCTGACTGTAAAGGTAATACCAAAATCATCGCGAAACAAAATCAGCGAAATGCCCGGTGGCATTCTGAAAGTTAAACTTACGGCCCCTGCGACAGAGGGAAAAGCTAATACAGCTTTAATTAAACTGCTCAGCCATCATTTTGCTTTACCGCAGAGTAAAATAAAAATCGCCAAAGGCATGGCGAGTCGCAATAAAATAATCGAAATATTAAACTAAGGCAAATCAACCCCGCCTTTACTCCAAGGATTACAGCGCAATATTCTCCAAACTGCTTTTAGCAGGCCAACAATGAGGCCTCTTTTTTTTATTGATTGAAAACCGTACTCACTACAACTGGGATAAAAACGACAATAGCCGTGTTGAAATAAATTTTTCGTTATTCCATGATCAGGCGAAAGCGTGCGCTGATAGAGACGAATAAGCCACAAAACTGGCAAGCGTGGCAAGAATAGCAATTTTTTAAAAAGTTTATTCATTTTATTTTAGCATCTTTGCTTTTTTAAAAAGCGACTTAACTTCTGCTTCAACCTGGTCAAAGGACAACTCAAGCGACCCTGGACGAGCAACGAGAAGAGCATAATAACCGCTTTTTACCACCCCATCTTTAATCAACAATCTAACCGATTCCCGCATAACCCTACGCAAACAATTTCTCTTGACCGCCTTTTTGGACATTTTTAAACCCACGGCAAAAGCAATTTTAAGCTGTCCGACAAAATCTTCTAAATCTTCATTTTTAGGACATAATTGGCTAATTTTAGCCAATTCTGCATAATTTAAATCAAAAAAACCACCCTTTATCCAACTACCACGAGTAAGAAGTAGGTTAAAATCTCTAACTTTTTTTAAGCGGTTTTCAGGTTTAAGCATAAATAATGATTGTTTATTCTTGTAGTATACTAAACAAAACGACCAGGTCGCAACCTGGTCGAAATTTGCCTCTATTTAGCCTTTCTGGTAAGCTTTCCTTTACGCTCATCTGTTACGGTCAATTTCTTTCGCCCCTTACTTCTTCGACGCGAAAGCACAGTACGACCTCCCGGAGAGCTCATACGAGCCTTAAATCCATGGCATTTAGCTCTTTTCTTTCTATTTGGTTGATATGTTCTTTTTGGCATATGTCAGGTTATTGATTTTTTTAGCTGAATGATGATAGCATAATCGAAGAACGAAGACAAGTCAAGGCTCAGAACAAAATATTAACATCTATCCACATTTCCTCCACATTTTTTTAACTTCACACAACTTCAATCTTTGGCTAAACAATGATAAAATGCCTACGATTCAATAATAAAATATTTGCTTTATGAACAACACAGAGATCTGGCAGGCCGTACTTGCCGAACTTGAACTATCCATCTCAAAAGCTAATTTTATTACTTGGTTTAAAAATACAGGAATAGTTTCAGTTGGAGAAGGACAGGTGGTGTTATGTGTACCGAACACTTTTGCTCGCGCTTGGTTTGAAAAAAAATACCACCAAATGATTATCAAGTCTCTGGAGCGGATTATGGGAAAACCGGTGCGAAAACTTGATTATAAAATAGATAACATTAAAAATTTGGTGGAACAAGCAGCGGTTGAACTTGAAACCGCAAACCAACAAAACTACCAAACATTTGTGGCAGAACAAAGCAATATAAACTCGTCTAACGGACACCAAAGTACCAGCGGTGGATTTATTCTAAATCCAAAATACAATTTTGATAACTTTGTTGTCGGCAGCGGATCAGAACTCGCCTGTGCAGCAGCCAGAGCTGTTACTCAAAGACCAGGCGAGGCATATAATCCGCTTTTTATTTATGGCGGTGTTGGTTTAGGCAAAACCCACCTTATTCAAGCGATTGGCAACGAACTTAAACAAAACAAACCGGACGCCACAATTTTATATGTCAGCGCTGAAAAGTTTTCAAATGATTTTATACAATCTATTAAAGACGGCAGCGCGAAAGAATTTCAAAAAAATTATAGAACGATTGATTTGTTGTTAATTGATGATATTCAATTTATTGCCGGCAAAGACCGCACTCAAGAATCATTTTTTCACACCTTTAACGAGCTGCACCAGCAAAACAAGCAAATCGTTTTAACTTCTGACCGGCCACCCAAAGCCATACCGACTCTGGAAGACAGGTTGAAATCCCGTTTCGAGTGGGGGATGATAGCAGACATTACTATGCCTGATTTTGAAACACGAGTAGCAATTTTACAAAAAAAATGTGCAGAGAAAAAATTTGATATTTCAGAAAAAATATTCCACACCATCGCCGCTTCGATTCAATCAAACATCCGCGAACTAGAAGGTTCTCTCAATAAAATTATTGCCTATCACCAACTCAAAAACTTAGAGCCGTCTGTGGAGTCAGTCAAATCTCTGCTTTCCAGTATTGAATCGGCTGCTATGAAACAATCTCTGACACCAAAAATGATAATGGATACCGTTGGAGGTTTTTATGATATACAAATCGAGATGATTGTTAATAAAAGCCGTGAAAAGAAGGTTTCTTACCCTCGCCAGATTATTATGTATTTAATGCGGGAAGAACTAAAAATGTCTTATCCAACCATTGGTGATGAACTAGGCGGCCGTGATCATACTACAGCCATGCATGCCTATGATAAAATCCAAACGGATGTCGAAAATAACCCTAAATTAAAACAAGAAATTGAGTTAATAAAACAAAGATTATATATAAATAACATCTAATTTTGTGTATATCTTGTGGAAAAAACCTTATCTAAGATAAGTTTTAACCACAACCTATCAACTGGTGATTGGGTTTATACACAAAAATATTTTTTTTAAAAAAAACCATACATAGTTTATCACCCAGAACCTAACAGCTTATCAACACTTCTATTAATTTTTTTACTCTTATTTAAGCGAAAATATTCAATTATTAACACTGTCCACACCCCTTATTATTACAATTACTTTTTATATATAATATAACCATAACCTATAATAAAAAATTTTAAATTATGAAGTTCACCTGCACAAGAGAAAATTTAGCTAATGCACTATCCCTTGTAACTAATCTTGCAACAAAAAGTGTCAATCTTCCGATTTTATCGAATATTTTAATAAAAGCTGAGGACCAAAAAATTGAAATAATTTCCACTAATTTAGAATTGGCTATAATTTCTACCGTCAGGGCGAAAGTCGATGACCAAGGCTCGTTTACTGTCCCAGCAAGAACATTAACGGATTTTATAAATTTACTTGAGGGTGAAAAAGTAGATTTAGAATTAGTCACAAACGAACTTAAAGTTTCTTGTGGCAGATCTTCAACAAAAATAAAAGGTATGCCAGCTGATGAATATCCTGTTATTCCTAAAGCGAACGAGGGTCAGGGGTTTGTTCTTTTTGCGGATGATTTAAAAAATGGTTTGAGTAAAGTAAATTTAGCTGTCGCCAGAAATGATATTCGCCCGGAACTATCAGGAGTTTTATTTTGTTTTAATATTGATGATAGTAATGATTTAGTGATGGCGGCGACAGACAGTTACAGATTAGCGGAAAAAAAGATCCGCATTTCTCAAGGCAAAGAATCCAAGCGCGCTATTGTGCCGGGACGCACAGCTCAGGAAATAACGCATGTGTTATCTAGTCCAAACGAACTAACAAATGAAAAAACGGTGAGAATTATTTTAAGCGATAATCAGATAGCGGTCACCTATAATAATATTCAAATAATATCTCGTTTGGTTGAAGGCCAGTATCCTGATTATACCCAGATAATTCCTAAAGATTTTAAAACAGAAGCTAAATTTTCATTGAGTAAAATTGTAAAAGAAATAAAAGCGGCCAGCCTCTTTACCACCGTTGGTGTAAATGCGGTTTCTTTTGAAATAAATCCTGCTGACAATAAAATTCTTATTTCTTCTACCTCTACCCAAACTGGTGAATATCATTCGGAATTGGACACTGAAACAAAAGGGGATGCGAATACAATTTTATTAAACCACCGATATTTATTAGATGGGATAAATAGTTTGAGCGGCGATGTTGGAACAATTAAAATTATTAATGCTGATAGTCCTTGTGTCATTGTCGGCAAGGATGATCCGAATTATGTTTATATTGTTATGCCGATAAGGCAGTAAACGGAAATTATTAATTATAAAAAATACGCCTTCGCGGGCGTATTTAAATTTTTTTAAAATACTTATAGTGGGCGGGCGAGAAAAGGATTTTTTCTTCTCTCGCCCATGTTTTTTTTAAACTCGCTGGTGCGGCCAAAGCCTACCTCCGTCTATCGGGCCGCATGGGATATGAAGTATTCTCCAGTCAATTTGACGAGATTTTTCAAGTTGAGCGAGAATTTCTTCTGTGTGTCGTGTGGAATCTTCAAAAGATTTTTTACCTTCGTCCGTGTTTATCCAATCAGCAAGTTTTTTTGCTAATGTGCTGGGACTATCTTTTTTTGTCACAATGTCTCCTCCTTTTGTTTTTTTAAACGAGCCCACTAAAAATATTTTAATATTTAACACCTTTTACTATAACTAGTAAAAAACGAATAAGATACGAAAAAATTTTTGGTAAATTAGGGTTATACCCACGAGGATGTGGCTATTGAACAACTACATCTAAAGTTTTTATTTCTTTCCGGCCACTGTTATCGGTCATGGTGGCGGTCAGGATATAATTGCCTGGTCCGGGCGAGTTTTTCCAGGTGAAGTTAAGTTTATCCACCAGAAGCTGGTCATTGTGGTCAAATGTATAGATGAGCTTGTTTGCCCCTTCCCCGGTTAGTTGTACTTGAATATTTTTTATTTCATCCCAACGAAAAGGAATAACGCTTATTGAGCGCGGAAAATCATCATTTTTTATGTAAAGGGGTGAATTATCAACCCAATTAAAATTTGGCGGGTCCATGTCAGCTGTCAGTTCAAATGCTATATCTTGCATAATACTATTCCCCATATCATCTGACGCGATAATTGATAAGGTGTGCCAACCTTTGGTTGTGTTTTTTAAATAATATGATACAGAGAACGGCGGGGTGCGTTGAACGCTAAAAGTATTATCATCAAGTTTATATAAAATTTCGGCAATACCGCGAGGAGCAGAAGCGATTAAATCTATTTTTAATTCGCGGCTATTAATTGTTGAGCTCGGAGTTGGGTTTAATATTTCAATAGTAGGAATCAAAGCCGGATCAAAAGAATAATTATCAAGTTCAGATGGCGGTTCACTAAAAGAAACTTCTCGACCAGCCGCCCTTTCTCTTTCCGCCCAGGCCGCAACACCAGCTTCCCAGCCTTCATATTGCGGGTCGTCAGCCGGGTTTTCTGGTACTGGGCCGCGCGGGTCGTCTTTTATTACATAGTGGAGAATATCGTGTGGTGGTAAAAATTCTCTTTCAACGATTAAATTTTCCGGTGTAGACGAGGTGGCAATTCTGCCATTTAGACGGTTGACTTTAATTTTACTGACACCATCAGAGCCAATAAGTACAGATTTGGTTGCGTCGTTTTCTGGTGGAGCGGGAAATTCTTCAGAAGACGTATCGGCTAAAGATTCTTTCATAAATTTGTTCCATATTTGTCCAGCAAGACGACTGCCACCACCCTTCATTGTAGCTGGTATTGTGTTTCCTACCCAAACACCAGTGGCAAGAGAGGGTGTATAGCCCAGTGTCCAAGCATCTTTATAGTTGTTGGTCGTTCCGGTTTTTGCTGCTACTGGTCTACCTGGCAGGGTGAGAATGCCATTGTGACCAAAAGTAAAAGCCCTGGCATCATCATCAGCCAATACGTCGGTAATAAGGGCTGCAATTTCAGGTTTAATTGCTTCAGTGCCTTCTGTTTCTGGATTGGAAAAAATTTCACTCCCTTTATCATCATAAATTCTTATCACCGCCACCGGCGAATGGTATCTGCCGTTGTTCGCCAGGGTAGCATAAGCGTTTGTGTGTTCCAAAAGGTTAACCTCAGCTCCTCCAAGCACCAAAGATAAACCGTAATCTCCGCCACTAAGAGTTGTGTAGCCAAATCTTTCTGCGAAGTCCGATATATATTCCTCGCCAACAAGGTATAAAGCTTTTACCGCAGGGATGTTCATGGAATTGCCCAAGGCCCGCCTCATGGTTATAAGACCATGATCTTTGTTATCATAGTTGTGTGGAATATATTCGCCGCCGCTACGTTTTTCAAAATTAGTCTCAACGTCGTAAAGCACAGTCTCGGGAGTGTATCCTTTTTCAAAAGCGGCTGCATAGACAAACGGTTTAAAGGATGAACCGGGTTGTCGCTTGCCTAATACCGCAACATTAAACTGTCCGTCAATTTCTTCATCGAAAAAATCTCTAGAGCCGACCATGGCTAAAATTTCACCAGTAGTTGGCTGGATAGCTACCAGCGATGCGTTGTTAGCATTTGCTTCTTCAAGAAACTTGTCGCCAAATTCTTCAATTACACTTTCGGCAATTTTTTGTTTGTCATAATCCAGTGAACTGATAACTTTTAATCCTCCCTGGTCAACCATTTTTTCTCCATATTGTTCGGCCAAGAGTTGTTTAATATATAAAACAAAATGCGGAGCATCCATAATGCCGGTGTTGCGGCTAATTTTCAAAGGCTCTTCCTGAGCGGCATTTTTTTCCTCCTCAGAAATATATTCTTGCTCTCGCATTAGACGCAAAACCAAATCACGACGCTCTTTAAGCATGTTTGTGTCATTGAGGTATCGCGTTGGCTGTTTTAAAAGCGCGGCCAAGGTTGCTGATTCTGCCAATGTTAAATCTAAAGCATTTTTTTTAAAATAACTTTGTGAAGCAGCTTCAATACCATAATTGGTTGAGCCATAAGGAATTTCATTCAAATACATTTTTAGGATTTGGTCTTTGCTGTATTTTTTTTCTAGACGCATGGCCAGAATTGCTTCTTTGATTTTTCTAAAATAACTACGCTCTCCGCCGACGATTGTATTTTTAATCAACTGCTGTGTCAAGGTAGAAGCTCCTCCTGACCCAGCACGTCGCCCAATCAAGTTGTTTAAGGCCGCTCGAATAATCGAGGTCAAGCGGACGCCTTTATGTGTATAAAAATTTTTATCTTCTACTGCCACTGTTGCTTTGACAGCAAGCGGTGCAATTTGGTCGAGGTTGACCATGGTGCGTTTTTGGTCTTGATATACTTCGTAAAGCAGGTGTTCTCCGGTCCGATCATAAATTTTAGTGCTTTGCGCTACCTGGCGCTCAGATAGTTTTTCTGGATCCGGTAGTTCGCGTGAAATAACAGCTACTGTTATGGTGCCAATAATAAAACAGGCGACAGCAGCAAATAGACCGGCGACCAACAGGATTTTTAACCAGTTACGTTTTGTTTTTTGTTTTTGTTCGTCTTTGATCAGGCGTTTTTTCATTCCTCTAATATCCCCATATACACGCCGACCACGAGAAACTACTTTTTTAAACGGCATAGTTCCAAAACAAACCGCTATAACGGTTTTGTATAATACATTATATACCTAAATTGTGATTTTTTACAAAATATTTGTTAGCGCTTTTGTATTATTTGGCTTATTTAAGCTAAATAATTGTAGTTGCATGAATTTTAACCCTTGACAAAAAACGTTTTTTATGTTATACTTTTTTGTTAATATACGGTGCAGAAATATCCTTTATAGGATATTTTTTGCTTTATTAAGCCAAATTATGATAAATTCAACGACAAAAACAATGATTTCCCTGGCCAAATACTGGCTTTTGGAGATTTTTGCTGTTTTAGCTTTATCGCTGCTTATGCCCGTTGACGTTTTGGCTAAAACAAGCGAAAAAAACTGTTCTTATACTGAATTTGACCATCTAATTGCTTTATATTACAAGCAAAATAAATTAAAAGATTATAAGTTGGAGGCTCTTTCGGTGCCAGTTCCTACTGTGGGGCCAAAAACGCTCGGCATGGTTGTTTTAGAAGGTAATACAGATAAAATGTTGCTAGTTGATCAGATGCATGCTGAAACACAGAAAGAGCCGGTGTTATTGAGTCAGGAGGTTGCCGCCCCATATCCTGAGGGGGCTCGCCCAGACAAGATTGTTAAGGCAGTAATTACCGCATATACCTCAACCCCCGACCAGACAGATTCTACACCAGATATTGCTGCGTCCGGAAAAAAAGTTTATGACGGCATGATTGCAGCCAATTGGCTGCCATTTGGCACCAAGATAAAAATCCCTGCTTTATATGGCGATAAAGTGTTTACAGTTGATGACCGCATGAACAGTCGCTATGGTTATGGCCGCTTAGATGTTTGGCTGGATACCACAAAGAATGAGGCTAAAAAATTTGGTGTGAAGAGAGTCGAAGTCCATGTTTTTATGGAGGAAAAACCAGTAACAAAACTCACTTTAGCTAAATAAAAAAATCCTCAGCCTTGAGCTGAGGATTTTTGTTTACTGTAGTAGAAAATCTACTCCATTGTTCATCAGACATTCATAGTAATCAGCAGTCCAACCTTCATTTTTAAAGCATTGTTTCTTGATTTGGGTTGGGCGCCAGGCGTACCAGTAAAACACTATGATTAGTACGAAAGCGATAAAACCCAGAACAAGCCACAGTTTTTTTCCTCCCTTGCCCTCTTCTTTGTTGGAAATATCCATATAAATAAAAAATTAATAATTTGGCAAGTAATATATTTTTATCATAGTTGTATATTTTTGGCAAGAAATTCTTTTTATGCGCGCTGATTATCAAAACTGCGATATTGCAGGGCTTCAGCAATGTGAGCAGTTTGTATGCTTTCGATTTTTTCAAGGTCTGCAATTGTGCGCGAAACTTTTAGAACGCGATTAAAACCCCGGGCAGATAATCCCAATCGATCAACAGCAGATTTTAAAAGCGCTAAACTTTGGTCATTGATTTGGCAAAATTTATTTATTTCCGAATTTGACATTTCACAATTTAGTTTTCCAATTTTATCTTTAAAACGATTATTTTGTTGCTCTCTAGCACCAATAATGCGTTCTCGGATTTTTTCTGACGGTTCAGCCAGCGTGTCGCTAGTTAAATCATCAAAAGGAACGCGCGGAACATTAATATGAAGATCGATTCGGTCCAAAATAGGGCCGCTGGTTTTTCTTCGGTAATTATGTATTTGAGCAGCAGTGCAGCTGCAGTTGCCGGATGGATCGTCGCTCATGCCGCAGGGGCAAGGGTTTTGGCTGGCGACCAGCATGAAACGAGCCGGATAGGTCAAACTGCCATTAGCGCGAGAAATAGTTACGACGCCGTCTTCAAGCGGTTGGCGCAGGGATTCAATGACATGTCTTGGAAATTCCGGGAATTCATCTAAAAATAAAACTCCTCGATTGGCAAGAGTAATTTCTCCCGGCTTTGGTTGTCGTCCGCCGCCGATTAGAGCTGCTGCTGAAATTGTATGATGCGGTGAACGGAAGGGGCGCTCTTTGACGAGAGAGCCGCGGTTTAATCCAGCGACTGAAAAAATTTTTGTTAATTCTAAAATTTCATCTGACTTAAGCGGCGGTAGTATAGAGGGCAGAGCGCGAGCGAGAAGAGTTTTTCCTGAACCAGGAGGTCCGGTCATTATCATGTTGTGTCCGCCAGCGGCGGCAATTTCCAAAGCTCTTTTTGCTGTTTGTTGTCCGCATATAAATGCCATATCTATTGATGGCTTGTATTCAGTTTTATCTATTAACGAATCAATTTCCGTAATAGGCGATATTGCCTCTTCGCCTAGCAAATGTTTCATTACTTGAGTTAAATTTTTTACCGGAAAGATGGCTGGGCCGTCGTTGATTAGCGCTGCTTCGGCAGCATCTTCTTCTGGTACAAAAACTCGTAATAAACCACTGTTTTTAGCAAAAATCATCAGCGGTAAAACACCGCTCACGTGTCTAATTTTTCCATCCAGTGCCAGCTCCCCGATGAACAGCGAATCGGAGAGGTCCAAAGGCAAATCATCGCTTGCCACTATTAACCCTACTGCCATAGCTAAATCATATATCGGCCCTTCTTTAGGTAAGTCCGCTGGAGCAAGGTTTATTAGAATTCTAAAATTATAAGGATATGAAAAACCAGAATTTTTTATTGCCGAGTAAAGGCGTTCTTTGGCCTCTCGGATTGAAGCGTCAGGTAGTCCGACAATTTGAAAATTTGTCTGTCCCTTATTGATATCTACTTCAATATCCATTGGTTCGCTGTTTAAACCAATAAGTGCGGCAGCCGGCAATTTAAAAAACATAATTTATAAATCCTGTTTTGAAGTTTGAGCGTAGCTGTTTTTTGAGATTGAAATTAAACAAGCCAGTGCGCCAAAGACAATTAAAATATCAGCAATATTAAAAAGACTAATATAGACCAGTAAATAATCCAATGTGTGGCCATAGTAAAGACGGTCAACAAGATTTGATAATGCGCCAAGAATCATAGAAAATATTCCCATGCGGGCAAATAAGTCCATGTTTTTTTTAAAAAGCCAAGCAAGGATAATGATAAATATTATCGAAAGTAAAATTATAAGATAATTTGGCAATAGAATACCAAAAGCAATACCGCGATTACCCGAAGGCAGCCAACCAATATACCGATTGATGAGTATCGGCTGGTCAAAAAAAGTCACTGAAAGAAATTTAAATATTCTATCAGCCAATAAAAAAAATCCGCCGGCTAAAATTAAGGCCAGACGGACCTTTTGGTTCATATAATTTATAGTTCTTGCGTAATGGTCTTTTTGCATTCAACACAAGCGCTTGATGTAGGACGAGCTTTCAACCTTTTTTCGCCAATCGGCTTTTTACAATATTTACAGATTCCGTATTTACCCTTTTCAATTCTTTCAAGTGATTTATTTACGTCGCGTAAAGTTTTTTCCAAACCTTCTTCTACCGGCAAGTTATTTAAATATTCTGCTACTTCAGCCGCATTTTCATCTTCTTTATCGCCGTATTCGGGAAACTTAGTATCAAAATCATCGGCCACATGTTGGCTTTTTTTTGTGAATTTGCTTAATTCTTTTTCAAGCTTTTCTTTCTGTTCAAGCAGAAGATTTTGAATTTCAGCAAGTAAATCTTGAGAAATATTGTCTTTTGGTTTTGCCATATTCTGTTTTTTTAACCGAAAAATTCTCATGAAATTAATACTTATTTCATAATCCTAGTATATATTATATTTATCTATACGTCAAACAATATTGCCGGTAAAAACGCAAGTAAAATCAGCTTAAATACAAAAGGCCGAGTGCCCGATAACAATGTTATTTTAAGGCTTCGGCCTTGTTTCAGATCTACGAGCAAGCTTTAATCCCTTTCGGGAATAGCGGCATTGCGCCGTAGAAACGAGATCCCAACCGCCTTAGGGTAGAACTCCTGGCATGATGACCGATATACGGCCATGCGTGCATTTTTGGGAGATACCCGATAGAAGTCGGAACGCCTAGGTGCTGTCAATTGTTTTGGTATTTTACCCAGGTGTTTCGATTTTTTGAAGACTCGGCAGTAAATGGAATCATTGGAACCATCTGTCCCGCATATATTGTACAAAGAACAAATCCATAACAACCTTACTCATATATTATACAAATCTTTGAAAGGAGTGTCAATTATGGCGAAATCAAGTATTTTTTAGCTAAAATTAGCTAAAAATAGTCTGATTTGGTGATATTTTTTGTATACACTTGTGTATACAAACAGGATTTAGCTAAAATTAGCCATTTTTTAGCACGAAATAGTAGATTTTTAATAAAGTTATCCACAGCCTTGTCTTTTTTGTATACACTTGTGTATACAAACAGAACAATTATTCATTAGTTTGCATTTAGGCCAAACATGATGATGCGTGCTCCTTTGTTCTGTAAAATATTAGTCGTCGGTCTATTGCTTAATATTGCCATTCATTATACAATTATAGCCAATATGGCTCATGTATTTTCATTTATTTTGCTTTTGGCCGCTTTGGTGGCTGTTTTGTTTGCCAGTCATTTTTTTCTATACTATTCTTTGGTTCATTTTTTTAAGATTGTGAACCCTGGTATTAATACGGCATTAGCCGTTATTTTAATTTTACTGGCAGTTAGTTTTATTGTTTCTTCATTATTAGCGCATTGGCGGGAGAATATTATAACTCGCACTTTTTATTTTGCTTCAGGCATTTGGTTGGGTCTTTTAATTAATTTATTGATAGCATTATTTTTCGCATGGGTAATTTGGGGCGCGGTGCGTTTGTCGCACATCTCACTTGATCCAGCTATAATTGCGGCAGTGGCTGTTCTTTTTGCTATCGGTTATTCCATTTGGGGTATTTATAACGCCTACAACCCAGTCGTGACTGAAATTAAAGTAAAAATAGATAACTTGCCAACATATTGGCAGGGGAAAAAGGTTGTTCAAATTTCTGATATTCATTTGGGTCATATTTTTGATAAAAAATATTTAAAACAAATTGTAGACCAGGTTAACTCGCTTGAACCAGAGGCAGTTTTTATTACAGGCGATTTATTTGACGGCATGGATGGCCGGCTAGATACGCATGTGGAGCCGATTGACAATATCAATGCTTCCTCCGGTTCGTATTTTGTCACAGGAAATCATGAAATATATTATGGGATTGAACGAGCAACAGAAATTTTATCTAAAACAAAAGTAAAAATTTTATCTGATGAAGCGGTTGAAGTAGAGGGTTTGCGGATTGTTGGTTTGAGCTATGCTGATCGTTTTGCCTCTCGTGATCTAACAAAAATTATTTTGAATAAGATTGGCAACGAACCGCAGATGCCGACTATTCTTTTGTATCACAGTCCAGACCAAATCGATGAAATTAAATCGCTTGGCATTGTAGATCTCCATCTTGTTGGCCACACTCACGCGGGCCAGCTTTTTCCTTTTAACTATATTACCAAAATGATTTATATGGGATATGATTATGGCTTGCATCAAGACGGAAAATATTCACTTTATACCACCAGTGGCGTTGGCTCTTGGGGACCAACAATGCGAACAGGGAATAAAGCTGAGATAGTATTAATTACTTTTGAGTAAAAAATATGAGGAGGGAGTTATCATTTGCTGTGACCGCTTTAATTTTATGCGGTCTTTTTTTAATTCAAAAAACAGAAACGGCTTGGGCAGATATTGTCATCAATGAAATTGGCGCTTACGAAGCAAGTGGTTATGAGTGGATAGAAATATGGAACTCTGGAAGCGATCCAGTAGATATGATTGATTGGAAATTTTATGAGAATAGCACCAATCACAGTCTTTCAGTTAGTAGTACCAACAGCATTATTGATCCAAATGAATACGCAGCCATCTGTCAGGATGAGGAAAATTTTTTGTTTGTTTATCCGTATTTTTCAGGTTCAATTCTTGATTCTTCGTGGGGGAGTTTAAACGAAAGTGGCGAGGAGCTTGGCCTTAAAAATAACAGCGGCAGCTTTGTTTTACAGTTTTCTTATCCACCGGCGTCAAATTATTCTCTAGAATTAGCTGATCCATTTAGTTCGTCGAGTGATCCTAGTAATTGGCGAGAGCACAGCGCAAGTAATACTTTGGGTTATATAAATAGCAATTTTTTTGTAGCCACATCATCGCCGACTAGCACCTTGCCCGAAGCGACTAGTACTCCACCAATAGCAACCAGCGCCTCTGACCTATCGCTCTGGTTTTCGCTGAAAATTAATGAATTTGTTTCAGACCCTGAATCAGGAAATGAATGGGTTGAACTATATCAGACTGCGACAGGCAGTTTAGATTTGGCTGGAGGAGTTATTTGTGATTCTCGCGAAACAAGCTGCAAGCCAGCGACCGGTACAATTGAAGGGTTGGGGTTTGCGTTGGTAGACTTATTATCGAGTTCTTTTTTAAATAACGATGGCGACAGCGTTATCTTAAAAAATGCTTCTGGCACAATTATTGACCGTGTGGATTACATTTCACCGTATGCGCCAGCTAAGGGGCAGTCTTTAGCTCGTAACAACGATGGAATTGACAGTGATAGAATAGATGATTGGGCTATTACTACTTCCATAACTTCTGGTGGTCCGAATATCATAATTACGCCGCCAGCGCCGGGCGGGGGCGGTGGGGGTGGTGGCACTCCAGAGCCGGTGGTGTATGAGCCAGAAATAGAGGAATATCTTCAGCAAGCTATCCGTCAAGGAGTAATTATCAATGAAATATATCCAAATCCCGCTGGCTCTGATGAAGAAGGGGAATATATTGAAATTATCAATACTTCAACCGAGCAGATTGATTTGGCCGGTTGGAAATTGGCTGATAGTGTGCGCCAGTTTTCTTTGAGCGGCTTGATTTTGCCGGGCCAGATAATTTATTGGCCGCGTACACAGACAAAAATCGCTTTAAATAATTCTACGGCCGAACAAGTTAAGTTAATTTCACCTGACGGAAATATTGCAGAGAGCATTAAATACTCGGGCGCTCGTGAAAATGAATCATACGCGCGTGATTCAGGAAATCAGTGGCATTGGACCACTGAACCGACTCCGGGAGAAGCAAATATCTTCAGCCAGCCGGATACCGGCGGTATTATTTGGAAAATAATTGCTCCGACAAGCGGCCGGCTGGGTGAGATGCTTGTTTTTGATGCTGAAGATTCGGCAGACGAGCGCGGCGGACTGATTTCATTTATTTGGGATTTTGACGACGGGGTTTTTGGCATAGGCGGCGAAGTCCTGCATGCCTACAGCACCACCGGAACTTTTGTCATTACTCTCTACGCTTCTAGTTCAGCTGGAAGCGTTTCCAGTAAAAAAATAAAAATTGATATTGGAGAATTATTATCTCAAAGCGACACTAAAATTCAGATAAATGAAATATTGTCCGATCCTCTGGACGATGAAACGCGTGAGTTTGTCGAGATCGCTAACCCGGGATTGCTTGTAGCCGATATATCCGGATGGAGCCTAAAAAATAAAACAAAAAAGTTTTCTTTTCCCGAGAACACAATAATCGGCCCAGGTCAGATTCTGGTATTTTTTCGCCGGGTCACTGGTTTTGTCCTTAACAATCAAGGGGACCAGGTTGAACTAATAAATCGCGATGGCGATATAATAGATTTGATAAAAATTGGCCAGGCCAAAGAAGGGATGAGCTATGCATTTTTTGAAAATGAGTGGCAATGGACAGGTGCACCGACCCCAGGTTTGCCCAATATTAAAAATGTTTACTCGCCGCTTTCTACTATAAAAATATCTAGCCAGAAAGCAAGTTTTGTTTACAAAAAACTGTCTATTTTTGAGGCGCGCGCTGAAGATGTTGGCTCGGCCGTAATTGTACGTGGTTCAGTCAGTGTTTTACCGGGTATTTTTGGCGTACAATATTTTTACATAGGCGATAGCCAGTCGGGAATTCAGATATATTCTTATAAAAAGGATTTTCCTGAGTTAAAAATCGGCGATTATATTGAGGTTAAAGGAGAAATATCTGAAGCCCAGGGTATTAAGCGGATAAAAACCAAAGATCGTTCGGCAATTGATATTTTAGCAACGGAAAAACCGATTATGCCATCGCCGGTAGATATTGAGAATCTTGCTGAAGAAGATTTTGGTCGGTTGGTTATCTTAAGCGGAGAAATCACTGAAGCAAAAAGCAACTATTTATATTTGGATAATACTGCTGGTGAGATAAAAATATATTTTAAAAAAGGAGCTGGCATAAAACAGCAGTATAAGGAAGGCGAACAAGCTGAGGTTATAGGTGTTGCAGAGGCGACAGGCAGTGAAATTCAAGTTTGGCCGCGAGAGCAGAAAGACATTACTTTGCTGGATTCAATAAGCGAAGTGGCAGGAGAAAAGATATCATCTGTGGAAAAGAAAAAAAGTATTTCTTTGTCCATGGCTTTGGTTGGCGCAATCAGTGCTTTAGTTTTTGGTTTTGTCGTAAAAGCCAAAGGAGTATTAGTTTTGCAGAAAATAAAAAATTTATTTATTAGTAAATAAAAAAACCGCAAGCAGATTTTATGTTTATGGTACTCGTTTTTGCTTGCGGTTGTTGGGAAGGTGTGCAGTTACTCTAGTGGAGAGAGTCGGAGAGAAGTCTGTTGCGCTCGTCAGCGCCAATGAGGCACTGGTGGAGTTGGGAGCTCTGATCGATCAGATCGAGCAAGATATCGAGGCCACCACGCACCGGCAAATTCCCTTTCAGGAGCTGTCTGCAGGAGAGTTTCCAACAGACACCGTGGTTGCCATTTTTTTCGGCCAAACCGGGTATTCTTTTCGCAGCCCGGTGTTTGTTTTTTTCGCCCTCGGTCACTTTGTAGACGAACTTACGGAAAAAGGCTTCTTCCGAGGCGTAGGCCCTGGCGCCGATCGCAACGATCAAAACCTTGGGCTCGGCAACGCCCATAAGCACGTTTCCGATGATGCAGCGCTTGCGGCCGCTCTGGGTTGAGTCCGTTTGTTGTTTCCGAGAGTTGCTCTTCTTTTTTTCCTTCACTGCAATTGCCATTCGTCACTCCTTCTGTTTGGGTTTGGTCACATTTTTGTTTCTATTTACTAATCCTTAATTAAGCTACAGAAGATTTCTCCAGCTCCTCGCCACTTTTCGAGCAAAGAGCCAAAGCGGACCGGGTCAAAACGAAAACGAATTTTTGGCCAATGCCGATTTTTATATGGCATTAGGCCAGGGATTTGCTCCATTTTTACTTCCGGATTGCAGACGAAGAGTTCAAAGAACTTGTCCATCAGGACAAAGCATTGGAACTCTTTGTTGTTGTGGTTTCCCGCAATCATCACAGTATCGTCTCGGGTTATATCTAGCTCTTCTTTGGTAAATGCACATTTGTAAAGGTGCCTACTGTTCTTATTCATTTGCCCTCCTTTTTGTTTTTGAACAGACTCATGATTATATACAGAAATTAGCTAATTGTCAAGTGATTTGCGATATATAATTAAAAAACAGCATAAAATTGCTGTTTTTTCATTGTGTCGGGGCGACAGGACTTGGCCTCGGCTCTCACTCGCTTCCGCTCGTTCGGCCTGGCCACCGTCTCGCGGTTTGGCTCACCAGTAAGTTCGCCAAACATCGCTCCGACGTTCAAATCCTGACGCGAGCAAAACTGTTTGCTCGCTTCGCCTCTTCTCACTTCGTTCGTCGGGGCGACAGGACTTGGCCTCGGCTCTCACTCGCTTCCGCTCGTTCGGCCTGGCCACCGTCTCGCGGTTTGGCTCACCAGTAAGTTCGCCAAACATCGCTCCGACGTTCAAATCCTGACGCGAGCAAAACTGTTTGCTCGCTTCGCCTCTTCTCACTTCGTTCGTCGGGGCGACAGGACTTGAACCTGCGGCCTCCTGCTCCCAAAGCAGGCGCTCTAGCCAACTGAGCTACGCCCCGTGGTAAAACAATCACCGAAAATGTGGCGGTATTTCTGTGCCGAGGGCGAGGATTGAACTCGCGACGCAAGGATTTTCAGTCCTTCGCTCTACCACTGAGCTACCTCGGCTTTTTTGTTTTTATATAATGCAAACTATTGCATTGCTGGTGGACTGACGGGGATTCGGCCTCGGCTTTCACTCGCTTCCGCTCGTTCGGCCTGGCCACCGTCTCGCGGTTTGGCTCACCAGTAAGTTCGCCAAACATCGCTCCGACGTTCTCATCCCCAGGCAATGCAAACTATTGCATTGCTGGTGGACCGACGGGGATTCGAACCCCGGACCTCCGCCTTGCAAAGGCGGCGCTCTACCAGCTAAGCTATCGGCCCTTTGTTTGTAGGTTCAAATCTTTTAATAAGTACCAGGATTATAGCATATTTTACGAGAAAGTCAATAAATGGTATAATTTATGCATTAAATTATATTGAGTTATCTTATATGGAACAAGAGATGCCACAAAAAGAAAAATTATCGCCAAAGCATGTTTTTTTGCATTTGTTTGTCATTATCATGCTTTATTATAGCACGGTAAATTTTATTATTTTGATGTTTCAATACACCAATTACTGGATTGTTGATCCGCTGACAGAAGTAGCCTATTACCAGTTTATCTATAGTTCTGGCTTAATACGTTTTGCCATTGCCTCGCTTATCATTGTTTTTCCAGTATTTATTTTTACTTCGCGATATTTAAGTAAATGCTATGCAGCCAATGCTGCTATTCGTGATATGCGTACTCGTAAGTGGCTGATATACTTCACTCTTTTTGTGGCCGCTTTAGTAATAATCGGAGATTTAGTGAGGATTATATTAACTTTTCTTGAAGGTGAGATGACTTTGCGTTTTATTCTTAAAGCACTATCTATTTTGTTGGTCGCGGCTTTAATATTTTTTTATTATCTAAAAGATTTAAAGCGTGGCGAAAAAGTATTACCGCAGATCAAATATTTTGTCTGGGGCGTTATCGCATTAGTGACTGTTGCTGTTGTGGCTGGATTTTTTATTGTTGGTTCACCCAAAATGGAGCGTCTGCGTCGGTTTGATTATGAGCGAGTAGTCAGGTTGCAGGAGATTCAGTGGCAAATTATAAATTATTGGAGGAGTAAAGAGTATTTACCGGTACAGCTTTCTGATTTAGAAGATAGCATTAGCGGTTTTGTTGCTCCGGTTGACCCTGAAACAAATTTGCCTTTTGAGTATAATATAAAAGGCGCTGAAGCATTTGAATTGTGTGCAACATTCAACAAGGCAAGTGAAGATGGTGGTGAAATTCCGTTTAGAGCTGTTGAGCCAATGTCTTACGGCAAGTCGGGCGCTGAAAACTGGCAGCATAACGCCGGAAGAGCATGCTTTGAGCGAGTGATAGATAAAGAGCTTTATCCGCCATATCCTGATAAAAAAATTAGTAATTAATCTTTATATGCTATATTTGAATTGGGATTTTATTGCGCCACAGCTATTTTTTGTTGGCCAGATGCTTATAGCGGCAATACTGGGTGCGCTTGTCGGATGGCAAAGGGGAGTGCGGGGAAAGGCGGCCGGAGGGCGCACCTATGCACTTGTCAGTGCTGGCGCTTGTTTGTTTACGCTAATTTCTATACACGGTTTCATCGGCGGTGATCCAACGCGTATAGCCGGGCAGATTGTTGTCGGTATTGGTTTTTTAGGTGCGGGTGCAATTTTGCAAAGGGAAAAGCGTGTTTTAGGATTGACCACTGCAGCCGGTCTTTGGATCAGTGCCGCTATTGGCATGTCGGTCGGCGTTGGGCTTTATCTTTTAGCTATTGCCGCGGCGCTTTTAATGCTCGGAGTACTTTTGATAAATGAAGAAAAAATAATTCAGCAAATTGAAGATAAAATTGATTAAAATTTCGATTGAAGTAGAATAAAAAAACCCTCGGCTTTGAACCGAGGGTTTTTTAAGCAACTTGTTTTTGTTGGGATGATAGAACTACAATTGCGGCAATTATCCAAAAAAGCATTGATAAATCGTTTTTAAAATACGGAACATCAACTAGACCGTGGACAATAATCGCGACAAGACAGGCAAAAAGAGCCGCTCGAATAAACTTATTTTCAATAAATTTTTTTCGCAATTTTGAAAACAGCGCGGCGAGGATAAAAACAAACGACATCATACCAGCTAAGCCTGTTTCAAGCCAAAAGTTTAGAAATATATTATGCGGATAAATTAGGCGTTCAAGCGTTTCTTTGTCATAGTTTGGTTTTTGGACTTCTGTAAAAAATCGGCGCAGTCCAGAACCAAGAATAAAATTACGCGGTGAGTCGGTAAGATATTCTATTGAATATCGCCAAATAGTTAATCGATTTTGTCCTGCTTGATCTTGAAACAATATCGCTGTTCTTAGTCCGGGCCAGGTAACAGCAAGTACGATTCCCGTAATTATGAGACCAACGGCAATTTTCTTATAATCCAATAAAAAAAGCAGAACGATAATGCCGGCTGCGAGTGCTACCCAAGATCCTTGAGAAAAAGAAAGCATGACTGCAATAAAACCAATCAGGATGGTTATATAATAGAAAAAGCGATTAATTTTAAATTTAGACAAGAAGACGGACAAAACCAGAAGCATTGGGACGAGATAAAGACCAATGGCATTCGGTGATGTAAAAAACGAAGTTGGCCGGCCGAACAATTCGTCATTCCAGAGCGAAGGGGGGAAAAAAGTGCCAAACAATTTTTGCCAAATAGTGAGAAGAGCAACGCTTAAAGATGAAATGGCCAGAGATGTAATTAAAAATTTTACCGACAATCTTTTAATGCTTGCTGAGATAACTAAAAAAAACAGAATCGGTTCTAAAAAATAAGCGCGCCATATTCCAAGTGCCTTTAATAAATACGGATTGGTCAGCGCAGCGATCAGTGAGGTTGCCAAAAGTAGAGTAGCACCAATAAAAATAATGCGCTGCTTTTTTATTGTTTCTTTTAATTGCGGTAAATCTGTTGGAAAATAGCGGATAAGCCAAATTATAAAAACAGCCCCAAAAGATATCTCTAGGAGCGTTGTTGGTAGAAAACCAAAATTGGTTCTAATTAAATAAGTCGGCAAAAAAATTATTAGAAGTGCTATTGCTAGACGAAAATTTATCCAGGTTAAAACGGCAAAGACAAGAAAGAATAGGACAAATACTAATGGCATCATCATAATATTATTTTACGTCGATTTTGTTTTTGCGTGTAAATTCACTTTTAAATATGTAGAACAAAAAAGCAGTTCCAATAATTGAAAATATACCTACTATATAAAATAAAAGCTTAAATGAATAGAAGTCAGCCAAGTAAGCGCCTATGGCGGCAGTGGCAGCTGAGGCAAAACTGATTATTGTGTCATATATGCTCCATTCATATCCAGATTTTTCTTTTCTTTCGTAGCGGGTATAGATGACCATCCAACCTGGATAGGAAATAGCCGCCCCCAAACCATAGGTAAATTGTAGAATGTAAACATGAGACAATAGGCTTGAATAGGCCAAACAAAAAGGGACAATACTCATAATAACAGAACCGATAACCAGAGTAATTAACTCTCTTTTGTTGCCTGCTTCTGCATCCGTCCATTTACTAACAAATATTTGCATGAAGCCTTTTGTTACTAGCTGGATAGCAGCGGCAATGCCAATAGCTGTCAGGCTGGCGCCAGCAATGCCTTCTATCATAAAAACGGCAAAAACCGGTTGTACCAAACCAAAACCGCCGATTAAAAAAAGATCTGATATAATTAAAGCCTTTAATACTTTATGCATATTATCCGCGGTAGAATAAATAAGTTATATAAGCAATGAACAAAGCAATAAAGGTTGCCCCTTGCCATCGATCAAGTTTGTGTCTTTTTCCGACAAACATAAAAATAAAGAGTAGAATCGTAGCACCTATAGCGCACAAAACATCAGTATTTGTATTAACATTAAAAGGCATTTGTATGATTGTGCCCGTTAAGCCAAGTACCCAGAAAATGTTAAAAATATTTGAACCAACGATATTGCCAATAGCTATGTCGTCTTTATTGTGAAGTGCCGCCACAACAGAAGTAACTAATTCTGGCAATGAGGTGCCGATAGCTACGATGGTTAAACCAATCAGCGCCTCAGATAATCCGGCTAGTGTAGCTAGTTTGATTGCGTTATCTACCAATAGCTTACCGCCAAAGAAAAGACAGATAATACCAGCCAAAGTGAGAATTGAGGACATTAGCCATGAATATGAGGCAACCTCTTCAGGTTTGCCTTCTGATTTTGACAAGGCAAAAACATAATACATAAAAATTATAAAAAGTGCGATCAGCGATATTCCATCTGTTCGGGTTATGGCGTTAAAGCCGACTTTGTCAAAAAGAGCGTCATTACCCATGGTAAAAACCAGAAGTACGGCAAGTAGGGCAAAAGGTATTTCTTTCCAGACAGTATTTCCTTTTATAGTCAGAGGATAAATAAGAGAAGCTACTCCGAGAATGAGAAGGATATTGGATATATTTGAACCGATAACATTGCCTATGGCCATGTCGGTTGATCCATTTATGGCGGCGAAGATGTTAACGATCAACTCAGGAGCAGAAGTGCCGAAAGCGACGATGGTTAGGCCAATTACTATTTCAGAGATTCCTAAACGCTTCGCTAAAGAAGAAGCGCCGCGAACCAGCGACTCAGCGCCGACAATAAGAATTGCTAAACCGATGATAACTAAAAATATTGCTAATGCCATAATATATAAAAATTATATTTTGTGCTATAATATCAAAAAAATGACACGGTGTCTATGAGTAGAAAAAGAAAAAAAGTTGGATTAGCGCTGGGCAGCGGAGGAGCAAGAGGGTTGGCTCATCTTGGTGTTCTGAAGGTTTTGGAGCGCAATAATATACCGATAGATTATGTCTCCGGTTCCTCGATCGGTGCGGTGGTTGGGGCGCTTTATTGTGCCACAAAAAATATTTCCCAGATTGAGAATATTGTGACTAGCGCTGACTGGCGACTATATTTATCATTGATAGATCCGGCAGTATTTAATAGCTTGATAAAAGGAAAAAAAATACGAAAATTTCTTGAAAGATATTTAGGCGATGCAAATTTTCAAGATTTGCATATCCCTTTAGTTATTGCGGCTACCGATTTTCAAACTGGAGAAATTGTTTTAATCAATAAAGGGAATTTAATCGATGCTATAATGGCATCGAGTGCTTTTCCACTAGTGTTTCAACCGACTCGAATTAACGGACGATTACTCGCTGACGGTTGTTTATCACTGCCTATGCCTATTTTATCTTTGCGCAACAAAGGAGCAGATAAGGTAATTGCAGTTAATTTAGATGGAGATTTTTTTTCACAAAAAAAGGAACATTTTTCGGCGGGTGGTACGGCCTTGCAAGCAATAAGTCTTTTGCGCTATCATTTAGCAGAGCGCAATGCGGCCGAGGCAGATATTGTTGTTGTGCCTAAGGTAGGCAAGGTAATGGAATACAGTTTTCTTTCCGGCAATAAGATTGTTGATGCAGGGGAGAAAGCAGCACAAAAAGTATTACCGCAAATCAAGAAGATTATCAAATAATATAAATATGACTATTTTGTTGTGGATTATCGCTACAAATTTAATAATAAGCTTAATCTCATTAGTTGGTGTGTTCACTTTAAGTTTAAAAGAGGCGCTTTTGGGCAAAATTCTTATGCGGCTAGTCGCTCTTTCTTCGGGGGCCCTTTTAGGTGGAGCTTTTTTACATTTAATACCTGAAGGCATTGAAAAACTTGAGATAAAGACTTTTTTTATATTTGTACTTATTACAATTTTACTTTTTTTATTAATAGAAAAAGTACTTCATTGGCGTCATTGTCATAAAGGCGCAACTTGCGATGTCCACAAATCGATGGGGTATGTAAATTTAATCGGTGATGCGGTACATAATTTTATCGACGGGCTTGTTATTGCTGCTGCTTTTGTAGTCGATTTACGACTTGGCCTGATAACCGCCGTGGCTATTTGTCTGCATGAAATTCCGCAGGAAATAGGTGATTTTGGCGTTCTTGTTTATTCCGGTTTTTCCAAAAAAAAAGCTTTATTGTTTAATTTATTGTCTGCGTTAATGGCAGTAGTTGGAGGAATTGTGGGATGGATTGCCGCACAATATTCAAGCGGCATAGAATCTTATTTGTTGCCAGTGGCGGCTGGCGGATTTATTTATATAGCTACATGTGATTTATTGCCTGAATTGAGAAAAAATATTAGCATAAAGAGTTTCTTTTATGATTATATAATATTACTTGTGGGTATTTCTTTGATATTCTTTATAAGTTTATTGGAATTACATTAAGAAAATAATTTTTTATTTTTTCAATTATTTTAGCCGCTTTAACAGGCGGCTTTTTAACTTGATTTCTTTGAGAAAATATGCTAAAATAGCGAAAAATTGGAAGGGTGGCTGAGTGGTCTAAAGCGACAGTCTTGAAAACTGTTGTGTCAGAAATGGCACCGTGGGTTCGAATCCCACCCCTTCCGCATAAAAATCGTGTCCCATTTATGGGGTTAGATTTTTACGGAATGCGTGGTGATGAAGAACCCTGATGGTTCGTTCGGCGCAGTGAGTGAGAAAAGAATAAATTTATTTATTCTTTCGAGCGAGCAAGCCGACTCTGCGCGAAGCGCAGTATCCCACCCCTTCCGCATAAAAATCGTGTCCCATTTATGGGGTTAGATTTTTACGGAATGCGTGGTGATGAAGAACCCTGATGGTTCGTTCGGCGCAGTGAGTGAGAAAAGAATAAATTTATTTATTCTTTCGAGCGAGCAAGCCGACTCTGCGCGAAGCGCAGTATCCCACCCCTTCCGCCAATTTTTAGAATTCGGATTTTGGGCTATTGTTGCCTTGCCTCGTCAGAGGTAAGTAAGGGTTAGCGGCATGGCTATCGACCCCGGTAGTTAGAGCGGAGGGGTGGCTCGAGCGGTTGAAGGCGTCGCTCTCGAAAAGCGATAGATCAGCAATGGTCTCGCGAGTTCGAATCTCGCCCCCTCCGCCCTACTACAGGGAAAGTAAGCTTTAAGAATTGTTGCCAATATAGGTAACTAGACTTTGTGAGGGAAAATTGTCTCCAATAGTTACGCTTTGCCCTGTTCAACAGGGTGATTTTATTATATGATAAAAATATATATTTAATTTAAATTTATGATAAATCTAAAATTTACCGCTTTGATTAATGCACTGTTAACTGCTGTTTATGTGGCGATTGTCGCTTTAGTAATGCAAAATGGAGAGCGGATATTTGGGAAGATGGATAATATATTGGGGCCAGTCGCTTTTTTATTGCTTTTTGTTTTGTCCGCGGCAATCACTGGTTCACTAGTTTTAGGCAAGCCAATATTAATGCATCTTGAAAATCGCAAGGCCGAGGCAGTAAAGTTGTTTTTTTATACGATTGTTTGGCTTTTTGTTATTATCATAGCTATTTTGTGTTTGTCGATGTTTCTTTAGATAAAATATTCTTAAAAAAAATAAAAGCCTCGAAATTGAGGCTTTTTATTATTGTTTGATTTTGTTATAATTAAACAAAGAAGTAATAAATTTAATGTTTTTTAGCGCGGTATTTATGAGAAATATAATTTATACTGGTCCTGAACGTTTGAGGCTGGTTGACGCACCGGTGCCTAAAATTAAACCAAATGAAATATTATTGAAAATAAAGAGTGTTGGAATTTGCGGAACAGATTTGCATATTTATAGCGGGGGTATGAATTTGCCTACCCCACTAACTATGGGTCATGAGTTTTCCGGGATTGTTTACGAAGTGGGTGATGAAGTTAAAAATTTTAAAGTCGGAGACAGGGCGGTGGCTGAGCATGTTGTTAGTTGCGGAGAGTGCTATGACTGTTTGTCTGGTAAGCCGAATTTATGCGCTAACGCTAAAGTAATCGGTCTGCATTTACCCGGGGCATTGGCTGAATACATCGCCATCCCAGCTGATTTAGTATATGAAATTCCAAAGAGCATCAGTTTTGAAGAAGCAGCTTTAATAGAACCACTATCAATTGCCTATTATGCGGTAAGAAAAGCTGGTTTTGTATTGGGTAAAACTGTGGCTGTTATTGGACAGGGGCCGATCGGGCTATTGGTTGATCAGGTACTAAAACAAAGTGGCGCCAAGGTTATTGGTGTAGATATCGCTGATTGGCGTCTGCAGTTTGCAAAGAACAAGAAGTGGGTTGATAAAACAATAAATAGCAAAGAAACTTCTCTCCTAAAAGAGATTAAAAAAATTGCTCCTGAGGGGGTAGACATTGTTTTTGAGGCTGTAGGCCAGGAAATTACCGCCGAAATGTCTTTGGAAATTGCACGTCGCGATGGTGAAGTGTTTATTTTAGGGGTGTTTGAGTCGCCTTCAAAAATTAATTTAATGCATTTGGTAAAGAAAGAGCTTAATGTCCACGGTTCTTGGACATGTGCTTTTTCATTTTTACCATCAATTGAATTGGTGGCTAAAAAACAAGTTGATCTAAAAAGTTTAATCACACATCGCTATACGGCTCTTAAAGTTTCACAGGCTTTTAAAGATGCTTCAAGTTATAGTGATAAGCGGATTAAGTCAGTTATAAATTTTTAATCTGTATGCGGATTGCCATGATCGGACAAAAGACAGTGCCCTTTATCGGTGGAAAGGGTGGTGGAGTAGAAAGACATGTTGAAGAACTTGCTCATCGTTTAGTAAAAAAGGGCCACGAGGTGACTGCTTATTCTCGTTCATATTTAATTGATAAAAAAATTACTGATTATAAGGGAGTAAAATTATTATATACACCTTCTGTCCCAACAAAGAATCTGGATACCATTACACATGTTTTGACTTCAACCATTCACGCCTTATTCCAAAAATATGACATCATTCACTATCACGGCGTTGGGCCATCAACACTTTCTTGGCTTCCGCGGATTTTTAATCCCAGGGTTAAAGTAATAGTAACATTTCATAGTATAGATCGTTTTCATAAAAAATGGGGAGCCTTTGCCCGCTGGTATTTAGGTTTTGGTGAGTGGACTGCTGTTAAGTTTCCGCATAAGACTATTGCTGTTTCGCGCTCTATCCAACAGTATTGTGAACAGAGATTTAAAAAAACACCTGTTTATATACCAAACGGCACAAATTTAAACAAAACCATTGAGGCCCATGATAATCTTATTCGGCGTTGGGGCATTCAAAAAGACAGCTACATTCTAGCTGTGGCCCGGCTTATAAGACACAAAGGCGTCCATTATTTGATTGAGGCATATCGCGAACTTGAAAAAAGACACGGCACCAATCCTGATAATTGGCCTGGCGGCAAGGTGCGTAAATTGGTTATTGCTGGCGCGCCTAGTTATACTGATGATTATTTGGATTATTTAAAAATTTTAGCAGCTGCCTCGCCCAATATTGAATTTGTCGGCTTCCAACAGGGTGAGACATTGGCACAGCTTTTTGCTAATGCTTATTTATATGTTCATCCTTCAGAAGCGGAGGGCTTAGCAATCACCATTCTTGAAGCGATGAGTTATGGCACTTGTGTCTTAGTTAGTAATATTCCGGAAAATTTAGAAAGCGTTGATCATGCTGGTTTTACTTTTAAATCAAAGAATGTTCATGATTTGTATGAAATGCTGGTTTACCTTTTGGATTATCCAGAATCAGTTAAAAAACACGGTGACGAGGGATTTGATTTTATCAAACAGAATTTTAACTGGGATGACATTGTTGATGATATTGAAAAAATTTATAAAGGCCAGTTAATTAAATAAAGTATGAAAATACGCAAATTGGAGATAACATCATTTATTATAGTTGTCTTGTCATTTATTGCCGGGTTGTTTGTTTATCCATATTTGCCTGAAACTATTGCCAGTCATTGGAGTGCGACTGGCGAGGTGAATGGATATATGTCAAAATTTTGGGGTGTTTTTCTTATGCCGATTATTTCAGCTGCCATGCTTTTGCTTCTTGTAGTGGTGCCGAGAATTGATCCTAAAAAAGAAAATATTGAAAAATTCAGAAAATATTTCGATCGTTTCATTTTATTGATTTTTCTTTTTTTGTTGTATATTTACGGTCTGACTTTATGGTGGAATCTAGGCGGTCGTTTTAATATGAGCGTATTTCTTATTCCGGCCTTCGCCATATTATTGTATTTTATTGGATCGCTAGTTAGTAACGCAAAAATGAATTATTCAATTGGCATAAGAACTCCGTGGACATTAGCCAATGAACGAGTTTGGCAAAAGACGCATGCAATTGGAGGAAAACTTTTTAAAGGGGCCGCTTTTTTGTCTTTGCTAGGCATATTTTTTCCTAATTTTTCTATTTGGTTTGTTTTAATTCCAGTTTTATTTGTTACAATAGTGACCGTGGTCTATTCTTATTTAGAATATAGAAGACAAGAGAAATCGTAAAATTATTCCGATGTAAATTGAGAAACAGATTAAAGTACTTGGCTAAACAAAAATCCCGACCAGCTTTTCAGCAGAAAGGTCGGGATTTTTTATTTTTACTATTTAGAACTTAAAATAATCTCCGAATTGTCCAATAAGCGGCAATTTTTCCTGTTTACCATTGGCGGCGTTGACTATACCGATGATGGCAAAAACAAGAATAGCTAAACCAACCAGATTAAACAACCAATAAAGCTTCCAGAGCCAAAACCAAGGAATAAACATTCTTACTATCCAGAGAATAACGGCTAACGAAAAAATGACAGCGCCTTGTTTAACATGAAATTTAACAAAGGGGTCTTTTTTTGCATCAGTTAAAAGCGGGATAAAAAATAAAATATAAGCAACGATAGCCATACCCGTATTTGGCTGATTGCTTGCCGGTGGTTGCGCCTGTGGCGGTTGTTGCGGTTGCGCCTGTGGCGGTTGTTGCGGTTGTTGCTCGTTGTCCATAAGCAAAATTATTTAATTAATAAAAAAAAATTATTTATTTGATGTTTTCTATTATTACAGTAATTTCTTGGTCGCCTTGATTGAATAAAAGGCGATATTTATAATCATTTTTTTTAGCCTGTAGATTAACACTTTCTGTTTGTTTGTCTAGTGTGATATCAGTAAATCCGTCGTCTTCCATTTTTTGTTTTAGCATATCTGCATTTTCTATGGAAAGAGTTTTTGTCAATGTATATTGCACGATACCTGAGCCGCTGTTCATGCCCATATATCCTTGGGTATAGCCGGTAATTTTATATTCGCCAAAAACATTTTTGATTATCGCGCCGAGATCATCGATGGTAGAATCGTGATTTCCGTTTTGTATATTGATAGTTTCTGCGGCAGCAAATTTTTCCTCGGGTGTCATTTGTTTGACAATGTTTTCCATGTTGTTATCTACAATCAGTTCGTTATCGGCGCTTTCAAGTATTTGGGCCACTTGTTTGGTTTCACTTAATTCATTGACTACTTTGTTAGAGTTTTTATTATTTTGCCAACGCAAAAAAAGCCATAAAATAACAATTGCAGCTATAATTATTATAATTGCTATAATAATAACTTTGGATGTATTTTTCGGTGCAGGTATGGGTGCTGATGCTTGTTTAGAGGCCTGACCAGGAGGAGTTAAAGCCATATTTTAAGGCATTTTCATATATTAAACTCAAGGATAGTTTACTAAATTTGTCCAAAGTCCGCAAGTTTGGTGGAATCTTGACAAAACACAATATTTATGCTATATTTTTTTGGCTCTTTTATAACCATAACCTCAAGAAGGGGGAAACCATGGAAACGAAAAAGGTGCTTGTCGTGGACGATGTTGTCCACATATTATCACTTATGAAAAGGATAGTGAAAAGGCTTGATTGCGACGTGGATGTCGCGACTTCAGGCGAGGAAGCTGTTATTGTTTTCTGTCTGGCATTGAAAAACGGCGTCCCGTACGATCTCATCATCATGGACCGTGACATGCCTGGAAAGTCGGGAGAAGTTGCTCTTATGGAGATCAGAGAGTACTACCCCCAAGTTCAAGCCATCCTTCATTCCGGGGACACCTTGTCGGAGGTGTACAACAATTATGAAAAATTCGGATTTGTTGGAGTGCTAGATAAGCCCTCGGATCCCGATGTTATCCGGGCTATTGTGAGCAGTCATCTGTGATTGCTATCCAGTAGCACAGAGAGGGGCGTGTGGTTCACGGTGGCGTCGCCTAATGCGGCGCCATTTTTTATTATAATGAAAATTTATAATTTGTTATTAGACGATATATTTGGTACGATAGGAGTTATCTTATGCATGAAGCAGTATTATACAAAAAAATTCCAAATGGAGTGGAGTGTACAGCTTGTCAGTGGCGATGCAATATAGCCCTGAACAAAAGCGGTGTTTGTGGTATGCGCGAGAATCTTAGTAACAAATTATATTTGTTAGTTTATGGCCAAGCTTCTGCTCTAAATATTGACCCGATGGAAAAAAAACCACTATATCATTTTTTGCCTGGTAAAAATATTTTATCCATCGGCACGGTTGGTTGTAATTTTAGATGTAAATTTTGTCAGAATTTTGATATTTCTCAAACCGGCCAAGGAGAGGAAGAAAATTCAAATATTGAAATAAAATTAAAAAGCGACGAACTAGCACCTGAGTCAGCGGCAAAGTATTGTCTTAACCATCGTTTGCCGGCAGTAGCTTTTACTTATAATGAACCGGCAATTTGGGCGGAATATGCTCACGATATTATGAAAATATTAAAGCCAAAAGATGTACGCGGTGTTTTTGTTAGCAATGGTTATGAAACCAAAGAGACTTTAGATTATCTTAATCCTTATATTGATGCTTTTAATATTGATTTAAAAAGTTTTTCTGAAAAATATTACAGAGATGTTTGTGGTGCCAGGTTGGAACCGGTACTCAATACAATCAGAGAAATTTGGCGTCGTGGTAAATGGTTGGAAATTACCACCTTGCTTGTGCCGGGTGAAAATGATGATGAAAGAGAAATACGAGAAGCAGCAAAATTTATTGCCAGTATTTCAGTTGATATTCCTTGGCATCTATCCGCTTTTTATCCAAACTATTTAATGGCTGATCGTGCGCCAACGCCAACCAAAACTTTACTCAAAGCATACAATATCGGACGGGAAGCTGGTTTAAACTATGTATATCTTGGTAACACAAATGACCTTGAGCATAGTGCCACGCATTGTCCTTCATGCAATAAAATTCTTATTGGGCGCGACGGTTATGAGTTGACACAATTTGAACTTCAAGATGGAAAGTGTCCTAAGTGTAAAAAGTTAATTGCTGGCACTTGGAAATAAAAAAACCCGACATAAAGTCGGGTTTTTTATTACTATTTTATTTTTCTTCTGGCGGTGGGGGTATCTCTTCATCTGGAGTAGTAACATCAAGACCTTCTATTGGTTTGCCTTCATCCGCTGCTTTAAATACTAGTTTTTTTATTTTTTCAATTAATTTTGGATTTGCCCTAAGATATGTTTTTGCATTTTCTCTGCCTACACCCAGTTTTTCCTCGCCAAAAAGATAACTATTTCCTTTTTTATCAATTATATTGAAGGCAACGCCGGTATCAAGCGTGTCTCCCGAAATAGAAATACCCTCGTTGTACATGATGTCAAATTCACAGGTGGTAAACGGCGGAGCAACTTTGTTTTTTACCACTTTTACCTTTACGCGGTTGCCAATTATTTTATCACCTTGCTTAATTTGAGCGGAGCGTCTTACTTCAATTCTTACAGAAGAATAAAATTTCAAAGCCATTCCTCCAGTGGTGGTTTCTGGATTGCCAAACATAATTCCAATTTTCATCCTAGTTTGATTGATGAATACAACCACGGTTTTGGATTTAGAGACAATGCCGGCAAGTTTGCGTAAAGCCTGGCTCATTAGTCTGGCCTGCAAGCCGACATGGCGATCTCCCATCTCTCCTTCGATTTCTGCTTTTGGTACCAGGGCGGCGACTGAATCCACTACAATTACATCAACTGCATTGGAGCGAACAAGGGTATCAACGATTTCAAGAGCCTGTTCTCCTGTGTCTGGCTGTGAAATAAGAAGTTCATCCACTTTGACTCCAATTGTTCTGGCATAGTCTGGATCTAGAGCGTGTTCGGCGTCAACAAAAGCGGCAATACCTCCTAATTTTTGTACTTCTGAAACAATATGCTGTGCTAGAGTAGTTTTACCTGAAGCCTCAGGTCCGTAGATCTCAATAATTCTGCCGCGCGGTACGCCACCGACACCAAGTGCAACATCAAGTGATAAGCAGCCGGTGGGCACTGTTTCTACTTGCATTTTTTTGGCTTCGCCGAATTTCATGATTGCCCCTTCTCCAAATCTGCTTTTGATTTGTTCAATCGCGCTTTCGGCCGCTTTAAGTTTTTGTTGTACCTCCTCGCTTGTCTGCTTGGCCATACGATGATTAGTAATTAGTATTTAGCAATTTGTAAGTTTATTTTATTAATTCTTGATGTTATTAATACTGATTATTTTTTGGGTATTTTGACTAATGCTTTTTACTACAATATGGCGAGTTACGGTTGATATTTTTCCGTGTTTTTTTGTCGCCGTAATAATAATAGTATTCAGTCCGTCTGACAAATTTACCATCAAGTTAAAACGTCCTTTTTCATCAGGCATTATTTCCTGTCCATTAATTGCCAGGCGGCACTCTTTTTCTGTTTCTCCTTGCACGGCGATATTGTGTTCCATGACAGTAATTCCTTCGGCAGGATTGTAGACAATTAATTGGGGTGGTTCCAATACTCGTTTTACCTGCCAACCGAGATAGCCGACTAAAAGCAAAACAAACGAAGCAATTAAAAGGTTGCGAGCAAAGATTGAGATTGAAAAAAGAGGAGCATTCTTGAGTGATTGTTTGGGGTGGATTTGTTCAACACCTTTTAAGCCGTTTTCTCTGTTGAACTGTTCAATGGTTTTTGTTTCATCAAGATGTAGAAAGTTAGCGTATTCTTTAAGATAGTTTAATCGGTAAACTTTTGCTTTGGGTAGATCGTTAAAACGATTTTTTTCTAGTGCGTTTAGGTATTTTGCTGGTATGCGTATTGCTTTTGAGACCGTGTTTAAGTCAACACCAAAAACCTCACGCGCTTCTTTAAGTTTTGCGCCAAGACGTTGCTCGGGAGTGGTTAATTTTTTTGCACAAAAAATTGTCACACTGAATGATTATTTAATCTCTTCTTCATCCTCCTCCGCTTCTTCTTCTGATATATTTTCTGTTTCAATGTCTTTTTCGTCGGTTTCTTCTAATATTTCTTCACTTTCGTCGGTTGTATCGGCCTCTTCTTCAGGAGTATCGTTAAGTACAATCCCCCCAGCATCCATCGTTTGTTCTTCTAGTGGCAATTCTTCCTCTTCTTCTAAGTGTTCAGTAAATACTTCGCGTGGTTTTGCGCCATCTGGCGGTCCTACTATACCAGCTTCTTCAAGCTCGTCAAGCAGCCGAGCGGCTCTTGCATAACCAACTTTAATTCTTCTTTGCAGAAGAGAAGCCGATGCTTTACCTGATTCAATCACCACTCTTTTAGCTTCTTCAAACAGTTGGTCTCGGTCATCAGGTCCACCAAAAATACTCATTGTTCCTCCTGATGCCGAAATCTTTGCTGTGATGCTTTCATCATAAGTCGGCGGTTCATCGCCTTTGACATAATCAACCACCCGCTTCATTTCTTCTTCAGAGACAAAAGCGTCTTGAATGCGTTTAGGCTTGGATAGTTCAGCGGTTAAGAAAAGCATGTCGCCGCGACCAAGAAGTTTTTCTGCTCCAGGGCAGTCAAGTATGGTTCTAGAGTCAATAATTGAAGCAACGGAAAAAGCAATGCGCGCAGGAATGTTGGCTTTCATTAAACCTGTAATCACTTCAACGCTAGGACGTTGGGTAGCGACAATAAGATGAATTCCAACAGCTCGAGCCATTTGAGCAATACGAATAATTCCCGCTTCAACTTCGGAAGCAGCCATCGCCATAAGATCAGCCAGCTCGTCAATTACGAATACGATATTAGGCATTTTTTCTTTCATTTTTTTGTTGTATGAGGTGATGTCGCGACAGCCAACTCCTGCTAAAGCGTCAAAGCGACGTTCCATTTCCTGAATACACCATTTTAGTGCTGCTACGGTTTTTGCCGGATCAGTAATAACCGGCGTTAAAAGATGCGGAATGCCGTTGTAAAGTGTTAGCTCAACACGCTTTGGATCAACCATGATAAAGCGTAATGTTTCTGGTGAATTTTGGTAAAGCAAACTCAGGATAATTGTATTGATACAAACTGTTTTTCCTGAACCAGTGGTACCAGCAATCAAAAGATGAGGCATTTTGGGTAAATCAGCAAACCAAACTTTGCCAGCAACATCTTTACCCAAAGCAAGCGAAAGGCTGTTGTTGCGTTTTTTGTATTCTTCGCTTTCTAAAAGCTCTCTTAAAGTAACTAAGGCAACTTTTTGATTAGGCACTTCAATACCAACAAGTGATTTTCCTGGTATTGGCGCCTCAATACGGATGGGGTGGGCAGCTAAAGCAAGCGCCAAGTCATTGGATAAGCCGGTAATTCTTGTAAGCTTGATGCCCTTTGCTGGTTTTAACGAATATTGCGTTACCGTAGGACCAACTCTAATTTCGCCCATTTCAACTTCAATTCCAAAATTAAACAACGTATCTTTGATTATTGCGGCATTACTGGCAATATCTCCCGATGTTGGTTTAGTTTTTGATGTAAAAAGCAATTCTATCGGCGGCCATTTATAATTGAAATCAAGAGTTGATGGTTGCGACATGGCTGTATCTTCTTCATCTTCCTTTTCTTTTGACTGCTGAATTATTTTTTTTGCAAAGATAGGTTTAACTTCAATTTCTTGATCTTCACTATCTTCAATTTCTTCCTCGGTTGTTTCATCCTCATCAGCTTTATTTTTTTTCATTGGCTCATAAGAGCCTTCAATGCGCATTTGAATTTGATCATCTTTTTTAAACGAGCCAAAAAAGTCAATAATTTTTGTTCCAAACCAACCCAGAGTAAGAAACATTTTTTTATGCAGTTCAACCAGCTCAGCCAACGAAGTATTAAAAAGAAAAATTATTGAGATAAGCAATAGACCAATTAGAATTATGGCACCACCCCAAAAACCAACATAATTGCCTAGCGGCCAGCTTAAGATCAAGCCAACTAACCCGCCATTAAACCCTTGCATTGCCTGGCTGATCATTTCTTCGGGCTGGTTAAATATGTGGACCAGACCGTTAAAGCTTAAAAAGAATAGTATCGCGCCAAAAATATGAGTAGAACGATAGTGGTATTGCAGATCTTTGATAAGAAGTATGGCGCTTATGATTAAAATAACTGGAAAGACGTAGCGAACTTGGCCAAAAGTTATTGCCAAAAGTGAATCAATAAATTTTCCAGCTACGCCCGCCATATCAAAAAAACTTAAAGTAGATATGCCGGCAACAACGAAAAGTAAAATAGAAAGCAGACCATGGCTTAGCTGAGGGCCAAGGCTGGAATCATCTTTTCTGTGTGTTCGTGATTTTGTTATCCGCGCCATATTTTTATCTATTTTAACACTAAACAGACTAATAAACAAATATATATTTTGTGTATAAAAATATTAAAAAACCGCCGAAGCGGTTTGCTTTTTCTGCACTAAGCTGCGAAAAGAGCTGCATGTGTTAAGGAGCGAATCAGTTTGAAAACCACACCCCAAAACAACTAATAAGCTGTTGAGGGGAGGAGAGAGATGTTTTCAAAGATTGATTCATTTAATACATCAGCTCTACCGCAGCTTGGTATAGAAAAAACAGTAATATTTTAGAAGTGATATACATAAATGTCAACCTGTGGACAAGTTTTAGTAAAAAAATAAAATTTTAGAATATTTTTGGACAATAAACAAACAATTACAGAAGGCCCAAGTTAAAGATTGGGATAAGATTAAGCTGTGAATTTGGGCAGATAAATACAGATAAATGTTGTCGCCTCAGGCAAAGACGCCGTTCACTGCTTTGATTATGAGATATAAATTGTATTTTTTCGCTAAAAAAAGCCAAAATGTGCATTAGTTGTGGATAACTAAAGCCAAATATTTTTAAAATACAAGTTTTTTGTTTATTTTTAGCGAAAAATACAGATACTTGACAAACCTTAAAAATTCTATCACCTGTTGACAATTTTTTATATATAAGGTAATATCAAACCACTTAAAAACTTCTGACCGCATAACAGCAGTCAAAAAATGCCTATTTTGGCTTAGCGCGGCCTTATGCCAAGCGGTAAAATGAGCTGCGCGCAAGGTCAAACAAAACACATGTCAACCTTGCTGAAAAATTAATGAAGCTTTTTGTTCTAACAACGCCTGACCCCAGGGGGATTTTTTGTTAACGCATCATGTTGTCGGTCTTTGATAGAAATGTTTTTCAGTAAAATATAAAAAAATAAAATTTTTATAAATTATTTTTCAAAATATTTTTATGCCATCATATAAATACCGTGGCGTATCCAGCGATCCTCGCCGTTTCTTTACCTCAGTCACCGATGCCGCTCCGTTTCCTGACATGATTGAGCTGCAAAAGAACTCTTACGATCATTTTTTGAAATTTAGCATCAAGGAGCTTTTTGAAGAGGTATCGCCGGTTACTGATTTTTCTGAACGTGGCTTAGAATTATATTTGGAAGAATATTATCTTGATGAGCCGAAATTTGATGAAATGGTTTGTCGTGATCGCAACATGACTTTTGAGGCCCCTCTTCGCGTTAATGCCAGATTAACGAATAAAAAAACCGGCCAAACGAAAACGCAGGAAATTTATTTGGGCGATATGCCGGTGATGACTTCACGAGGGACTTTTATTGTAAATGGTATTGAACGTGTAGTCGTTTCTCAACTTATCCGTTCAGCTGGAGTATTTTTTACTGCTGATGTTGTGCGCGGCCGCCGATATTATGGAGCTAAAATTATTCCTAATCGTGGCGCTTGGCTGGAAATTGAAACAGATCAAAATAATGTTCTCTGGGTAAAAATAGACCGCAAGCGCAAAGTTGCTGTTACTTCTCTTTTGCGTTCCTTTGGTTATAATTCTGATGATAAAATTCGCGAACTTTTAAAAGAAGTAAATATTCATCCGCATATTGATTATGTAGAATCAACATTGGCGAAAGATTTATCCAGCAGTATCGACGAAGGCCTGATTGAAGTTTATAAAAAAATAAGGCCTGGTGATTTAGCAACTGCAGACAATGCCAAGTCGTTAATTTACGCCATGTTTTTTAATTTTGATCGTTATGATTTATCACCTGTTGGCGTATATAAATTTGATACAAAATTTGATCTCGGTTTAACACCCGAAGATTATCAAAACAAAGAGAGTCGTGTTTTTTCTCCGGAAAAACTTTTATTGGTTGTAAAGGAAGTAATAAGATTAAATTGTTCTCAAGAAGATCCTGATGATATTGACCACTTAGGCAATCGTCGCATTCGGGCGGTCGGTGAATTGGTGCAAAATCGTTTCCGTGTTGGCCTGGCCCGCATGGAGCGTGTCATCAAGGATAGAATGAGCACCTATGACATAGCTGAATTAACTCCAAATAAACTAATAAATGCTCGGCCGGTTATTTCTGCTATAAAGGAATTTTTCATGAGCTCACAGCTGTCCCAGTTTATGGACCAAATCAATGTATTGTCAGAACTTGAACATAAGCGTCGACTGTCTGCTCTTGGTCCGGGAGGCTTATCGCGAGATCGGGCTGGCTTCGAAGTCCGCGACGTACACAATACTCATTATGGCCGTATTTGTCCGATTGCGACACCAGAAGGTCCGAACATTGGCTTGGTTAATCATTTGGCCAGCTTTGCTAGAGTAAATGAGTTTGGTTTTATTGAAACACCTTATCGCAAAGTGTTAAAGCAAGTGGCAAACGACGGTTCATTAAGCGAAGGTGAAATTTTAAGAGGCGATTTAGGTGGTTATAAAGATGGCACAGAAATTACCAAAGAAATTGCTAAAAAATTATCAGGACTTAAAGACACTCCAAACATTCCAGTTAAACCGCGATTAACTGGTGAAGTTGTTTTTCTGAACTCTTTCCGTGAGGAAAAAATGGTCACCGCTCCGGCAACCACCAGAGTTGATGAAAAGGGTTATTTTATTGATGATATGATTTCCGCCAGAATCTATGGCAAACCAGGAACCGTAGAGTCTTCAGCTGTAGATTTTATTGATGTTTCATCCAATCAAATTATTTCCGTGGCAACTGCCTGTATTCCATTTTTAGAACATGATGATGCTACTCGAGCGCTCATGGGTACGAACATGCAGAGGCAAGCCGTTCCTTGTATTAAGCCAGAACCGCCGCTTGTTGGCACGGGCGTAGAGAAAGCCGCAGCAGAGAATTCTGGATATATTATCAAAGCTGATACAGACGGTGAGATAACAGAATTATCCGGAAGCAATATTACGCTGACTGATAAAAAGGGAGTAGAGCATAAATATCCAATTAAAAAGTTTTTGCGTTCCAATGCGGCCACTTGTGTTAATCAGCATCCGGTTATCAATATTGGCGATAAAGTCAAAAAAGGACAGGCCTTGTCTGACGGCCCTTGTATAAAGGATGGAGAATTGGCTTTAGGACAAAATATTTTGGTTGCTTATCTCATTTGGGATGGTTTTAATTATGAAGACGCCGTTATTATTTCTGACAGAATCGTTAAGAAAGATAGGTACACATCAATCAATATTGAGGACTATGTGGTCAATGTTAGAGAGACAAAGCTTGGTCCCGAAGTGGTAACTTCTGATATACCAAATGTATCAGAAGAAAAATTAAAAAATCTTGATGCCGAGGGTATCGTTCGTATTGGTGCTGAAGTAAAATCAGGCGATATTCTTGTGGGTAAAATTACCCCGAAAGGCGAAACAGAACTTTCAGCTGAAGAAAAACTTTTGCGGGCAATTTTTGGTGAAAAAGCTCGAGATGTCCGCGACTCATCGCTTTATCTCGAACATGGCGAACACGGCAAGGTAATAGATGTTCAAGTTTTTTCCACTGAAAATGGAGATAAACTTGAGCCGGGTGTTATTAAACAGGTTCGAGTTCGTGTGGCTGACATGCGAAAGATTCAGGTTGGTGATAAAATGTCCGGACGCCACGGCAATAAAGGTGTAATTTCTCGAGTAGTTCCAGTTGAGGATATGCCATTTTTAGAAGACGGCACTCCAGTAGATATTATACTTTCACCACTCGGTGTTATCTCTCGTATGAATTTAGGTCAGATTTTAGAAAATCATCTTGGATTGGCCGCTAATGAGCTTAACTATAAAGTTGCCACTCCAGCTTACAATGGCTTGACTGAAGAAGAAATAAAGCAGGAATTAGAGAGAGCCGGTTTTTCCGTTGATGGCCAATCAAATCTTTTTGACGGCCGTACCGGTGATCCTTTTGATAATAAAGTAACAGTCGGTTATAGCTACATGCTTAAGCTTAACCACATGGTAGAGGACAAAATACATCAGCGTTCAATTGGCCCGTATTCTTTAATAACCCAACAGCCTTTAGGTGGACGCGCCCAATCAGGCGGACAGAGGTTTGGAGAAATGGAAGTTTGGGCCCTTGAAGCCTATGGCGCTGCTCATGTTCTTCAGGAAGTATTGACCATCAAATCAGATGATGTGCCAGGTCGTTCCAAGGCCTATGAAGCAATCATTAAAGGTGAGGATATTAAAGTTGTAAATGTGCCAGAATCATTCAATGTTCTCGTACGAGAACTTAAAGGTCTAGCTCTTGATGTAGAGCTTTTGAAGCGTGATGATTCTGGAAATTATGCTCCAGTTAACAATATACCGGCAGAGGCGTCTAATACTCAGGTCGAGACGCCGGCGAAAGAGAAAAAGACAGAAGCTAGTGAATAATATATTTGATCATAAATATTTAAATATATGTACCGAGAAATTCAAAACGTTTTGGACTTTGACGCGATTCGCTTAAAAATTGCCTCGCCGGAAATCATTCGTTCCTGGTCTTATGGTGAAGTGAGAAAGCCAGAAACTATAAATTATCGTACGCAAAAACCTGAGAAGGGCGGCCTTTTTGCTGAAGAGATATTTGGACCAACAAAGGACTGGGAGTGTTATTGTGGAAAATATAAAAAAATTCGCTATAAAGGAATTGTCTGTGATAAATGCGGTGTCGAAGTAACAAGTTCGCTTGTCCGACGCGAGAGAATGGGTCACATTGAACTTTCTACACCCGTAGCGCATATTTGGTTTTTACGTTCAGTACCGAGTAAAATCGGTTTAGTCTTAGACCTTTCAGCACAATCTTTAGAAAAGGTAATTTATTTTGCTTCTTTCATTATCACAAAAGTAGATGATGAGGGAAAGAAACAGACTTATGATTTGTTGCGTCAGGAATTCAAGAGCAAAAAGAAGCAGATTGAAAATGAAATGAATCAAGCGGTAAAGCAGGTGACAGAAAAAAAACTTGGGAAAGAAGCGTTGGATCAGGCTCGTGAAGAAGCAGAGCGCAAAGTCAAAGCTTTGGAAGAAGATTTTCAAGCGGCTGATAAGGAACTCAAAGAGATTAGCTTGCTTCATATTATTTCTGAGAATAAATATCAGGAATTAGCTTTACGCTATGGCCATTTGTTTGAAGCTTCAATTGGAGCTGAAGCTGTTTTTGAATTGCTTTCCAGGGTTAATCTGGAAGAAACAATCAAACACTTAGTTGAAGAGCAACAGTCAGTTAAAGGGGCCAAGCTTGAGAGAATAATCCGACGTAAAAAGCTGTTAAAAAGTTTAAAAATGAACGATATCAAGCCTGAATGGATGATTTTGAAATGTATTCCAGTGATACCGCCCGACCTTCGTCCGATGGTAGCTCTTGATGGCGGTCGTTTTGCCACCTCCGATCTTAATGATTTATATCGCCGTGTAATCAATCGCAATAATCGATTGGAGAGACTGGTAGATTTAAATGCGCCAGAAGTTATTTGTCGCAACGAGAAGCGTATGTTGCAGGAAGCAGTCGATGCCCTAATTGATAACAATGCCCGACACGCCAAAACTGTCACCGCTTCGACTGGACAAAAGCGACAACTCAGATCGTTGGCTGATATTCTGAAAGGCAAGCAGGGTCGTTTTCGTCAGAATTTGCTTGGCAAGCGCGTTGATTATTCCGGTCGTTCTGTTATTGTGGTCGGTCCGAATTTAGCGATTGATGAGTGTGGTTTGCCGAAACGAATGGCTCTGGAGCTTTTTAAACCATTTATAATGGCGGAAATTATTAAGCGTGAATTAGCCCACAATGTCCGTTCCGCCGGACGATATATTGAATCTGAGCGCGATGAAGTTTGGGATATTTTAGAAGATTTAACTAAAACGACTCGAGTGCTTTTAAACCGTGCGCCAACTTTGCATCGTCTGGGTATTCAAGCATTTCATCCGCGTTTGATTGAGGGCAATGCTATACAGTTGCATCCATTGGTTTGTACTGCTTTTAATGCTGACTTTGACGGAGATCAAATGGCAGTACATTTACCGCTTTCAAAAGAAGCTCGCTGGGAAGCGGATAATTTAATGGCAGCAGAGAAAAATATTCTAAAACCAGCGACTGGCTCTCCGGTTATTACCCCTAACCAAGACATTGTACTCGGTTGTTTTTACCTAACGCGCGATGAAGAGACAAAGAAGGAAACGGTAAAAGCATTTTCTGATGAAAAAGAGGCGATGTTTGCTTATAAAAATCGTAAAATTGAACTTCATGAAAGAATAAAAGTTCGATTTACTGATTTGTCTAAATTTAATGCAGATCAATCTAATATTGTTGAAACTTCTATCGGACGAATGACTTTTAACAGCGTCTTGCCGGAAAAACTTCCTTATTACAATGAAGTGGTAACAAAGAAAAAACTTGGAAAGATTATTTCACTTCATTTAGAATTTTATGGGCAGGAACAAACAGCCAAGTTTTTGGATGAATTAAAAAATCTTGGTTTTCGTTATGCCACCAAGTCCGGATATTCACTCGGCATGGATGCTTTTCCGAAAATTCATGAAAAAGATGCGCATATCAAAGAAGCGGAAAATACAGTTCGCCAAGTTGAGGAGCAATATCAGGAAGGTTTGCTTACTCAAGCAGAACGCCATGCTAAAATTATTGAAATTTGGACTGAGACAAAAGACAAGGTCGTAGCCGGCAACCAGCATTCGCTCGATAAAAATGGTCCGGTTTACGCCATGATTGAATCAGGCGCTCGTGGTTCTTGGGGGCAGCTCGGTCAGGTTATCGGCATGAAAGGTTTGGTTGCTTCACCATCTGGCGATATTATGGAATTACCGGTTAAGGGCAACTTTAAAGAAGGGTTTAATTCTTTAGAATTTTTCATTTCATCGCACGGCACCCGCAAGGGATTGTCTGACACAGCTCTTCGAACTTCTGGCGCAGGGTACTTAACTCGCCGTCTGGTCGATGTTTCACAGGATGTAGTTGTTTTGGAAGAAGATTGTGGAGATTCCATTGGTGAAATTTTTACCGCCAAGCAGTCGGCGGAAATGGGTGAAAAATTGGCTGATCGAGTTTGGGGGCGTTATGCGTTAGAAAATATAAAAGTTGGCAACAAAATATTGGTCAAAGCTGGAGAAATTATTGATGATAAAGCGACTCGCGCCATTGAAGAAAGTAAGATTGAGTCAGTTCATGTTCGTTCAGTGCTTCAGTGCAAACTACCAAAAGGCGTTTGTCAAAAGTGCTATGGCTTTGATTTATCTTATAATCAGCCGGCTGAACTTGGCACGGCTGTCGGTATTATCGCTGCTCAGTCTATTGGTGAGCCAGGTACCCAGCTTACTCTTAGAACTTTCCATACTGGCGGTGTCGCTGGAACCGATATTACACAAGGTTTGCCGCGAGTAGAAGAGTTATTTGAATGCCGCAACCCGAAACACCAAGCATTTTTAACAGATGTTGACGGTACAGTGGAGATTGAAGACGCCGACGGAAAAATCATCACTTCACCTTCGGGCAAAAAGATTTTCGAGGGACGTCGCGGCCAGAAAATAATCAAAGTTCACTTTGAAGGCATTGATGAAACAAAGTTTAAATATACGGCTGAAGATGAAATAATGGTTAAAGATGGCGAGATGATTAATGCTGACTCTGTGGTTATAGTACGTGGTTCAACCGGCGATGAAGTCAAGGCAAAATATCAAAGCCAGGTTAAAGTAACAAAGACTACTTTAACCCTGACATATAATGGGCCGAAAATTCGTGAGTTTATTATTCCGCTTGGCTATAAGCTGTATGTTAAAAATGGCGACAAGATTGAGAAAGGAACCCAGCTAACCGATGGTTCGATTAATTTGCATGAACTCCATGAATTAAAAGGCCGGGCATCAGTACAACGCTATGTGTTAGAAGAAGTTCAAAATATTTACTCATCGCAAGGGCAGAAAGTGAACGATAAACACATGGAGCTTATCATCCGTCAGATGTTCAGCCGCGTCTATATAGAAGATGCCGGCGACACCGATCTTTTGGCTGGCGAGGTAGTGGAAAAAGCACAGCTTGACTTTTCAAACCGCGTCGCGCGCAAGGATGGTGGCAAAGAGGCGACAGTGAGCGAACTTCTTTTGGGTATATCTAGAGTTTCTCTCTCAACCCAGAGCTTCCTTTCAGCCGCTTCCTTCCAGGAAACCGCCAAGGTTCTTATCAATACGGCTATTACCGGCAAGATTGATTATCTTGAAGGGTTAAAGGAAAATGTTATTATCGGACGATTGATTCCGTCAGGTACGGGTTTTAGACAGTAAAAATTACAATGATATAAACAACCCTGCCAGGCGCGGGGTTGTTTTGTCTCCTGCCGCGTGTTAATCTAAAATAGCAATTACAAAATATATTTCAATAATTATGTCTGGTCATAGCAAATGGCACAATATACAAGCGCGGAAAGGCAAACAGGATGCTATCCGAAGCAATATTTTTTCCAAGCTTTCCAAGGTGATAACCGTGGCTGCTCGTAACGGCGGTGATCCGGCAATGAATTTTTCTTTGCGTTTGGCTGTAGAAAAGGCAAAAGCGGCCGGCATGCCCAAGGATAATATTGAACGAGCCATAAAAAAGGGCTCTGGTGAATTGGGTGGTTCACAAATGGAAGAAGTTCTTTATGAGGCCTACGGACCGGGCGGGGTGGCTATTATCATAAAAGGCATTACTGATAATAAAAATCGATCTCTTCAGGAAGTGAAGCATGTTTTAAGTAAAAACGGCGGTTCACTTGGCACCTCAGGCAGCGTGCTTTGGATGTTTGAACAATTTGGCTATGTGGCAATAAAAAAAGAGCAATTGACGAAAATGAATATTGAGCGCGATAATTTTGAGCTGACTGTTATTGATGCGGGGGCCGAAGATATGGAAGAGGCTGATGAAGGGGTGATAGAAATAAAATCTAAAGTAGAAAATTTTAAAAAAGTTTTAGACAAGCTAAGGGAGTATGATTTGGAGCCAAAAGAATCAGGATTGATATGGGCGGCAAAAGAAAAGGTTAAAGTACCGGATGATGTACGGAGTAAATTAGAAAATATATTTTCTGAATTTGAGGACAGTGATGATGTTGAAGATTTTTATACTAATGCTGAGTAATCGCTAACATAAATTATGAAAGATGAAATTATTTTGGGAATTGATCCGGGGTTTGGTCGTATTGGTTGGGGCGTTGTTGTCAAAGAGAAGGGAAAAGATTGGCGCGGCATTGCTTGTGGTTGTATTGAAACACCGATGAAAGATAAATTTGTTGATCGTCTGGCCTGGCTTAATAATGAAATTATTCGCATCATAAAAAAATACAAACCGACACGGATGGCGGTTGAAGATTTGTTTTTTTTCCGCAATATCACGACAGCTATAAAAGTAGGGCAGGCAAGAGGAGTAATTCTTTTGGCAGCAGTTAATAATAATTTGCCGGTTGATGAGTATACCCCATTGCAGATTAAACGAGCCATTACCGGATATGGTAAGGCAGAAAAAAATCAGATGCAGAAAATGGTGGCTGCAATTTTGGGTATCAAGGGCAAGATAAAGTCCGATGATGCAGCCGATGCCTTGGCAGTGGCTCTTTGTGCCGGTCAATCATTATGGAAAAAAAATATTGGCAAATAAAAAAACAGGAGCTACACTCCTGTTTTTTAGTTTATTAATAATTTTCGCACCAGAGTTCAAAATGCGCTTGCGGATGATCGCATGAAGGGCATTTTTTCGGCGCCTGGTTGCTTTCATGCAAATAACCGCAGTTGCGGCATTTCCAGATAATTTTATCTCCGCGAACAAACACTTTACCGGACTCTAAATTATCATATAGTTTGCGGTAGCGGTTTTCGTGCGCGTTTTCAACTTTGGCGATTGAGCGAAAAACATCGGCTATTTCTGAAAACCCTTCTTCTTCAGCTACTTGGGCAAATTCCGGATAGAGCTTTGTCCACTCCAGATTCTCACCTTCGGCCGCTTCTTTTAAATTTTCTAGTGTAGTGCTAATTTTCCCAGCCGGATAGGTGGCTGTGATTTCAACCATTCTGCCTTCCAAAAATTTAAAGAATCTTTTAGCATGCTCTTTTTCGTTAAGAGCAGTCTCTAAGAAGATACCGCTGATTTGTTCCAAGCCTTCTTTTTTAGCTACGCTGGCAAAGTAGTCATAGCGATTTCTTGCTTGGGATTCTCCAGCGAACGCTTTGAGCAAATTTTGCTCGGTTTTTGAACCATTTAATTCGGGCATAAGATTTAATTTATTATAGATAAATGCGGTTTATGCGTTAATTTTATTTTTTTCAAGATACATTTCATATTCTGAATATTTTTCTCCCAAGATATTGGCGACAATCTGGAGGCATAATCTGCCAGTCTGAAAATTTATGTCTTTGTCCGGCTCCCCTTCAACTAAATCCATGGATTTACTCACTTGATTTTGTCCAAGTTTGCGGGCGATAAAATTTATTTCTCTAAATGTTAATCCGCCTTGAGTTGGCTCAGTAGCGCCTGGGGCGAACAACTTGTCAATCACATCGATATCCAGGCTAATATGAAGATGGTCTGAATTTTTTGTCACAATATCCATTGCTTCATTGAAACATTTTACAATACCTTTCTCATCAATATCATCCATGGTGATTATGTTAACACCCCATTTTTTAATATTTTCCATCTCGCCCTTTTCAATATACCTTGCGCCAAAGATGCAGATATTTTGCGGTTTGATAAAATTACCATCCATTACTTTGACCAAAGATTTGTCGCCATGACCTAGAATGACAGCCACAGGCATTCCATATATCCATCCGGTTTCTGTTGTTTCGGGCGTATGAATATCTGAATGAGCGTCAATCCATAGCACACCGAGGTTCGGTCGTTTTTTTAAGATACCGGCAATACTACCGATGCTTGAGCTGTGGTCTCCGCCAATAATCAGTGGGAAGTCGTTGCTATCTTCAATTGAGTTGCTGACAATATTTTTAAGCCGGATATTAAATTCGCTGACAATATCCGCATATTTTGTAATTTCATTTTTAGAGTTAGTTTTTTGTTGATCTTTTTCTCGCACTTCTGCTATTTCAGTCCATCCAATATTTAAATCATTTAGCATTTTTTTAATTCCGGGATGTGAAACTCCCGATTCAGTCAGGTAGTCAGGGAACAAGTTTGTTTTAGAGTGAATATAGCCGTGTTTGGACAAGGCTTTTATTATTTTTACATTCATATTTAGTGCAATCTATCAAAAACAATTCAAACCGATAGCTATTGTAGCATAATTTTGTATTTTTACCAGTCTTGCATACCCTTGACATTTTGGCTAAAATGTGCTATATTTTTATGTCAGTTCTTTAAAAAAGGAGGAAAAATGGCAGATGTGACGGGACCTGTGAGTACGTTGCCGGGTTCGAGTCGCGCCTTGCGCGAGGGCGCGCAGTGCGATGACTGTGGGAAGAAGCCCGCCACCCACCGCGTCCAGGGCGAGACCGATTCGTTCGGCGCTGAGTGGGCCGATCTGTGCGACGACTGCTACGTCGTCGAGCGCGAGCGCCGCCGCAAGGACTGCGCCGGCGAGTGCGACTGGTGCGGCAAGCACTCGGAGTCGCGCATCTGGACGCGTGACTACGACGAGGGTACGCACGGCCCGACCTACCGCGTCTGCAAGTCCTGCTACGACAAGCAGCAGAAGGCGCTCGAGGCCGAGCTCCACTACTACTACCGCTACTAGCCTCGCAGTGTTGTCTCGCCGTTTTTTCTCACCACCTACCGCACTAAACCATCGTTCGCGATGGAACCAGTGCGGTTTTTTTATCGTTATTTAAATAAACTAACGACTATTTACATAATTACTAGAATGGTATATTCTATGCGGGCTCTTTAATTGCAACAAAAAACGAGGAGAAAAAAATGAGCAAAAATTGCACCTTGGGAGATTATAGAAGATTTGTTGAAAAAAATCGGGATGCTGTTTTAAGCTGTGAGGCGGATTGCGTCATGCTTGCCTCTTTTTACAGTGCGCTGGTTGAGGAAAACAGCGCTAAGGATCCGGATGATTTGCCAGACGATCTGATATTGGGAGAGAAAACTTCTTATATTTTCAACGCTATACAATCAGGCCATTCTTTTCTAGGTGCAGAGATAGCGCATTAGCACCTACGTTCTTTTTTCAGTCCGCACATCTTAATCGATGGTGCGGCTTTTTTATTTTCACAGAACTTAATATCAATAGATTAAGTTGCTTGTATGATTACATTTTTGCTGGCCGCATGCGTAAAATCTTCAGGTTTAATATTTATAACGCCTAAATTATAGCAAACTTCGTTTTATTTAGGATGTTTTTTAATATTGCCAATTTATTCAATATATTCGGAACTGTATCAATTTTTGGTTCAAAACTGTCTATTTCAGTTAACTTAACCCATTTATACTCAGAGTATTCCTCGTTTAGTACAATTTCACCTTCCATATGAATTGCGTAATAATGAGGCAAGATCATGGCGTTGCCATCCTTTTTTACGAAGGAAACATTAGTTGTAAAATAAGGAAATACTTTTATTTTGAAGTCACTGCCAACTTCTTCGTTTTTTTCTCTTTGCAAACCATTAATTAAACTTTTATCAGTAGTTTCCATTTTTCCGCCGATAAAAGAAAAAGTTCCGTCAAAGTCAGCTTCGCCTTTTCGTTTACACAACAAGACACTGGATTCGTCTTTTGAATAAACAACAATTTTTTGGCAATATTGAAAATTGTATTTTTGCATATATTTTATTTAGTAGCTAGGACAACCCAGCGTCCAATTATATCTAATTCCAAATTTACATCCCTGAATTTTGAAAACAATTTTTGAGCCTCTTCTTTTGTAAAAAAACTATGAGGCAATCCCTTTTCTGGGCCTGATAATGGGGCAAAAGTACCTTCGGCAATTTCTTCATGATCTTTGAAGGTGTTCCATTTCTTACTACTTTTAAAATCAGGCACAGTAATAAAGATTTTTCCATTTTCACTGATTGCCTCGTAAATTCTATTGATCAAATTTTGAACTTGTTCTTTCGTCCCATGGTGGATTGTAGAAATAGAAATGACCAAATCATATTTATTCTTTGGAATGTCAAACTCAAACATGTTTACACAAGTAATAATAGAATCATTACCTAATGTTTTTTTGGTCATTTCGACTGCGGTTTCGCTTGAATCAATACCGTCAGTTTTAAATCCACCAGCTTGTAGAATTTTCAAGTACTTACCAGTGCCACATCCAATATCTAAAACACGTTTAATTTCAAAATTTGATTGGCTCAAAAATTGTTTAAATAACGGATGAATTTCTTCCGAAAGGGTTGCCCAAGCGTCACCGCCCTTTTGATAATTTTTATAAATATTGTCCCAGATTGTCATAACATTAATGTTTCTATTAGGGTAAAAAGTTTTCATTTTACTTTCTTTGTTTCATCTGCCCATCTAATCCACCATAGCTTATTTCGGGTAATTGTAATTCGCTAAATTGAGGATCAGCTTGTTTTGGAATTGGTCCGGTCACATCTTTCATTTTGGGGCTTCCCGGTTTGACTGGTTCCTGTCTCAGTACTTGCATATGTATGTCCCCACCTTCAAAACCAAGCGTGACATGAAAATCTTTGGGTGGTAGTCCGGCTTTTTCTCGGAATGCTTGCAGTGCTGGAATATCGAGAGCGACGAAAGCTGTTTTTTTGACTTTATCAACTTCGCGCATTTGATATTGAGATGAGGTGCCGTCAATAAAACCTATTCCTTTTACAACAATACCCTCACCACGCTGAATTTGTTCGTTAATTTGCTGAAGTTCGGCAAGTGTTGCATCATCAAGTGTGTCTAGAATTTTTCTTTCGGTCGGACCTATTATAGTGAGGTGAAATCCGTCTGGGCGAGGTTCGAGATTTGCGCCTGTAGATTCTCTCACTGATTGTAGTACCGAGTTAAAATCTCCAGTAATTTCCACTTCGAGTGTTTGCATATCGGCAAGTCTCTCGTGTGTTAATTCAGGCGATCTTGGTTGTTCTACGGGTGGTTCGTAGCCACCCATTTCTGGATTACTCATAGAATTTTGTTAGTTAAATTTATAATAAATATCTTCCTTATTTTCCCCTATATAAAAGAGAAAATCAAATTATATTTATTTTAGTGAAGCGCGGGCGATAGCCCGAAAAGAAAAAGCATATTTCATATAACGTTTCCTAGTATGCGAAGTTGCGCCACTGTTTTCAGCACAATTTTTCGTCTTATTATAGGGTTATTTTAATACTTCAGACCTTCATTTTCAAGAAGCGCAATTTGGGTGGAGCAAACAACAATTTTCTTTTTGATTTCAATAATCAAGTCCTTTTCTGAAAGCCAATTGGGCCGTCGTTGGATTGAAAATAGCTTATTCTAGCAGGGATATACACATAACTCTTGACAGGGAGATATTTTTGTGTTATTATCCTGTGTTCGCAAGGACTAACAACAAAGCCAAAAGAAAGGGAGGAGAAGATGCAAGCTCACCTAGTGGACGATTTGCTGGTGAGGGCTTTTGGGCGCAACCGAGTGAGCCAGACGAGAGATGGGCGCTCCGAAGTCCCAAACTGTAACTACCCGCTCTTCTGTGCGAGGATCCAGTTGGAGGATGCTGCCAGCATGGAGGTCAGTTTCGGGTTCCATCACCCGGCACTATCGCTGTATTCCGTCCCGTGCTGGAATGTAGGGTGCTACATCCCCGGTGGGAACGGCATCTCTATCGTGATGATGGAGGATGTGAAAGAGTGCGATGGTATGGACGCGTTACAACGATGGGTAGCCGTAGCTGCGACGTTGAAGACGAGACACATTCGGCAGCTGACAGAATTGTCGCCCTTCGTCGCGACGTTCGAGCAATTCGTGGGGGTTGTCGAGGGCGCCCACTGACCCCAGCTCCTTTACGTTGGAACCGCCGCAACTCATCACCGTCTGTGTGGAGAGAAGCGGCGGTTCCACACAGATACTTTGTAGAAATTGAGAGGCCCAATTGGCTTTCAGAAAAGGACAATTCAAAATCAAAAAGAAAATTGTTGTTTGCGTAACCGCACACTCGGTGTTGTACGACAGTTCCGACGGGTAAACAGTTAAAAGTTCGTTTCAAAGACGTGCTTTTTTGTTTGCAAAACCTTTCAATTCTCCTTAAATACTAGTCGGAATTTCATATAACGTTAGGGATATACGAAGTTTTTCTGGAATGACAGTGGAAGAAAAATTTGGGTGAGGGGCGAGCCGAGCCCCGAACCGTATATCCCTTGTTATACGCCCCGACGACTGAAAGGAGGAGAGCGCAGCGTGGTCGAGCGAAACTAAGTGGAGCGAAGAAGTTGCACCCTAGCCCGAAACTTCACTTTTTTTTGTGCTATCAAAATTAATAAAAAATATTACTGATACAACTGTAAAGTATGCCAACAAGAAATCTGTAAAACTATCTAAAAGAATTTCAAAAATTGATATTACAAAATTTTCAGGAAGAAATCCTAGGATAATTCCTTCTACAAACCCAATGCTTAAAGAAGCTATGAGTGTTAAGATTCCAAAAATTAGAGAATATCCTAAGACTTTCCACCATCTACCCCTAACGATACTTTTAGAATAATCTAATGCATTCTTTCCAGATTTGTCATGGAGTATTACAACATATATCACAAATATCCAATATACATAATATATCACTCCGGGAACGATTAGTAATAATGTTAGCCCTAACAAAAATATGCCTAATATTATATTGGTCCCTATTGCGGCAGGCCATCTGGATAATGATTTTTTAAGAGCTTCTTTAAAATTTATGGTTTTACCATCTATTTTCTGTTTCACTATGTAAGCAATTGCCATAGTTGCAATTATTCCGATAAGCCCCTCTAAAATCTGGATTATTTTCATATAGATTCTAAATCCCTGTATTCCACCCATCTGTTCTAGTAATGCATCAAATGGCACAAAAAACAAAATAATATTAATAGGAATATAGATAGCCAAAGTTACAAGTAATATTAACTGAAACTTTTGTATAAATTTCTTCCACGATTCTGAAAGAATTTGTCCGATTGAGTATTCTTTTTTATAGATTTCTTGGTTCATATTTTTTATTAATGTTAATGGTTATATAAAGTTTATCTATTTAAGGGCTAGGGTGCAATTGCACAACGTTTCGCGATATCCGACTTTTCGTAGAAATGTGGCTTTAGCCTTTAAGGATATCGCGTGTTAGGCAAGGCTTTAGCCCTTGAGTTTTCTTTTTAAAAATTATTTTGCGTCGTCGGATTGACACAAAACCTTTTATATGCTTATATTACAATACGTTCACGACCAAATCAATCATTCAATACAGGAGGTGTGATATGACATTCAATCGTGCGGTACATATGTATGGTGATAAGTTGCAACCGTATGCCATATCAATGTGTGTTCTTTTATTTGGAACAGGCTGGATATGCGGGAAATATTGGGAAATGGGCTTTGGCAATATTTTCCCTCGCGTATTGGCTCTTTTCATCGTTGTTCATTTCATCGACGCAATCGTCAAAAGTGCAATCTTCGCCAAAGCCCATTTCAGGCTCACATTAACTTGTAAGGACTAGGGGTTGAAGTTTGCCGGCATTCTCGTGGGTCACCGGAAGTATCGGTGACCTTTTTTATTTACTCAAGCAAAAAATAATTTTTTAAAAGAAAATTTCGCCTAACGTTTAGGAATATCAGAAGTTGCGCCTGTGTTTATTGGCTAAAACTTCAAATATCCGCTATCTAAATTATATCACTAAACAATGATTATCGTCAGCGCAATTTGGGAGAAAAAAATTTGCATACCTTGAATATAATTGAGCAAATTTTTTGAACCTGATATTCTTTGTTATCTGATGTAAAAATTTTTTAATTCACTTTTATCAAATAGTGTTAGATTTTATTATCTCCAATAACTTAGCATGTAGAGCCGGAGACGTTGCAAGAAAAGTAAAATTGTCTTGTGGTCGAGAAAGGGCATTTGAATAATCAATAGCATTTCCGAAAAAATCAGTGTAAATTCCACCTGCTTCCTCGATTATTATTTGTTGGGCGACATTATCCCATATTTTGCTGGTGCGATTTAAAAAAGCGCCATAATTTCCTCGTGCTACCATCGCAATATCAAAGACGCTATTGCTCGTTCGCAGGTTTCTGATGTTTAAAACTATTTCGGCCAAAAGCGCGCACTCGTCTCGCGTAAATTTTGGATTTTCCTGGTGACCATCAATTCCGTAGGCTACAAGCATTTTTTTCAAATCGCTTTCCTTGGCGACACTGATTTTTTCGGAATTACAATATGCACCTTGCCCTTTCTCGGCCACATAAATTTCGGAAAAGCTGGGCAAGGCTAGACCGCCCGCAATCGGAATGCCATCTTTTAATAATCCAAGCATCGTTCCATATAGCGGCGTTCCGTTGGCAAAGTTGCTGGTACCATCAATCGGATCAATCACCCAAGTGAAATTGGAACCGTTATCAATAACGCCTGCCTCTTCATCGATGATATTATGCTCTGGAAAACTGCCCTTGATTTTCTTAATCAACAAAGTTCCAATTTCAATGTCAGTTTCAGTGAGAACCTGATTGTTGTCATCTTCTTTGGTGGTGCCAGCAACTTTGCCAAAACTTTTTCTTGCAACGTCGGAGGCTTCTTTCAAAGATTGCGTTATAAAATTCTTATATTCCATATTAAAAAGTGAATTAAAAAATTTTTATTTCAGCTAACGAATCCGAATATACGAAGTTCGGAATTTATTTTAGAGTATAATTTTGCGGAGCAATACTCTAATATAAATTTCGAATTTACGCGAGGTAGCGGAGCGAACGCGGAGCGTTAAGTCGAGCCGTATATTCGGTGTTATCGGATGTAAATTAAATTTTTATGCTTAAATGCTTCCGTATTTTATCATCAAGTGAGAAGTCTTTTATTTTTCCAGGCTTTTGCAATAGATTTTCAAAACCCATCTTATTATATCGCGGCACTAAATGCCAATGAACTTGTTTTGCTTCGTCCATGTATAACAGATAGACTTTTTTGACCCCCAACACTTCCAACATTGCATTCCTGATTTCATTCACTCTTTTCATTAAATACTCGTAGTTTTTTTTGGTAAGTAAATGTAAATCAGTTATTTTATCCTTCCAGACAACAACTGTATGTCCATCTACAATCGGTTCATTGGCTAAACAGGCATAAAGTTTTTCATCCTCATATATAATTGCATTTTTGTATGGCTTTGGAAGCATAAAAATTTAATTTATTCCCGATAACTACTGATAAACGAACTTGTTGTTTTTTTGGCTTAAAACCTCTAAAATATAGGGGTTAATTTTAATTCATAGAGGGGGTATGAATGAAAGTCATCGCTTTCCCAGCCAGGATCCGATGGTTAAATTGCGACAAGAGATGAAACTACGCAATTTTAGCCAAAAAACCATCAAGAGTTACCTGTATTATATTGGCGATTGCCTTAAAAAGTCAAATAAACAAGCGCGCATGATCAGCGGTAGCGATGTGCGCAACTATCTTGAGAGTTTGGCTGATTCCGGCATGTCTTCTTCGACATTAAATATCGCGCATAGCGCCCTTCGATTTTATTTTCAAATTATTTTGCGTCGGAAGTTTTTTTCTGATATTCCGCGGGCGTGCAAAGAAAAACATTTGCCTGCCGTATTATCCAAAGAAGAAGTGGTAAAAATGGTTTTGTCACTAAAAAATCCAAAGCATAACTGCATTTTATCTTTATTGTATGGCACAGGGGTTAGGGTGAGCGAACTAACCCATATTAAAATGCGAGATATTGATTTTGATAGGAGTGTACTGCGCGTATTTCAGGGTAAGGGCAAGAAAGACCGGTTCACACTTTTGCCGAAATCGCTTAGAGAGGTTTTGTTAAAACAAAGAAATTTAAAAAAACCTGGTGATTATTTATTTACAAATGGTCGTGGCGGGCGATTGACAGAGGCGACAATCCAGAAGATTGCGAGGTTAGCCGCAAAGCGAGCTGGTATTCAAAAAAATGTTACACCTCATACATTGCGGCACAGTTTTGCTACGCATTTGCTTGAAAATGGTACAGATATCAGGTATATTCAAGAATTATTAGGGCATGCCAAACTTCAAACCACGCAGATATATACTCATGTGGCAAATAATGATTTAAAACATATTACCAGTCCGTTAGATTTATGAAAGAAGAATTTGTTTTAGTTTTGCCGGATATAAGAAGCGCTCACAATGTTGGCGCTATGTTTAGAACTGCCGACGGCGCAGGGGTGGATAAGATATATTTGTGCGGATATACCGCCAGCCCACCTCACACTCAACTGGACAAGGTGTCTTTAGGAGCTGAAAAATGGCTGCCCTGGGAGTATTGTAAGCAAACTTGGCGGCTCCTCGCCGAACTTAAAGAAAAAGGGTATAATATAGTGGCGCTGGAGAAGACGGAAAAAAGCCGTGATTTATTCAGCTTTAAGCCAAAATTTCCCTTAGCCTTAGTGGTGGGAAATGAAAAAACCGGGGTGACAAAAAGTTTACTAAAATATTGCCAAAGCGCTGTTCATATACCGATGAAAGGAAAAAAGAGCAGTTTAAATGTCAGCGTGGCTGCAGGTGTTGCTTTATACCAATTGACGAAAAAATCCAAAAAATAAATTTACCTATGCCTAAACACACCCTATCTATATTTCGCATTATTATGGCCAATTTACCGCCGCTTTTTCCGCGGGATATTAGCGATAAAATGAAAAATGCCTTGGAACAATTGGAAAATGATCCGCGAGCAACATTGAAAATGGCCGAAGACATGATGGTAAAATTTGGCTATGATCTCTGGCCATGGAATGAAGCGTATAAAGAATTTTTAGTTTCTGTTGAAGGGCGTTTGGGCGAACATTTTTTACTTTCACATTTATCTGCTGAACTCGGGGCTAATTATATTAAATATCAGAAATACGGATTAAGCTGGAAAGATTTATATAGTGGACGGGCGGCACAATATTTTACTCCTGAAGAAAGGCCGGAGTTAACCAAAGCGCTTTTTAAAACAAAAAATGATCTGCTTAGGTTTAATGACCAAGAAATATTAAGTTTGCATAAGGAGAAATACATCAAACGGGTTGAAGAGTTTAAGGTGATCTTAGAAAAAATAAAATCAATAATATTAAGTTTAAGGCAAATGGCTGACGAAGAAGAATATCATCCTGTGCTTGCTGATGAAATCAGGGAAAGAGCCAAGTTTTTTGAAATGGGCCTTTGCCTTTTGGCGCCAAGTTTTTCAGTTGACGAAGCGACGAGAGCTCTGGAATTTTTTGGTGAGCGAAAATACCATTTAAATATGATGCGTGGCATTGAAAAGCCGGCTGAAATAGATATATACAACAGTTAACTTCTTATGCCAAAAAAGATTTTATTAATTATCGCACACGAAGATTTTCAACCGGTTGAATACTATTCTACCAAGGCTGTTTTGGAACAATCGGGGATGGAAGTGCTAACAGCGAGTGACGGAGCAGGCGAAGCTAAAGCGGCGCATAATGGAATGCCAGCTAAAATTGATGTAAATTTATCCGAGGCAAAAGCCAGTGATTGCGATGGTTTGTTTATCGTCGGTGGTTCAGGGGCTTTGGAGCATTTGGACAATGAAGTAGTTTATAATTTAATGCGACAGGCTGAGTCTGTCGGCAAGCTCTGGGGTGCGATTTGTATTGCTCCTAGAATTTTAGTTCAAGCCGGACTCTTAAAAGATAAAAAAGCGACCGGCTGGGACGGCGATGATGAGCTTGGTGGTATTTTAAAAAATGCCGGCGCTGAATATGTTAAAGAAGAAGTCGTGGTTGATGGTAATTTAATTACCGCCACAGGCCCAAAAGCAGCGGAAGCTTGGGGTCAAGCGATAGCTAACTTGTCTAAATAATATGAATAAGGTATTCTGGGTACTGGCAGTAGGTTTTTTTCTTATCGGTGGTTATACGATTTTAACCGTATATTCAAAAATTGCCGGTACGCCCAAGGCGATAGTATTTAACTGCCCAGAACATTCGCTAGAAGATAAGTGTATTATTCAGGATTCATTCAATCGTTTTTTAGACAGAATATTGCCGGACAAAAACGTTCAATTAATCGAGAAGTTTTCGCCTACACCAATGACAGACGAAGACGATTTGTCTGGGTAACAGAGGTTTGGTTAAAGTTTTGTCCACAGCGTTGAAAATTGGCTAAAACAAGGGGGAAATAAGCCTTGTTTTTTGTTTGCTTAAAAGGATAAAAAATTGGTATAATGATTTTTCAAAATACTATATTTGCTATGAATTTATGTTAACCACTGCCGCAACTCCAATTCACGAAACAAACAACGACTTTCGTTATAATTCTGAAAAAGGATTAAAATTTAGCCGCTTTTTTTCGCGTGACGATGTTTCTCCGTTTGATCAATTTGAATATGAATATCGCAGTTCAATCATACGCGAACCATCGGGAAAAATTATTTTTGAAATGAAAGAAGTTGAGGTGCCAAAGACTTGGTCTCAGGTAGCGACAGATATTCTGGCTCAAAAATATTTTCGTAAAGCAGGTACGCCTCAATTTAATTCTGATGGAACGCCAAAAATTGGCGTTGATGGCAAGCAAATTACCGGTGCTGAATCCAGTATAAAGCAGGTAGCCCATCGCTTGGCTGGAACTTGGAGGTGGTGGGGTGAAAAATATGGTTATTTTGCATCAGCAGAAGATGCGCAGATATTTTATGACGAATTGATTTACATGCTTATTGGCCAGGTTGTCGCTCCAAATTCTCCGCAGTGGTTTAATACTGGGTTATGGTGGGCCTACGGCATTAACGGTCCGGCGCAGGGTCATTATTATGTTGATCCTGACTCTGAAGAAATAAAAAGGTCTGAAGATGCTTATACCAGGCCTCAGCCTCACGCTTGTTTTATTCAATCCATAAAAGACGACCTGGTAAATGAAGGCGGTATAATGGATTTATGGGTAAGAGAAGCGCGACTTTTTAAATATGGCAGCGGTACGGGAACAAATTTTTCTAATCTTAGAGGCAGGGGGGAGAAATTGGCTGGCGGAGGAACTTCGTCGGGACTGATGAGTTGGCTTAAAATAGGAGATAGATCAGCCGGGGCGATAAAATCTGGAGGTACCACCAGACGAGCAGCTAAAATGGTAATTTTAAATGTTGATCACCCGGATGTTGAAGAGTTTATTGACTGGAAAGTGACAGAAGAAAAAAAGGTTGCGGCATTGGTTGCTGCTGGTTATGACACAGCCTACGAAGGCGAGGCTTACCAGACGGTTTCCGGGCAAAATTCAAATAATACAGTTAGAGTGACACAGGATTTCATGAAGGCGATCGAAGATGATACTAACTGGAATCTTGTTGCCCGGACCAACCAAGAGACAATAAAGACTTTAAAAGCTAGAGAGCTTTGGGATAAGATCGTGAAGGCTGCCTGGAGTTGCGCTGACCCAGGATTGCAATTTGACACAACCATAAATGATTGGAACACATGCCCTAGGTCAGGGCGAATCAATGCTTCAAATCCGTGTAGCGAGTACATGTTTTTGGATGATACGGCATGCAATTTGGCTTCAATTAATTTAGGCCATTTTTATGATTTAGAAAATAGAAATTTTGACATTAATGGCTTTAGGTACACGGCTAGAATTTGGACTGTGATATTGGAGCTTAGTGTACTGATGGCACAATTTCCAAGCAAGGAAATTGCTGAAAATAGTTATAAATTTCGTACTTTAGGTTTGGGTTATGCAAATATCGGATCTGTAATTATGACTGCTGGGATGGCTTATGATTCGGCTGAGGCGCGCGGTTTTGCAGCAACCATTACTTCTATCATGACAGCTGAGGCTTATGCCACGTCAGCAGAGATGTCGGCGCTTCTCGGGCCTTTTTCTGAATACCAGTTAAATATTGAGGAGATGCTTCGCGTAATCAGAAATCATCGCCGGGCTGCTTATAACGCTAGCCCTGAGGAATATGAGCGCCTTTCAGTAGCACCAGAAGGAATAGATCCTAAATATGCGCCAGATTACCTTGTGGCTGCGGCTCGGGAGTCTTGGGATAAAGCGCTTATTTGGGGTGAGAGGTTTGGCTATCACAACGCTCAGGTAACTGTATTGGCACCAACCGGAACAATCGGACTTTTAATGGACTGCGCCACTACAGGCGTTGAGCCAGATTTTTCTTTAGTAAAATTTAAAAAATTGGCTGGCGGAGGATATTTTAAAATTGTAAACGAAGCCGTGCCTACTGCTTTGCGCGCTTTAGGTTATAACGATGAACAGATTACGGATATTGAAAATTATATGACTGGTTACGGCACCCTTAAGGGCGCTCCAGGAATAAATCATGAATCATTAATGGAAAAAGGTTTTACTAGTGATGATTTGGTAAAAGTTGAACAGGCTTTGTCCGGCGCATTTGAAATTAGTTATGTCTTTAATGTTTATACGCTGGGCGAAGATTGTTTGAAGCGTCTCGGTTTTACTTTGGAACAAGTGAATGATTCGAGTTTTAATTTGTTGAAAGCCTTGGGTTTTACCAATGAGCAAATTGGAGCAGCCAATGATTTTGTTCTTGGTGCGATGACTATTGAAGGAGCGCCGCATTTGAAACAAAGTGATTATCCGGTTTTTGATACAGCCAACAGAAACGGAAAGAAAGGCCAAAGATATATTGAGTATCTTGGCCATATTCGCATGATGGCTGCGGTTCAGCCGTTTTTGTCTGGTGCAATTTCCAAAACGATAAACATGCCAAATGAATCTACCGAGGAGGATGTTAAGACTGCCTATCTCACATCTTGGAAGTTAGGGTTAAAAGCAAATGCTATATACAGGGACGGCTGTAAAATGTCTCAGCCGTTATCCAGTAAAACAAAAGAAGACAAAAAAGAAGAAGAGGCAGAAACACCGTCTTCCGAGAAAAAAACTGGACCAAGCGTTGCGTCTTCTTCGGGTGAACAAGGAGAGCTTATTCCAAATATATTTACGATTTCCAGCGAGAGTGAATCTGTTTTAAATCAAATTGTTGATGAGGCCAGAGTTCAGATAAATTATGCGCACGACGGAACCGCGGCCGGCACGAGAATATACATTCACGGCGAGCAGCGCCAGCTTCCATATAAAAGAAGCGGCTTAACAGTCAAGGTTAAGGTAATGGGTCAGACAGTATTTCTGCGGACCGGCGAATATCCCGATGGGAAACTTGGCGAAATATTTATAGATATGTATAAAGAAGGCGCGGCTTTCCGAAGTTTATTAAATTTATTTGCCATATCAATTTCCATCGGTCTTCAGTATGGCGTACCTTTGGAGGATTATGTTAATAAGTTTACCTTTACCAGATTTGAACCAGCCGGCATGACCGATCACCCAAATATTAAATTTTGCACCTCTGTAATTGATTTGGTTTTTAGAATTTTGGGCATGGAGTATTTAGGTAGGATGGATTTTGTTCAAGTTAAACCGAAAGGCATTCAAAAAAACAGAGCGGAACAACTCTCGCGCGTTATTGCTGAAGCATCACACCAGCCGCTTTTGACGCTTCCTGCTAAAACAGACGATGATATTGAAAAGGAAAAATTAATGATAAAGGATAGGGAATTACGCAAGCAATACAACACAGAGAAGGAAAGTGTTGAAAAGCCGGCAGAACCCGCGATCTCTTCAGCTCAGGCACAGCTTACCGGTATGATGGGCGATGCGCCGCCTTGTCCGACTTGCGGGCATATTACCATTAGAAACGGCAGTTGTTATAAGTGCTTGAATTGTGGCTCAACGACTGGCTGTTCATAGAAAAAATATCAAATTTATTTCTGAAAGTTGATATACTGGGTATGGTAAAAATTTATACAAAAACTGGAGATGCTGGCGAGAGTGGGCTTGTTGGCGGTAAGAGAGCAAAAAAAGACGACCAGATTTTTTGGGTAATAGGCACGCTCGATGAATTGAATGCCTTGCTCGGTGTTTCAGAAATCGAAATTAAAAATATCAATAATTCAGATTTTGAGGCACTTGTTAGTGCTATTAGAAAAGTTCAGCGTGATTTATTTCAAATTGGATCAGAGATTACTTCGCTTCATCAAAATAGTCAGTTGGAAAATATAATAAGCGCTGAGCACATCTCTGATTTTGAAAATCAAATAGACAATTGGTCAAATATTTTGCCCGAGCTTAATAGTTTTATTTTTCCAGGAGGCAGTAAAAGCAGTGCGATTTTACACCAGGCTCGTACAGTCTGTCGCCGTGCTGAAAGGGAATTGGTAGCTTTGGGCAAAGAAATGGAGCTTCGTGCGGAATTATATTCTTATTTAAATCGTTTGAGTGATTGGCTGTTTACTGCTGCTCGGTATGTAAATGTGCTAGTAGATGAAGTAGAAAATAAAAAAGAATAATATTATAATTAAAAAACCCCGACCTTAAGTCGGGGTTTTTTTATAATAGTTTTCTTGGTTTAACTTTGGGGAATTTAGCGATAAGTTTTTCGATTTGTTTTTTGTTTAAGAGGCCATTTTGCGGACCAAAGTTAGAGACAACCGATGTGCTGTTGGCGGTACCCCAAATAAGGGCATGGCGAATGTCGTGATCGAAAAAGCGCGCCGCTAGGTAACCGGCAGAAAAAGAATCGCCAGCACCGGTTTTGGACACAACAGGTACCGGATATATACCGACATGCCATATTTCATCTTCATCGCCGGCATAAGCTCCGCGTTCGGCATCAGTGATAACCACTTCACGCACTCCCATGTTAAGTAGTTTATGAATCAATGCTTCTATGGTTTTTAATTTTTTCAAAGTCGCACCGGCAATTTTTTCAGCTTCTTCTAGATTCACAAAAAGCAACTCTGCTTTAGGAATTATTTCTTTTATTCGATTCATGCCATTTTTTAGTTGAAATGAACCTGGATTATAGGCAAGCTTGGCGCTTTTGAATTGTTCTAAATATTCAATAAGTTCATCTTGGAGCGGTTCAAAACCATCGCTTAAGCTGGTGAAGTATATCCAATCAGTCGGAGGAAATTTTTTTGGCCAGCGATATGAGCGTTTTTCATGAAATGATAGAATTGTTCTTTCGCCGCGAAAGTTTAAGACAATCGAATAGCGCGTTTTTGCTTTTGGATCGCGTTCAACAAGAGATGTGTCAACGTTATTTTTTTTCAATTCTTGAACCACCAGTCGTCCGTTGGAATCTTTACCGAGCGAAGTTAAAATAGCGGTTTTTAAACCCAGGCGAGCGGTACCGCAAGCTAGATTTGCCGCGTTGCCTCCGAGGGACTGGAAACTGCCTGTAATAGGGATTTTACTGGCATAATCCAAGCAAAGACGACATTTTTGCGTGTCCATATCGCACTCCATGCTGGCACTATTGATATTAACGTGAGTATCTATAACCGCATCGCCGATAGTGATGATGTCGTACATAAATATTATTTATTTTGTTTCAGGATGGTTGTGTTTAGCTATCTGTCCGCTGACGGGGTGGCGACCAAGGATAATTTCGATAAGTTCAACAAAGCTAGCGACAAAAAAGCCACCCATGGCAATGGCGAAAATCGCATTGCTTATCCAGAGGGCATAAACAAACAAACAAGCAGAGCCTATAACAAAAACAGCGTCCTGTCGTCGTTCTGCTTCAAGAAAGATGCCGTAAATTAACATAATAATTCCGAGAATTGCCACAATATTAACTATTGTTTCTATCGGCGTCCAAGGCAGACCGGGAAATAGATTGGCTAATGGACCCATAAAATTAAATATTTAAAAATTAATTATTTCCATTTGTTTATATATTCAATAGCAGCTAAAGCGGCAGTAATGCCTTGTCCAGCGGCGATTCCAATTTGTTTGAAAGGTGTATTAGTAACATCGCCGGCAGCAAAAATACCCGGAATAGAAGTTTGGCATTTTTGGTCAACGATAATTTGGCCGAATTTATCTTTATCCACATTTGTCATAAATTGCGAATTAGGAATCATGCCAACATGTATCATAATTCCTTGTACATTGAGTTCATGTTCACCGGTTAAATCACGATATTTTAATCCTTTAACCGCTGTATCTCCGACAATCTCAAAAGTGTTCGCGTTGTATAAAATTTCAACATTAGGCAAAGATTTAACTTTTTCTATTAAGACATCTTCGCCTGTTGGAAATCCAAATTTTTTTTCTGGAGCGTTAGGTTCTATGGTGAGAAGGTAGACTTTAGTGGCGATATCACTCATCATAATAGCTGACTCTAAAGCTGAGTTTCCTCCGCCAATAGTTGCAGTAATTTTATTTTTAAAAAGCGGCCCGTCGCAAACGGTACAGTAAGTTACGCCTTTGCGTGAAAAATTTTCTTCGCCGGGGATTTTAAGATGTCTCGGATGTATACCCGTTGTTATTACCACCGCTTTAGCATCATAGGTTTTTTCTTCTCCAGTAGCATTTTTACAGATTACTTCAAAATAATTATCTTTTTTTCTAACATCATCAGCTTTGTAACCTTCGTCAATTTCAACCCCGTAAGATTTTACATGTTCAGCAAATTGCTGGGCTAGTTCAAATCCTTGGATATTTTTTATCCCAGGCCAATTACCAACTTCTCCAGCCAAGGCCACCTCGCCGCCGATATTGTCAGTAACTATTTTAAAATTAAGTTTGCGCCTAGCCGCGTATATGGCGGCGCTTGATCCAGCCGCAGAAGCACCGATAATAAGTAAGTCTAACATAGTTTAGAATTTAGTGATTTATATGCGCTTTCAACATCGTCAGCTTGTGTCAGAGCGCTTCCTATACAGAATATTTCTACTCCCCATGATTGAATTTCAGCAATATTATTTTCGTTTATACCGCCGTCAACCGCAATAATCGGTCGAACAGAACGCCTGGTGAGCTCTTTAACTTTTTCACCTACTTCTGGCTGAAAAGGGTTGCCTTGGTGTCCAGGGTTGACTGCCAAAAAAAGTACTTCATTAATACGCTCTAAATATGGTTCAATGGCAGACAGCGGTGTTTCAGGTTTTAAGGCGATTCCCGCTTTTGAGCAGATTCCTGTGATAGTACTAATTGTTTCATTGGGATTATCTTTTGATTCAATATGAAATATGATTTTTTTTATATTTTTTATATCCCTCCATTTTTCTATTTCCGCAATAGGATTCTCAACCATCAAATGAAGTTCCAGCTCAGGAAGATTATCAATTTCGTTTATTTTTTCAATTTCATCAAATGACTTATTGTCCACAAATATGCCATCCATTACGTCTATTTGAATCAGTTTAAAAACAGGCGATAATTTTTGAATTTGCATTTTAAATTCTTCAAAAGTCGGAACTAATATTGTTGGGACTATTATCGAGGTCATATTTATTTTTCCAATTCAGTAATTTTGTTATTGCGTCTGATGTATCGCTCTTCTTTTTTAAATTCGGTTTCTATAAATTTTTTTACGATCGCCTGTCCGTGGTCTTTTGAAATTATCCTGCCGGCTAAGCATAGAATATTGGCGTCATTATGCTGGCGTCCCAATTCAGCGCCTTGTATGGAATAACCAACAATGGCCCGTATCCCATTCACTTTGTTGGCGGCCATGCACATGCCGTGACCGGTGCCGCAAATTAATATGCCAAGGTCATTTTTTTTGGTTGCAACTTTTTTGGCCGCCAAAGCCGCATAGTCAACAAAATCGTCCTTTTCATCATACTTTTCCGGGCCAAGATCGGCGACTTCTTTTTCCATCTTATTTTTTAGAAAATCAAAAAGCTCCTTTTTTAGCTGGTAGCCGGCATGGTCAGAAGCAATGTATATCATATTAATTGGCTAATTAATGCGTTTATTGTTTGGCTTATTATACCGCAAAATAATCCTAGCAGCAAATAAAAAATATTAATACCGCCTTGTGCATCTGGATTGACAAAGAGGGTAGAAAAATGTAGGGTACGATCAAAAGATAGGAGCATTGCTCTTTAACAAAGGAAGAAGACAAATGACGAAAAAGGAGAAAAGCGCTAAGAATACAAAGCGAATTTTGGATATTCAGGAATTAGTCAGGAGCGCCGAAAAGCGCAAGAATGATGCCTCAATACAGATTGAAGCCAAAAATAATGAAGTCAAGGCGCTCTTTCAGCGCTTGAGAGAGATGCGGGCAAAACTTGCAGCGGCTCAAGCTGAGTACAAGAGCGCGAGAAAATTTTTGATGAATTTGGAAGGCGATACCGAAGAATATGTTTCTCATATTGCTTCTTTAATGGCAGAACTTGAAGAATTGCTTCAGCCATATGACCTAAACCTCGCTGAAATGAAAGCCAAGCTTGATGCAGAAGAAGCTAAACATATCGAACATCTGAAAGCGAATATGATGGAGCTCGGCTGGACCGAAGAGCAATGTCGAGATGCAGCCAGAAGTTACATTAGTTCGCTGCCGGATTGGACTTGGTTCGAGCAATGTAGGCTTCTAATCGAGCGCATTAGAAAATGTGAATACACGCAGCAAATGGAATTACGAACCAGCTTGCTGACAAGCGGCCTTATCATGCCCTGACGTGTATGCTGAAACTGTGTTCATTATCAAAAGAGAGCCTCCTTTAAGGAGGCTTTTTGTTTTTTTACGCTATGTTGACAATATTGCTTGCCGTGATAGAATAATAAAACAATAAGAAAAGCGTTATTACTCGTTATATCAGCGGGGACCGTATGTGATTTAACATGCGACGCTAAGGGAAGAATCCACTAGTCGGTGGATGTAGAACCCTTCGGTTCGGAGCCGTAATTTCCGGAAATTAAGGCCAGTTTGGCGAAGTCAGGATGGTACCACCTTGCGCAAAGGTTCCTGGCGTAGCGATGGCTTTTTTATTTTTTATAAATATGTATAACTCCAAAAAAGAAGAACTTGAGATACTAAAATATTGGGAAGATCATAAATGTTTTGAAAAATCAGTGGAACATCGTCCGAAAGATAATCAGTACTCATTTTATGACGGCCCCCCTTTTGCCACTGGCTTGCCTCATTATGGTCATATCGTGGCTTCTTTAATGAAAGATATTGTACCGCGTTATTTTACCATGCGGGGATTTAGAGTTGAGCGTCGTTGGGGTTGGGATTGTCATGGGTTGCCGGTTGAAAATATTGTTGAGCAAGATCTGAATCTGAAAAGCAAAAAGGATATTGAAAATTATGGATTAGACAATTTTTGCACTGCCTGCCGTTCGTCAGTTTTAACTTATGTAAATGAATGGAAGAAAACTGTGAAACGCATGGGGCGCTGGGTAGATATGGAAAGCGATTATAAAACCATGGACATGCCTTTTATGGAAAGTGTCTGGTGGGTATTTGGCGAGCTTTGGAAGAGGAATCTAATATACAAAGGCTATAAGCCAATGCATATTTGTCCTCGTTGTGAGACGCCTTTGTCAAATTTTGAGGTTACTCAGGGCTACAAAGATGTTGAAGACATTTCTACAACAGCAAAATTTAAACTTATTAATCCTGAAAAAGCAGATTTGCCTAATAATACTTTTATTCTCGCTTGGACGACAACACCTTGGACTCTGCCCGGCAATGTGCTTTTAGCGGTTAATAAAGAAATTAAATATTTATTGGTTGAGGTGGAGGGCGAAGATGGAAATTATATTGTGGCTGAAGAACGGGCCGAAGATGTTTTGAAGGAACGAAATTATAAAAAGATAAAACAAATTAATGGGAAAAATTTAGTTGGATTAAAATACGAACCGCTTTTTCCTTATTTTAAAGATACGCCTAATGCATTTCGTGTATTACACGGTGATTTTGTTTCTGTGGTAGATGGCACCGGAGTAGTCCACATTGCCCCTGCATTTGGAGAAGATGATTTTAATGTGGGTCAAATCGAAGGTTTGCCTTTGGTGCAGCATGTTAAAATGAACGGCCGTTTTGTTCCAGAAGTATCTGATTTTGCTGATATTGAAGTTAAGTCAAAAGAAGATCCTTTGGCTGCTGATAAAAAAATAGTTGCTTGGCTAAAAGAAAATGGCAAATTGTTTAGCCAGGAAATGTATAGGCATTCATATCCGCATTGCTGGCGCTGTGATACGCCACTGCTTAATTACGCCACAGCCAGTTGGTTTGTAAAAGTGACGGATTTAAAAAATAAACTTTTAGAAAATAATAAACAGATTAATTGGGTTCCCGAACATATTAAAGAAGGCAGATTTGGTCTCTGGCTTGAAGGGGCGCGCGACTGGGCGATTTCCAGGAATCGTTTTTGGGGCACGCCACTGCCGGTTTGGGAAAATAAAGACGGTGAACCTCTCTGTATTGGTTCGGTTGAGGAATTAGAAAAGCTAACTGGAGAAAAAATTACTGATATTCATAAAAATATTCTTGATAAAATAGTTATTACTAAAGACGGTAAAGAGTATCATCGTATTCCCGAGGTGTTGGATTGCTGGTTTGAATCTGGTTCTATGCCTTATGCGCAAATGCACTATCCTTTTGAAAATAAAGAAAAATTTGAAGATAATTTTCCGGCTGAATTTATAGCTGAAGGCCAGGATCAAACACGCGGATGGTTTTATACTTTGCATGTATTAGCCACTGCGTTAACTAGTGGAAAAGACAAGGCGATTCCAACCAAGGAAAGCAAGCCGGCGTTTAAGAATTGCATTGTCAACGGTATTGTTTTGGCTGAGGATGGCAAAAAAATGGCTAAACGCCTTAAAAATTATCCTGAACCAGAAATAATATTGGATCAATTTGGAGCTGATGCTTTGCGTTATTATTTGTGCTCTTCGCCGGTGATGGAAGCGGAGAATTTAAATTTTTCCGAAAGCGGAGTGAGAGAAGTATTTAATAAATTAATAAATACTCTTTGGAATGTCTTTGAATTTTATCGGATGTATGAAACAAAAGATAAAATAGCCCAGATTAATAGTGATAATTTGTTGGATAAATGGATTTTAGCTAAATTACAAATATTGATTAAGCAAATAACCAAAGGAATGGAAGAATACCGATTGGTTGGCGCCAGTCGTCCAATTATGGAATTTGTCACTGAATTATCGCAGTGGTATGTTCGCCGATCAAGAGATCGGTTTAAATCCTCAGATATAAACGAGCGCATTGCCGCCGTCAATGTTTTGAGGGAAGTTTTATTTACATTATCTAAATTAATCGCCCCCTTTACTCCGTTTATGGCAGAAAAAATTTACCTTGAACTTCAGGGTGAATTGGAATCAGTCCATCTTGAAAATTGGCCTGAGGTAAATGAAAGATATTTGGACGAGAATATTATTGCCGATATGTTAATAGTAAGAAAGATCGTTGAAAACGGTTTGGCACTCAGAGCTGAAAAAGCAATCCGGGTTAGACAGCCGCTTCGCGAGTTGGTAATTAACAATGACGAGCTAACGGATGAATTGAAAAATATTATTAAAGAAGAATTAAACATTAAGGAAGTTGTGATGGCAAAAAAGATGCCTGAGAGCGAAGAGTGGGCAATAAAAGAAGACGGCGAGCTAAAAGTGGCGCTAAATTTAACGATCAGTGAAGAGTTGAAAAAAGAAGGTTTGCTTCGCGAACTAATTCGCACCATCAATCAAATGCGCAAAGAGGCGAAATTATCCATGACTGATCAGGTAAAAATGATTTACAGTACCAATGACGCAGATTTAAAAGTTGTGTTTGATCAGTTTAGCGACAAGCTTAAGGAAAGCGTGGTAGCGAAAGAAATTGAAGAAGGCGAAACTGAAGGGTCAAAAGAGCAGTTAATTGACGGACGGACTATAACAATAAAATTGTTAGTTAAATAACCGCGTGTTATAATTTTTCTAGTTAGTAATAATAGTTAAATATATGTCATTAAAACTTCAGATTGTTATTTTTTTAGTAATAGTTGCTTTGGGTGTTGGCGGTTACTTTGGATGGAATGTGTATTCTGAACGTTATCAGGTGAAGGCTTTTTCCTTTGACCTTGATGATATAGTTGATAATGCGTTCTATGCTGCTTATAAGGCATATATGTCTTGGGTTGATAAAGGTGTAGTGGGAAGCAGTAATTATAAATTAAAAACTGCATTGAGAAATCAACTGCAGCCATATTATGAAAGTGATTTAAAGGATGTCAGGTTTGCTTATACTACAAGGTTTAATAATTTGGGGATGACTGACTGCAACCGAATATATTTTGGCAACAAAGATATTGTTGATAAGTTAAGAAATAACAAAGAATTGTCCAAAAGCCAACTTTGGTGGCTGGCACATGAAATTGGACACACTGAACAGTGCGACAGAGTCGGAGGCAGAAAAAAATACGCTTTGCGCTGGTTTAAAGAAGTGCAGAGAACGGCTTTGAACAGTATAAAAAAAGGCGAATTCAAAAATATTATAAGCGATATTTTCAACGCTCAGAAATTAGCCAAATATGACAATAATATGCCAATGGAAGAGGAGGCTGACGCAAAGGCAGAAATTATAGTGAAGGCGCTTAAGCCTTAAATTGATAATCAAAACTGGTTATGACAATAGAACAAATCTATGAATTAGGTCTGAAAATGGCCATTGCCGCTGACCCGCGCGGCGAAAACGGAGTAAAAAAATATCTTGCCAGAACAAAAAAAGAATTTGAGAAATCAGGCTCTGAAGACAAGAAATTTTTTGATCTGGAAATTTTAAAGAATCCTTATCCTGATAGTCGTTTGCATTTTGGCGAGGCAGATCAAAAAGTAAAAAGAGTATTAGCCGGCATAGATATTGGCTCGGCCGAAATTTTACTCGCTTCACAGCTCGGCGAGAGGGGGCGGCCGATTGATTTAATCATCGCTCATCATCCGGTAGGCAAGTCTTTGGCGGATTTGCACGGTGTTATGGATATGGCAGTTGAGGTTTACGAGCGATATGGCGTGCCGGTGCATGCGGCAGAAAAAATCATGGAAGACCGTATTAGGGAAGTTAGTCGAAGCGTACATCCGACCAATCATTATCAGATAGTTGATATTGCCCGACTGCTTAATATTGCCATTATGAACACACATACTTTTACTGATAATTTGGTGAGCAAGTTTGTTGGTAATTATATTTCTAAAAACAAGCCTGAAACCATCGGCGATCTTATCAGATTATTAACTGAAATTCCCGAATATGCCGAAGGCCGGCGCCGAGGAGCGGGACCGAAAGTGTTTGCCGGTTCAACAAAGCATAGAGTTGGTAAATTTATCATGGAAATGACTGGCGGAACCAATCCTTCCAATGAAGTCTATCAGGAATTATCGCGTGCCGGGATAAGTACAATTGTTGGCATGCATATGAAAGATGACGCGACCAAGAAAGCCAATGAGTTTCACATGAATGTGGTTGTTGCTGGACATATTTCTTCCGATTCTTTGGGAATGAATTTATTTTTAGATGAACTTGAAAAGCGCGGCGTGGAAGCGGTTACCTGTGGTGGTTTAATTCGCGTCAGCCGGAATAAAAAAATAAAAAATGTAGAATCTAGAAAAATAAAAAAACGCTCATAATTTATGATATCTCTTATTAGGGGAAAAGTTATATCAAACAATGGGCCGGAAGTCGTCCTGATGACGGCAGGCGGTGTTGGTTATAAGATATTAGTCAATTCAACGAAAAGTGACGCTTGGGTTACCGGCACTGAGGTTGAAATTTTAACATATTTAGTTCAGCGAGAGGATTCAGTGGAATTATTTGGTTTTGGTACAGAGGCGGAACGCCAGTTGTTTTTGAAATTACTTTCTGTAAGCGGCATTGGTCCAAAAAGTGCTTTGCATATTTTATCATTGGGTGAGGTAAATGATATTAACGCGGCTATTAGCAGAGGTGATGTGGATTTTATGACAAAAGTAAGCGGGATTGGCAAAAAAACAGCCGAGCGTATTGTGGTGGAACTGAAATCCAAAATGGTTGATATAAATACAGTTCTCGGTGGAGAAAGGGGCAAGGCCACAGAAGTTATTGAAGGCCTAATTACTTTGGGTTATAGTGCGGCTGAAGCTCGTGAGGCAGTGAAAGATTTGTCGTCGGATTTACCGACCGAACAGCTAATGAGAGAAGCGTTGAAAAGATTTAAAAAATAGTTTTTTGCCGAGATTTTGAGTCAAAAAAGAACATCCAGATAATAGGATGTTTTTTTAACATTAATAACCATTTTTTGGTGATCTCTTGACAAAAATCTTAAAATGCATTATGTTTATTTTTACAACCCAATGTCGCCTAGCGGGCAGTGGAAAAGGTGCGCGCCACATCGTGCCGGCGCCAACCACGCAACAAACAGCTAGGCCTTTGTCAGGCGGTTCCCGGCCTTTCGAAGGAAACATACAGGGATGCAGCCTTGGGAGATGGTCTCCTCTCACTATGGCCAAAGATTTTTTCGGAGGCCCGTGCGCTTGTTCTTTAGGGTGGCCCGCCCTATCAAAAAGCGCGCGAACCATCATGTTTCGGGGCACGGCCCCCTACGTCAAAACTGACGGAGGGGGCCATTTTAATTTTAAACGACCCAGATTTGGGTCGTTTGTTTATTTTGTTTCAGTTGTTTTTTTGCTGAAGATATTTTTCGTCATTGCCGTTACCCAGGGAATGTGAAGTATAAAATGCACCACTCCGATAATAATAAATCCTATGCCAAACCATTTATGCCAGTCACCCCAGACGCGTTTAGTCACACCCCAGAATTCTTGGTAGCCGCTTTGTTTGATACCGCTTGGCAAAAAGAAAAAAATGACAAGCGCTGAAAAGGCAGTAAATAAGAAACAAATTAAAAGCAGCCAATCAATAAAATAATTAGTTTTTGGTTTTACCATAAGAATATTAGTTAGATAATTTATTTCTCAGTAATTTTTCAAGCACTATTGGATCAGCTGAACCTTCCGAAGCTTTCATCGCCATACCAATTAAAAATTTAATTATTGGCTCCTTGCCGGCTTTAAATTGTGCCACCTGTTCAGGATAGCTTTTAATTACTTCGTCAATAATTTTACCTATTTTTCCCTCGTCGCTAACTTGGCCGTAACCCTTTTCTTCCATGATGTGCGTTGGGTCTTTGTCCGTGCCAGAATCAAGCATTTCATCAAGAATTTTTTGAGCGTTGGTGGAATTAACGCGGCTGGCATGTATTAAAGAAATCAGTTCTGCAAAATTTTCCGGTTTAATTTTTAATATACGAATATCAATTTTTCTTTCAGCCATAGCACCTGTCAGTTTGGTAGTAATCCAGCCACCGGCTAAATGCGCCAATTCTTTTTGTTTTTGCATGGTTATATCTTCCGCCATTTTTTTTGATTCAGGCAGGCTGGTCAGCCACTCCATAAGTTCGCTCATAACTTGTTCGGCAAAATCACTCCAGTTGGCATCGGAAGTGAGTAGTTGTGCGTCAGCAGAAGAAAAACCGTATTCGTCATGAAATCTAGACCTGCGAGCCGCTGGCAGTTCTGGCAATGTAATTTTTCCTGATATTTTTTCCGGTTCAAACGGCGGAATATCTGGTTCTGGAAAATAGCGGTAATCGGCTGAAGTTTCTTTTTCTCTTTGCAGATATGTTTCACCCTTATTATCATCCCAGCCGCGAGTTTGTTGAACCCAGACTTCTTTGTTTTCAATCATTTCTATTTGTCTTTTTATTTCGTAGGAAATTGCCTTTTCGATTGCACGAAAAGAATTGATATTTTTTAATTCAACTTTGGGATTTAGCTTGTAATCGCCTTTAGTTTTTATTTGGCCGTTTTTAATTTGAAATTTTCCTTCTTCCTGCATGGAAATATTTGCTTCACAGCGCATATGACCTTTTTCCATGTCAGCATCAGTAACACCGAGATAACGAAATATTGTCTGCAGTTCTTGGCAATAAGCCTTAGCTTCTTGGGCACTTTCAATATCTGGTTCAGATACTATTTCAACCAGTGGTACGCCGGCGCGGTTAAAATCCACCAAAGTATCACTTTTAGTACTATGACGAAGTTTAGCCGTATCCTCTTCTAAATGAACTCGAGTGATGCCGATGGTAGGTGTTGCGCGTAAGTTGTCACTAGCGCGTAAATCTAGATCAAGAGAACCATGCTCTCCGATCGGCTCATCATATTGTGAAATTTGGTAGCCTTTAGGCAGGTCAGGATAAAAATAGTGTTTGCGATCAAATTTGCTCCATTTATTAATTTTGCAGTTCAGAGCTTTAGCAATTTTTACCGTGTCAACGATTGCTTGTTTATTTGGCACAGGCAAAGTACCCGGGTGAGCCAGGCATATTTCGCAGATATTTGTGTTTGGCGCTTCGCGGTCAGGATTATTCGGGCAAGAGCAAAACATTTTGCTCTTTGTATTTAACTCAACATGAATCTCCATGCCAATAATTGGTAGGTATTTGGGCATAAAATATGATATATTGTGCAACTATTTTAGCAATTTCAGCTTGATTAGGCAAATAGGCAGTAAATTAATAATGCTTAAATTTTTAAATAAATAAAAACGCCTCGAGTTAACCCCGCGGCGTTTAGATTTCTTCTATCTTAATTATTTTTTTACTTCTGTTAGAGATTTTAGCACTGGGTTATCCTTGGCGCTGAAGTACAAGAGTACTGTGGTAAGAGCAGTTAGAGGTGATACCAGAGAGCTTAATATGCTGTTAAGCACGCCATTAACAACTAAGAAAGCAAAGCTAGGCGGCATTATCATTTTTAGTATTGAGGTGACGGCGCTTATAAGAATAAAAAATATTACAGCGTAAAATAAACCGGGAGCCAAAAGACGCCAAAGTATTTTCCACCAGCGTCCGCTGACCAGAGATTTACTGGCTGAGAGAGCGGCGACACCGCGTTTTTCTTCAAATAATATGGTGTAATAGGTGAAGCCATACCAGATGCTAAAAATTATTCCTGGAATGACAAAAAGAATAGTTCCACCCATAACAATCAAAACCACAAGTAGTGAAGTATAAATAACCGGCCAAATTAAATGCGAAGTAATGGAAAAAGATTCTTTATATCCAATGAATGATTTTTTAGTAACAAGCAAACCAAGATTTTTTGCCAAAGCCATAGTCACCCAGAGAGTAAAAATAATACAGGCGACAAAAACTGCCAGTGCAATGATATTGTTAGTTAAAACAAAGGCGCCAGTGGTGGCGTATTGGCCAATATACAATGATGCAATACCGGCTAAACCAAGAACAAAATTCGGGACAAACAGAAAAACCATGTAGGGAATTAATTTTTTAAAATTTTCAGCGTAATACTGCCAGCTGTTGCCGATTATCTCACCTGCTTTTATAAGCATAAAAAGTAATTTATTTAATTAATATTCGCCGCAAGAGAATTACGGCTTGTTCTTTCATTATATCAATTTCTACATTTGTCGGCAACTCTTTAATTTTGGCATCGCGGCCGAGAAAAGCATCGCGGAATTCTTCTGATTTATATTTTGCATCAAGCTCTTTTAAAAATTCCAGGCGTTCAAAAATAGCATCATCTTTTTTGTCCGATCTTTTGCCTAGTCGTTCAATCGCTTCTTCAGGAGTTAGGTTTAAAAGCACCAGATAGTCTGGACGATATTCAAGAGCCAGTTTATTTCCGGGCAGCTGGGAAAGAAAAGATATGTTCAATTCGTCTGACTGAAGAGATTGATAAGCGAGCGAAGATGAAACACCTCGGTCCTGAATAACGCATTTGCCTTCTTTGAGAAGAGGAATAATTAATTTAGTGTAAAGAATAAGACGGTCTAAAGAAAAAGCTTCAGCCACCGCTCTGGGCGGATAATCTTCGCGCCTGACTAATTCATCACGAATTACCTGACCAACTCCGGTATAGCTGGGCTCACAGGAAAATATAAAATCATAAGATTTTAGCTCAGAGAGGTTTGGATAGCAACCATTCGTTTGCCAATATTTTTTTAAATCAAAAATAGCATTGCCAGATGCGGCAATATCTTCTTTCCAGGCATTGAGAATGGTGCTTTTACCAGAACCATCAATGCCGTCAAGCATGATGAACATATTAAGGGCAGATTTAATTATTTATCTTTTGGCTTGAAATTGTATTCCGGATTGTACATTGTAGAGGCCCAGGAGGAAGATCCTTCTTCCATATTTACCCGAATATATTTAGCCAGTAGAGGCTGAATTTCATTTAGCTTTTGCCAGCAAGCTTGAGCAATGCGCCGGTAAGAGATGTGGCCTTTAAGCCCACTCCTGAGCGGGATAAAATGATGTAGTTCACGAAGGTTCCAAGTGAAAAGAGTGCGCTTTCGAAAAGCCAGAGGAACTACATATTGCGCTTCTTCTGGAAATTTAGAATGAATTTTTTCATACAACTCAACTGCTTTTTGTATGGTTTCATCATACTGTTTTTGAAATCCAGCCTCAATGATTTCTGTCGGAGTTTCATAGCCGTGCTCGATTGTAACGTCTTGATTGGTTTGGGTACAGATGCGGTGACGCTGGACATCGCGGAAAGCGCCGTAATCCATAAGGATATCAAAGGTATAATAAGAGTGTTCCAATTCACGAAGCGGCTGATCGAAAGATTCGCGGCGCGCCAGAGCCTCGTCAATCACTTTTTCTTTCATTTCATTAGACATTGAATCAACTTTATTTTTTATCTGTTTATAAGATTGAGTTGAGTGTTTATATAAAAGAGCAGTTACTAATTTATTTTCCGCGTCTTTATCATAATCTACTATTTCAACCGGCAGATTTGGTTCTGGTTTGTCAGTTAAAATTTCATCAGCTAATTTTTTTAAAGCGATATCAGTTTCTTTGATATACGCATTGGCATCGGCGAATTTTACCAAAGTAGGAGTAATTTTCATCGTTTCCGTTTTGAGCGCCTCGCCGATTTCATTCATTTCTTTGAGAGGATGGGAGAGTAGTTTAACGATGGCTCGTTCTAGGTTTCTGGCGTTCATGGTAATACCAAGATTGGTCAAAGTAGCTGTCGGTAGCATGTAACGAATATTATCGCAGGTACGCGCCTTCAGTGTGGCGGCATAGGCTTTGTCTGATTCTTTTTCTTTTTTCGGATATTTACTGCGGATAAATTCTTTCATTGGCTCTGAGAGTGCGGTATAAGAATCAAAGATTTCGTTCATTATATTCTCATACTCTTGCCCTAGCGGCGAAGTCATGATGTTTTCCGGTTTATAATATTTACTGCGGTCAAAAACCTGATAGCGAGTGGATTTTTCCGTGTATGATCCGAGCCGGTTGTCTTCCAGTACTTTAGTGGCAAGAATGGAAACGTTTTCTACAGCCAGATGAAGCGTAGCATGCTCGGCCACTGAGCTATGACCATAACCAACAACCCATTTTTCGTGAAAGTCGGCGGATTTTTCATCGGTCAATTCAGCAGCAATATCAGCGAATGATTCAGGTGAACGAGAACATTTTGCAAAAGCGACAGCTACCACTTCGGGTTTGAGGTGATCGAGACTATAAACAGAGAGTTTATTGGTTTGTTCTGACATAATGATTTTATTAATGCATGCCTTGGATTTTTTTCCTGGCTTTTTTTATTTCTTCTTCCCACTCAGCGCGCATTTGAGCTGCTTTTTCCGGAGGAATAATAATTGTTTTTTTCATTTCAGCTTGCTTTTCTTTCTCAGCTTGAGTTATTGCCTTTTTTTTATCATATTCCTCGACAGCAGCCTTGTATTCAGCGCTATCCGGTACTTTTATTCCGAACGGCAGGCGTTCAGATGGGTTAAATTGTGGAGACTCTCCTGGCATAAAAATATGTTTTAAGAGTTATTATTTTTTTAGCGTCCTGTGCTGCCAAAACGACCATCGCCACGTGCGCTGTCAGCAAGTTCGTCAACCTCCTGCAGTTCAGCAATTACTATTGGATAAATAATTAATTGAGCAATTTTATTACCTTTTTTTATCTCATACGGTTCGGAGCCGAGATTGATAAGCTGGACATTGTATTCACCGCGATAGCCGGCGTCAAAGACACCGCCCATGGTATGAATTCCGCCGTTTTTTGGTAGACTGCTTTTATCTTTAACAATAGCGGCATAGCCCGATTCAAATTCTGTAGCAAAGCCTAAATCGAACACCTTTCTTTCGCCTGGTTTAAGGATATAATTTTCCAGTGAATATAAATCCATGCCAACATCGCCCGGATGAGCGTAGGTCGGCAGTATTGCTTCGGGATTTAATTTTTTAATTTTAAGCTGCATATTTAGTAATTAATTTATCAAGCTGCTTTTGCAATTCTTTTTCCGTTCCGTTATTATTTATTTTTTCTGTGGCTAGATTGGTAACATCAAAAATTGTTTTTTCGGTTGAACGTTCATGATCTGCCTGAAATTGCTCAAATGTTTTTGTACTGTCATCGATTTTTTCACTGCGTTTAATAAGCCGCTCATAACGAATTTTTTCATCAGCAAATACTTCAACTAGAACAAAGTTTGGTAGATTTCGCAGTTTGGCAATATCACCCAAACGCCTTATGCCGTCAATAACAACAATTTTATTATTATCAGCTGCCGCATCCTCAGCAATCACTTGCGCTAAAATATCCTCGCCAAATGCGGTTCTTATTGCTTCAGATATCTTAATTTGGTTGTCTCTTGAATGTGGTAGATAGAGGCGATTTAAGAGATCGCTAAGAATAGTAGAAAAACGATATTGGCTAGCATTGTATTTTTTTTGTAAATATTCAACAGCCTTACCTTTGCCACAAGCCATTAAACCCACCAATCCAATGATAATTGTTTTATTGGTTGTCATATTTTTCAACGCCTTCGTCAAAAAAATCAACTTCAACACCAGCTTGGCGAAATTGATCTTCAGATTCTGCTCCGGCGTGATATTTTTTTTCACAAACAACTCGACGGATGCCGGCGTTGATTATCATTTTTGCGCAAGCCGAGCAGGGAGTCATCTTACAATACAAAGTACCGCCATCAATTGCCACTCCTATTTTTGCCGCTTGAACAATAGCGTTTTGTTCTGCATGGCACGTTCGTACGCAGTGCTGCGTAGTATGTCCGTCTTCGTGTGTTACTGTTTTCATTTGATGTCCGATATCATCGCAGTGAGCCAGTCCCTTGGGTGAGCCAACATAGCCGGTAACCAAAATTTGTTTATCGCGAGCAATAACGCATCCAGAGCGTCCACGGTCGCAGGTGGCGCGTTTAGCCACTGTGCGGGCTATTTCCATGAAATAGTCGTCCCAGCTTGGTCTAATATATTTTTCTTCAGTCATATTTTATTTTTTAGCGGAAATATATAATGAAATATACTTTTCGTATCTTATCAACATTGAACTTGTTTGGCAAACAAAAAAGCCCGACTATAGCGAGGTGCGCATATAGCCGGGCGGGAGGATCCGCCGGATGGATAATTACATATTTCAGTAATATTATATTCCGGGGTCATTCCCAGAGCGAACGAACATCACTGCCCGCCCACCCTGGGTGATTAAGCAAAGAACAATTTTTATGATTATGATTATATCATACTGGTGGAGAAATAGTTGTGGATAAGTGACATATGGAGTGAATTTTTGTCCAAGCCGCAGTTTCAGCTTGACACAAGGGGATATATTTGGTATAAATTTGTCACACTAATTCAGGTGGGACCTCGGCTTCAGGCTGGGGGTTAGTACCACTTAATACATTATATATGTCAAAAAGAATGTCAGAGTTGTCGGCTAAAATTGACGCAACAAAAGTTTATCCGATAGACGAAGCAATTTCTTTGGTAAAAGAAACATCCAATGTAAAGTTTGACGCTTCTGTGGAAGTTCATGCTAAACTTGGTATTGATACAAAAAAGAGCGACCAGCAGATTCGTGCGACCGTGGTAATGCCACACGGCACGGGTAAGACCATAAAAATCGCTGCTTTTGTGGCGCCAGATAAAGAGAAAGAAGCAAAAGAAGCTGGAGCAGATTATATTTATGGTGAACAAGAAATTAAAAAAATCAAAGATACCGGCAAGATTGAATTTGATGTTGCTGTTACCACCCCTGACATGATGCCAAAATTGGCAGTAGTGGCAAAAGTGCTTGGCCCTAAAGGATTGATGCCTAATGCGAAAACTGAAACAGTTAGTCCTAATGTTAAGAAAATGGTTGAGGATCTAAAAAAAGGAAAAGTTAATTTTAAGAATGACGATACAGGGAATATTCATATTGCCATTGGCAAGGCAAGTTTTCCAGTCGAACAACTGAAAGATAATTACCTCGCATTTATTGACGCGCTTGAAAAAGCAAAGCCAGCTGGACAAAAAGGATCTTATTTGAAGAATTTAGTCATTTCATCCAGTATGGGTCCGGCGATAAAAATAGCAGATAAAATTACATAATAATAAGAATTTAAAAAAACCGCCAGTTGTAGCTGACGGTTTTTTATATTTTCAGAGTGTTTTTTAGCCGTTTTTCCACAAACCATGAATATTACAGTAGGCCCGAGCATTAATTTTTTCAGCTGTTATGTAGAATTCAGCCTCAGGCGCATCGCCTGACTTAAGAAAAGTTTTGTAAGATTTGCCGTCAGCTACAATTTCTATCCATTCAATATAATGTTCAGCAGTCATCGGATGGGGGACTGAACCGATTTTTATTTTAAATCCGTTATCAGTTTTTTCAATCACCGGCAAATGTTTTTCTTGTCCTTCGTCCTGGCTTTTTTCTATTTGGAGTTCCATCGGCTGATTGCAACAAACCAATTGACCAACGCCTTCGTGTAGTACTTCAATAATGTGTCCGCAAACATTACATTTGAATATTTGTTTTTGTTTGGCCATATTTTTTATAAAGTTAATTTATCAACCAATCTATAATACAAGAAATTTTTTAATAAGTAAAAAACCCCGACGCAAGGTCGGGGTTCAGAGACAATATTTATTGCGGTGTAAATGAGGTATAATCAGTGGCTTTGATTCCGGAGAGGCCGGCCGTAACTTCTACACTTACGACATGGCCGGCAACATATTTGTCGTTTAGTTTAAAACTAACCGAATATTCGCCGTTGCCACTGTGTTTTAGATAGTAATAAACCGAGCCGGTTTTATATGTGACTGTGGCAGAAACCGAGGCATTGTTTACGGGGCGGCCGTAGTTATCCCTGACGCGAGCATAAATAATTTCGTTGGAGCGCGTGTTTGGTGATGGGTTGGACACCCAGGCAGTGACAATCATGGAAGTAATTGTTTTTTCCAGTTCTGTTGGTTTAACCGCGTCACTCACTGGCGGTGGTTGTGTACTTTCATCAAGCGGAATAGTGCCGGTTGGACTATCTTGATTCAAAAAATAGGGACCGAGATTATCTGAACTATCTGCAGGGGGATTAGAGCCCTCGCTGTAGCTTGTGGTTGAAGTGGCGGTTTTGACCGTGCCGCTTTGGCTGTCCGGGGTGCTTGGGGTATAGGTCAGAGTTTGAGTGTTGGTTGTGGTATTTCCCGCGGAATCTGTTGCCGCCACGGTGACAGTATTTTTTCCGGGCGTCAGAGCTATGGTCGCTGACCATGTGCCGTCAGAATTTACATTAGTTTTAACGCCATTGACTGTAACAGTAGATCCCGGCTCAGCCTTGCCGGAAATTGTCGTGTTTGAGCCGGTTACGGTTGAACTGGCAAATGAATCTACCTCAAGCGAGGGGGCAGTAGCATCTTTGGAAACAATTACTTTGAGCGGAAGTGAAACGCGATATTTTGATTTCACGGCCCGTACATAAAAAATATTATCACCTTCGTTGATGGGTAATCCGGTGACGGTAAATTCGCCTTGATCGTTGGTCTGAATCATAACAATGGAGTTGTCCTTTGAATCAAATACGGTAATGCCGGTTTTTGGCTGAGCCCGTCCTTTGAGAGTGATAGTTGCTTCTTTAGTTGATTTTGGCGGGTCAATTAATTCGGGTTTTGTCGTGTAAAAACATGAAAAAATAATCACCAAAGTGGCCAGAATTCCACCCAAGGCAGAAAGTATGTATTTTTGGTTTTTCTGCCAAAAATCTTGATAATTCATATATTTATTAGAAACTGATTAAATTAATGCCAATTATATATCGTTTGAAAATAAATATTGTGACGAGACTTTATATCTTTTTAAACCTAACGGAAAAAATCGGTTCATATTTATTGTTGTATTCATCAGTAATTTCAACGGTCTCGCCCTTCATAAGCTGGCTAATAGCAGCGTCAGACAAAAGCATGTTATCTGATTTTAGATCAATTATATATTCATCCATTTTCGCTAATTCACCGGAAAAATCCGACGTAACGCCTGCTTCTATTTGTTGTTTTTTTACACGTAAGTTCTTAATTTTTTCCAATACTTCTTGATATTCCGCAGAAGTAGAAAGTGCGTCCTTGATTGCGTTCCTTATTTCTTTTTGCTTCTTTTTAGTTTCTTGCAAACGATTATAGACTTCTTGGAGATTTACCATAAATAATAATTTATTTGATTAAAGTCGCAATATTGTAGCATAAATTAATTTTTATAAAAATATGTATACAATTTATACACGCGATGCAATCAATTGCATCGCTCCCCGTCGCTACGCAAAAACTGACTATTATGTCAGTTTTATGCTTCGCTCCGGGGGTAGGATTTACCCCTTCGCTTCGCTCTCGGGGCATAAACTTCTCATCCTCCATCCTCAGATTATATTAAAATAACCACCACAAGGGTGGTAATTTTAATATGCTCCGGGGGTAGGATTCGAACCTACGGTATCCACGTTAACAGCGTGGCGTTGTACCCCTCAACTACCCCGGAATAATTTTAAAACCCGCCATAGGCGGGTTTGTTTTCTTGTATTAAAACGTGCCCGCTTAGGAAGTGGTGTTATTATTGTTATTATTGTTGCGGACAATATTTTTCATGTGGAAAAAGAATATCATAAAATTTTATGCCTGTCAACCATTTTATCTGCTATATAATCCTGTTAATTTTGCCTCGGCAATGACATGTCCTTGTATGGCGTTTAACAGATCAGCCTTTGTCGAATTTTCCGGAATACCAAGCATGGTATTTAGAGCGTAAAGCTTAAATTCATAGCGGTGTTCTCCTTTGGACGGGCAGGGTCCGCCCCATTCATTTTTGCCAAAGTCAGTCAGGCCAACTTTGGCCCCAGCCGGCGAGGAATCTTCATTAATATTAGTAATGTCTACTCCGATATTCCAAATAAGCCAGTGTACCCAATCGCCAGACGTAGCGTCTGGATCATCAACAATCAAAGCAAAGGAAAGCGTGCCCTCTGGAATTTCAGCAAATCTTAAGGGGGGATTTATGTCTATGCCGTCGCAGGTATATTTGGCAGGAATATATTTTTCGTTTTCAAAGGCGGAAGAGGCAATAATCATAGTGGAAAAAGTTTGAGGTGTAATAATTGGAGCTGGAGGCGGTGGCCCTTTCGGTTTCTGGATGCATAAAATAACTAGGGCAACAATTGTTAGCATCAAAGCAACACCAATAATTATTAGTTGTTTAAATAATTTTTTTTCTAAAGAAGGTGGTTCCGGTAATAGAGCGGGTTGATTTTCCGGCAAAAGCGTCGGTGTTTCCATATATTAATTGGGCAGACCAAGGCGTGAGCGAACTTTTAACATTTTTTTCTCAGCCAGTATTTTTGCTTTTTTGGCGCCATCAGTCAATACTTTTTTAGCCTCGTCATCTTTAATGTCATTAAATATGGTTTGAAAATCATGGAGAAAGTCGACAACCAGGTCGGCTAGTTCTTTTTTAAAGTCAGCGTAACCGTGACCGGCATGATTTTTTTCAATATCTTTGATATCTTTTTGTGAAAGCAAAGAATATATTGTTAGAAGGTTGGTCAAGGCCGGCTTATCGGGGCCTGATTTTACTTCAGAACCGGAATCGGTAACAGCGCGCATGATTTTTTTTCTCGCTATTTCAGGAGAATCAAGAAGTGAAATATAACTCCCGGCATTTGGCGATGACTTACTCATTTTTTTGGTCGGATCGTCCAAACTCATAACACGAGCGCCTTGTTTTTGGATTTGTCCTTTGGGCACAACGAATGTTTCACCAAATTGATTGTTAAAGCGCTCGGCTAAAGTTCGGGCAAGTTCAATGTGTTGGAGCTGATCCTCGCCAACAGGCACCACTTCAGTGTCGTATAGTAAAATATCTGCTGCCATTAGCACGGGATAACCAAAAAGACCAACGTTAATATTTTCTTTATGCTGTTTGGCCTTGTCTTTGAACTGCGTCATTCGTTCCAGTTCAGTAATTTTAGTAATTGTATTTAGATACCAGGCAAGCTCAGTATGCTCTGGCACGGCTGATTGAATAAAAATTGTGGATTTTTTTGGATCAATACCAAAAGCCAAGTAAGTTTTTGCCGTATTTAAAATATTTTTTGAAAATTCTTTTGGCTCGTATTTTACTGTCATGGCATGCTGATCAACAACACAGAAAATACAATCATGCTGATCTTGCATATCCACCCAGTTTTTTATAGCGCCAAGATAGTTGCCGATGTGCAATATATTTGTTGGTTGAATTCCTGAAAAAACGCGAGGCATACATTTTGAAATATAGAAGTTAGAATGAGGTTAGTTTAGCCTATTTGACGAGTTAGGTCAAAGCGTTAGTAGTGGTATTTTTTGCCAACATTTATCATTGTCGCTCGGTAAATTTGTTCCAAAAGAATTACCCGAACCATTTGATGGGTGAAGGTGAGTGGTGATAGAGAGAGTTTTAGATCAGCTAATTTTAAAATTGAATCATCAAGTCCAAGCGGGCCGCCAATAATAATAATTAGAGGCGAGGTATTTTTTGAATTATGTAATTCCTGAGCCAGGCTGACGGAAGAGTACTGTTTACCATGTTCGTCGAGCGCAACAATAAAGCCATCCGTTTTAGGCAAAGCAGCCATAATTTTTTTTGCTTCTTTCTTCTTTATCTCAACAGGTTTGTTTTTTTCAGTGAACGGTTCTTCTTTCAGCTCTTTAATCTCAATTTTTGCGTATGGTAAAAGACGTTTAATATATTCAACTTCTGCCTCACGCCAATATTTTTCTTTTAGTTTACCCAGGCAAATTATGATTATCCGCATCATAGGTTTGAAAAATTATACATGTTTTGGTAATATATTATTAAGTTTAACATACTTTTATATAATAATAATATGCCTGAAAGAGGAACTCATTGGGCAGGTGGCGGTATTCCCGAGGCCTATCGTCATGGTAGTAGTGATTACCCTAAATCAAGAAAGACTAAATTAGAAGGCGGTTTCGTTCCGATTGAAGAAGTTCCGGATACAAGCAGCTTAAATCCAGAGGAGCATCTTTTAATGAAAGAGGAAGAGGGATTGCTTGATGGCAGTTTGGAACAGCAGCGCGTATGGAATGAGCTTATGGAAGCTGAAATAGATGACGAGGAAGACCTAAAAGATAGTGTTGATAAAACAGTCCATGAATCGGATTTAATTGATGCCAGAATGAAAATTGAAGCAATGAATGAAGTGCTAAAAACAAAGCATCTGAAAGGCGAAAGTATAGCGGGGAAAAATCGCGGTCAAGGTGAAAGGCCGGCTAGAAAGCCAAAAAATAAAAAACCAATTCGTCGACAGAACGCAGCATAGCTGGTTAAAAATATTTATAATTATATGAAAAAAGTTATTTGGGGATTAGTTATTACGATTTTAGTGGCAATTTTAGCCTTGATTATTGTTTTTGTATTCAATCCTTTTAATTCGCGCAACAAACTTGTCGGTAGCATCATCAACAGTTATTTAAGTTCTAAAATTGAGGGCTATACTCCACTTGAGACAGGCCAGACCGTTCCTAGTGCAGATGCGACTCAAGTGACTGATAAAAACCCCTTGCTTTCGGCCGACCAGGAACAAACACTAGAAGGCTTAGGAGTGGATGTAAGCAAATTGCCGACAGAAATAACACCATCAATGCAGTCCTGTTTTATTGATAAACTGGGGCAGGAGCGCGCCAATGAGTTAGTGGCAGGAGCGACTCCTTCGGCCATGGATTTGTTAAAAGCGGGTGATTGTATAGGAGAGTAGTGACCAAAGAGATAATAGATATTTTTTTAATAAACCCCCGATAATAGCCGGGGGTTTTAGTTTGACTTAAGAAGTTATAAATGTTATTATGCGCTCGGTTCATTTATAATTGGGGTCTATAACAATTGGAGGGTGTCGATGGAGGAAAAAAAAATATCTACGGAAAGTAAATTTGCTGTAATTGTAAATTCTATTTTATTTTTTTCTATTATTCTTTTCAACGGATTGCTGACTGTTTTCACCGCTACTTTTATAGTTCAGGAAAAAATATTGGCTCAGTATAAATTGTTGCAGATTTTGATTATTTTTTTATCGATTCTCGTGTGCTCTCAATTGCCGGCTAAAATTTTTATTACGATTATTAAGAAGTTATTCCCAAAGATCACCAAGGGAATGTATGAAGATGACATGCGTGGCAGAGAAAAAAAATATTTTTATAGATCCTAAAAAAAGGCCTTTTTAAAAGGCCTTTTTTATATTATTTTTTCAAAGCGATCTTCTAAAATTGCTTGGCGTGCCTCACTCATTAGGTTAAGCATGAAGTGTATATTATGAATCGAAGCTAGTCTTAGCCCGGTTATTTCCTGAGCCGAGAATAAATGATGGATATAGGCGCGAGAGTAATTTTGGCAAGTTGAACAAGTGCATGAGTTATCAATTGGAGCGAAGTCTTTAGAGTATTGCGCGTTATTTATATTTAATCGTTTTTTATCGTCTGATGTAAATAGCATGCCGTGTCTAGCTAGTCGCGTTGGTCCAACGCAGTCAAACATGTCAGAGCCGGCGGATACTGCTCGGAGCAGATCTTGTGGCGCCAGTCCGACGCCCATGGTGTAGCGCGGTTTGTCTTTTGGGATTAGCGGCAGTACCCATTTCATAATTTTTTCAGTCGCATCCATATTATAACCTATAGATTCTCCACCGACGGCAATACCGTCAAAATTTAAAGACGATATGAAGCGGGCGGATTCTTCTCGCAGATCGCGATGCGGGCCACCTTGAATAATACCAAATAAAAATTGTTTATGTTGCGGTGCCACAGTGTTTTTTTGTTGCAGTGTCGCCAGGCATCTTTCTGCCCATCTGTGTGTTCGTTCCATGGCTAGACGAGCATATTCAGGCGGTGCCGTGTCCGGCGTGCACTCATCAAATGTCATGATAATATCAGCACCAAGTTTTTGTTGGATTTCAATTGCTGATTCCGGAGTAAAGCGATGGGCGGATCCGTCAATGTGTGATTTAAATTCCACTCCATCTTCGTCTATGTTGACTAAACCACCTTGGCCTTTTTTTTCTTTCTGTAAACCTAAACTAAAAACCTGAAAACCACCGGAATCAGTCAATATTGGTTTGTTCCAGTTCATAAATTTATGCAGACCACCGAGATCTTGTATCAAATTTTCGCCAGGGCGCAGGTGTAGGTGGTAGGTATTACCAAGAATTATTTTAGCGCCTAAATTATCCAAGTCCGTTTGGTCTAGAGTTTTTACAGTGGCCTGTGTACCGACCGGCATAAAACAAGGCGTTTCAATATCGCCGTGATCAGTGTGTATGATGCCAGCGCGGGCGCCGGTTTTTTTGTCCTCATGAATCAACTCAAAAAATGACATAAAAGAAAAAATGCGAAATTATTTTTTTAATGCCTCACTCATTGGAAATTTGTTTCAGACACGGGTCTCCTCGCTGTAGTTCGTCGCCCTAATGCTCGCCCGACTCCGAGTCGTGCTCCGCAGTTGTCTTCAACAAAATTCCGATTCGTTCGTTTTATACTTTAATGTAATATGTTTTGACCATTAAATCAATGTTTGATAAGATGATAGCGGATTATAATATGCCCAGCAATACAACTTCCAGTGTGTTTTACGAATCGATGGGCTATAACTATTTATCACCTGATTGAGATTAAGAAGTTGGATGCACAACAATAGACAAGCACAAATAATATAATTTTTTTTATTAATAAATATTTAGTTATTTATTTTTCAGAGCATAGGCGCTAATTGATGTTTGTCTCTGGAAGTTGATATGTTGGGTATGTCAGAAAGACCACGGACAATTGAAGAGGTGCGAATGGCGGCGCGAGAGCCTGGCCGTAATTTTTTTGAACGTGATTTAAAATCAGACAGTTTTCGCATACCCGGTTTTGGCGACGCGCTTGATCCATATAACAGCGATTTTAGCCAGGCTGAAGAGGATGGTTTAATGGAAGTTGAGCGCGACAAAGACGGTTTGCCGTTAAATGTTTTATTAACTCCAAAGTATTTTGCTGAAAAAGCTGAATTGGCGCAAAAGGGGGCTGTAAATACTGCAATTCATATGCGGAAAATGGCGGAAAGATACTATGGGCGACGCCGCGCCAACCCAGAATCAATCGCCATGGATAAAGAAGAAAATTTCGACAAGTTTCTTCAAGATTGGTTGGACGAAGAAGAGTTTGTTAGAGGTTGGTCATTAAGGAAATTAAAACAGAAAAATGTATCAAGTTTTACGCCAAGCCAATATCGTTTGGAAGTAGAATTTGAAGATGACAGAAAGCCAGTTGTGTTTATTGGAGAACCGGAAAATATTGTGGCAAGAGTTGATTTAAAGCTTAGACAGTTTTATCCCCGCGTAGCCGATGAATACGTATGATAGATTTTTCCTCTGAACTCAATCAAGAACAGTTGGCCGTAGTCTACCAAGGCGACGGCCATTGTTTAGTTTTGGCCGGTGCCGGTTCAGGCAAGACGAGAACCATCACTTATAGGGTAGCTTATTTGCTGGAACGAGGAATTGATCCGGAAAATATTTTGCTTGTCACTTTTACAAACAAGGCAGCGGGGGAGATGGTAAAGCGAGTGCGTGAGATAACCGGTGCGAAAAAGCAATTGCCTTGGGCCGGAACTTTTCACCATATTGCTTATAAAATTTTGCGCGCCCATGCTGGTTTGCTTGGCTACTCCCCGAATTTTTCAATTTTGGATTCTGCTGACAGCGAAGCAACGGTAAAAACTTGCATTAAAAATTTATCAATTGACACCGCTGGTCAAAAATTTCCTTCAGCCAGGATAATTAAAGATATTATTAGCTACACCCGCAATGCCGAAACAACAATTGAAGATGTTTTAGATTTAAAATATCCGTCGTGGTTCAAGTGGATAGAGGAAATAAAGCATGTTGCCGGTGAGTATGAAAAAAGGAAAATAGCGGCAAATTCCATGGATTTCGATGATTTGCTGGTTAATTTACTCCGGCTTTTAAACGAACAGAAAATATTCAGCAAATATGCCGGGCAGTTTAAATATGTTTTGGTTGATGAGTATCAGGACACAAATAAAATTCAAGCCAGCATTGTAAAAAAATTGTCTTCAATACACGAAAATTTGCTTGTAGTGGGTGATGACGCACAAAGTATATATTCCTTCCGAGCGGCGGATATTGAGAATATTTTAAATTTTGAAAATGATTATCCAGGAGCAAAAATTTTTAAACTTGAAACAAATTATCGCTCAAGTCAGGAAATCTTATCTTTGGCCAACTCAGTCATTGCCAACAATGTAAATCAGTATCCAAAAAATTTAAAAACTGTTTTTCAAAGCGGTTTAAAACCCGAACTTAAACCAGAGGCAGACGGGGAAAGCGAGGCGGATAATATTGTAAAAAAAATTTCTAAGTTGTTAAACGATGGCCTGACGGCAAATGAAATCGCCGTGCTTTTTAGGGCTTCACACCATTCTCAGCGACTGGAAATTGCTTTGGTTGAAGCCGGTATTCCATATGACTATCGCGGTGGAGTCAGGTTTTTTGAACGGGCGCACATTAAAGATGTTTTGGCTTATCTGCGTCTTTTAAACAATTTAGCGGACGAAGCGGCCTGGCGCAGAGTGCTTTTAAAAGAAGAGGGAATCGGACCGGTGGCAGTTGAGCGAATTATTCAGGCGGTGCGCACAGCTTCAAATGTGGCTGAAATAAAATCAATCGGTTTTGATATATTGGGTGAAAAGGCAAAAGTTGGCTGGCAGAATTTTGCCCGCATTTGGGAGGAGCTTTTAAATCTAGGGACTAGCAGGCCGGCTGAGTTAGTTAGGGCAATTTTGGATATGGGTTATGAGGATTATATGGAAGCGGAATATTTAGACAGCAGTGAACGGATGGGCGATTTGGAGCAATTAGTCGCTTATGCCGGTAAGTTTAAAGATTTATCCGAGTTTTTAGCTGAAGCAAATTTAACTGAGGACTATGGACAAAAAATGCAGACGACAAAAGTACCGCGTGACAAAAAAATAATTCTTTCCACCGTACACCAAGCCAAGGGGCTGGAGTGGTCGGCAGTGTTTATGATAAATCTAACCAGCGGAGGCTTTCCCAACAGCCGGGCTTTGAGTGAACAGAACGGATTGGAGGAAGAACGCCGTTTATTTTATGTGGCCATAACCAGGGCCAAGAAAAATTTATTTTTAAGCTATCCAATGGAGAGCGGCGCTTGGGGAGATATGGTTTCAGGGCCGAGTATGTTTTTGGAAGAAATTGATAGTGACCTTTTAGACGACAAATCATTTTTGAAAAATGGCCGGGCCTTATCGCTTAACGACAGTTTAGCGGGCGTGGAGTATGTTGACGAAGAGGCGTCAATAAAAATAAAACCCGGAAGTTTCCTCCGGGATATAGGGGATTTATAAATTTTATAATTAAAAAACCAGCATATTTGTGCCGGTTTTTTAAATTAGGAAATAATTTTATACACTCGGCTCGTCTCGGATTTAAAAGATAGAGGCAAGTCTTTAACTGCTTTGGCGTGAGCTACGTCAGAAAGGAACAAATCCATGGGGGTGGGCACTCTTTGAGCACCAAAGATGTTTATCAGCTCATTGGCCTTATGATTTTTTACATCAGTTAAGATAAGATAATATTCAGTTTTTTTGCCCTCGTTTATTGTGAATAATTGCACATGTTCGGCAAAACTTTCAGCATCTTCTAGTGTGTCGTGGTCTAAAAATAGCTCATGCCAGACAGCTTTTAAATCTTTGACCGCTGGTAGAATTTCTCCTTCGATTTCTTTTCCTTCCTCGTTTTCAAATTTAAATTGTGGTGTGGGGCGTTTTTCCATATATGAAATACTATATCATAATTTAAGAAAAAATAAATGCTTATAAATTACCGCCCTGAACTATTGACAAAATTTTATCCATAATATATCCTATCGTCGAACGTAAAACTTCGATTTGGCCTGAAAAACCAAAGCGAAAGCTAAACCTTTAGCGAAAATCGTGGCTGATTTTAACAAAAGGTCAGCTTTTTTGTTACTCGCCCTTGGGCGAATGTTTCATTATATTAAAAAATTACAAAATTAAAAATTAAAAATTTTGTTATTATGCCTACTATCAATCAAGTATTGCGTAAAGGACGCAAATCAAAGGCGGTCAAATCCAAGACGCCTGCTTTGCAGTTCATGACCGATAACTTGCACCGTAAGAAAACCGTACTCAAGAAAGGTGCGGCTTTTAAACGCGGTGTTTGTACCAAGGTCTATACAACTACGCCGAAAAAACCAAACTCGGCTCTTCGAAAGGTCGCTAAAGTGCGTCTGTCAAATGGGGTAGAAGTTATCGCCTATATTCCGGGCGAAGGTCACAACCTACAGGAACATTCAATCGTTTTACTTCGCGGTGGACGTGTAAAAGATTTGCCAGGTGTGCGTTATCATATTGTCCGCGGTGTTTATGATACTCAAGGGATTGAATCACGCCGACGCGGTCGATCGGTTTATGGCACTAAGCGCCCGAAAGAAAAGAAAGCCTAATTTTTGAATTATTGAATTAAAAATATGCGAGGAAAAAAATCACCAAAGCGTATTCCAACGCCGGATCCGAAATATGGCAATGCTTTGCTGGGAAAATTTATTTGTTATGTAATGAAGGGTGGCAAGAAAACAGTAGCTCAAGGCATTGTTTATTCTGCTTTGGATAAAATCGCTGAACAAAGCAAACAGGATCCAGTAAAAATTTTTGAGGACGCGATTCGTACCGTAGCCCCTCAAGTTGAAGTCCGTTCCAAAAGAGTCGGCGGAGCTAACTATCAGGTGCCGTTTCCAGTTAGGGGCGAGCGCCAGAATTCACTGGCTTTCCGTTGGATTATTGACGCGGCCAGAGTCAAAAAAGGCCAGCCAATGGCTGATAAGTTGGCGGTGGTATTAAACGAAGCGGCTCAGGGTGCAGGCGATGCTATTAAAAAACGCGATGACGTGCACCGCATGGCTGAAGCCAACAAGGCCTTTGCACATTTCGCTAGATTTGCGAGATAATTTTCATCATTCTAAAAAATATTTTATATGCCTCGTGAATATCCATTGGATAAAACTAGAAATATCGGCATTATGGCCCATATTGATGCCGGCAAAACAACTGTTTCCGAACGGATACTTTTTTATACCGGACGGAAGCATAAAATAGGCGAAGTCCATGAAGGCGCAGCTGAAATGGATTGGATGGAACAGGAAAAAGAGCGTGGTATTACTATTACTTCAGCCGCCACTACTTGTTTTTGGAAGGGACACCGCATCAACCTGATTGATACTCCAGGCCATGTTGACTTTACAGCTGAAGTAGAAAGATCGCTTCGCGTGCTTGATGGCGCTGTGGCCGTGTTTGACGGCTCGCAGGGCGTGGAGCCCCAGTCTGAAACTGTCTGGCATCAGGCAGATAAATATAATGTTCCCAGAGTTGCTTTTATCAATAAAATGGACAAGATGGGAGCTGATTTTTACATGAGTATAAAATCAATTCAAGAGCGATTGTCAAAAGATGCAATAGCAGTTCAGTTGCCGATCGGTGCGGAGAGTACTTTGTCCGGAGTAATAGATTTAATAGAAGAAAAAGCCTATAAGTTTGAGGGAAAAAATGGAGAAAATACTGTAGAGATACCTATCCCTGAGGATATGAAGGAAAAGGTGGCTGAATACCGGGCCATAATGGTGGAAAAAGTGGCTGAAGCAAACGACGAAACAATGACAAAATTTTTAGGCGGAACTGCTTTGACGGTTGAAGAGATTCGGGCAGGCCTTCGTGAAATGGTTATCAAAAATGAGATATATCCGGTTATCACCGGCGCAGCTTTATCAAATATTGGTGTCCAGCTTATGCTTGATGCTGTGGTTTGGTATTTGCCGGCGCCTACAGATCTGCCGCCGATTGAAGGAACAAATCCAGAAACGGGCAATAAGGATACCAGACAAGCAGAGGATGACGAACATTTTTCAGCACTTGCTTTTAAGGTGGCAACCGATCCTTTTGTTGGCAAATTAATATTTATCCGAGTTTATTCCGGAAAAATTAGCGCTGGTTCATATATTTATAATAGTTCCAAAGGAGAAAAAGAACGAATTGGCCGAATTCTTCGGATGCATGCTAATCACCGTGAAGAAGTGCAGGATGTATATGCTGGTGAGATTGTTGCGGCTATCGGCCTTAAATCAACGATTACCGGCGATACACTCTGTGAAGAAAACCACCAGATAGTGCTTGAGCAAATAACTTTTCCTGAACCGGTTATTTCAGTGGCGATTGAGCCTAAGACCAAAAGCGACCAGGAAAGAATCGGCATGGCACTGCAAAAGCTGGCTGAAGAAGATCCGACTTTTAAGGTACGGACTGATGATGAGACATTGCAGACAATTATATCTGGCATGGGCGAGTTGCATTTGGAAATTTTAGTTGACCGAATGAAGCGCGAATTTAAGGTTGAAGCCAATGTTGGCGCGCCGCAAGTTGCTTACAAGGAAGCAATCCGAAGTACAGCTGAAGCTGAAGGAAAATATATTAAACAGTCTGGTGGACGTGGCCAATATGGACATTGCTGGATTAGAGTTGAACCGCTTGAAGCAGAAAAGAATTTTGAATTTGTTGATGAAATTAAAGGCGGTATTGTCCCACGAGAATATTTACCGGCAATTGAAAAGGGTATTAAAGAAGCAGTTACCCGCGGCATACAGGCCGGCTATCCAGTGGTCAATGTGCGCGCTGTTTGTTATGACGGCTCTTATCATGAAGTTGATTCATCGGAAGCTGCTTTTAAAATGGCCGGTTCAATGGCTTTTCAATCAGCTTGTAAAAAAGCTAATCCAGTCATCATGGAACCGGTTATGGAAGTGGAAGTTTTGGTACCAGAACAATTTATGGGTGATGTTATCGGTGATTTGAATGCTAAGCGCGGTCAAGTACAAGAAATGACTGAACGCGGTCAGATGAAAGTAGTTCGCGCCATGGTGCCACTCGCCACCATGTTTGGCTATGCCACATCGCTTCGCAACATGACGCAAGGCCGAGCAAGTTATAGCATGGAGTTTGATCATTATGCGGATGTGCCGAATAATGTTGCTCAGCAGATTATTGAGGGCAAGAAGAAATAACTTTCAAGTGAAACAAAAAAGAACCCCTTATTGGGGTTCTTTTTTTATATTGTTATGATTATGCAGCTTCTTTTTGTTCAGTGTCTGCTTCGCCAAAAAATTCTTTTTCTGTTTGGGGCTTGGCGGATGCTTCGACTGGTTTTTTAGGAATAAATTCACTGCCTTCTTTTTTCATTTCTTCACCTTTTTTAAACCATTCTTCTTCAGATGGCGAGAAGGGTTTTTGTTCACCTATCATAATGATTTCAATTATTTATAAATTGGCTTTTTAGCCTGTTTTAAGTAAAAAACTGTTTAATTACAAGAATTAGTATAGCATATTTTGACTGTTTTGTCAATAGACCTTTTTCGCTTGTATTAGCTAAAAAAACATATATTTAAGGAATCAAATTTTGATATTTCTGTTCTATTGACTATTATATAATCTTGTGATAGGTTTAACCGTTCAGAATAAGAACAAAATCGCTCCTTGAAAAAAGAAAGGAGTATTACAATGAAACAAGGAGGTCCGGTAATGGACAAAATTGAATTGGGAGGAAAGTCGAAAGTTGATCTGTTGGTTCGATATTTGACGAATTTGCCGGGGCCGCTTACTTCCGAAGAGCTGCATCTGATGCGTGGGGCAATAGGTACGGAAGGATGCGCCAGGCTTCATGTTGCGTCGCAAAATGCGGAGAACGTGGGGCGGACGACTGTTCGCTTTTCTTCGATCCCGGGTGATGTTGACGAAGTGTTTCCTAATATTCTTGAAGATCGCGCGGAAGTAACAAGTATCGCAGGTTTTATATTGGGCATGAAGAAGAGCGGTGCTGACTGGGTAATTCTGGAGTCGTTTATTGAGGAGTACTTCGCCAATGGCGGACAGGCAAATTCTCAACTAGTTGAGGATGACACGACCGACAATCAGACCGATGAGAACAGTGAAAAGGAAATCGAATTGAACCCTGAAGATTGTGTTCCGGTGAAAGATGATAATGACGTTGAAACGAGAAAGGAAGTTGAAGAGGGGGTTGAAAAGTTGAACGAACTTTGTCTCGAACTAGAACAAATCAGATCAATTGTCGCTAGCCACGAACTGGAGTTGAAGCAAGTCAATGACAATCTCGGTTTTCTCACTGAAGCCAAAAAAAATGCGCTTTTTGCCAAAGAAGAGCTAGGGCGCGAGGTTGACGAGCTTACGCATGAAATTATCGAAATCAGAAAGAGTTCTGCCGAACTAAAATCAGAAGTTGCCAAACGCAAAGAAGAGGCGCACGACATTGAACTCGACGCCTTGAACACAGAGCAGGCAGCAGCTGAAAAAATGGCCGAATGCAAGGCTCGCCTTCAGGCAGCTGAGGAGTTGAACGCGCAAGCTGATCTCTTCCTTAACAAGGCCGAACAACTTGAGGCTGATGCGGCAGAGAAAATGCAGGAGGCTGAGGCGCGAATCGCGACTGCCACGACCGAGATGGCTGAATTAGAAGCTCACGAAAGAAAGCAGAGCAATGAATCGCTGGCGCTTGTTGCGAAAATGGACGAAATCGGCATTAGCCAGGAGCTTAGAGAAAAACTGAAGCCTGAAGTGGATGAGGCTGTTCGTTACCAGGCGGCAATTTACACGCTTTCACTGATCAAAGTGAGCGCTGAAAAATTGGCCGGACAAGTTCGTGACGAGGTGGTAGACCTAGCGGCTGAATGTCGTGTTCTCGGCGAAAGGCGAACCGGGCTCGATGAACAAATTGCCGAGCTATCATCGTCGTGTGATTCGTTGACAGAAAATGTGCGTGAACTCACGGATCTTCGCAGTAGCCTGAGCGAGGAGATATCTTCGCTTGAAAATGATATTGCTGAAATGGAAAAAAATTTGGATCAGGCTCGTCAGGAATCGCGGGCAATCAATTCAAATTATCACGATACTCTGGCCAAATACCGCGAAGCCATTGAGGATAAAAATCGGCAGATGGCTGAGGCTGAGGCTGATTTTCTACGACAGCAGGCAATTCAGCAAGATAAGATCAGCAAGTTTGAGCAAATGACAGCCAGTGTTATCTCCGAGGCGCAGACCAATCTGCAAAAAGCCTCAAAAAGCTGTGCTGATCGAGTAGCGGAGCTTGAAGCGCAAGCAGTTAGGGCCAAAGAAAAGGCAGACAGTGAGTCTGCCAGGCTGAAGCTCATAATCACAGAAGCGGAGACGGCTTTAGACGAAATGCGAGTTAACGCCGAAAACCGCGTCAGAGAGACGCATAATAAGGCGGCTGCTCTAGTTAACGTGGTTCAAGAAGTTCAGGCGGAAAACCTCTCCAGCTTGCAGGCAAAATTGGAAGAGATGGAGCAGTTCGACAGATTTTTTGATATAGTGATGGTTTCACTCAAGGAAGCAAAATCCAAAGTTCAGCGTGTTTACGAAGAAAGCGAAGGCTTGAACAAAACCTACCAGTCACTATTTGCCATTCGGATGAAAGAAGCCGAAGAAATCGACGTTAAAATGAGCCAAGCGTTGGCATTGGTAGAGCAGATTTGCGCTGAACCAATTGTCCAAAAAGACGATGATGCGGCGAAAGAAGATCTTAAAAATACCAAGTAATACCCTACCTTTTTACACCCCGGACACATCTATCCGGGGTTTATTTTTTTAAAAACAAAATGCTTGACATTATTCGCTTTATTGCTATAATTCACCCTACAAAATAAAAAATTATGAATAATGTCCAGTTAAAAAGATTATTAAATTTAGTCCGTAAAACCGGCGATCGGCTGGTTGTCGCAGACAAAGAAAGCGATGATGTTTTTGTTATAATGAATTTAGATGAATATGAAGATCTGTCTGATTTTAATGATGAAAACCATGATCATGATTTCGATGCAGTGCCGGATTTTTTAGAAGATGATAAAGCGGAAGAAATTGATGAAGAAATGCTCGAGCAAATTAATCAGAATATTTCCGAGTGGCGCGAAGAAAAAGATAAAGAAAAAATAACACAAATTACTGATGTGGCAGATGAAATAGTTGACAAACCGATTGTGGAAGATTTTTCCGATCAGAAAGAAGAGAATGTTCAATCAGGTTTTAAGAGTCGGAAGTCTTCAATACCGTCAGTTAGCGAGGTGTTGTCAGAGGAAAAATACCGCAATAGGCAGTTTAATGACAGTCCGCGTACAGGGTTTTTGGAGGAAGAGGATTTAAGCGATGTGTCCGAAGAAGAAGAGGAAAAATTTTATTTAGAACCAGTTGAATAAAGCTTTTTTTCGTTTATATTGTCGTTATCGTGCCCTCTCTTGCAAAATTCTTATATTCTGCTATAATGTCAAGCGTCTATTAGAGCGGATAGCTCTGTCTTTTGGGGCCCGCTTAAAATAAGATAATTTATTTTATTCAAAATTTTTCGACGGCTGGATTACAAATCTGCACCGACCACTCGGAGCAGTGCCGTGAATAGTATTTAATATGGCTGAGTTTGTAAGAACCAAGCCACACGTCAATGTTGGTACTATTGGCCACGTTGACCACGGTAAGACTACTCTTACTGCTGCGATGTTGCAGGTTCTAACCGCTCATGGTATGAGCGCCCAGAAAAAGGGTGTTGATGATTTGGATAAGGCCCCAGAGTCAAAGGCTCGCGGCATTACCATTTCCACTGCCCATGTCGAATATGAGTCAGAAAAGCGTCACTATGCCCATGTAGACTGCCCAGGTCATGCTGATTATGTCAAAAACATGATTACCGGCGCGGCCCAGATGGACGGTGCTATTTTGGTTGTGTCCGCTGCCGACGGCCCAATGCCGCAGACTCGCGAACACATTCTCTTGGCTCGCCAGGTTGGCGTGCCTCACATTGTTGTTTTCTTAAACAAGGTTGATCAGGTTTCTGATCCAGAGCTAATTGATCTTGTTGAAGCGGAAATTCGCGATCTTTTGACAAAGTATGAATTTCCTGGAGATACCACTCCTATTATTCGCGGTTCAGCCCTTCAGGCTTTACAGAATCCGAATGATGAAAATGCGACAAAACCGATTATGGAGTTGGTTAAAACTTTGGATGAATATATTCCAGAGCCAGTTCGAGAAACAGACAAGCCGTTCTTAATGCCGATTGAAGATGTCTTTTCAATCGAAGGCCGTGGAACAGTCGTTACCGGTCGTATTGAGCGCGGATTGATTCAAATAAACGATGAGATTGAAATTGTCGGTTTGCTTGAGGAGCCAATGAAAACAGTTGTTACAGGTATTGAAATGTTTAACAAGCAACTGAAAGAAGGCCAAGCTGGAGATAATGCCGGCATTCTTTTGCGCGGTACCAAGAAAGAGCAAGTAGAGCGTGGTATGGTTTTGGCCAAACCCGGCTCAATTAAACCGCATACAGAGTATGAAACTCAAGTTTATGTTTTAACCAAAGAAGAAGGTGGTCGACACAAACCATTCTTTAAGGGTTACAAGCCTCAGTTTTATATTCGAACCACTGATGTAACTGGCGAGGTTTTATTGCCGGAAGGAACAGAAATGGTTATGCCTGGGGATACTATAAGTTTTATTGTTAAATTAATTAAGCCGGTTGCTATTGAGGAAAAAATGAAATTCGCTATTCGCGAAGGCGGAAGAACTGTTGGAGCCGGTGTTGTAACGAAGATTATTAAATAACCCAAGTCAATAGAGGGGCGCTATTGCGCCCCTCTAAGACATGGAATAATGTTCTTTTACCATGACCCCCGCAAGCACAACCAAGAAAACTACCGAAGTATCCACAAGAATACGCATTAAAATACGCGCTTACGATAACAAAATAATCGATCAGGCGACCAAAATGATTATTGATACGGCAGAACGCAATGATGCTAAAGTGATTGGCCCAGTACCGCTACCAACTGAGAAGACAAAATTTACAGTTAACCGATCGACTTTTGTGCACAAGAACGCTCGTGAACAATTTGAAATGCGCATTCATAAGCGCTTAATTGATATCATGAACGCTTCGCCGAAGTGTGTTGATGCATTGATGAGTCTAAGCTTACCGTCTGGTGTGGATATTGAGATTAAAATGTAGACCGTTAAAATTTATCTTGTTTTAGCGAAAAATTGTCCAATAAAGCACTGGCGTATCATTAATATCTTAATGCCATTGTTAGACTATTGACAATTTTTGGTTAATTTAGTAAAATTGGGGACGTTATCAAGCGGTCGGACAGTTTCAAATAAATAAGATCAGTCCGCATAAATGCGGAACAGGAAAACATTTATAAGAACTGCAAATGACCGAGGAGAATCATATTGGAAAATTTAGTTTATAAATAGCCAAATTAGTTTAGTTATTACCACTGGTTTGTGTGTTGTTAGACTGAGTGATTTGAGCCAGTTGGAAAGTAGTTTTTGGCTAGAAGCGATAGCACTGAAGTTTATTCAGTTTTATTGCTTCTAGTTTTTTGTTAAGAGGGGAAGTTTAAAGGTTAACTCCGCAAAAAGAAGAAAGTGGAGCAATGACAGTATATATATGAAATTTATTTTAGGAAAAAAAATTGGCATGACACAGGTATTTTCGCAAACAGGCGAGATTGTGCCTGTTACCCGAGTGATGGCCGGTCCGTGTCAAATTGTACAGATTAAGACTCCTGAAAAACAGAATGTTCAGGCTGTTGAGATTGGTTTTGATGAAGTAAAAGATTTTCGAGTCAACAAGCCTAAAAGTGGCCATTTAAAAGATTTAAAGCCAATGCGTTATTTGCGTTCCTTTGAAACTGAAAAGATTGATGGTTTGAATCGAGGTGACATTATTACAGTAGAAGTTTTTTCACCCGGCGATAAAGTGACTGTATCTGGAAACTCAAAAGGTAGAGGGTTTGCCGGTGTGGTTAAACGTCATCATTTTAAGGGTTCGCCAGCTACACATGGCCACAAACATGATTTGCGCGCTCCGGGTGCAATTGGTGCTGGAGGTGTACAGCGAGTATTTAAGGGTACGCGTATGGCCGGAAGAATGGGCGGTGAACCGGTAACTGTACAAAACCTTGAAATAGTTGAAGTCCGTCCTGAAATAAATGAACTTTTGATTAAAGGTGCGGTTCCAGGAGCGCGAAATACTTTGATTAAGATTTATTGTCCTGGTGATTTAGAAATAAAGAAAATTGAAGAGCCAGCCACAGAAGATATGACTTCTGTTGAGAAAGTTGATCAGGAGAATGAAGAATCAAAAAATGACGAGCAAGTCGTTGGAGAAACAACAACAGAGGTTAAAAATGACACTGTTGAAACACCGTCTTTGGAAAAAACAGTTGAGGGCGATAAGCAGGAAATGAAGGTAGAAGAACCAACTGTTACAAGTCAATAATTTGGGAAATATTTATGAAGACAAAGGTATACAATCTAGAAGGAAAAGAAGTGTCAGAAATGAATTTGAATGACAAGGTGTTTGGGGTAAAAGTTAAACCTGAATTTGTTCATGAAGTTTTTCTATTACAGATGCGCAACCAGCGCCAGCCTTGGGCCGATAGTAAAAATCGTGGCGAGGTAAGCGGTGGTGGTAAAAAGCCGTGGCGTCAGAAGGGCACTGGTCGTGCCAGGCACGGTTCAATTCGTTCACCTCTTTGGGTAGGTGGCGGTGTAACATTCGGTCCTTTAGCTGAACGCAATTACAAAGCTAAAATTAATAAGCGCGCACGAAAACTGGCTGCTAAAATGTGTTTGTCTGACAAGGTTGAAGGAAATGCTTTGTACGTAGTAGAGGACTTTGCTTTTGTTGAACCAAAAACAAAGTTGTTTGTACAATTTTTAAGCAAATTACCAGTAAAACAGAAAAGATTTTTAGTATTGACTGGCGCAGAAGACAACTCAAAGGTTTACCAGATGACACGCAATTTAAAAACGATTGAAACAATCCGAGCGGTTGATGCTAGTGTTATTTCCTTAGTTCAAAATGCAGCAATTATTGTCAGTAAAGATGCGATTAATGAATTGGAAAGAATTTTAACAAAAAGCGAAAAATAATCTGATATGGGTTTAATTAATAGAAAAAAGAAAATTAAAGAGGAAGAAAAAAAAGTTGACACTCCTATTGAAACTACAGCTGTTAAGTCGAATCAAGCTGAGTCGTCAAAAAAGGGTTCGATTATTTCTAACCGATTAATTTTAAAACCGTTGATTACCGAAAAAGCGGCTATTGCTCAAAGTTTAAATAAATATTCTTTTATAGTTATAAAAGATGCGAGCAAAGTTCAAATTAAAAAAGCAATTAAAGAAATTTACGGAATAGAACCGAAGACGGTTAATTTAATCAATATGGAAGGAAAAAAGAGACGTTTTGGCCGTTCAACCGGTCGACGCTCAGATTACAAGAAGGCCGTGGTGACTCTGCCGTCAGGCAAGAGTATAACCATTCATGAAGGCGTCTAAAATTTTTTGAGAAGATTAGCTTTATATGGCAATAAAAGTCTACAAACCAACATCAAGTGGCCGCCGACACTCATCAGTCGACTCTTTTTCTGATATTACAAAAAAGAAACCTGAAAAATCTTTGACTGTTGCGCTTCAGCCGCATTCTGGACGAAACAACCAGGGCATTATTACGGTACGCCATAAATCAGGTGGGGCGAAGAAATTATATCGCCTAGTGGATTTTAAACAAATTAATTATGGAGTTGAAGCTGAAGTATTGGCTATTGAGTATGATCCAAATCGTGGTCCGCGAATAGCTTTGATCCAGTATCCTGATGGCAAAAAATCCTACATACTTGCACCAGCCCAGTTAGGCGTTGGTGATAAGGTAATTTCTTCGGATAAAAGCATGGAGCCAAAAGTTGGATATCGGATGCCTTTAGAATTTATGCCAATTGGTACTTTTGTATTCAATATTGAACTGACCCCAGGAAAGGGTGGACAGATGGTTAGAGGCGCTGGTTTATCCGCGCAGCTGGTTGGTATTGAAAAAGATTTTGCTCAAATCAAATTACCTTCTGGTGAGATTAGAATGGTACGCAAGCAATGTGCTGCTTCAATCGGTTCTCTTAGTAATGCAGATAGGCGCTTAATTCGCTGGGGAAAAGCAGGTCGCTCGCGCCATCGTGGCATCAGACCGACAGTAAAGGGAAAAAACATGAACCCAGTTGATCATCCGCATGGCGGTGGCGAGGGCCATAGTCCGATTGGTCAGAAAAGAGGTCCTCAGACAGTTTATGGTAAAACTGCAATGGGCGTTAGAACTCGTCAAAAAGGAAAATGGAGCGATAAATTTATTATTAAATCACGACGCCGCCAAAAATAATTTAAATAGCTATTGAATATGTCACGAAGTTTAAAAAAAGGGCCATATATTGACGAAAAACTCCTGAAGAAAGTATTGGCTCAGAAAAACAGCGGTGCAAAGACTGCGATCAAAACATGGTCGCGTGCTTGTGTGATTTCGCCGGAAATGGTTGGGGTTACTTTTCAGGTGCACAATGGAAAAGATTTTATAAATGTAGGCGTAGATGAAAATATGGTCGGCCATCGCTTGGGTGAATTTGCACCAACTCGTAAGTTTATCAGACATGGTGGAAAGATGGCAAAGGATCAGGCAGGTAAAGCAGGCTCGGCAGGAGCTGGATCGTCAAAATAAATTAAATAATTAATATGTCGCAGGAAATCAAAGCAACATTAAGGTTTTTGAAAATGGGCCCCCGCAAGGTGAGGTTGATTGCTGATTTGATGCGTGGACACAAAGTTGTTATTTTGCTCGATCGTCTTGCCATAAATAAGCGGAGAGCAGCCAAGCCAATGCTTAAATTGCTGAAATCAGCTGTGGCCAATGCAAAGAATAATTTTAAGCTTGATTTGAATACCCTGCGAGTCAAAACTATTACTGTAGACGGAGGTCCGATGGTAAAAAGATGGATGCCGAAAGCTCATGGCCGGGCAACCCCGATAAGGCAGCGCACTTCGCATATTAAACTTGTTTTGATTTCTGAAGAGCCGAAAATAAAAAAGAAGAAAGCTGAAAAAGATAAGAAAATTACGAAAAAGGAAAAAAATAAATAATTTATATATTAACGATTTAGATATTAGATATTTAGATTTGTATGGGTCATAAAGTACATCCGAAAATTCATCGCACGCCGTATATTTATGCTTGGGATTCCCGTTGGTTTGCTAAAAAAAGCGATTTACCAACGCATCTTTCCCAGGAAGTTAAAATACGCGAGTATTTAGGAAAGAAATTGAAGGATTCTGGTATTGATGCGATTTCAATTGAGCGCAGTCCAAAGGATATGACCATTACTATTCTTGCCGCGAAACCGGGTGTAATCATTGGTCGTTCCGGACAAGGACTTGATATTATTCGAAAACATATTGAAAAGAAATTTTTGCAGTGTAAGACAAAAGTAAAGCTAAATATTCAGCCAGTGAAACAGCCGGCTCTATCGGCTTCTATTGTCGCGGCTAATTGCGCTGTAGAAATTGAAAGGCGTATGCCTTTTAGGAGAGTAATGAAGCAAGCAATTGAGAAGGTAATGTCTGCTGGCGCAAAGGGTGTAAAAATTTCTATGGCCGGCCGATTAAATGGAGTGGAAATTTCACGACGCGAAAAGTTGGCAGCTGGTAAAATGTCGCTTATCACATTGCGCAGTAATGTTGATTATGCTTTAGCTGAAGCCCAGACCATATATGGAAAAATTGGCATTAAGGTATGGATTTATCACGGCGAGGCCTTTGGTCGCCATGATCGTTTTGCAAAAATTGATAAAGAAGAAAAGAAAAAATAAATATTAGTATGTTAACGCCTAAGAAAGTATTACATAGAAAATGGCATAAAGGACGCCGCCGTAATAAGGGGGTGGCTACTCGCATGAACGCTATTGCTTTTGGCGAGTTTGGGTTAAAAAGTTTGACTCATGGTTGGGTTACTAGTCGCCAGATTGAAGCTACCAGACGCGTATTAACGCGCTATGTTAGGCGCGGAGGTAAGATATGGATACGGATATTTCCTGATAAACCAATTACAAAAAAAGGAAACGAACAGCCAATGGGTGGAGGCAAGGGCGCACCGGAATATTTTGTAGCAGTAGTAAAGCCGGGTACAATACTTTTTGAAATGGCCGGTATTCCAAAAGAGAAAGCAGCCGAAGCAATTAAATTGGCTGGTTATAAATTAGGATTAAGAGTTAAATTTGTAGAAAAATAATATTGGATATGGATTTTGATGAATTAAAGACAAAAAGCGAAAAAGAATTGAAGGAATTGTTAAGTGAACAGGTAGCTTTGCTACGAGAGTTTAGGTTTAAAATTGCAAATCAGCAATTAAAAACTGTTGGAAAGATTAAAGATGCTCGCAAAACAATAGCCAGAATAAAGATGCTTATAAATGCAAAAATAAGTGAGGCTAAGAAAAAATAATTTGCTTTGAACAAAGATATGGAAAATAAAAATGAAAAAAAAGTAATTAAGCGCGAATTTACCGGAGAGGTTGTTTCTAATGCAATGGCAAAAACGATCGTGGTTAAGGTTGTTCGAAGCACCCTTCATCCAAAATATAAAAAGTATTACCGAACCAGTCGAAAATATTATGTTCATGATGAAAAACAAGCAGCAAAAGTTGGAAATTCTGTTAAATTTGTTGAATGCCGACCATTATCAAAGACAAAAAGATGGCGGCTGACTGAGGTTTTGTCAAAATAAGATTTACATATGATTCAACATCGCTCAATGTTAGCAGTTGCAGACAATAGTGGCGCAAAGAAACTTCAGTGTTTGCGCGTGCTTGGTGGCTATCGAAAACGATATGCCCGTTTGGGCGATATTGTCACCTGTTCCGTGAAGATTGCTGCTCCGCGCGGTTTAGTAAAAAAAGGTGAAGTAGTACATGCGGTTATTGTTCGACAGAGAAAAGAAACACGACGAAAAGACGGAACGTATGTTCGTTTTGATGAAAATGCTGCCGTAATTGTTGACAGAAAGACAAAAGAACCAAAAGGGTCTCGTATTTTCGGGCCAGTAGCTAGAGAATTACGTGTTAATGGTTTCCAGAAGATTGTTTCTTTGGCGCCCGAAGTGCTTTAATAGACCAGTTGATATAAATGTATGAGAATAAAAACAAACGACAAAGTAAAAATTGTTGCCGGTAAAGATCGGGGTAAGGAAGGCAAAGTTATTCAAGTTTTTTCCAAAGAAGGAAAGATTGTTGTTGAAGGTTTAAATTTGATGAAAAAGCACTTGCGCCCTCGCCAGCGAGGAGAAAAAGGACAAATTATTGAACTGGCTGCTCCTCTGGCAGTATCTAATGTTATGTTAATTTGTGAGAAATGCGGCAAACCAACAAGAATCGGTTATAAAACAGAAGGAGAGAGCAAGAAAAGAACATGTAAAAAATGTAAGGAATCAATTGTATAATCAATATGACATCGAATTTGTATAAACAATATAAAAAAGAGATAGTACCGGCATTAGTGAAGGAATTTAAATATAAAAGTGTTTCACAAGCTCCAAAAATTAAAAAGATTGTGCTTAATGTTGGAGTTGGCAGGTTTATAAAGGAGCCGAGTTATATCGAAAATGTCGAGAAGAATTTGGCGAAAATTAGCGGGCAGAAACCGGTTCGGACAAAAGCAAAAAAAGCTATTTCCAATTTTAAGATTCGTGAAGGCATGGATATTGGAGTTATGGTTACGCTTAGAGGCCCAAAGATGTATGATTTTTTGGAAAAATTACTGACTATAACTTTGCCAAGAACAAGGGATTTTCGAGGTATTTCGGGAAAATCATTTGATGGTCACGGTAATTACAATCTTGGTTTTAAAGAAAATCTAGCCTTTCCAGAAATAAAAGGAAGTGATGCTGAAAAAAATCACGGTTTGCAGATTGTTGTTTCTACTACTGCGAAAAGTATTGAAGAAGGACGGGCCTTATTGGAAAAAATTGGTTTTCCTTTCGTTAAATAATTATTGTTTATGGCTACTGAATCGCAAATTGCTAAATCAAATCGTAAACCAAAATTTTCAACAAGAATTGTTCGTCGATGTTGGAAATGCGGTAGACAACACGGATATTTCGGAAGGTTTGGCTTATGCCGGATTTGTTTTAGAGAATTAGCAAACGATGGAAAGATTCCTGGTGTTCGTAAATCAAGTTGGTAAAAATTTGTAATCAATATATTTTTGAATGAAAAATTATGATGACTGACCCAATCGCTGACATGTTAACTAGAATTCGCAATGCCTCAATGGTTCGTAAGAAAGAGGTAGTTGTTCCGTTTTCTAAAATTAAGCATGCTATTGCCGAAACGATGGTGCGACAAGGCTATCTTGTTAAGGTTGAAATCACTGGTGATGTAAAGAAAGATCTTGTTATCGCACTAAAGTATGATGGGCGTGAGCCGGGAATTCAATCGCTTAAGCGCATTTCAAAACCCGGTCAGCGAAGATATGTTAAAAGTAATGAATTAGGAAAGGTATTGAACGGGTTAGGCTCGTCTATTTTATCAACTCCAAAGGGAATAATGAGTAATGTTGAAGCAAAAAAGGCTAAAGTTGGAGGAGAATTGCTTTGTGAAATATATTAAGAATTATTATTGAATAGTATGTCAAGAGTTGGTAAAAAAATTCATGAATTACCGCCAGGAGTGACCGCTCAAGTGTCTGGCCAAACTCTGCTTGTAAGAGGCCCGAAGGGGGAACTTAGTTTAAAGATCCATCCGCGTGTTATCATTTCAGTGGAGGATAATAAATTAAGCGTTAAGGTATCGCGTGAAAATGATAAAAATGAGCGTGCTCTTTGGGGAACATTTTCTAGCTTAGCTGAGGGCATGATTCAAGGTGTTTCTCAAGGTTTTGTTAAAGAACTCGAAATTAATGGAGTTGGTTATAAAGCAAACATGCAGGGAGACAAGCTTGTGTTGGCTGTTGGCTATTCGCATCCAGTTGAATTTAATTCTCCACCAGGCATAAAAATTTCTGTTGAAAAAAATATTATTAAAATAGAAGGATTTGACAAGCAGTTGGTTGGTGAAACAGCGGCCCAGATTCGCGCTGTTAAAAAACCGGAGCCTTATCAGGGAAAGGGTATAAAATATATTGATGAAATAATCAGGCGTAAAGTCGGTAAGACTGCCGCCAAAAGCGCATCTTAAAGAAATAATATGAAAAGATCTGTTAATAAAAATAAAAGCACTAGACGTTTGGTTCGTCATACGCGTGTAAGAGCGCATATTGAGGGAACTTCAGAATGTCCGCGGATTTCGGTATTTCGAGGATTAAGAAAAATTACAGTACAGTTTATTGATGACAAAAAAGCCCATACTTTGTGTTCCGCATCCTCTGATGAAGTAGAAAAGAGCAAAGAAAAAGTTGAGGGCATGACAGGTAAGGTCGCCTTAGCTTATTTAACAGGGAAATTAGCGGCTGAAAAGGCAAAAGAAAAAGGAATTGTTCAGGCTGTGTTTGATCGGGGTGGCTATCGTTATCATGGTAGGGTGGCTGCTGTTGCCGAGGGTATTCGTCAGAGCGGAGGAATAAAATTTTAAATTGCCACTAAAATAAATTTTTATGAAACCAATTCGTAAAAAAGGTGATAAATTCAAACGTGCTGAGCGCAAGGAGTTTGATCAGCATATTGTTGATCTTGCTCGAGTAACACGAGTCACTGAGGGTGGCAAGCATTTAAGTTTTCGTGCCTGTATTATTATTGGTGACAGAAAAGGGCGAGTTGGTTTTGGTGTAGCCAAGGGCAAAGATGTTCAGTTGGCTGTTGAAAAGGCAATGCGACAGGCGAAAAAGAATTTAATAAAGGTGCCATTGGTTAATGATACTATTCCACATACAATAATTAGTAAATATAAGGCAGCCAAGGTTTTGCTTAAGCCTGCCCCGGTGGGTTCTGGTGTTATCGCTGGAGGAGCGGTGCGAGTAGTGTTAGAATTGGCCGGCGTTCTTAATATTTCTTCAAAAATAATGAGTCGAACCAAAAACAAGATAGCAGTTGTAAAAGCAACCTTTAAAGCACTGGAAAGTTTTAAGAAAAAAGCTTTGCCAAAGGAAGAAAAAGCTAAGGAAGTAGCTGTAGTGAAGGAACAGGATGAAGAAAAAGAGTCTGATAAGATGAATAAAAAATAAAAAGTATGAAATTATCAGTACATACAATGAAACCAGCGCGCGGTGCTAAACATTCTCGCAAAAGAGTTGGTCGCGGCAACGCTTCAGGACATGGCACTTACTCAACCCGTGGAGGTAAAGGACAGACAGCTCGTTCTGGTGGCAGTCGTGGTTTGAAATTAAAAGCATTTAAGAATTTGATGCAGTCAACTCCTAAACTTAGGGGTTTTAAAAGTCTGAAAATAAAACCTGTCGAGGTTAATTTATCAGACTTAGAAAAGAATTTTAATATTGGTGAAACTGTTAATTTGACCGCACTAAAGGAGAAGGGTCTTGTTAAACCAAGAGCTCTTAAAGCAAAAGTATTGCTCAAAGGTGAATTAAAAAAGAAATTAATTATTGACGGTATTGGCGTGACAAAAGGCGCCAAAGAGATGATTGAAAAAGTCGGCGGAGAAATTACAAAGTACAAAGAAGCTTAGTAATCACTGGGTGGTTGTGGTATATTTGTTAAGTGTTTATTCCGGCTTTATGTCGGTAGAATAAAGTACTTATATATGTGGGATAAACTTCAAAAAGTCTGGAAAATAAAAGATATCCGAAATAATATTCTTATTGTTTTGGGTCTTTTAGTTATTTATCGGTTGGTAGCTCACATTCCAGTACCTGGTGTAAATGTTGAAGGATTGCGCGAGCTTTTGGCTGGTCAGCAAGCTTTTCAGCTTTTAGATATTTTTGCCGGTGGTACGGTCAAGAATTTTTCCTTGATCATGCTTGGCGTTGCTCCCTATATTACTTCTTCCATTATTTTCCAATTATTGGTGATGATTGTGCCAAAATTAGAAGAGCTTTCAAAAGAAGGAGAGTCTGGCCAGGCAAAAATAAACATGTATACGCGCTGGCTGACGGTTCCTTTGGCTTTTTTCCAATCATATGCAATGATACAGTTTTTATCAAAGTCATCCAGAAATATTCTTCCGGCAGATTTGTCGGCTGTAGGCATGCTTACAATTATTGTTAGTATTACGGCTGGTACTATGTTTTTAGTCTGGATAGGCGAGCTTATTTCCGAACGCAAGGTCGGCAATGGTATTTCATTATTGATTTTTGCCGGTATCGTGGCTTCTTTTCCGACGGCCATAGCTGGAGCAATAGCTAATTATAGCTCTGCTGATTTTTATACTTTTTTAATGTTCGGCATTGTAGCACTTATGACTGTGGTTGGCGTTGTCTTTATTAACGAAGGGCAGAGGAATATTCCGGTGAATTATGCCAAACAAGTTCGCGGTAGTCGTGTTTTTGGTGGTGGTTCTACACATTTGCCCCTGCGTGTAAATATGGCTGGCGTGATTCCGATTATCTTTGCAATTTCTCTCGTGCTTATCCCTCCGATGATCGCCCAGTTTTTTGTTAGTGCAAAAGCCGAGTGGCTGAAAAGCTTAGCCATGCTTATTGTTCGATTGTTTAATAATAATGCTTTTTACGGAATTGCATATTTTCTTCTGGTTTTTGGTTTTACTTTTTTCTATACTTCAGTCATATTTCACCCAAACAAGGTGGCGGAAAATCTCCAGAAGAACGGCGGGTTTATTCCTGGTATTCGTCCAGGTAAAGAAACTGAGAATTATCTTGGCGCCATTGTTAGTCGGATTAATTTAGTTGGTGCTAGTTTTCTTGGACTTATCGCAATTTTGCCACTTTTAGTGAAGGCAGTCAGTGGATCGCAGGCTTTGACTATCGGTGGTACTTCTTTGCTTATCGTAGTGGCGGTAGCTATTGAATCAGCTAAGCAAATTCAGTCTCAGGTAACAATGCACGAATACGACCATATATAATTTTCTACAATAATAGAATAACCGCTCTTATTAGGGCGGTTTTTTGTTCCTAGTGCTTCCTTGTCAATGAGTGTAAATTAAGTTATAATATTTTTTGTCTAGTTTAAGCAAAAAATTGACATTAATGTTCATTTTTTATGGGGTTATTCGGTCCTTCAATTAAATATTCGCAAAAAGAGTACCAATTTCCAGAAGTTGAAATAAAGCGATTTCTAGCGCATGTTCGAATTAATTCTTCTGGTTCGTTTACCAATTCTGAAGAAGAAGCGGTAGAGAACGCCATTTTAGCTCGTCGGCGTGGTGATGGCGCAATATCTCTGCAGCAAATATATGAAGTTTTATCGAATTTGCGCAACAAAAATATAATTACCAAGGTTGATTTCAGCTCTTTAATGGACGATTTTAAAGGATATTTTGTCGAGCATTATAAAGAATAGAAAAAAATTTTTTTATGAAAAACATAATATTTTTTCTTGGTTCACCAGGCTCTGGTAAGGGGACGCAGGCCAAGCTTATGTCCAAGGAATATAATTATCACCATGTTTCGACTGGAGATTTAATACGCGCCATTATTGTCGACCCTGAGGCAAAAGAAGATGACAAAAAAATTGTCGAAGAGGCAAGTTTGGCCGGGCGCTTAGTGCCAGATGATTTTATTTGCGATTTAGTTTTTCGTACCATAGATAAATTTTTAGAGAGTAAAGATAAAGGCATAATTTTTGACGGTGCAATTCGAACAGTAAATCAGGCAGAGAAAATTTTTGATTATTTAAAATCTAAAAATTTAGATAATTCTTCTCTTGTTGTCGCAATATTAATCAGCGACAGCGAGGCGTATGACAGACTGACCAAGCGTCGAGTTTGTCTTTCTTGCGGCGAGATTGTACCTTGGTTGCCTGCAACAAAGGATCTTACAAGCTGCCCAAAATGCCATGGTGAATTGAGACCGAGATCCGATGACAAGCCGGAAATAATCAAAAATCGCATTATCGACCAGGGTTCTTCTGCACTTAATCCGCTTTTGGATTATTTTCGAAAGTTAGGCGTTTTAAAAGAAATAAACGGAGAACAACAAATTGAAAATGTAGCAGAAGATGTAAAAAAAGCTCTGGCTGATTAATAATATGTTGATTAAGAATAAAAGTGACATAAAGGTTTTAAAAAAGGGAGGAAAAATACTTGGTCAAATTATTTCTGATCTTGTTAAGATGTGCAAGCCAGGTATGTCTACTTGGGAGATAGATCGCCAGGCGGAAGAAATGATTATGAAAGCCGGTGGGCGTCCAGCTTTTAAATTTTATAAAAATCACCCAACAGACCCTCCTTTTCCAGCAACAATATGCGCTTCGCTTAATGAAGAGATTGTGCACGGGATTCCTCGGGCAGATGTTTTTTTAAAAGATGGTAATATTTTTAGTATTGATATTGGCATGGAGTGGCCTGCGGCTAAATCAAAAAAAGGAAAAAAACACGGCATGTTTACTGATACAGCTATTACTATAGCTATCGGTAAAGTACCGCAAGAAACATATGAACTTTTACGTGTTACTGCTGAAGCACTTGAGGTTGGAATTAAAGCAATAAAGCCAGGTGAAAAGCTGTCTGAGGTTGGGAGGTCAATTGAAAAATTTGTTAAGTCACAAGGGTCTTACGGCATAATAAAGGATTTATCCGGACATGGTGTTGGTCATGCGGTTCATGAAGATCCTTGGATACCCAACTATTATGAAAAGCGTTTGGATAGTTTTATCATAAAACCAGGCATGGTCTTGGCTTTAGAGCCGATGATTAGCCAAGGCAGTTGGAAAATTACCACTGCTTTAGATGGGTGGACTATTAAAACACAAGATCATTCGCTTTGCGCTCACTTTGAACATACAGTTGTGGTGACTGAAGGTGGTTGCGAGGTGATTACACGAAGGCCGGAGGAATATATATGAATATTTTAGCAATTGATTTTGGAACAAAAAATATAGGTCTGGCTTGGTGCGATATAGCCATAGGCGTAGTTTTGCCTTTTGGATTGTCAAAGAACGTAAGTGAAGTTGTGGAAGTTATTAAAAAAGAACGCATTGATCAGGTAGTTGTTGGGTTGCCGCTCGGTCTTGATGGAAAAGAAAACAAAAATACCGAACGCGTAAAAGAATTTATAAATGATTTAAAAAAGATGATATCTAATCTGCCGATTGAAGTTTACGATGAAAGGTTTAGCTCACAGGCTGCTGATAGAATGGAGGGCGATGCAAGCCGTGATGAGAAATCCGCTATGATATTACTGCAAGATTATATTGAGAAGAATAAATAATATATGCAAGCGATTATTTTAGCGCGTCGTGATTTTCGTGAAAACGATCAAATTATTTCACTTTTTTCGGAGGAAAAGGGAAAGATTACAGCATTAGCAAGGGGTGTAAAAAAAATCATCAGCAAAAATGCGGCTTTTCTTGAGCCGTTTTTTTTCGTAGAATCTGAAGTAATTCCAGGACGTGAATTGCGTTATTTAACTAAAGTCGTTGGGTTAAAATCGTATAAAAATATACGTGCTGATTTTCAAAAAAGCATAATAGCTGGACGAGTGGCTATTTTTGTTGATCGCATTCTCGAAGATGGCCAAAGCGAACCAAAAATATTTTATTTGCTTCGCGATTGGTTTGATTTTGTTGATGGCTACAAAGCCGGTGAGGGGCATTATTATGGATTTATCGTTCGGTTATTTAGAATTTTGGGATATGAGCCAATTTTGGAGCAATGTGTTTTTTGCAAAAAGGCGATGTTGTCACAGGTTGGTCGGATATGTTTTGCACCAGCAAGTGGGGGTATATTTTGCGGTACCTGTAATAAAGAAAATATTTGCGAGTCAGATGTTTTGTTTATCGACAATGAGGATGCAAGCCACTGGGAAATATTTCTTAATCAGGACATTAGAGATTGGCCGTTAAAAGTTTCTATCGGTTTGAAGAATGCCATTATGATTTTTTCTGAATATCATATAGACAAAAAACTTGCTAAAATTAGCCAAATTTAGTATTATTATTACGCCTACTTAAGTAATCTAACAAGTAAACGCTACATCAGTAATAAGTGGGATTTTGCGTATTTAATGTGATTAATTATGGAACAAGTATTAATAAAAGATTTATCCAAACATGTTGGAGAGAGCGTGTTGATTAAGGGCTGGCTTTTTAATAAACGATCCTCCGGACCGATAAATTTTTTAGAGTTTCGCGATGGTTACGGCTTTGTTCAAGGGGTAATTGTTAAGAACGATGTTAGTCAGGATACTTGGCAGAAGGCGGAAACCATAACTCAAGAGTCGTCTGTTGAAGTTGTTGGTAAAGTAACCAGGCACCCTAAAAAAGAAAATGTTTTTGAATTGCAAATTCAAGAAATAAATACAATACAGTTGTCTGAGGATTATCCGATATCTAAAAAAGAGCATGGTCCGGATTTCTTGCTAGACAAGAGACATTTATGGCTTCGAAGTAGTAAACAATGGGCGGTCATGCGAGTGCGTGATGCGATCATAACGGCAATCAATGAATATTTGCATCAGGAAAATTTTACAAAAGTAGATTCACCAATTTTAACACCCACTGCTTGCGAGGGAACAACCACTCTCTTTGCTGTTCCTTATTTTGATTTAGGTACTGCTTATATGGCTCAATCAGGGCAGCTATATATTGAAGCAGCTATTATGTCTGTTGGTCGGTGTTATGATTTTGGTCCAGTTTTTCGCGCTGAAAAAAGTAAAACAAAAAGACATCTTACTGAATTTTGGATGATGGATGCGGAGGCGGCTTTTGTTGAACATGATGAAAATATTAAAATTCAAGAAGGCCTTGTCCGCCATATTGTCCGCCATTGCATTGAACACTGTAAAGAGGAGTTGGCGCTTCTTGAGCGCGATATTGATAAATTAGCTAAGGCTGATGCGTCTTTCACTCGTTATACATATGATCAAGCAATTAAAAAATTAAATGAATTGGGTTCAGATATAAAGTATGGGGAAGATTTGGGCAATGACGACGAAGGCCTGTTAACCAAAGATAGTGAGGTACCGATTTTTATTGAAAGATGGCCAAAGTCAATCAAGCCTTTCTATATGAAGCGCGACTCGGAAAATCAGGAATTAGTTTTAAATGATGATTTAATTGCTACTGATGGCGGCGGTGAACTGATTGGTGGCAGTCAACGCGAGGATAATTATGATCAGCTTTTAGAAAGAATTAAAAACGAAGGATTGAATATTGAGGATTATCAGTGGTATTTGGATTTGCGAAAATATGGTTCAGTGCCACATTCAGGATTTGGCATCGGCCTTGAACGTACAGTCCGTTGGGTCTGTGGAATAGAGCATGTTCGCGAATGTATTGCGTTTCCCAGAACCATAGGGCGGCTAAAGCCATAGTAATTATGTATTAAAAAACCGGCCTATTGGCCGATTTTTTATTTATCTAATATCGTTATAATTAAGGTGTCAGTTCAATAATGGCTATTTCTGGCATGGCAAAAAAACGAAGAGGCGCTCCAGATTCTCCAGCACCAACAGAGGTATAAATCGGTATTTCTTTATAAATATTTAAACCGCGGTAGTATTGATTGGGTAGTTCTATTTGGGCATTTCCCAAAGGGCCTAAGAAAGGAATCCAGACCTGACCCCCATGTGTGTGTCCGGCCAGTACTAAATCTGGTTTAGGTAAATAATCTTGGTAGTAAAGAATGCCGTCAGGATTATGGCTAATAATAATCAAGGAAGTGTTTTTGTTTAATCCTTCAATTTGAGAAAAATTTGGCGGGTGTTTCCAGATTTCATCAATACCGAACAGGCATATTTCTTGATTTTTAATATTTAAGCATTCAAGGTTATTGCGCAGTAAAGTGATGTCTAAAGCAGCCATCCGTTTAATTAAAAGCTCCGACAGATCAGCAGTATATTTTTGCGGCATAAATCTAACTGATCCACCAATACCATATTCATGGTTGCCCATAATATAATATGACGGGTATTTGTCAGTAATAGTTTTTAAGGGTTCTAGATAAACACTTTCGTCAATAAACGTTCCTTCATTGTCAATTTGATCTCCGCCAAATATTACCAGATCCGGATTTATAGATTCAATTTTTTTTACAATTTTTTTAGACCACCAATCTTTTTTATATCTACCGATTTGGATATCACTAACAAAAGCAATTTTAATCGGTTTTGAAATTTTTTTAGTATTTACCTGTACTGCATTAATTCGTAAACAAAAGGGTTCAATTACAGTTGAGTATAGAGCTATTAATATGCCAGCGGCAAGAATAATAATAATTAACGCAGATATACGATGGTGTTTGCCAAAAAATAAATGAGTTTTTTTTCGGTCGCGTAAAATAAAATAGATTACCAAAGTGGCATCCAAGATGTAACCGTAAATTATTATAAGAAGAAACATAGTTTTCAATATTTTACACTAAAATTAAGGTTAACTCAAGGAGTAACATTGACATTTATGTCTTAAAATGATAACATGTCGGCAATTGCCGAAGTGGCGGAATTGGTAGACGCGCACGACTCAAAATCGTGTTCCTTCGGGAGTGTGGGTTCGATTCCCACCTTCGGCACCACGTATAAAATAATGCCCGGCTTTTGCCGGGCATTATAGGTGGTAAAGGTGGGAAGAGAACGGGAAAGGGAGAAAACGGGAGTTTTCTCTTTGTGGAGGAGGATTCACGGGAACCCGAAGCCTGCCTGCCGGTAGGCAGGGTTCCCGTGAAAGCGAACGAAGTGAGTGCGTGAGATTTCCCACCTTCGACACAAATTTACTGTTGTAATTCACAAGTCAGCCCAGAACCTCGCTCCTGGCTAAAAATAGCTAAAAAAAGCAAAAAACATGGTTTGTTTACCTTGTTTTTTATTTTTTTTATGCTATAATAATAGCAACTTGTATTTATGCCTCCGGTAATTTCGATAGTCAATCAAAAAGGCGGGGTGGGAAAGACCACCACTGCTGTAAATTTAGCTGCCGGGCTTTCTGAAACCGGCAAGTTTGTTTTATTAGTTGACTTAGACCCGCAGGGCAATGCTACTTCTGGTTTAGGTATTCGTCCGGAAGAATTAGATAGCGGGTTGTATCACGCTATAGTCGGCCAATCTCGGGTGCATGACATCATTAAAAATACAGGACACTCCGGACTTCGGGTTGTGCCAGCAACCGCTGATTTGGCTGGAGCAAATGTCGAGTTAGTAAACATGGAAGGGCGAGAGTCAAAGCTAGCCGATGTCTTGTCTGAGGCAAAACATGCATATGATTATATTATTATTGATTGCCCACCATCGCTTGGTATTTTAACATTAAATGGCCTGGTTGCTGCTGACCATGTTCTTATTCCAGTTCAAGCAGAATATTATGCCTTAGAGGGGTTGGGGCAGCTACTTAAAACCATTGATTTAGTAAGAGAAAACATTCGACCAGATTTGAACATTCTTGGAGCAGTATTAACAATGTACGATTCGCGCAATCGTCTATCCGAGGAAGTATTTCAGGAATTATATAGGTTTTTTCCAAATAATATTTTTCGTTCTGTCGTGCCCCGAACGGTCAGATTAGCAGAAGCTCCAAGTTTTGGTAAAAGTATTTTTCATTATGACCCAAGCGGTAAAGGAGCAAAAGCATATGAGCGATTATCTAGAGAAGTATTAGATAGATTTGAATAATATTGATAAATTTTTTTAACGTTGAATAACTATGTCACTTGGACGTGGATTAGGTGCCTTAATTACCTCGACTTCCAAAGAAAGGCAGAAAAAAGAATATTCGACAGGCCAAAAAAGCCAGTTGCGTGCACCCGAAAAAATTTGGGTTATTCCTCTTTCAGAAATTGCACCGCAGAAGGATCAGCCGCGTCGTTATTTTGATCCAGAAGCATTGCAGGATTTGGCTAGCTCAATTAAAGAACACGGTGTTTTGCAGCCACTTCTTTTGCATGAAAAACGCGATGGAGGTTATGAGATTATTGCTGGAGAGCGCAGATGGCGCGCTGCTAAGTTGGCTGGGCTTACAAATATTCCCGCAATTGTTAAGCAGTTAAGCGATCAAGGTAGATTAGAGGTTTCTTTGATTGAGAATATTCAACGAGCTGATTTGAATCCGATTGAAGAAGCTTTTGCTTATAAACGCTTAATGGAAGAGTTTAGCTTAACTCAAGAAAAAGTGGCTGAAAAGGTTGGTAAGAGCCGTTCTGTTATCGCCAATACTGTTCGACTGTTGGAGCTTCCAGATGAAATACAGCGTGCATTAATAGAAAAAAGAATTAATTCTGGACAGGCACGTGCTTTGCTTTCTTTAAAAAATGAAAAAGAGCAGCTTGAAGCACTTTCGTCCATGCTTGGTACAAAAATTAGCGTTCGTGATTTAGAAAATAAAGTTCGTAAGATTAAGTCTAGTGGAGTGATTAGGCGCGATCCGAATTTGTCTTATGCTGAGGAAAAAATTCGTGTTGCCCTCGGTACAAAAGTTAATATTACACAGAAAGGGGACAAGGGTGTGATAAATATTGCCTATTTTTCCAAGGAAGAATTAGCCAGATTAGTTAGAAGGATAATTGGCGAGTAGCTGAAAAATAAAAAAAGCGTCTTGTGAATTATGCAGGCGCTTTTTTATTTTTTTAATTTATGTCGAGTAGATTCTTTTTTTGCCGCTGATAGTGGAATTATTGATTTGAGCCAATTTTTTTTGTCTGTATTAAGACTTTGTTTAATGCGTTGACGAGCGCTGTTTGTTTTAACAAAGTTTAACCAATCTCTACCCGGTCCCTTGCGTTTTTTGTCTGTAATAATCTCTACAACATCTCCGCTTTTTAGGGGTGTATCAAGAGAAACAATTTGTTCGTTAACTATAGAGCCATTGCATTTATTACCTACTTCAGTGTGTATGTTATAAGCAAAATCCACAGGGGTGGCATCTTCTGGCAAGTCAATCACATCTCCCTTGGGTGTAAAGACAAAAATACGATTATGAAAGAAATCAATTTTTAATGCGTCAAGGTCGGATAAGTTGGTTAAAACCTCTTTTTGTATTCTGGCCAGTTCTTTAGCCCATGAAATATCTTTGGCCGGAGGTCGATAGCCGCTTTTGCGTTCGTCATAATGCCAGTGTGAGGCGATGCCAAATTCAGCTTCTTCGTGCATTTGTTCTGATCGTATTTGGAATTCAACGATTCTTCCGTCTTCGCAAAAAACTGTAGTGTGCAGTGATTTGTATCCGTTTGGTTTTGGTTGAGAAATATAATCTTTTATTCTTCCTTTAAGCGGCCGCCATAATTTATGAATTATGCCAAGTGCAGCATAACAGTCGCTAATATCATTAACAATAATTCTAATCGCCACCACATCGTGAACTTGACCAACATCCCAATTTTTTTGTTTTAGTTTTGTATAAAGACTATATAGTTTTTTCGTTCGTCCGTGAATGTCAATAATTTTTATGTTATTTGCCTTAATTTCTTTTTTTGCTGTTGCTATGATGTGTTCTAGATAGGATTGACCTTCGGCAATAAAGTTTTCTCTAATATTTTTAACTCTTTCATAATCCTTTGGGTAGATATATTTGAAGGATAAATCTTCAAGAAACCCTTTAAATTCGCCCATGCAAAGCCGGTTGGCAATTGGCGCAAATATTTCCAGGCTTTCCAAGGCTATCCGATGCTGCTTGTTAGGTGGCATAACATCAAGCGTCTGCAGGTTGTGAATACGATCAGCAAATTTTATTATCATAACGCGAATATCTTCGGCCATGGCAATAAAAGTTTTTCTGAGATTTTCAATATATCGTTCTACGCCTCGGTATTTCAAACGTCCAAGTTTGGTAATGCCTTTAACCATATTAGCTACATCAGTGCCAAAATTTTCTTCAATTTCCGCTATGGATACGCTAGTATCCTCGGGCACATCATGAAGCAGGGCAGCTATGATAATATTTACATCAATCCTCATAAGGGCGAGAATATAGGCGGTACTCAAAGGATGATTAATATATGGTTCACCGTTTACCCGGGTTTGGTCGTGATGCGCTTTTTCGGCAAAATCATATGCCAACTGCGCCAGATCAATATCTCCTGGGTTGCAGTATTTTTTTAGTTCTTTCGCCAGCACTTCAATTGTCACCTGTTTAGGTAAGGCAATCTTAATTTCCATAATTTTAGCGATAATAAGCATTTTTTTGAGCGACTATCTTATTGTATCCTGATGGTAAGGGCTTGACAAGGGGAGGAATTTATGCTATATTAAGCGCACGATGCTAAGGCCTTAGTGCCACAGACCCCTCCCCATTTTTTGGTGAGGGGTGCTGTTTTTTAATAACAAAAAGAGGACATAGATTATTGCTTTTAATAATATTTCGTGATAAATTACTGACGCGGGGAGCGATTGGCCCTTAGCATCACCTTAGGCATTAAGGTTCGCCCTTCGCCCCCGCAATAAAAATCACCCCGATTAAGGGGTGATTTTTATTTCTGTTTTTTTGTTTTTGTTGTTTTAGGCCGTGAAGCGCACTCTTTGTTGCTGCACATAACCGAACCTTTATTATTCTCTACCATTGATTCTTTGCAAATAGGGCACATCTCTCCGGTTGGTTTATCCCAAAGGGCAAAATCGCATTTAGGATAGCTACTACAACCATAAAAAATTTTACCGCGGCGAGTTTTTCGTTGAATAATGTCACCATCAGTACATTTAGGGCATTTTAAATTAAGTTTAATTTCTATACTTTTTATATTTTTACACTCCGGGTAGCCGCTACAGCTGATAAAAGGTCCATAACGACCAACTTTTTTAACCATAGGCGAACCGCATTTTTCACAAACATCATTTGAAGTTTCTTCAGAGACTGAAGCAAAAATTTCCTTTTCTTCTGTAGCAAGGGGTTTAGTGTTTTTACATTTTGGATATGCTGAGCAGGCTATAAAACGTCCAAACCTACCCATGCGAATAATCATTTCTGCGCCACATTTTTCGCAGAGTTCATCAGTTTTTTCTTCAGTCAATTCTTTTTTAGACAATTCTTTATCTTTTTGATTGAGATTTTCAATAAATGGTTCATAAAAAGCGGCAATAACCGGTTGCCATTTTTTTTCACCTTGAGCAACAGCGTCCAGATCTTCTTCCATGCCGGCAGTAAATTTATAATCAACAATGTTCGGAAAGTGCTCAACTAAAAGGTCGTTGACTAAATAAGCAATTTCCTTAGGGAATAATTTCTTTTTTTCATCTCTTTCAACATAACCACGATCCTCAATAGTGGCGATGGTTGGTGCGTAGGTTGAAGGACGGCCAATGCCGTGTTCTTCAAGTACTTTAACTAATGTAGCGTCAGAGTATCTTCCAGGCGGTTCGGTAAAATGTTGTTCCGGTTTGATTTGTTCACAAATTATTGTTTCGCCATTTGTTACTTTTGGCAGAATATTTTCCTTAGTTTTTTCTGGATAAAGAATTAAAAATCCTTCAAATACAATATTTTGTCCATTAGACCGAAATAGATAGTCGTTATTTGAACTAATATCAATTGAAGCATTATTGACTTTGGCTGCTGCCATTTGTGAAGCCAGAGCTCTTCGCCAAATTAAATCATAAAGTTTGTATTGATTTCTATCAAGAAAATCCTTTATTGATTCTGGATCGCGGTTGGCTTCTGTTGGGCGAATTGCTTCATGGGCTTCTTGAGCTGTTTTACTTTTCGTTTTAAAAAGACGAGGTGAATCAATGGTGTATTTTTTGCCAAACTTATTAGAAACAGCATCTTTCGCGTCGGTAAGAAATTTTTCAGATAAATTTGTTGAATCGGTACGCATGTAAGTAATCAAACCAACCGACCCTTCAGCTCCGAGCTCAACACCTTCATAGAGTTGTTGGGCAATGCGCATGGTTTGTTTAGCCGAAAAACCGAGACGATGATTTGCTTCTTGTTGCAAAGTTGAAGTTATAAATGGAGGAGCAGGTAGCCGGTTAGTTAGCTTTTCTTCAGTATTAGAAACAGAATATGATGCATTATTTAAAGCAGAAAGAATTTTATCAACTTCAGCTTTTTTGCCTAAACTCATTTTTTCTAGTTTACCCTCAGGAGTATTTATCAGTTTAGCCGGAAAAGTATCAATATTTTTTTTGTTAAAAAGTCCTTCAATTGACCAGTATTCCTCTGGTACAAAACTGTTAATCTCTCTTTCTCTTTCAACAACTAAGCGCACAGCCACCGATTGAACACGACCAGCTGATAAGCCCTTAGCCACTTTACGCCACAGAAAAGGAGAAAGTTTATAACCGACTAAACGATCTAAAATACGTCGAGCCTGTTGAGCGTCTATTAACTTAATATCCAAACTGCGTGGATTTTTAATCGCTTTTTGAATTGCGTCTTTGGTAATTTCGTGAAAAGTGATGCGTTTAAGTTTTTTTGGATCAACCTTGAGAACAGTAGCCAAATGCCAAGAAATAGCCTCGCCTTCACGGTCTTCATCAGTTGCAAAAAGGACTTGATCGCATTTAGCCATTTTTTCTCGAAGTTCTTTAACAATCTTCATTTTATCGCGAGAAACAGAATATTTTGGTTCAAAGTTGTTTTCAACATCAATACCGAGTTCGCGCTTCGGCAGATCCCGGATGTGGCCAAAAGAAGACTTCACGGTATAATCCTTGCTTAAGAATTTTGAGATAGTTTTAGCTTTGGCCGGCGACTCGACAATTACTAGTGTTTTCATATATTTTTTTAACGCGTCGTATTATAGGCAGAAAATATTAAAGTGTCAATATATTGTATATTAGTATACTTTAATATATCTTGCTCCGCCAATATTTTTTATCTGATTCTTTATTTCTAACATAGCTGCGGCAGAGGCTACTTCTGAGCTGTTTAGTTTAGTTAGTTGTATAATTGTGTCAATATGCTTAGGCTCATTATCCAATGTTAATATAATTTTTTGTTCCATTTGCGATAAGTTATTTTCGGATTTCAATTCTTTTTGTTTTAATACTAAAATCCCTAGTGTTTCTAATATTTCTTCTGGTTCAGTAATGGCCTGCGCTCCTTTTTTAATTAACATATTACAGCCCTTACCCATAGGAGCATTTATTTGGTGAGGTACGGCCATTACTTCACGATTATAATCTAAAGCACAGTTGGCGGTGATTAACGCTCCTGAAGATGAGGGCGCCTCAACTACCAAGGTGCCTTTTGATAAGCCGGCAATGATCCTGTTGCGTGCAGGAAATGTATAAGTGTCCGGTGGGTAATTTGGTGGATATTCAGAAATTATTGCACCACCTGAAGCAATAATTTTTTCGGATAAATTTTGATTAGAATGTGGAGCAACGGTATTTTTATCAATACCACCGCCAAGAACGGCAATAGTTATGCCTCCAGCCTTCAATGTGGTTTCGTGCGCTACAGCATCGAGACCTAGCGCCAGTCCGCTAACAATAACCACATTATTTTGAACCAAAGGATTAACTAATTTTTCACAGGCTAGTCTGCCATAAGCAGTGAGACGTCTAGTACCGACCACGCTTAAATGCACGAAATTTCTTTCAGCCAATTTTCCCCGAACAAAAAGAACTTGCGGGGGGTCAGTAATTTGTTCTAGAAGGCTTGGGTAATTCTCATCGCCTAGGACTACTGTCCAAATTTGATCGCGACTAAGTTTTTCCGCTATTTTATCAGGAGGATTATTTGTGCGCCATTTTATAAAAGTTGATATTACTTCTTCGTTCATGCCTGCATTTATCAGCTCTTTATAACTGGCTTTTAGCACCTGGTCTAGGCTGAAAAAATAAGCCGCCAGCTGATTTAACCGGCGGTTATTAATTTTTGCACAGCAAGCAAAGTAAGCAAGTGGATTCATGTTAGAAAAATCATGAATAAACTTCAATTAATTTATCTATTGCTTGATCGACAACCTGATCTATAATTACAGCTTCAGATTTAGTAAAACGTTTAAGAACAAAATCAGCCGTATCTCTAATATCCCTGATTGGCTTTATTCCAATTCTTAGGCGTGTAAAATTTTTGGTTTTTAGGCCATTAACAATTGACTCCACCCCTTTGTGACCGGCAGCACCGCGATTTTCTTGGAGCCGATACTGGCCGATTGGTATGTCTTTATCGTCATGAATAACGACAATTTCTGATTTGTTAATTTTGTAATATTTAACTGCCAAACAGACAGCTTCTCCGGATTTATTCATGAATGTTAATGGTTTGACAATGATAAATTTTTTGCCATTTATCTTTATATCGGCAATATCAGCGTTTATTTTTTTATTAATTGAGAAAATTGCATCAAATTTTTTTGTCAGCCTATCAGCAAAAATAAACCCTGTATTGTGTCGAGTGCCTATATATTCTTTATCCGGATTGCCTAATCCGACTAATAATTTCATATTATTTGCTGATTATAAACGTTTGCTTTTTTTCATTTTAATTACAATCGGTGCTGCAAAAAAACTGTATTTTTCGCGTAGTCGATTCTTTAAAAAATTTATATAAGAAGAATGAAGTGAAGTTTTATGTTTGATGGTAGCTAAAAAAACCGGCGGACCATTGGCTATCTGTTTAAAATCTAGAATTTTCGGATGACGAACGCCTTTGCCGCGTGAAGGTTGGCGCAGACGAATTACTCTATTGAGAAATTCTTTTAGTTCGTCGTTTGGTATCGATATTTTTCGTTCTTCGGACGCTCTTTTTATAAGAGGAAAAATTTGATGTACGCGATATCCTGATTTGGCACTGATAAAAACAATCGGCGCATAATCAAGATGGGGGAAATAGCTATATACTTTTTTTGAAACTTCATTGCGGAAAGAATCTTCGTTATCTTCAGCTAAATCCCATTTATTAATAATAATAATCGCGCTTTTTGCGTGCTCGTTAAGAAAGCCGGCCAATTGTTTGTCCTGGTCAGTGATGGGTTCGGAAGCGTCAAGTACGAGCAAAGTAACATCAGCCCGTTCAATGGAATCTAAACTTTTATCAATACCTCCGCGCTCAAGATCGCCTTTGACTTTGGTTTTTTTTCTGATACCGGCCGTGTCTATAAAAATAATATTGTCTCCTTCAACTTCGACGAGTGTGTCGTGAGGTTCGCGGGTAGTATGGGGCATGTCAGAAATAATCACCCTGGGTTCGCCGATTAATTTGTTAAAAAGTGAAGATTTGCCTACATTGGGCTTACCGACAAGCGCTACTTTTAGAGCAGATTTTTCTTTTGCTTTTTTAGGACGTTTTTTGCTTCGACCGAGTGTTTTATACATAAAGTCTAGCAAATCGCCAAGATTGCTTCCATTTGCGGCTGAAACTGGGATTGGTTCGCCAAGACCGAGCTTTTTCCATTCGGCATCATAGGCGCGGTTTCGATCCTGGACACCATCTGCTTTATTACCGATAAGAATAACTTGTTTCTTATTTTTGTATTTTTTGCTTATTTTTTTTGCTAATTCTTTTTCTTGCGGCAATAATTCATCTTTTAGATCAATTACAAAAAGTATTAAATCGGCAATATCTAAAGCCATCTCGGCTTGCTCAACAATATCTTTTTCAAAAATTACATTGTTGTCAAAAGTTAGTCCGCCAGTGTCGATAAGCTGAAAGTTTTTTCCGCGCCAATTAACGAGACCGATATTTCTTGTTCGAGTGGTGCCAGGAGTATCCGAAACCAAAGCCTTAGATGTTTCTGTTAGGCGGTTAAACAACGTGGATTTGCCGACGTTAACCCGGCCGATTAGTACGGCGGTAGGAAGATTTTGGTCAATTATTTTTGCTGGAGTTGCCATATTATTCTTTGTTATCTGTGCCAAGTATTATTAATATATCTGTTTCGGGATTAAATTTTGCACCCATCTCATTGTCAAGTGTTTGTGGATCATCATAGTCCTCATGCAGCCAGTCTGGAATAACCATTTCTAATTTACCTATCATCTGTTTGGATAAGTAGCTTACAATTTCATTTGGTACTGACTGGTTAATTAAATAAATTGTGGTTGTCGCGGTCGGTCGTTTCACACTGTTACCAATAGTAATAACATTAAAACCTTGATCTGCCAAGCTGTTTTGCATTCGGCTAGCTAATCCAGCGCGCCATGTGCCATTTTGAATTTCAATTTTTGCATTTTCTAAAAACGCTAAACGTTGCGTAGTTGTATTAGAAAAAGTGCTTGTTGGGATTGATGCGCTTGAAGTGTTTGCGTCAAAATTGTTCAGCTCATCATTTGATCTGGTTAGAGCAAGCTCAGTATCTACAGGGATGGCGGATTGAAAATTTTGTTCAAATATATTGGCAATTGCCAAATTGATTGCATTTAAATTTCCGCCTTTTGGCGCTAACATAAAAGCGCCAGTCGGTGCAATATAGGAATATAAATAACCGTTTGGACTGCTGTCTATTACTAAATTTTTTATTTTTGAAGAATCAATCTCACGGGCGATTGATGCTAGATATATCATTTGACTGAACTCAAGATTGGTTGAAATATTTTGACTAATTGATTCCCAAATTTTTTGTAATACTACCGGGTTTACTAATGTGCCGAAGGATAAAAGTTTGTCTTTAAGGGCGGAAATAATTTGCTGTTGTCTTCTTGCGCGAGCAAAATCAGAATTTTCTCCATTTGTACCATGGCGTGAACGGGCGTATTTAAGAGCGACATCACCGTTCATATGCTGAGTACCTGAGGCAAAAGAAACAGTTTGATAGGCAAAATTGGCAGCTGGGTATGAATAATCAGTAAAGGGGCGCTCTACATTAATATCTACTCCACCAACTGCGTCAATAATTTGTTCAAAGGCTTGAAAGTTTACACGGGCATAATAAGGCAGGTCTAGGTTGAAATTTTCGGAAAATATTTTTCTAGCATATTCACCTCCTTGGCCCGGATATTTTTGTTCTCCAAGAGCGTCTGCGTAATTTATTCTATAGACGCCATAATTTTCAATTTTAACCCCAAGATCGCGGGGGATTGAAATCATTGCAACCTCTTTGGTGCTTGGTTTGACGCTGATAATAATATTAGTGTCGGAAAGATAAGGTCCATCGTGCCCTGGCCCACCGATACCTAGAAGGAGAATGTTAATACGATCTCTTTCTTCGCCAACTAGGTTCTTTTCAGGTGAGAAAAAGAAATTTTTAACCGTTTCAAAAAAACCAAATTTTTTAGGTTTGAGAATACCAACTATTTCCGCTTCGTTATTTGCCGTCATTGCCCGGATGCCAAAAAAAACCGCCGAGATGACCGCTAGTCCGACTATAAAATATAGAATGGTAAGTCTTTTGTTTTTTTCTTGATTACTCCCAGGGGCAACAGCGCCAAGTGTTTTTGATCCTTCAGGAGCCAAAAAATTTACCGATTTATTTTGCTCTTTCGGTTCCCGCATAAATTCATTAGCAAAGTCATTATACCAGGTTATTTTGGCTAAATCAACCATTATCTTGATTTTTCTCCTAGGACATGATATGCTGAATTAAGCCAATCAAGGCAATGGGTCAAGGCGACTCATAATTAATTAGCCAGTATTTTTTCTGGCCACTTGGCTCAGTTGGTTAGAGCGCTTCGTTCACATCGAAGAGGCCACTGGTTCGAGTCCAGTAGTGGCCACCAGAAATTTGAGTTTAGTTTTATGCCTCAAGATTTATCAAAAGAAGACGTAAATTTAGGTGAAGTGATTTACAACTGGACGATTAAGGAATACGAAAAATATGAGCGCGGTAGCCGCTGGTATTTAGTTATGGGGATTTTTGCAATTTTGCTGATTGGTTTTGCTGTTATTAGTGCCAATTATTTATTTGCTTTAATTATTGTTCTGTTTGCCATAATTTTAGTTTTACAGGAAATGAATGAACCGGTAGAATTGGATTTTGCCATTACCGAAACCGGAGTGGTTATTGGCAATAAATTTTTTCCATTTTTTGAGATTGAAAAATATTGGCTAATTTACAATCCGCCGGAGATTAAAACTTTGTATTTTGAGCCAAAGACTATTTTAAAACATCGCATTTCTATTCCGCTGGATGATGTTGACCCGATAGAATTGCGTAGTTATTTGAATCAATATTTGGTGGAGGATATTGAGCGCGAAGAAGAACCAATAAGCGATCGGCTGGGAAGAATATTAAAAATTCAGTAGAAACTTCGCCTCTCCTCAGCGAGAGGTGTGTTTTTAAAATAATACGGTCTCGTCGTTCAATGGATAGGACACTAGCCTGCGAAGCTGGAGATCCAGGTTCGACTCCTGGCGAGATCACCACGTATAAAAAAGCCCGACTTTATGTCGGGCTTTGTACGTGATTAAGCCAGGAGTCGAACTCTTTTATTATTATTGACATTTTGTCTAAAATATGCTATAAAAATATGTTTAGTATCACAAGCAGGCCAAAGAGGCTCTGCTCATATTTAAAAAGAAAGGAGGCAAAAAGGCATGTCCTTGAAAATTCCGAATTTGCCGAATAATGTTTTGCAAGCACATTTCAAACGGATACGTCCGGTGATGCGTTTTTCCAAAACAGAAAAAGGACTGGTGCCTTGTGATTATGGTGAGCTGTATTTTCTTCGGGTAGAAAGCCCGGATGAGATGTACAATGTGACTCCCCGTATCGGTAATCGCGCTTTAAAAGTGCGAAAGATTGCCGAAATTCGCACCTACCATTACTGGGTTTCAAATATCCCAGAAATCAAGCCAACCTGCGCCGAAGTGTACGGCCAGATCCCCGCCGATTATCTTGGTCGCGTTATTGCCTTTGAGGTAAGGACTGGTGTCCATCAGGGTAATATCGAAGGCAACTTTCTGCATACGACCACAATTCTTTACGAGCGTTTCAAGCGCCCGTAGAGCGCCACATCGTCAGTTTTTTTCTCCTACCCGGTCATTCGATCGGGTTTTATATTTATTTGGGCATTCAATGTGGTATAATCAAAGTCAGTATGGACATAAATACGCCGATAATAAAATTGAGTAGAGTGGGCGCCACAACCGCCAAAAATCTAACCCGCCTTAATATTTTAACAGCGCAAGATTTGTTATATTGGTTTCCGTCTCGCTATGAAGATTTTCGTAATATTGTTCCGATCAGTTCTCTCAAAGACGAAATGTCTGTCACAGTGCGTGGTAAGTTGGAGTTAATAGCAAACAAGCGCTCATTTAGGCGTCGTAAAATTATAACTGAAGCATTGGTTTCTGATGAAAGCGGTAGCATTCGCGTGGTTTGGTTTAATCAGCCGTTTATAGCAAAAATGTTAAAACCAGGCGACAATATATTTTTGTCTGGTAAAGTTAAATCAGACATGATAGGGGTGGAATTCATAAGTCCGACATATGAAAAAGATATCAGTGGAGAAACAGCCCATACAGCGCGGTTAGTGCCTATATATCCTGTAACTCATGGGATAACACAAAAGCAGATGCGTTTTTTGATAAAGCAAATTTTACCTTTAAGTGATAAAATTTTAGAATGGCTACCTGAAAAAATACTTGAGAAATATGACCTGATGCCTATTGCCGATGCCTTGAAAGGAATCCATTTTCCTTCAGAAGAAAATGAGCTTAAAGCATCAACAGAAAGAATTAAATTTGACGAATTATTTTTAGTTCAACTACGAGCTGAGCGCATTCGATTGGGACGAAAAAGTTTGCGCGCGCCAAACATTATTTTTAAGGAAGAGAAGATAAAAGAATTTGTTTCAGCATTGCCTTTTTCTTTGACTCGGGCGCAAAAAATTTCTGCCTGGGAGATACTCAAAGATTTAGAAAAAAATATACCAATGAACCGTCTGCTGTCAGGTGATGTTGGGTCAGGTAAAACAGTTGTAGCGGCGATTGCTCTATACAATACAGTTTTGAATAATTATCAAGCAGTATTAATGGCGCCGACGGAGATATTAGCAAGACAACATTTTGACTCTTTATGTAATTTTTTTGAAGGCAATTTAAAAATAGCACTACTAACGAGAAGTCAGCGCGTATTTGCGGTCAAAAAAGAAAGTATAAAATTTGAGTTAAGCAAGAAAGAAATAGAAAAACAAATTTTTGACGGTGAGGTTGATATTGTAGTGGGCACGCATGCTTTGTTATCAGAAAAAATAAAATTCAGTGACGTTGGTTTGGTTGTTGTTGATGAACAGCATCGGTTTGGTGTAGGGCAAAGAAAAGCTATTAAAGACAAAACAAACGATATTTCAGCTCATTATTTAAGCATGACTGCTACGCCAATACCGAGATCGTTTGCCTTAATGATTTATGGCGATTTGGATATTTCCATATTAAACGAGGCTCCACCTGGCAGAAAGCCGGTTTTAACCAGATTGGTTGAGTCAAAAAATCGCGACAAGGCATATCAGTTTATAGAAAACCAGGTTTTAAACGGCAGACAGGTGTTTGTGGTTTGCCCTTTGATTGAAAAATCTAAAGAAAAGACGACAAAAGACGAAATTGAAATCATTAATTACAAAGGTTATCCTTCTATTTTAGAGAAGAAAAGTGTAACCAGCGAATTTGAAAAATTATCAAAAAATATTTTTCCTAATTTACGATTAGATTTTTTACATGGAAAAATGAAGCCAGCTGACAAAGAAAAAGTAGTTGATAAATTTAAAAAAGGAAAAACGGACTTATTAATTTCTACCACAGTAATTGAAGTTGGTGTGGATATCCCAAATGCATCAGTTATGATGATAGAAGATGCAGAGCGATTTGGTTTGGCCCAACTTCATCAATTGCGTGGCCGGGTTGGCCGTTCCATCCATCAGTCATATTGCTTTGTTTTTACTGGAAGTGATTCAGATAAATCGCTTTCTCGTTTAAAATATTTTGAAAATATTAGCGATGGTTATAAGTTGGCGGAAAAAGATCTGGAAACACGTGGTCCGGGCGAAGTTTATGGTGTTGTTCAGAGCGGTATGATGAATTTTAGGTTGGCTAGATTGACAGACAGAGAAATCATTAAAAAAGCGCGGCAAGCAGCTGAATCAATCGGCTCAACAATTGATCAATATCCAAAACTTGAAGAAAAGGTTGCTGATTGGGAAAAATTGATACATTTAGAATAATTACATCTTGACTTTTCGATGTTTTTGTGATATCCTCCCGGTTGTCTGTTTTGGAAGTTAAACTTCTAAAACAGGGGGTCCATTTACCAACCAAGGAAGGAAAAAATGAGATGAAGAAACAAGCAGTTGCGATTGCAAGTCCGGAAAGAGACAGGATTCGCGTGTTGGTCAGAAGTGGCAATGAACCGCATCGGTCGTTTTACCTCACGGTCATGCACCTCGGGCTCAACGGCAAGAGCGTCAGGCTTTTTGGCCGTCCGGGTCAGGATATGACCGACCGGACTTTCGAGGCCGAGGAAGTGGTTTTCAGGAGGGAAGAAGACTTGGAGCACTTCGTGCGTTTTGCGGCAGATTCCCTGCTCTCGCGCCGAAAGCGCTTCGTCTGGGATCCTTTCGGTGAAGAGGATGACTCTGTGATCGACGACACCGCCGGTCCGCTTCGTCAGAAGATCTGGAAGTGTTTCACTTCGCATCCGTCGATCAAGATTGACGGCGAGATTTTCAAGCGCTAAACCCTTCGTCCTTGCACCTTATTAAACAGGCCGCCCAAGACAATTGTCAGGGGCGGCTTTATTATTTAAAAAATAATTTTATAACAAATTAAGTATGCTTGATAATATCTTGAATATTTTTTATATCTAAAATTTTTAAATTTTTTACAGATATAGCCGAATGTTTTTTGCCAAGATTGGCCAGGGCGCGTTTGAGTCCGAGTTGTTCGCATTCTTTGAGGCGCCTTTCAGTTTGCGAAACTGGTCGAATTTCGCCAGACAAGCCAACTTCGCCAAAGGCAGCCATATCATTACCCAAAGCCTTGTCTTTGTAGGCACTGGCAATAGCGAGTGCTACAGCTAAATCCGCGGCTGGCTCATCAGCTGTAAGTCCGCCGACAATGTTTAGGTGGACATCATATTGTTCCAAACGCAAGCCGGCTCTTTTTTGCAACACGGCAATTAAAACATGGAGTCGGTTAAGATCGAATCCGCTTGCTTTGCGCACGGGATAGCCGAATGAAGTTTTGTTAACTAAAGCCTGAACTTCAACTAGAATTGGCCTGGTACCCTCCATCAGGCAGGCAACAACATTGCCTGGAGCATTTTCCGCTCGCTCGTTTAAAAAGGCGGCTGAAGGATTTTTTACTTCTTCTAATCCGGTTTCTTCCATAGCAAATACACCAACTTCATCTGTTGAGCCAAAACGATTTTTTGCCGCGCGTAAAATTCTAAATTGGTGGAAACGATCGCCTTCAAGATAGAGGACTGTATCCACTAAATGCTCGAGCGCTTTTGGACCGGCTACTGTGCCTTCTTTTGTAACTTGTCCGATTAGTACTATGGTAAGGCGTTCGGCTTTTGAAAGTTCCATTAGTTTTACGGTGCAGGTACGAACTTGCGATAGGTTGCCCGCTTCACCTGTTGCTTCATCTGAGTAAACAGTTTGGACTGAATCAATTATAGTTAAAGCAGGTTTTTCTTTTTTTATAGTGGCAATAATTGTATCAATATTTGATTCGTTAGCTACTTTTAAATTTTTGACTGTTATTTTTAGCCGATCAGAACGCATCTTTATTTGTTCGGTTGATTCTTCACCGGAAATATAAAGAGTATTAGGGAGAATTGATGCTAGCTGAAGTGCCAGGGTTGATTTACCTATTCCCGGTTCACCGCCAAGAAGAATGAGAGAGCCGGGCACGAGTCCGCCGCCGAGCACGCGGTCAAATTCGCCAATATTGGTTCTTGTTCGCGTTACGTTTTCGCTTTTTATATCTGATAAATTCGATAATTTTGTTGGCGCGTATTCGTTGGGTTCGTTTTGCTCCTTGCTAATTGTTTTTTGTTCTTTATCTATCGTGCCCCAGTGTCCACATTCTAAACAACGCCCAACCCACTTTTGAAATTGTGCTCCACAGTTGTTACAGGAGAAAATTATTGAGTTATGTTTCATATCAAAAAGCGTTTACCCCGCCATATGGCGGGGCCGCAGTTGTTGCAACTAAATACTATGGTATTGTTTTTCATAATCAGAAGTGTTTGTCTAGCCTTTTTGGCGGAGTTGTAATTATTATTTACAAATAAAGAAATTTTTAGGGTCTGGTTACTTCTATTAACGCAGCTGGATTAGGACATGTGCTTAAAATACAAATAGATCCTTGACTTACTGTCTTGCCGTAAGATCCTTGAATAACCTGTGCCTTACCACCAGAGCCCCAACCAACAAACAAGGCAGCATGAGTGCCTCTGAGACTAGAATTACCGTTATAGACAATAATATAGTCACCAGGTTGCAGTGCGTTTGCCCAGGCATCTGGCCAACTACTACCTAATTTTGCTTTGTAATAATCGTAAACCATTTTTTTTGCCATAGCATTATCACTAGCGCAAGAGGATGCAGGTGTTTGGGATGAACATTTTACATTTTGAAGATATTTTCTGTCAGCTTGGGGGACGCTGTTAACAACTCGTCCTTTTGTCCAACAACCCTTATTTTCAGAAAGACAATCTTTTGAACCAATACCGGCTAGTGTATAGATAGTGCCAGCCGTTCTACCACAAGCTCCAAAGTTTACACCGCACTTAACAGCCGCATCTGCGATTTTAATAATTTTTAGTTGTAAAGTATCTTCACCTGTCACCAGAGACTCGGCCTTGTCATAAAAAGATAAGCTTCTGGGATCTTTCTCTGGTTGTCCAGCAGTTGCATTACCTGACAGTTGTAGGGGACATTCAGTATATTGAGGTTGAAAACTACCTGACACAGGTTCGCCGATTCCTTCACTGGTGTTTGCTAAAGTTGTTTGAAGTTCTATATGCAATGGAGATTCTGGAATGAATTGAATTTTAAGCGAACGGAAAGTGGTTAAATTTGGATTGATAGTATAAAGCACAACATATGAGCCCCAGGCAATTAGAAGGCCGATTACAGCCTGAGTAATTCTTTTGTAACCTTGTTGTTTTGTTGGACCGCCGGCTGAAGTTATAATTACGGCTCCTTGAATAATAATAACTACTACGGCTACTATGCTGATTGTAGCCACAGCAAAATTATAAACCGCTTTTATGTATTCACCAAACCATGGAATGTAAATATTACCCTCTTCATCAACTTCAGTTGGCGGTGCTGAAAAATGAAGTGATGGAATTGTTACGCCAAGTACAACATCTTTAAATACAAAATCTTCTTCAATCTTTGTCATTGTTTTGGTGCCACAATCTTTGTCTTCGACTATGTTGCACCCAACATTTCTGCCAAAAGTGCTAAGTTCATCTTGCTTTGCCACACATTGTTCTGAAACAATTAGTTCAGCAAAAATTTCTTTTGTTGTGATAACTTCCGGTCCAGCGCCGCCTGCATATGTTTTAGTAATTGAACATACACAGCAAGATTTGTATTCAGCTGCCTCAGCAAAATTTACAAAACAAAAAAAATTCAGCGTAATGACTAATGATAAAATTATGGCTGAAATTTTTTTCATAGCCTTAGTACTCTTTTATCAATTCAGAAAGCAAATCATTGACGTTAATCTCTTCCAGATAGTTTACCCGCATGTTATTAACAAAAATTATTGGTGCCTTTTTTAGTCCGATTGATTTTGCCAGTGAAACAGCCGAATCAACACGCGTTTTTGCTTCCGTAGAATTTAAACACGACTGCCAGGCATCTTTTTGCAAACTGATTTTTTCGGCAATACTAGACAAGGTTTCATTATCAGTTTTTTTACCGCTAATTTTTACAAGTTCGTTTGCGTAGTCAGTAAATTTATTTTGTTTTTTAGCGCAAAAAGCGGCAATGTGAGGTTTTATGTCATCCTCAGCAAACAATCCTGTTGCCGGGAAATCCTTGAAGACCATTCTAATTTTTGTTGGATTGTTCTCAATAAAATCATCTAGTGTTTGAAAAAGGCGGCGACTGTTAGAGTCGTTAAAGTCAATAAAGGCTGTTATAGTCATTGGAGCGCCTTGATTGCCAATAATTGGATCCATCGGATCAATTGGAATTTGCGTTGCTGAATTTTCAATTAGCGGCCGCTCAGATCGTTTGATAGTAATTTTTTCCGCGACAGATAATTGATAAACCAAAAATAACAAACAAACAATAATTGCTAATATCAATATAATAAAAAATTGGCGATTTATGTTTTTCATATTGATAAGTTTATCTCAAAAACACCAGATTGCGTCGTGTCGCTAAATAGCAATCTGTTGTTTGTTTCATCATACGATATATTTTTCATTGAAAAATCTCCGCCAGTATTAATAGTTGTTTTGAGTCCGGTTTTTAGGTCAATTTTATAGAGATCATCAGTAGTGCCAGCGGCAATTTCTGGTTTAAGAGCTGCGCCTTGTGGCAAGTTGCGCGGTACGGCGCAATAAAGCGTTGAATCGCCGGCAAATGTGCATTTATCCGGCCAAGTGTTTAATTCTAGGTTGCGGCGGTTTGAGCCGATTTCATTACCATATGAGTTAGTCACCCAGATTTCCGGTTTAAGGTCACTACGCTGGGAATAGACGCTATACATTAGCTGATTTCCTGTTGGCGACCATTTGGGAGTAAAACCAAGCCCTTCCACAACCAATGATTTAAAATTTTCATGATTAAGACCGACAAGCAAAACTTCTTTGCGATAGAGCCCCAGCGGTTTTCCGGTAAAGGAAAAGGCGACAGTTTGGCGGCTGGGTGACCAATCAATCAGTACTTTGTCTTGGTTTTCACCCATTGGCTCGATTAGTTGAGTTCCAGTTCCATCATCACTGACGGTGAGCAACCAGCGGTTTTCAGGCGAGAGGCCAATTGATTTGGCGGCAATTTCAGTGCTGTCTGGTGAAAAAGAAAATTCTTCCCAGTGTTTTGGTAGGGTTACTTGTTTTTGAGTTTCAAAATTATAAATAATTTTTGATTGATCCGGATATTCGAGAACTGCCTTATCGGCTGTTTTCGCCCAAGTTACATTTGAAACATTATAAAAAACAGAATCACTCATGGCTTTGGTCGTTCCGTCGGGCATAACTTGATAAAATTTGCCATCACTTTGATTGTAATACCTAAGAGCGCCAGTAGAATTAACTGAAGAATACACCGTCGGTTCCGCAGTAACCTGCCTAACAGCTTCAGGGCGATAATAGCTTGGCTCAACACCGGGGATGTATCCGGCCTGCGGTAGGGTTGGTACACCGGGAACGCCTGGTGCGGTCGTGGCCACCCGCTCTCCAGCTGGTGGCAGAGCGCCGGGTAGGGTAGGTGTAGCCGTGGGTGGTGTTGGTACTTCTGCTACTGGCACTGCTTTTCTAAAAAAATAATATAAAGCCAGGGCTAAAAGAGCTGTGACTATAAAAAGTCCGATAATTAACAAAATTCTTTTAAGTCTATCTGACATAGAATTATGCAGTTATATTTACGCTAACTTGGTTGATTTTTTTATTTATATTTTGCAACTCTCTTTTCATTGGTTGAATTTGTCTGTCTCTTTCTCGAGATAATGCTTGTTTTTGGATTCGGAGTTTTTGTTTGAGTTCCATGGTTTTCAATGAAGGACGGCCTAAATTAAAACCGCAAAGCCAAAGGATAAAACAGCCAATAATTAAAAGAATCATGAGCAAGGGAATTACTATTGTATACCAAAGAGTTCCAGCAATACCGCCTAATACTTTAATAATTTTAATGAGATTTACTGTCCTATCTTTTATTTTCGATGCTTTTAATGCTCTTTCAGCCGGTTTAAGTTTGCTTTGGGTTGTGATACTAGCGTTTCGTATTTGCCTATTTAGAGTCAGGCTGCGTGTGCGCAGTAGTCTGATTTGCTTTTCGGCAGCTTCTGCCCGGCGTGCTGTTTCGGCTTGATAAGCCATTTCTTCTTGCGTACCTCCAGCTGTTTTTTGTTCTGGCGCAGACCCTTCTCCAGCCTCTTCTTCAGAGTACCCTTCTTCGCCCTCTTCAGATATTTCTTCTTCTGTCGGAGGGGTTTCAGTTGGCCGGCCGTATTCCTGTTCGATCAGGACCGCTTCTTTTTCTGCCAGTGTCGGAATTTTAGTCCGCGCGCCCATTTCTTCTTGTTCCATTTGTCTTCTTTTAGCTGCCCGTGCTTTTGTTAGTTCAGTCGCGTTTTTCTGTTCTAATAATTGCGCAGGCGTCATTTCTTCGCCTTGATATAATTCTTCAGGATTAACTCCCTGGTTTTTTTGTTCTCCTGTTGCCGGCATAAATTATTTTAGGCTCAATTTTTGAGCATTTGTTTCCAAGGAATATGTTTTTTTCAGCATGCCACCTAGAATAATATTAGCAATATTATTTTCAACTTCAGAGCGAATTTTTTGTCTGATGTCACGTGCGTTACTGTTTTTTTCTCCTAGGCCGGCAAGTAGTTTTTCCAAATCTTTTCTATTAACTGTTATTTTTGTTGAATATTTTTTCAGTCGATTATTCAATGATTCTATTTCAAGAATGGCAATTTTTGCTAAATCTTCTGCTGACAATTCTCGAAAACAGCATATTCGATCAAGGCGGTTAATAAGTTCAGGAGAGAAGCGGTCTTTCAGTTTTTCTTTTAGACGTTCCTGGTCTTCTTTTATAGTTTCTGAAACATGGTTGAACCCAAAAGCGCCTTTTTTCAGCTCGTCAGCTCCAAAAGACGTGGTTAATATTATTATAGCATGTTTTAGGGAAATTTTCTTGCCAGTTGCATCTGTAATTTCACCTTCTTCAAGGATTTGCAAAAGCAGTTTAAGAATATCTGGGTGCGCTTTGTCTATTTCATCAAAAAGTACTACTGAATATGGTTGAAGCTTCAATTTGTCAGTAAATTGGTTTGCTTCTTTGTAACCAACATAACCCGCTGGAGAGCCCAATAGTTTTGAGGCGCCGAATGATTCGCCAAATTCCGACATGTCCAATTTAATCAAGGCATCTTGCCCGGGGTAGAGAACTCGAGATAGAGATTTGGCTAACTCGGTTTTTCCTACGCCTGAGGGCCCGACATACAAAAGCGATGCAGTCGGCCTCATCGGATCAGAGAGGCCTAATTCGGCTTGTCTGATAAGCGCAACAGTGTCGTTTATAGGATCTTCTTGTCCAATAACTAATTTTTTAAGTCGAGCGGTAATTTTGTTGAATCTATTTTCATTGCCGGCAATAATTTCTGATGGTTCTCTGCCGATAATTTTTGCCACTTGATTTACAATGTCTTCGGTTTGAACAGTGCCAAATATCTTTTCTTTTACGTTTTCAAGATCGTGTTCAACTTTTTGTATTTTATCAAAAATTGTTTTTTCTTCTTCTTTCATTTTTAAAGCTTCGCCAAAACGATCTCCTAAAGCTGCTTCTTCTTTTTTTGAACCGATTTCTCGAAGCTGTTGACGCAGATAAGAAAGCTCATCTTCTTCCGGACTGGTTTTTGAGCTTAGGCGTTTTGCAGCTGCTGTTTCGTCGAGTAGGTCAATTGCCTTGTCAGGTAAAAATTTTCCAGAAATATAACGAGCAGACATTTCTACTGCCGCTTTGATCGCCTGGTCTTCAATTTTAACATGGTGGTATGTTTCATAATTCTTTTTGATGCCGCGCAGAATTTTAACAGCTTCGTTGACTGTTGGCTCTCGAACAAATATTGGCATTAGACGCCTCTCCAGAGCGGCATCACTTTCTATAAATTTTTTAAACTCAGCCGGAGTTGTTGAACCAATGCAGTGAATTGATCCGCGGGCAAGCGCTGGTTTTAATAAATTTGCAGCATCCATTGAACCCTGTGACGATCCAGCGCCGACAATATTATGAATTTCGTCAATGAAAATTATAATATTTGGATCTCTCGATGCGTCTTCAATCAGTTCTTTAAGCCGAGCTTCGAATTCACCGCGGTAAATTGTTCCGGCGACTAGCATGCCGAGATCAACAGAATATATTTTTTTATTACGAAGCATGTCTGGTATTTGGCCCTCAATAATTTTTTTAGCCAAACCTTCAACAATAGCTGTTTTGCCAACGCCTGGATCGCCCAGTAGGACAGGGTTGTTTTTTGTTCGCCGAGATAAAATTTGTATCAAGCGCTCAATTTCATTGTCCCGACCAATAACCGGATCAATATTTTTTTGATTTTTTCTTTCAGTCAGATCGACGGCAAAATACTCAAGAGCGGATTCTTGTTTTTTACCCCTAGTTTTTCTTTGACTGCCAATTGGTACGCCTGCAGAGCCAAGCATATTGTCTTGTATTTGTTCTGCGGCTTCAGCCACTTCGTTTATATTAGGAAATTGGGCAGCATTGGAAAAAATTGAATCTATTTCTTTTTTTATTTCATCAGGATTAAATTTTGAAATTTTGAAAAATTCATTTAATTTTGGATCTTCGATTTCAAGCAGAGCACCGAGCAAATGTTCGCTGCCAAGGTAGTTATGTCCATTTTTTTGAGCGATAATCAAGGCTTTTTCCAAAACCAGTTTAGATTGTGGTGAGAGTGGTGGAAGTTGAAGTTCGGTTGAAATTTTTTGATTATCAGTTTTTTCCATTTCAGAAGACATTGGTAGAGTCAGAAGCATTTGTTCAATAATTTTGATATCTGGTTTAGAGCGGTTGATTAGCTCCGATGCGACAGAACCTTTTTCGTTCATGGCAGCATAAAAAAGATGCAATGGTTCAATTGAACGATTTTTAAGTTCGTTTGCCGATTGCATGGCGCGGGCCAAAATTTCTTTAAGATGTGTGGAAAAACGGTCAAGAATATTCATATTTCTTGTGCTTTATTATCTGTCATTATATAATGTAAAGGTTGTTTAGTCAAAATAGTTTTTTATCTAAATATGAGTATTTTTAAGGCTTATGATGTGCGCGGGATATACCCTGCGGAAATCAATGAAGATATGGTTTATGACATTGCCCGTGCTTTTGTGATAATGCGTGAAAAAGAAGTGAACAAAACTGGTTTGAGGATTATCCTCGGTCGAGACATGCGTCTTTCTTCGCCGTCTTTGCGCGAAGCGGTAAAAAATGGCTTGCTTGATCAAGGAGCCGATGTTATCGATATTGGTTTGGCGTCTACGCCGACTTTTTATTTTGCTGTGTGCAGTTTGAAAGCTGATGGCGGTCTTTTGGTTTCGGCTTCTCATAACCCGAAAAATTATAATGGCATAAAAATGACACGTGAAGATGCTAAGGCGATCGGCGCTGGTTTTGGCATGGAGGAGATCCGGACATTGGCCGAAGCAAAGAAGTGGACCGAGCCCTTAAATAAGGGAAATTACGAGGAGTATACGAGCATTACCGATGAACATGTTAAACATGAAGAACAGGGTATTAATATAAACAGTATTAAAAATTTTAAAATTGTTGCCGATCCGGCCAATGCTATGGGGATCAAGTATTTGGATAAAATGTTTGCTGATTTACCACAGATTGAAATTGTTAAAATGAATTTTGAGTTAGATGGTAATTTTCCAGTACATGAAGCAGATCCGTTTAAAGATGAAAATATTGCTGATTTAAAAAGAAAGGTTGTTGAAGAAAAAGCTGATATCGGCATAGCTACTGACGGCGACGGTGATCGTATATTTTTTATTGATAATAAGGGTGAGTTGGTTGAACCGGCAATCATGAGAGGTATATTTGCAAGGATTTTTTTGCGTGAAAATCCTGGAGCAATAATTTGTTATGATATTCGCCCAGGTAAAATAACTGAAGATATGATTGTGGAAAACGGTGGTATTCCATCAGTCACTAAAGTCGGACATTCGCTTATCAAGCAACAAATGGTTAGTCAAGGTGCGGTTTTTGGTGGTGAATCTTCAGGTCATTTTTTTGTAAAATTTTCTCACGGAACATATGAAGCGCCGGTTCATATAACTTTAAAGCTGCTGGTTGAATTGTCAGAAGCAGGACAAGATTTTTCTGATTATGTAAAACCTTTAAAAAAATATTTTCACTCTGGAGAAATAAATTTTAAAGGCGCGGATAAAGCTGTGGTTTTTTCTAAATTAAAAGAAAAATACAACGATGCGGCCATAAATGATTTGGATGGATTAACTTTTTCTTATCCGGATTTTTGGTTTAATGTTCGCGGGTCAAACACCGAGGCTCTCGTTCGTTTAAATCTAGAAGCGCGTTCATCTGAAAAAATGAACGAAAAAACGGAGGAAATTAAAAAAATTATTGAAAACTAATTTTTATATATGCCCAAAAAATTTACACCACGAGGAAAGAAAGTTATTTCATGGCAAAAGAAAAAATCCGACGCTTTTGTTGATTTTGCCGATAAGCAAAAAGATATTCGCAATAACAAGAAACAAGATATTGCTGAACGAATAAAATTAGCCGGAATTAAATTAAAAAATACATACAAGGCAAAATTAGGAGATGATTTGCGGTTTCGTAAATATACAGTAATAAAAATTGACCGTTTGGAAGGCGATATTTGGTTGAAATCTGAAAGTAATACGGTTAGAAAAACGCGAGTATTTGACAAAATTTTTGCTCCCATAATCCGAGGACGAAGCAGGCTGAGTAAATATAGAAATCAATAATCGTAAATTAGTAATTTTTATATAAAAACCGGCTAATGAGCCGGTTTTTATATTCAAAGATGCTTGACAAATTAGCCTTTTTTTGCTATATTTTAAACCGACAATGGACCACCAAAAGGCGGTTCAAAGACCCAAGAGGAGGGGAGAGAGAATGAAGAAAGCAGAAAAAAAAGACTTAGAGGTTTACGAACCAAGGCGCAAAGGCACCTATCGACAACGTCGGCAGAAGCCGGCAGACCGCCCGTCCTGGCACCCGGAGATGTTGGACACTTTCGAGAGTTCGAATTACTACGACGAGCCGGAGCTCAGCCAGGAGGAGATTCGCCTCATCCGGCGGATCAACGACGCCTCTTAGTCGCCCTACGACTTCTTAGTTCTTTATGACTTGAGCCGCCTTTTTAAGGCGGCTCTTAGATTTTAAAAAAACAGATATTTTTAATATCTGTTTTTATTTAAGCCCCCATTGTTCTTAATTTCTTTATTCTCTCTTCCACTGGCGGGTGGGTGCTGAAAAGCGAAGCGAATTTTTTACGACTGCCCCTGAATGGGCTTGAAATAAAAAGATGAGCTGTGGCAGATGAGGCGCGTTGCATCGGTTGGTTTTCGTGAGCGATTTTTTCCAAGGCATTGGCTAAGCCGTCAGGGTAGCGAGTGAGAAGAGCGCCTGAAGCATCAGCTAAATATTCGCGTTTGCGAGATATGGCAAGTTTTATTATTTCCGCAATAAAAGGGGATAGTATTGCGAGAACTATGCCAACAATCATTAAAATCACAAATAATTGCGAGCCTTCGTTTCGATTATTGCTACGGCCGCGAAATAAACCGCCGGAGCGAAGCATAATATTAGCCAGGATTACAATAGAACCAACCATTACAGCAACAAGCATCATAAAACGAATATCGTAATTTTTAATGTGTGATAGTTCGTGGGCTATTACTCCTTCCAACTCACTGCTTTCAAGTTTTTCTATTGCCCCTCGGGTCAGAGCGATAGAGGCAGTTTTTGGATCTCGGCCAGTTGCAAAAGCGTTGATGGCTGAATCTTCAATAATATAAATTTTTGGCACGGGCAAACCCGAAGCAATGCAAAGATTCTCTACCAAATGATAAACCCCTTCGTTTTCATCATGACTGATTGGTTTGGCGCCAGTAGCAGACAGGGCAATTTTATCGCCAGAAAAATAAGAAACCATTGTCATCACTAGAGCGATGAGAAAAGCAAAAATTACACCGCTGTAGCCTCTGCCATTGCCATATAGCTGATCAAAAGTCCAGCCAAGTAAAATAATGATGGCGATAAACAAGGAAACAAGAATCAATGATTTTCTTTTGTTTGAAGTTATTTCGTTGTACATAAACAAAAAAATTCTAAATACTAAACCCTAAATCCTAAACAAATTCAAATTTGCAAATTTTTCAAAAAATTAAGAAGAATTCGAGTATTTGAATATTGGAATTGTTTAGAGTTAGATATTAGAATTTAGGATTTGTAGTTAAAACTTTACTTGTACATTTTGTTTTTCTCCCTCAGCTGCCTGGAAGAATTCGTATTTGATGAACTTTAGCATTCCGGCGATCATATTGGTTGGGAATACTTGGATCTTAGTGTTGAAGTCACGGACGTTGCCATTGTAAAATCGGCGAGCGGCTTGAATTTTATTTTCTGTATCGGCCAATTCGGTTTGCAACTGAAGAAAGTTTTGACTAGCTTTTAGATCTGGGTAATTTTCAGCCACGGCAAAAAGAGATTTTAATGTATTGGATAATGCGTTTTCTGCTTGTTCGCGTTGAGCCAAAGAAGCATCTTTGGTATCGTGAACCTGCATGGCATTGGCGCGAGCTTCGGTTAATTTTACCAATGTTTCACGCTCGTGAGTCATGTAGCCCTTAACAGTTTCTACTAGATTAGGAATTAAGTCATAACGACGTTTGAGCTGGACGTCAATATCGCTGTAAGCTTCATCAACTTGGTTTTTGCTTTTGATCAAGCCGTTATAAGTAGCGATAAGCCAGATTACGACTATTGCCAAAACAATTAGAATAATATACGATATACTCATACTTTTTGCTAATTATTCAGGTTATTTAACTATAACCCTTATTCAAATATTATAGCGCGTTTAGCGGATTTGTAAAGCGCATATGACGACTATTCTTATTATACTCGCAGTATTAGCCATATTAATCCTGTCCCATGAATTGGGGCATTTTATTGCTGCTCGGAAAAGCGGCATGCGCGTTTATGAATTTGGTTTTTTTGGTTTTCCTCCCCGCATAGTAGGGTTTCAAAAACTTAAAAGAGGCGATGAAAAAAAGTGGCGCATTGTCTGGGGTAATCGCGATATTAGAGAAGAAAAAACTCCCGATGGATTTGAGTGTGGAACACTTTATTCATTAAACTGGATTCCAATTGGCGGTTTTGTTCAAATTAAAGGCGAGGACAGAGAAAGTAATGACAAAGATAGTTTTACCACACAAAAAACATGGAAGAAGGCCGTAACTATAGTTGCTGGTGTGTTTATGAATATCCTGCTTGCTGCTATATTGTTTTCAATCGGTTATGGGATTGGTTTACCAACATTAGTTGATAAGATGGACGATGTTTCGCACGTGAGCGATCGTAAATTAACTATAATGCAGATTTTACCGGGTAAACCAGCTGAAATGGTCGGTCTTCTGGCAGAAGATGTAATACTTAGCGTAGGGAGCATTGAGAATCCTCGACTTAATGAGATGCAAGCTTATGTTGATGAACATAAAGATGGAGAAATATTAGTTACTATTAAAAGAGGTGAAGAAATATTGGAAAAAATGATTAAGCCGATTACTTATGAAGATACAGGGCGAGGCGGAATTGGTGTCGGTATCGCCGAAATGGGCACAGTTAAATACCCATGGCATTTAGCGATATACCACGGCTTTGTTGATACCATGATTTATTTTAAAGAAATTTTTGTTGCTTTTTATTTTATTGTCGCCGGATTAATTGCCGGCCACGGCGCTTCCGAAGCGGTTTCAGGACCAATAGGCATAGCTGTTATTGCCGGTCGGGTGGCAAAAATGGGCTTTATTTATTTACTTCAATTTACCGCAATACTTTCTTTGAATTTAGCCGTGTTAAATATTTTACCGATTCCAGCGCTTGATGGCGGACGCTTGCTTTTTCTCGGACTTAATAAATTCAAAAAAATAAATTTTGCCAAATACGAACAAACTGCTCACGCAGTAGGTTTTATCTTTTTAATGCTATTAGTGGTGGCGGTGACCGTGCGAGATATTGGAAATTTTCAAGGCGTCTTTATGAATTTTTTTAGAAATATTTTTTAATTGAACATTGATTATGATGGAAGATGATTTAAAAAATCTTAAAAATATTGCTTTTAAAAAAATTGACGGAGCTGTAAATTTAGATGACTTAGAAAAATTTGAGATTCAATATTTAGGCCGTAAGGCGGGTGTGGTGACAGAAATGTTAAAGAAATTAAAAGATTTATCAGATGAAGAAAAGCGAACGGTCGGTCCTTTGGCCAATGAAGTAAAAAAAGAAATTGAAAATAAGATCGCTTTAAAACAGCGTGATTTATCAATGTCAGTAAGGTCAGGACAATTATCTCAAGAAAAAGTTGATTTAACCGCTCCAGCACTACCTCTAAAAGAGTCTGGACATTTTCATCCGCTATCCATTGTTGAACGTGATTTGATTGATTTGTTTGTTTCAATGGGCTTTTCAGTACTTGATGGCCCTGAGTTGGAAAGCAGTTTTTTTAATTTTTCAGCTATTAATATTCCTGAAGACCATCCGGCACGAGACATGCAGGATACTTTCTATATAAAAGACAAATCTAATTATTTAATGCGCACACATACTTCTTCCATGCAGGTTCGAGCAATGCGCGATATGGGAGTCCCTCTTAGAGTAATTGTGCCTGGAAAGTGTTATCGCAATGAAGCGACTGATGCTCGCCATGAGCATACTTTTTATCAGTTGGAAGGTTTTGCTGTTGATAGCGAGATTACCCTGGCACATATGAAAGGGGTTTTAGAAGTGGTAGCTAAACGACTTTATGGTGATAAAACCGAAGTTAGATTAAGACCAAAATATTATCCTTTTGTTGAGCCGGGTGTAAACGGAGAAGTAACTTGTTTTTTTTGCGGCGGAAAAGGCTGTCGCGTTTGCAAGAATACCGGCTGGATGGAAATTTTTGGCGCTGGCATGATACATCCAAATGTTTTAAAAGAAGGCGGGATTGACCCAAAGGCATATCAGGGTTTTGCTTTTGGTTTTGGTTTGACTCGTTTAGCTATGCTTAAGTACGACATAGATGATGTACGAATAATGGAAAGCGGCGATCTGCGCTTCATTAAACAGTTTTAATAAGCATGCCCAGTAATACAACTTCCAGTGTGTTTTTTTCGAGAACAGAAGTTCGTATTAAATAATTATTCATAAGAAACCAAAAAAGCTGGGTAAAAAAATAGATAAACGCAAAGGAAATATTATTTTTTAGGATATAATTATTAAAAAAATTTTTCGGAGTATAAGTCTAAAAAAGGATTTATCTCTGGAAGTTGATATGCTGGGTATGAAGATTTCATTTAATTGGATAAAAGATTACGTAAATTTACCAGATTCAATCAGCGCTGAAGAAGTGGCGGAAAAGTTAAAATTGGCCACGGTTGAAGTTGAAGGGATTGAAAAGCAGGGGGAGTTGCTCCAAAATGTAGTAGTTGGAAAAGTAATAAAAGCTGAGAAACACCCTGAGGCCGATAAGTTAAAATTATGTTCTGTTAATATTGGTAGTGAAAATTTACAGATTGTTTGTGGCGGAAGTAATGTGAGAGAGGGCATGTTTGTGGCTCTCGCAAAAGTTGGCGCAAAAGTGCGTTGGCATGGAGAAGAAGAATTAATGGAGCTCAAACCGACCGCCATACGAGGAATAGAATCTTTTGGTATGATATGCGGTGCCAATGAGATAGGCCTGGAATTTATCTTTCCTCCTGAGGACGAACGGGAGATTGTTGATTTGTCTAAAGTTGCCACTGATAAAAATATCGGTAAACCCTTGGCTGAGATTTTAAAATTAAACGACACGGTTTTTGAAATTGACAATAAATCTTTGAGTCATCGTCCTGATCTATGGGGACATTATGGCTTAGCAAGAGAGGTGGCGGTATTATTTGGCAAGAATTTAAAAGAATATGAAGTAAAGCCGTTCAAAGGCGTGAAAAATGGACTGCAGCTATCAGTGGAGATTAAAGACAGCGGACTTTGTCCGCGTTATATGGCTGTTGCAGTTAGTGGTATTAAGCCTGGCCAGTCACCATCTTGGATGAAGCAAAGATTATCTGCTGTTGGGCTTCGACCAATCAATAAAATTGTTGATATAACAAATTATATAATGCTTGACCTGGGAGAGCCAATGCATGCTTTTGACGCGAATCATATTGAAAATAATAAAATTATTGTCCGGCTGGCGGAAAAGGGTGAAATTTTGACTTTGCTAGATGAAAATAAAATTGAATTTACTGCTGATGATTTGGTGATAGCTGATTCTGAAAAGCCGCTGGCATTGGCTGGTGTGATGGGGGGAGAAATGAGTGGAATAGGTCAGAATACCGAGACAGTTGTTTTTGAAGCAGCTAATTTCAATGCTTCATCAATCCGACAGAGTTCAATTCGTCACGGCCAGCGCACTGACTCTTCTTCGCGGTTTGAGAAGAGCCTAGATCCAACATGGTGTGAGATGGCGATTGGGCGCGCTGTTGAATTAACTTTAGAGTGTTGTCCTGAGGCAAAAGTATCCAGTCAAATAATTGATAAAAAAGATTATGTTTTAAAAACGGGTCCGATTGTTTTAGAAAAAGATGTTTTCAAAAAGAAATTAGGGGTGAATATTCCGGAAAAAGAAGTTGAAAAAATTCTAACCAAGCTCGGTTTTAAAGTTGTGGATAAGGGGAATAATTTTTCCGTAAGCATTCCAACTTGGCGAGCGACAAAGGATGTTTCAATTGCCGAAGATTTAGTTGAAGAAGTGGCTCGAATTTATGGTTACGACAGAATTGAGTCCGCCTTGCCAACATTTTCAATAGTGCCTCCGAAGATTGAAAAAACAAAAGAATTAGAAATAACGATAAGAGATATATTTTCTCGTAATTTATCGTATGACGAAGTTTATAATTATTCTTTTATCAGTCGCGACCAAGTAAATAAAATGGGCGATAGTAAAGAATATTTGGAACTTGATAACCCTCTTTCAAAAGAGAAGCCTTTTCTACGGCGGTCTTTAACACCAAACCTTATTGAAAGTGCAGTAAAAAATATTGAATATTTCGATCGGGTGGCGATTTATGAAATTGGCAAAGTTTTTTGGGCTGATGCGCCTGGGTTTCGATCTGATTTGAAAGGAGATGACCTTTTGCCTCGCCAAGACACTTGGCTGACTGCTTTATTTACTGAAAAGAAAAATGAAAATCCTCTTATTGAAGTACGCCGAGCTCTGGAATTAATCACCAGGGAGTATATTTTAGATTTTTCAATTGTTAGTTCAGATGCGCTAGAGCCATGGAAACATCCGACTCGTACTGGAGAAATAAAAGTGGGCGAGCAGATTATTGGAACATTATATGAACTCGATCCAATTGTGGCTAAAGATTTTGGTTTAAACACCAGGGCAGGATTGTTGGAAATAAATTTTTCAGCTCTAGCAGAGGTGATAGATTCTGCTGCACCAGTCAAATACAAAAAACCATCAGTTTACCCTGAGGTTGAGAGGGATTTGGCTTTTATTGTTGATAAAGAAGTAAGCCACGAAATGATTCGTCAGTCTTTAATTAAAGCAGACAGTTTAATAGAAGAAATTGAGCTTTTTGATATTTTTGATAGCAATAAATTAGGTGAGAATAAAAAAAGTATGGCCTACCGTATAATTATGACCCATCCGGAGCGAACTCTTAATTCCAAAGAAGTAGATAGCGCAATGAAAAAAATTCTTGATATTTTAACGAAAAAATTTAAAGCAGAAGTCAGAGGGTAAAAAATGTGATATAATATAAATATAATTTTTAACTAGGAGGTTCACCTTGTTAGACAATCCGTAAATTGACAGGGGAGAACCTGTTTAATTAATCGTCATTTGCGAGTTAAATTCGTAAATGGGGTATTTAACAGGGAAATTATGATTGAAAATTCAAAAGACATTTTATACATAGTAATATCTTTCTGTATCTTGTGGGCGACAGTTTTTCTATGCTGGATGTTTTATTATGCCGGGAAGATTTTGAAAAACACCAATCAGATAATTGAAGAGTTTAGAGTGCGTTTACAATCATTGGCCGAGGCGATCAGTTATATTCAGGAAAAAATTGAATATTTATCGCTTGCCATGAGCACAGTTTTTCGAGGAGTGGGTAATACGGTAAAAAATGTCGTTGAGAAAAAAGCTAAAAATTGGATGGACAAGAAAACAGAAGATTTCAGCGTACCGGCAAGATACGCGGTTAAAAAGGCGGTTGAGATGGCTTCAGACCAAATGCAAAAAGCGACAAAAAAAATTAAAAAATAAAAAAAACCCGACGAAAGCGTCGGGTTTTAAAATTGAAGGCTTAGGAGATAGTTTTCAACCGGGGCAAAGTCATCGGTCATAATTGGCATGTCATCGGTTATTTTTTTATTCCAGAGTCGACTTAGCATTTCCTGTTCCTCTGGGTCGTCGCTTGAAAAGTTTGTTTTATTTTTTTGCGCCACAAGCATCAGATTTTGAACTTGATATGGATCGTTGCTTTTTATGGCAAATATTTGTACTTCGGAAAAAACTTGCTTAAAAGTATTTAATTCAGCACGGAGCAGTTTTCCTTTTGGGCCTTCGATTGCCGAGATTAAATTCATGAGAATTACACCGTCGTCCGAGAGGGACCGGTAAAGACGTTCGGCCGCTTCTATCGTGGCCAGTTGGAACGGTGGATTGTAGGATTTAAATGCATCGCCAAAAATAATGTCGTATTTTTTTTCATTTCTGTTTAAATATGTCCTGCCGTCCTCGTGAATGATGTTTAGGCGTGGATTGTCCTTGAGTCCAAAATATTTTTTTGCCAATTCAGTGATTCCAGGATCAATTTCCACCACATCAATAGCGGCATCTGGATAATTTTTCAGAAAGTCACGCGGATAAGTATAAGCCGCTCCGCCGATCATCAGGGCATTTGTTGGGTTTGGTTTGAAATGCCGGGCAATGCGATAAAATTTTGTGTATTCAAAAACCAATTCGTCGCTGTCTAAAAACATTCCTGATTGCAAAGAAAAATTATCTGTTTTTAGGTAGCGCACTGGCTGTTCGGTGCCTGCGCGAGTCGTATCGTAAATAACTACTCGATTATAGGCAGTATCTACATCAATAAGGCCGTTTTTTATCGACACAGTACGCACGGCATCAATAATAATTAGACTGCCAAAAAGTAAAAGAATAACTAGAATTCTTATTTTTGGTTTGCCGGAGTAAGAAATAAGCGAAGTTATTGCCAAAGTTATGGACAAAATAAATATTAAATTTGTTGTTCCAACAATTGATATCAAAATAAATCCTGCGAGAAAAGTGCCAAAGATGCTTCCTAGAGTTGAGATGGCATAAAGATTACCTACTGTTTTACCTGAAGTGTTTAGGTTTTCAATTTTTAGCCTGACCGCGTATGGTGAAACCATGCCTAGCATAAAGCTGGCCGGAGCAAAAAGAATAAGAGTGCTAAGTATTGAACCAAAGCGGATGTCTGCAATATAAGCATCAATAAATACCAAGACAACATCTTTTGCCCATGCGGTTAAACCAATCATTAAAGCTGAAATAAGAATTATTTTAGAAAATATTTTCCAATTCGGATTTTGATCAGCAATTTTTCCGCCATACCAATAACCCAAACTTAGCGCGCCAAGTATTAGCCCGATTAAACTGGACCAGACAAAAAGTGAAGTGCCGAGATATGGCGCCAATACCCGGGAACCGGCCAATTCCAGTATCATCACTACTGCGCCACAGATAAAAACGACGATTTCTAAGAGATATTTTTTGAAAATTGACATACAATTTTTAGCTATTTTATCAGTTTTTATACCAGTAGACAAGCAACTTGCCTTTGCCTAAATTCTACGGTAATATAGGCATACTTAAATAAATTTTATGACTGATTTTGTTCATCTCCATGTTCACAGCCACTATTCATTACTAGATGGTTTGCCTAAAATTAAAGATTTGGTAAAAACTGCCAAGGAACGCGGCTTCAAGGCGCTGGCTCTTACCGACCACGGCAATATGTATGGAGCGATTGAGTTTTATCAGGCTTGTCTCAAAAACGAAATTAAACCGATCGTCGGGATGGAGGCATATGTTGCCCCGGGTTTGCGTACTGAAAAACAGGGACCGGATAACAAATATTTTCATTTGGTGCTTTTGGCTCTAAATGAAATTGGTTATAAAAATTTGATGAAGCTTTCCTCTCTGGCTCACTTGGAGGGTTTTTATTACAAGCCTAGAGTGGACAAAGAAATATTGAAGCAATATCACGAGGGATTGGTTGCTTCAAGCGCTTGTCATGGCGGTGAAATTGCTCGAGCAATTCTTAGAGAGGGTAATTACGAGAAGGCAAAAAAGGTCGCGTTAGAGTATCAGGAAATTTTTGGGCCGGATAATTTTTATCTGGAATTAATGGATGTCCCTGCTTTAGAAGGCCAGACAGAGCTCAATAATACTTTGCTTAAACTTTCCAAAGAAACCGGTATTCCAGCCATTGTTACCCGCGATGTTCATTATTTGAATCCTGATGACGATGAAGCGCAGGATGTTTTAACCTGCATTCGCGATGGAAATACTTTAGATGACCCGACCAGGCATTCTATGGTGGGAATTGATTTTTCTTTGGCTAAAGGCGAAGATATTGCCAAGCGTTTTAAGCACGCCCCAGAGATTTTAGAGAACACGGCAAAAATTGCTGAGCGGGCTGATTTAAAAATTGAGTTAGATAAATGGCATTTTCCGCCAATTGAACTTCCACCAGATAAAACAGCTGATCAGTATTTACGCGAGCAAGTTTATGAAAAACTTCCAAAATTGATTGAAGTAACAGATGAAGTTCAAAAACGCGTTGAATATGAATTAGATATTATTGCCAAAAAAGGATACTCACCATATTTTATTTCTGTAGCTGATTATGTTCGCTATGCTCGCGAACATGGCATCATTGAAACAACTCGCGGTTCGGCTGCCGGTTCGGTCGTTTCTTTTGCTATGGGTATAGTTACTGTCAATCCGTTATTTTTTAAACTTCCTTTTGAAAGATTTTTAAATCCATTTCGTCCCAGTCCGCCGGATGTTGACGCTGATTTCGCTGATGATAGGCGCGATGAAATGATTGCTTATGTGACGGAAAAATACGGCGCCGATAAAGTGGCTCAAATTATTACTTTCGGTACTATGATGGCGCGCGGCGCTGTTCGCGATGTCGGTCGAGCGCTTGGTTATTCATATTCTTTTTGTGACCAGGTAGCTAAATTGATGCCAATGGGTGCGCAAGGTTTTCATGTAACTATTGCCGGTTCGATTGAGCAGGAGCCGGAGTTAAAAAAAATGTATAAAGAGAACGAGCAAGTGCGGCGTCTTTTGGATTTGGCCCAGAAGATTGAAGGTTGCGCCCGCCATACTTCCATTCATGCGGCCGGTGTAGTAATTTCTCCGACAACGCTTACGGATTTTACGCCAGTACAGCGTGAGACCGGTGGTGAGAAAGTCGTTACTCAATATGAAATGCATGCGGTGGAATCAGCCGGACTTCTAAAAATGGATTTTTTAGGCATTCGCAATCTTTCCATTTTAGGTCATGCTGTAGAAATTATTGAAAAAACAGCAGGAAAGAAAATCGATATCATGAAATTGCCCTTTGATGATAAAAAGACTTTTGACATGCTAGCTCGAGGAGAGACAATCGGTGTTTTTCAACTGTCCAGTTCCGGTATGACCAGGTATTTAAAAGAATTAAAGCCGCGCAATATTTTCGACATTATGGCCATGGTTGCCCTTTTTCGGCCGGGTCCAATGGCAGTAATACCAGAATACATAAATCGCGCCCACCATCCGGAAATGATTGAGTATCTGGATCCGAGGATGAAAGATTATCTTGATCAGTCGCTTGGTTTAATTGTTTATCAAGACGACGTACTTTTGACAGCAATAAATTTAGCAGGCTATAACTGGGAAGAAGCGGATAAATTTAGAAAAGCCATGGGTAAAAAAATTCCCGAAGAGATGGCCAAACAAAAAGATAAATTTTTTACCGGCTGTCGTGAGTACGGCAAACTTTCTGAGGCGTTAATCAATACGCTTTGGGAGAGGATTGCTCCGTTTGCCGCTTATGGTTTTAACAAGGCGCATGCTTCAAGTTATGCCGTAGTTGCTTATCAGACCGCTTATCTTAAGGCTAATTACCCAACGCAGTTTATGACGGCAATATTGATTGCTGAATCCGGTGATATTGAAAAAGTTCCGGCAGTAATTAAAGAATGTGAAAAGATGGGCATTGAGGTTTTACCGCCAGATGTAAATGAGAGTTTTAAAAATTTTGCCATGGTCGGTTGGGAAAATGACGGCAAGGCGCACATACGTTTTGGTTTGCAAGGTGTAAAAAATTTAGGCGAACATATCGCCGAAGTAATTTACCGCGAAAGAAAAAACAATGGAAAATATAAAGATTTAGAGGACATGCTAAGAAGAGTACGGGATAAAGATTTGAATAAAAAATCTTTGGAATCTTTGATCAAATGCGGCGCTCTGGATTGCTTTGGTATTGACCGTGGAGTACTTTTAGCTAACATTGAGAATCTTTTAGGTTTTGTTCGTGCTTCAGAGGAATCACGCACCTCCAAACAAAATTCGCTATTTGCCGGCACCAAAGTTGATTTAAACGAAAAAGTACGTCTTGAACCGGCTAACACAGCAAGCAAGGATGAAAAAATATCTTGGGAAAAAGAATTGCTTGGACTTTATGTCACTGCCCATCCATTTGCGCCGCTTGAAAAGATTATGTCCGGCGTATTAACTCCGCTTTCAGAATTATCAACTCAAAATAGGGGCGAATGGGTTGTTGTGGGCGGAGTGATTGATTATGCAAAGAAAAAAGTGACTCGCAAAGGCGATACCATGATGTTTGCCACCATTCAGGATTTAAGTGGTAGTTTGGAACTCTTGGTTTTTCCTCGAACTTATGAAACAACCAAGGACGTTTGGGTGGAAGGTAAAATGGTTTGTGTGATAGGCAAGACATCCGAAGAAGAAGGAGATGATAAGCTGTTTGTGGAAAAGGCATATGAATTAAATGAAAATAATGCGCCGATGATTGCTGCTCAGATGAGTCTGGGAGCAAAAAGCAATGCGCAAAGAAAAAATAATTACTCTGTTAGCGCTCCACCAAAGGCAATAGAGCCAGGCATAACAATAACACTAACGCCAGACGAGGTTAAAAAGAATGCCGAAGCCCTTAAGGTAATTTTGGCTGAGCATACAGGAGATAAACCTGTTTATCTTTCGGTCAGGGATAAAAAAATAAAGACATCGTATAGAGTTGATATAAACGATAAGCTGACAAGCGAAGTTGAGAAGTTGGTTGGGAAGGGGAAAGTGAAGATTTAATTTTTAAATTTTATAATTTTGTAATTTTTAAATAATGCTTAAATTTATAATTTTTAATAATTTAGATTTATTTATAAAATTAAAAATTCAAAAATTGTGATTTATGCCTGAGTTGCCCGAAGTGGAAACAATTAAGCGCCAGCTGAAAAAAGAAATCACCGGTAAAAAAATTACCGGCGTTGAAGTTTTGGCCGAAAAAACTTTACGGATGCCAAAGGCAAAATTTATCAAAGCAGTTGTTGGTGCGAAAATAGCAGGTGTGGAGCGTAGGGCAAAACTTTTAATTTGGAATTTGAATAACGGCTGGTCAATTTTGACGCACCTCAAGATGACCGGGCAGTACGTTTACGACGGCGAACCGCACAAGCATACACGCGTTATTTTTTCTTTTGGTCCAAAATTAAAAATAATGTTTAATGATATGCGGCGATTCGGTTATTTGAAACTAATGAAAACTGAAGAGTTGTCGGAATTTTTGGAAAAAGAATACGGACCGGAACCGCTTGAAAAAAGTTTTACATTAAAAATGTTTGAGGAGTTGTTAGGCAAAAGGCCAAATGTGAAAATAAAACAGCTTTTGATGGATCAGAAGCTGGTTGCTGGAGTGGGAAACATTTATGCGCAAGAGGCGTGTTTTATGTCTAGTGTTTTGCCGACGCGGCAAGCGAAAAGTTTGAAGCCGGTTGAAAGAAAAAAAATTTACGATAATATTCGCATGGTAATGAATGAGGCAATAAAATACGGAGGCAGTTCTTCAGAAAATTATTTAAATCTTTACGGTAAAGAAGGGGATTTTGTAAAACGACTTAAGGTTTACGGACGGGCCAAAGAAAAATGTCGCCGTTGCAGGGCGGTTTTGAAAACTATCAAACTAGGAGGGAGGGGGACGGTGTATTGTGGAAAGTGCCAAAAGTGATTTTTCCCTTCATTGATAAAGTATAAATGATTGACAAACCCGTATTTTTAGTGTAAAATGTCTTTGTTTTTGTCAGGGTAGCTCAGCTGGTTAGAGCACTGGATTCATAACCCGGAGGTCGGGAGTTCAAGTCTCCCCCCTGACACTATGAAAATCCTTGGAATAGAATCATCTTGCGACGATACATCAGTGGCCCTGCTGGAATGTTCCCAACAGGGCTGTTTTGTCATCCGCCAGTCCGCTGCTTCGCAAATTGATGTTCACAAAAAATACGGCGGAGTAGTACCGGAAATCGCCGGACGAATGCACGCGGAAAAAATTGTGCCACTGATTGAATATGTTATCAAAAGAAAAAAACCGGATGTCATTGCCATAGCTTCTGGTCCAGGGCTTATCACTGGATTGATTGTAGGCGTTGAAGCGGCACGGACATTGTCAGCCGCATGGAAAATTCCAATCATCAGCGTTAATCACATGGCCGGACATATACACTCAACGGAAATCCGAAATTCTAAATCAGAAATACTAAATAAAACTAAAAATATAAAAATTCAATACCCCGCACTTGCTTTGATCGTCTCCGGCGGGCACACGGAAATTCAGCTAATAAATAAACCAGGTCAGTACAAACTTATCGGCGCCACGCGTGACGATGCTGCTGGAGAATGTTTTGATAAAGTGGCAAAACTTTTGAAGTTGTCCTATCCTGGCGGTCCGCAAATTTCTAAACTTGCGGAAAAAGGAAAAGTTGATGCTATAAAATTTCCCAGACCAATGTTGGACAGCGATAATTTTGATTTTTCATTTGCTGGCCTGAAAACTGCAGCGCTTTATTATATTCGTGATAATAAAAAAATAAATAAAGCAAATTTTTGCGCTTCGTTTGAACAGGCTATCGTGGATACTTTGGTAGGAAAAATGTCGCGCGCCATAAAAAAATACAAACCTAAAACCGTAATTCTTTGCGGTGGTGTTTCAGCCAATAAAAAACTTCGCCAAACACTGGCAAAAGTGTCTAGAGAAATTACAAATACCGAATTAAGAACTCCAAAATTGCAATACTGCATGGATAACGCTGCCATGATTGCTGTCGCTGGTTGGTATAAAACGCAAAAAATAGATTATGCTGATTGGCACAAATTTCAAGCTGATCCAAACTGGGAACTGGGGAGATAAACCGCTTTGTTAAAAAGCGGTTTTTTTATGAAAAACCCCGCCGGTATGGGCAGGGTTAAATTGAAAGGACGGATTAACGGAAGGTGCGAATATTATGGCCCCAGTGGTGGTGGCTGATGATCTGGGCCAACTCTCTGGCCCAGGAAACCACATGGAGAATTTGCGAGTTGAAGAGTTTTTGCAGCTGTTTTTCACGATCGTCAAAGGGGATGGTATCTGTCACGTAGATCCTGTCTATCGGACAATTTTCGCTGGAGAAATTTTCCACTGCCTTGCCGCAGAATACCCCATGAACAGCCACGCTCCAGTACTCTTTTGCGCCAAGCGACTTCTTGAACTCACCCGCTGTTTGCAGTTGGGTAGAACCGGTCGCCATCTCATCATCCACACCGAGGACAAGTGAATCTTTCACCTGCTCAAGGTCGCCGAACATGTTGTTGACTTTGGCAGATTCGCTGCTCTGCCGCGTCTTCTGTCCGATGACAATGGGAATTTTCACTTTCAAGTATTCGCCGATGCGCGCGATGGCCCAAGCAAAGCGTTTGACCGCTCCTTCGTCAGGCAAGCTGATGACTATTTGGTTTGGTGCAAATCCGGCAGCCAGAGCGTCATCCACCACCTTAATAAGCAAATGCCGGATCATCGAGACTTCGGTGATCAGCGCCGGCCTCTTGGAAGCCATAACGCATTGCGGCGAATGTAGATCGCAAGCGATGATGCGGTGTAGCATGCCGTAGGAGGCGCTGTCGATCAGGTGGATAATGTGCGGTAAGAGAGCGAGCTCTTCTTCGCCCTCGTCCTTGTCTGACCTGGAGAGCGGCAGGTAGCCGCAAACCACGCTTAATCTTGAGGCGTGTCTGCCGACGGCGTAGAACTCGTTGATCAGAAGTTCGGTCAGCATCTGGGGTGAACCCGGTCCGCTTGTCAAAAGATAGACATCATGTTCGCAAATGTGGCGTCCATTCATCCTGACGAACGGCTCAGCGTTGACCCGGAGATTGTAGGCGGGAATGGCGATATCAGTCGGGGTGGGGTATTTGACTACCCGTTTTTCTTCGTCAAAAATTTCCAGATATGCTTTCACCTGTTTAGCCAAGGGCAGAAAACGCTGCGAGGTTGGCATCAGGGTGAGGCCGCCGTACCTGTTCAAATCCGTTCCGTAATGCATATTGCCTTCCTCCTTTTCGGATAAAAAAACGGGCCTCCTTGGCGCCCGTCTTTTGTTTGTTAAATGTTCCGCTTAAATTGTATTCTTACAAAAATTGTTTGTCAACCCACGCAGAATTTCCCAGGGCACTGTCAATCAAATTAGTTATTAAGAAGTTTAATTTTCAATTTTTCAATCATTTCAGCTGTCATTTTCGGCAAATCAAATTCATGTTTCCAGCCCCAATCAGCTCTGGCAGCCGAATCATCAATAGAAGAAGGCCAAGAGTCGGCGATTTTTTGTCTGTGATCAGGAGAATAATATACTTTTAGAGGCAAATGTTTGTTAATTTCATCAGCCAATTCGGTCGCGCTGAAGCTGATTGCAGCTAGATTATAACTTGTTCTTATGGATAGTTTTTCAGACGGCGCGTCCATTAAATCAAGAGTTGCCCGCACAGCATCGTCCATGTACATCATTGGCAAGGTGGTGTCTTTATGAACAAAGCATTCATAGTCGTTGCCTTTTATCGCTTCATAAAACATAGCTACGGCATAATCAGTTGTACCGCCACCCGGTTCGGTTTTCCAGCTGATTATTCCGGGGAAGCGGACACTTCTGACATCCACGCCGTATTTAATATGATAATAGTTACAGAGATTTTCTCCGGCGGCTTTTGTCACACCGTACATGGTGGTTGGTTCAAGCACTGTTCTTTGGGGTGTTTTGTCTCTGGGAGTGGTTGGTCCGAAAGCAGCGATTGAGCTAGGCCAGAAAATTTTCAATTTATATTCATTGGCTAAATTAAGAATATTTTTAAGACCGTCCATGTTAATTTTCCAGGTAAAATTTGGGTCAGATTCTCCTCTAGCAGAAAGTATTGAAACCAAATGATACACAGTATCAATTTCATACTTTTCAATAGATGATTTGAGAAGATTAAAATCTTCAATTGATCCTTTGATAATTTCACCGGAGAAATCTGCAGCTTTGTCTGAGTGATCAAGAGCAATGATATTTTCCGCGCCAAATTTTTTCTGCAGGGCTGGCACTAGTTCGCTACCGATTTGGCCAAATGCTCCTGTAACTAAAATGTGTGACATAAAGTAATAGTATTTTTATATGCGCACTAGTATAATGGCTAACGTTTTTTTTAGCAAGTTAGCATGAAAAGGCATTGCCCGGCAGAGGCCGCAGGCATTCTGCCGAGTTGACCCAGTATAATCTCAGGGAGCTATACTGGGTTGACTTTGTTGGGAAAATGTGTTATGATATGCCGGTATTTTAAAATGTTTAATTAAGATTTCTAATTAAAAATTGGAAATTAAAAATTTTAAACGGCCCCATCGTCTAATGGTTAGGACACCACGCTTTCAATGTGGTAATACGGGTTCGATTCCCGTTGGGGCTACAAAAAGAAAAACTCCTGCGTAAGCAGGGTTTTTTCTTTTTGTAATTCTGACCAGGGAATCGAACGGGCAGAAACGAGGCGCGAAGTTTTTGCGGAAGCAAAAACGAGCTGACGAGTGTCGCCGGACTGCCTGTGGCAGTCCGGCGCTGCCCTGGACACGAAGCCGAGCCGATTGCCGTCGGCGAGGCGACACGGAATTCCCGTTGGGGCTACAAAAAGAAAAACTCCTGCGTAAGCAGGGTTTTTTTGTAGACGCGGTGTTGCCACATTGAGAAATATATGGATAAAAAATAACGGCAGAGATGCCGTTGTTTTAGTTTACCCTGTGTAATACCGTTCAACGGTAATTCAGTTAAGTTGTCGTGATTATTACACAGGGTAAATATAATATTGAACCTCGCATTGGTATGCGAGGTGGTTGCCCGGCCCTGCACAATGCGCAAGCGCCTGTGCGGGGTAAAGATGGGCAGGTGGGAAAGAACGTGGGTGGGATCAGCGCTTGGTGCGCTTTCTCCAGCCGTTTGGGCTGAAGTTGCGGTTCGTGAGCAGCTCCTTGATGAGGAGCTGGGCCGAGCCGCCCCAGCCGCCCTGGGCGTTGTACCCCGCGACGACGTGGCGATACAAGTCGTCGTTGATGGGGGTCATGTACTCCATGCCCTCATCGCCGGGAATGTCGATTTCCTTTTCGAAAGAGATTCCATTTCGAAGCCCCTCGATAATCTGCTCGGTGGTGCGCATTCAACCCTCCTGCTGGATTGTTTTTTAAAACAAACACATTAGTATAGCACAATTTTGCTCTTTTGTCAAGATTCAGCCAAAATAGCAGGAATCTTCATCATCCACTTACTTAAATCCCTTAAAATAGGGTTTAAATTCTCAATACAGTAGAAGTAGTCTGCTATAAAAACAAAACCGGCTTACAGCCGGTCTTATTTATGTTTTATTATTTCTTTGCAATCTTTTTAGTTGGTTTCTTTTTCGCAACAGTCTTAGTTTTTTTCTCTTGAATTACTGTATCCTTTTTTATTTTATCCGATTTTTCTTTTTTCGGCTTTTCAGTTTTTTCAATTAGGGCTTTTGGTTTTTCTACCGACGTTTCAGGAGATAATGTTTTAATCAGCTTATCAATTTTGACATTGAGTTGTTTGATTTGATCCAATATTTCACCAGAGCCTTTATTTTTACCGCCTTCGCCTTTGAAGCAATCATCGCAATAAACAGGCTTGCCGGCTGTTGGTCTAAAAGGCACCTGACAGGTTTTACCGCATTTGGCACAAACCGCGCTGTGCATTTGTCCGTCATCCGAACGAGAACGGTCTTTGCGATCGCTGAAAATTTTGCGTTGTCTATCACCGCCACCGCCTTGTTTGTCAAAACATTTGCTACAAAAAACAGGTCTATCTCCGGTGGGTCGGAAGGGGATTTCACAACTTTGACCACATTCACTGCAAGTCGCTTGGTGCATAGTTTGTCTGCCACCTTGCCTGCTGCCACCAAATGATTTTCGACCACTGAAACCACCGCGATTAAATCCGCCACCAGATTTTCTATCGTTTCCTCTAAAATTGCCCATATTTTTATTTTAAATTATTTAAGGCACATTATCGCCACTTTAGCACAAATATACTAAAAAAGCAATAGATAGCGGCCGATGAAAAAAGACGAGTGCCAAGCTTGGATATATGAAGGTTGCGCCTAATAAACAAAACAGAATCATAAATAGTTTGCAAGATTTCATTGCCTTAGCGCATTTTACTTAATTTATGAGAGCTGAAGAAGAATTTGTTTTGATTAATAGATTTAAAGCTGGCGATACAGAAGTATTTAACTTGCTTTGGCCCGAGATGAAAAGAAATAGTAAAATAGCTTGAAAAAAATCGTCCGGTAGGGCGATTTATTTATTGTTAATCAAATTAGGAACCTGTTGATAAGATTTCTTAATATATTTGCGCCTTTTTTGAGCATGGTGTATAATATGGCCAGTAAATACAGCGTTTATTATTTAATTTAAAATCTTATGGCAGGCATGACCAAATCAGCCTTGTTATCCGCATTGGCGGACAAGACAGGCCTCAGCAAAAAAGATGTGGTTGGCTTCATGGACGCTATGGTTGACATGGCGTACAAAGAAGTGAAAGGAAGCGGTGTTTTTGTGATTCCGGGAATCGGAAAATTAGTTAAAGTGCACCGCGCAGCCAGAATGGGTCGCAACCCAGCCACTGGTGCAAGTATTCAGATTCCGGCCAAGACCGTAGTTAAATTCCGCGTTGCGAAAGCAGCCAAGGAAGCGGTTATCTAATTGAGATTTTTAAGAAAATTCCTCCGTAGCAATGCGGAGGAATTTTTTTTACGCCCAGCAATACAACTTCCAGTGTGTTTTAGTAGTAGATGGCGTAGATTTGTAAACAAACTATCGAAACTAAGTTGGAATGAAGTAAATACATAGATAAACAAAAAATTGATTATTAAAAAGAGCAAAGCAAGCCAATGCAAAAATAATATTTTTACCAGTAAGTGTTATGTTTGTTTTTGGAAATGGATATGCTAGGTATAAAAAAACGAACAGGGAAGCTGTTCGTTTAGAAAGGTTCGGAGTCGTTGGTTTTTGTGCGGGGTTTGATATTTTTCTGAAGGCGCTTGAACTCGGCGCTCTGTCGGATGCTTTTTTTAGCAAAAAGATATTCGCAGTCGCGCAGGGGGGCGCCAAATCGCGTTATGTTCCAGACTCTGAATTTGCATTCTGGCTGGCTCTTGCGGCATTTCACCAAATAGAGCATTTCCCGATAACTAACTTCTATCACATTGTGAAACACAACTTCAGCATCAGCGACTTTAATGTGTTCGATGTCAGGATAGCTCTGGCAAAGCGTGATGAGATAATTCATTATCATCTCGTTTGATGGCGGATTAAGCGGCTCAACAAACCAGCGGGCGTCCGGATTTCTTTCTTTTTTACTCATATAACCTCCTCCCAAAAGTCAGTGCGTTGTTTTTGTTAAAGGAACAATATTAAATATAAGCATAAAAATAATAAATTGTCAATAATATTTGAGTAATAAAAAATCCCTCGAGTACTCGCTGAGGGATTTTTATTTTTTTCTTAAAAGCTGGCTTTTAACGTATCTTTCAATGCTTTTCCGGCTTTAAATTTTGGTACTTTTACAGCAGGAATCTGAATTTTTTCCGAAGGATTTTGAGGGTTTACGCCAGTGCGGGCTGCGCGCTGTTTTACACTAAAAGCGCCAAAACCAGTTAAAACTACTTCGTCGCCTTTTTTTAGTGTTTCCATAATGGTTTCAACGATAGCATTAATCATATCCTCCGCTTCTTTTTTGGAAACTTTTTGTTTTTCTGCTAAAACTTGGGCTAACTCTGCTTTGTTCATAATGTCACCTCCGTTCTTTATGAGATATATTTTTATATTTTCAGTATAACACGCAAGGCTTTTTTTGGCTATAATTGCGCAAAATTGTTATCCACAGTGCTAATCGCTGTGTTAGGGATACTAAGCTCCCCCGTAAAAAAACAAAAATCCCCTCATTGTCGCGAGGGGTTTTTGTTATTTCGTTATAGATTAATTATTTGGCGTATTCAGTTACGCGAGTTTCACGAAGTAAGCTAATTTTAATTTCACCGGGATATTGCAGTTCTTGTTCGATTTTTCTGGCAATGTCTTTGGCTAACTGATAGGCGGCATAATCGTCAATTTCATTCGGTTTGACAAAGACGCGCACTTCGCGGCCCGCCTGAATCGCGTATACTTTTTCAATGCCTGGAAAATCACTGGCTACTTTTTCTAATTCTTCAAGTCGCGCAATAAATTGCTCATATGAATCTTTGCGAGCACCGAAGCGAGCGCCAGATATGGCGTCAGCTGCTTTGACAATAGTGGCGAAAATGTTAGCTGGTTTATCCAAGTGGTGAGTCAGAGCCGCTTGAGCCAGATCTTCATCCATGTTGAATTTTTTTAGTATGGCATTGCCGATTTCCGGGTGAGAACCTTGTGTTTCCTGGTCAACTGACTTGCCGATATCATGAAAGAAGCCACACTTTTTTGCTTTGGCAGCGTCTATACCAAGTTCAGAAGCAATTAAACCGGATAAATAGCCAACTTCCATGGAATGGTTCAGAATGTTTTGGCCATAGGATGTTCGGTATTTAAGTCTTCCGACAATACCAACCAATTTTGGATCAATTCCGGTAATGCCCATTTTATAGAGAGCTTCTTCTCCGGCTTTTTTGATATCAAGGGCTAATTCTTGTTTGGCTTTTTCTACGAATTCTTCAATTCTAGCCGGTTGAATACGTCCGTCTTCCATCAATTTTTCAAGAGCAATTTTTGCCACTTGCCTACGAATTGGCGAAAAACCAGATACAGTAATAACTTCTGGGGTTTCATCAATAATCAATTCACAGCCAGTAAGTTTTTCTATCGCTTTAATATTGCGTCCTTCTTTACCGATAATTCGTCCTTTCATTTCTTCGTTAGGCAAAGAGACTGCCGTGGAAGTTGTTTCAGCCGCATGGCTTGAAGCGCAGCGCTGAATAGCTGAAACGATTATTTCTCGAGCCTTGTCTTCAAAATGCTCGGTCGATTCTTTTTCCAGCTTGATTATACGGCCTAGTAAATCTGTTTTGCTTTCTTCTTCCACTTTTTCTAGTAATACATTTTTTGCTTCGTCTTTGGTCATTTGAGCGACGCCTTGGAGTTTGACAATTTCGTCTTCGCGCAGGCGTTCAATGTCGGTCTTAATTTTATTTACATGCTCAATTTTTTCTTGCAGTTTGCCTTGTTTGTCCTGAAATTCAATAAGCTTCTGGTCAAACATGTTTTCTCTTCGCTCCAAACGTTGCTGGGCGCTCATTAAATCCTGACGGATTTTACGCTCTTCACGTTTGCTGTCTTCCATGACTTGAACCGCCTTTTCTTTGGCTTGAAGTATCAGTTCCTGATACTTGGTCTTGGCTTCAGTTAGAATTTTTTCTGCCTTGGCTTCAGTTGAGTTGGCTTTGGATCGCGCCACTTTTTTGCGCCAAAAATATCCGGCGCCAAGTCCGAGGAAAAGACTAGCTACTACTGATGCAATCAGATATATATTTAACATATTAAAAAACCTCAAAGATATTTGAGGGGAAATTGATGCGTCCGGAGCGATGTGTATCGTTCGGACTTAGCTAAAGAATGGCTTTATTGGCGATAAAAAACTACCGAATTATTCGGTTATTTTTTAACCTTTGCGTTTAGTACGCTGTGGCGAGTGTTTTCTAATAGTTGGTTCGCCGTCATAAGTGTTTAATAGTTGCCGTTTCGGTGTGATATCGCATTCATTAAAGCTTTTTCTTTTTTCCAATATCCCTCAAAGATCACATAATTATTAATGATGGGAGCATATCATAAAATTTGGTATTTGTCAAACCCCTTAACTTAGATTGAACATTGCCTTTCGCCGCGCTATCTGCTTGACAAAAAGTGAATTTTATGGCATAAATAGCCATCAAATTGTATTTGTTCTTTTTATTATAAATCGTAATTAATCTAACTTTTTTTGGACAAATATGGGTTTCTCAAACCGCCATGTCGGCGGTTTTGCATTCCATACAAAAGCCTGGAGGGGCAAATGAAAGAAAGAAAAGAGCATCAGAAACAAACAGCATTTCATTTTTCTTGGATAAGACTACCCGAGCTACATGCGCTCAACTTGTTCAAGAATAGGAAAATCGAAAAGCATGTTCTGCAGGATCATTCGGGAGTGGTGCTGGAGAGAGAAAACGGCAAGATTGTTGGCCGTATCATTGCACCGGCTAGTCCCTGGCGTCGTTTGAAGGTCTATTTGAACGAAAGCAGGGAAACGTGTGATTTGGTACAGTCATCAATTGATCCGAAGAGAAATTTTAGCCACAGAGTGGCTGTGCCGCGCGGCACAGACGGAAGCCTCTATTACAGTGCCAGTCGCGACTTCCTTTTTTCTACTTGCAGTAATCCGCGTGTTTATTATGACACCGAATTGCAGGTGGCGCTCTGCGAAGACCATGGGCAGATTGCCTGGACCTTGATTGAATCTGTTGATAGATCCGAAGCCCAGATTTATAAATTTCTTAGTCTGTGGCACAGGTTTGTTAAGAATCGCGAGAGGATGGATTGTTGTTATGAAGGTGTTGAGCGGGAAGGTTTTCGGCAAATCACCCACCAGACGATGCAATCAATCAAGAGCATGTGGACAACCGCAGGGACTTTTATGCCGCTTGCGGTACTTGATCCGGACAGTGATTTGCAGGAAATTCGTGTTGTCATGAGGCAATGCTTCCCAGAGATTTACCATCACTATATTGATCACCCGCCGGAGCCGATTTTTTTTCGGCGTCATCCGGAAAAAGAGTTTCGAGTTGAGGTAAAGTTTGATTTTGATTCGGAAAGCAATGATTTTGATCAGCCAATATTAGTTAGACCGACAGAAGACGTGCGTCTGACTATTCCGCCTGAAACTTGTAAGAAATGGACGTCTAAGCGTTGTTTTTCTTTCTATAGTGAAATCGTCGGCTTTCTACCAGAAGAAGCACGCGCCAACAATGACGATGAAGCCAAAGTGGTTGAGATAAAAAAAGACGAATTAAAAAATGGCTTCGAATTTTGGGGTGATGTAGCAGAAGTGGTGCAGTCGCTCCTTATCTACCAAGTAGAATTGAAAGAAAAATTACCGCCTATCATTGAGGTTCTCGATAAATTTCGAGACACAGGTTTCGATAAGGCGGTTCTGGTTCGTTAGAGGATTAAGCGATTAATAATATGATACGGGCGAGACGAAAGTCTCGCCCGATTTGTTTTTTAAAAAAACCGCCCTGAATAGGGCGGTAGAGTAGAAATGAAAGAGCGGAAAGTCTCTTTTTAGTGGTGGCGTATGGTGGAGATTGAAAGAAGGGTGTTGAAAAGGTCGGTGCGATGGCGGGAAAGCTTTCGCCAAAGTAGCACTCTTTTTGATCCTGAACTGAATCCGAAAAAGGAACTAAGGAACCCCTGCTGTTCGTCGATGGTGATAATGCCGAGAGCTTCGAACAGGGGAGAGAGCTTAACAGGAGCCAGCATGTCGATGTCTTCCGCCGGAAAGTGGATTGGGAAGTAGACGCATTGGTCTGGATTCTCAATCGGCTGGCGCGATAGATAACATATTTTAAACATGCGACTATGCTCTGGGAACGGTGAAATTGCCTCAGCGTGAGGCGCCGGAATAGAGCTTAGTGTCATTTTAACCCCCCTTTTTTGGTGGACTGATCCTTGCTCGGTTTGCGGTCGAAATAACTCGACACCCCGTGAATATTTCTCGTCACAATATCAGTAAACGGGTTTTGTACATTCCCGAAGGAAACCCGCTCTTCGTAATCTAAGGCCTCCTTTACCTCGTCTTTGCGAGTCTTTTTTCTTCTCATTTTTTCCTCCGTTTTTTCCAGTCTATGACTGATGGTCTGATAAAAAGGTACTTGTTTCTTCATTTTACAATAGGATACGCTTGTAAAATTATGCTGTCAATGCAAATTGGGGATAAATTTCTAATTAAGTTTGATATTTGACGTTTCGCATCTTAGAGTGTATAATTTCATAACAAAATTAATGAAAAATGAGCTATGAATGTAACTGAATTAGCACGACAACTTAAGATTCATCCGCAAAAACTTCTTTCTATTTTACCGGAGTTTGGTTTTGATATCGGCGCTCGAGCGGTAAAAGTTGATGATCGTGTTGCCCAGCGCATTTTGCGTGAATGGCGGAAGATAAAATTTGTTATTGAAGAGCGGGAAAAAAAGGAAAAAGAAGAGCAAAAAGAATTGGAAAAAGAGGCGCGCCGCGTGAGCGGGGCGACGGTTAAAATTCCAGGACGGATTACTGTTAAGGATTTATCCAAGCTTTTAGATATACCACTTAACAAATTGATTGTGGAGTTAATGAAAAATGGAATATTAGCCAGTCAAAATGAGTTTTTAGATCGTGATACAGCCGTTATTATTGCCGAGGATTTGGGTTATAAAGTCGAACATTCAGAAGAAAAAGAAACGACAGAACAGATTGACAGTACTCATGCTGTAAAATTAGAAAAAATTTTAGAAACAAAAACGGTTGCCAGATCGCCCGTGATCGTAGTGATGGGTCATGTTGACCATGGAAAAACAAAACTATTAGACGCAGTTAGGCGAACAAATGTAGTTGATTCAGAGGCGGGCGGCATAACCCAGCATATTGGCGCTTATCAAACAACCTGGGTCAATCCAAAGAGTAAAGAAAAAAGAGCAATTACTTTTATTGATACTCCCGGACATGAGGCTTTTACAGTTATGCGTAGCCGCGGCGCCAAAGTTGCCGATATCGCCATTTTGGTAGTGGCAGCTGATGACGGCGTGAAGCCACAGACAATAGAGGCGATCAACATTGTTAAAGCGGCAAAGATTCCATTGATAGTCGCCATAAATAAAATCGACAAAGAGGGCGCCGATCCAGCCAGGGTGCGCACTGAGCTGTCGCAGAACGGAGTTATTTCTGACGAGTGGGGCGGCGATGTGCCAATGGTAGAAATTTCAGCCAAACAAAATCTTCATATAGATAAATTGCTTGATACATTACTTTTATTAGCTGACATGCACGAAGAGGCGATTCGTTCTGAACCAAACCGCCCGGCTGCCGGTACTGTAATCGAGGCTCATGTTGACAAGGGCGAAGGACCGGTAGCGACTGTTCTGGTCCAAGCTGGTACTTTGCGTTTAAACGATGCTTTGGTGGTCAATGGTGAAATTTACGGCAAGGTTCGGGCTATGAAAAATTATAAAGGAGAGAATATTGTTGAGGCCGGACCGAGTACGCCAATTAGAATTTTAGGTTTTAAAGTTGCGCCTCAAGTAGGCGATGTGTTAGATGTTTCAGATGCGGGAAAGGCAAAAAATATTGATTTAAAGGCAAAAAGAGTGGCGCAAATAGGCGCTGAACAGAGACTGGCCAGTGCGGGTGGTGAGCACGACGATGAAGAAAAGAAATATTTTAACGTTATTGTTAAAGCAGATACTTTAGGTTCGCTGGAAGCAATTATTGGGTCGTTAGAAAAAATAAAAAATGACGAGGTCGGCATTAAAGTAGTAGGCAAAGGACTTGGCAATGTCGGTCCTGACGACGTTTCTTTAGCGGAAACAACCGGTGCCACAATTTTTGGTTTTAACGTGTCACCAACACAGATTGCCCAGGAGATGATTATGGATAGAGTCGTAGTATATAAGCCGTACAATGTCATTTATGATTTATTGGATTATATAAAAGAAGAGCTTGGGAAATTGCTTAATCCCGAAGTAACTGTAAACGAGCTTGGAAATATAAAAATATCAGATATATTTAGAACAGAAAAAAATAAAATGATTTTGGGAGGTCGGGTGGAATCTGGTAAAATTATTAAAGGAGTAAAAGTGCGAGTAAAACGCGACGCTCAAATAATTGGAGTGGGCAGTATTTCTCAATTGCAAATCGGTAAGCAAAATATGAATGAGATTTCCGAAGGAACAGAATGTGGCATGCAATATGAAGGTAAACTGAGAGTGGAAAAAGGAGATGTGCTGGAAGCATATAGTGAAGAAAAGAAAGAAAAAAAATTAGTCTTATCATAAAAATTAAAGAACGAAAAAAATTTAAAAAAAAGATTTAATAATTTTTATATGGCACAAGAATTTTCAGACGCAAATTTTGAGTCAGAAGTATTAAAATCACCAGACCCAGTATTGGTGGATTTTTGGGCGCCTTGGTGCGGGCCTTGCCAAATGATGGGTCCGATCGTTGATGATTTGGCTAAAGATTATGAAGGTAAAAAAGTTAAAATCGGCAAAGTGAACGTTGATGATAATAGCGAGACAGCTGGAAAATATTCTATTATGAGCGTACCGACATTTTTATTTTTTAAAGACGGCAGTGTAGTTGATCAGATAAATGGGGGAGTGCAGAAAGAAAAATTGGCTGAAATGCTGGATAAATATTTATAATTTGGAGTTGTCGTAACAAAATTTTATTCTCCATGCTTTTGTGGATAACCTTGTAAAAAATACTTACATTAGTAAGTATTTTTTGCTATAATATAGATGTAATAAAACATAACCGACTTATGCTTGTGAGGTCAGAAGTTGGTAAAATAATATCATCGGGAAAGAGACCGAAGGTTTTTCAATTCTTTGGAGTTTTTGTTGCTATTTTAGCAACATATTTTTTAGTTTTCCCCGCCTTTTCTGCCTCCCCCCCAAGCGAGATTACCTACCAAGGCAAACTCCTCATAGGAGGTTCTGCTGCCACCACTAGCCAGAGCATGTATTTTATTATCTATGATGCCCTATCAGGCGGTACTGCCCTCTACACTGCCGCCGGCACCCTGGGTTCTCCTGCCTCTGTTAGTGTTACCCCTAATGTAGGACTATTTACCATAAACCTAGGCGGTTCCGGCACCAACACACTAGACCCAGCAATATTCAAAGACAACCAGGATCTATTCCTCGAAGTAAGAGTAGGGGCAGAAATATTAACCCCAAGAAAAAGACTGACTGTGAGCCCCTATGCCTTCAACAGCTCATACCTAAACGGCTATGAAGCTATAACCAATACCAATACCAGCCACATACCTCTTTCAGATTCATCCGGCAATCTAAACCTAAATAATGTCACCTCAACCGGTATAAACATCTCCGGCCTATTAAATGTTGTCGGCAATTCAACCTTTGGCAACATCACCTCAGGCACCT
>CAYOXC010000003.1:0-91414 GCA_964407865.1 uncultured Gammaproteobacteria bacterium
CATTACCTCATCTGCACTAGCCGGCTATTTAACTGCTGAAACAGATCCGATCTGGTCAGCTGTTTCCACTTCACTAGGTGTTTCCAATTTCCTTTCACCAAACATTTCCCAATGGACCAATGACGCCGGCTACATAACGAGCTCGGCCTTAGCCGGTTACCTAACTACAGAAACAGATCCAATCTGGTCAGCAGTCTCTACAACACTAACAGTCTCTAACTTTGCTACCAACACTGTTTCTCAATGGATAAACGATGCTGGCTATGTCACTTCAACACATGCGCATTCAGAATTAACATCGGGCGACGGAATACTTTCTTTTACTTATAACGGTACATCCGCTCAATCAGTAGCAATAAATTTTGGTGGATCAGGAACAGCAACCAGCGTAGCTAGAAGCGACCATGATCATTATGGAATCTATGCTTCCAGCACCCATATACATGATGCTAGCGACATAACTTCAGGAGTATTAAGCGTAACTTATGGAGGTACCGGCACATCAACTCTCGGCTTCGCGGGTTCAGTCGTATATTCAGATGGAACAAGTCAAGCTTATACAAGCACTGGAACCGCCGGTTATCTCCTGCAGTCAACGGGTTCCGGCGCTCCAATTTGGGTTAGCACAAGCTCGCTTGGAATAAGCGGCGACACATTGCCTTCCGGGATAACCGGCCAAACGCTTCGTTATGGAATAAGCGGTTGGGAGGCGACGAGTACCTTGTTTGTTGCCGATAGCGGGTTTATAGGCATGGGCACAACCACCCCGGAAGCACCGCTTCATCTTGTATCTGCTCAAAGCAGTGGAGCTGCGGCAATTATTCAAAAAACTACTGCCGGTGCTGTTAGTTTAAATTTAACAACTAATAATAATAAATACTGGCAGATTTCCAAAGGCGATGCCGCGGATATTGATAAATTGCGGTTTTATTTTAATGACGGCGCGACATTACACAATGTCTTAACCATGGGCGCAACTGGAACGATAGGAATAAACAACGATAATCCTTCGGCCATGCTCACTCTCAACGGTACCTCGACTTACGCTTTATTAAGCGTTAATACTAGCTCATCTGTTCCGGCGTTGTTTGTTAACAATTCCGGTTTAGTGAGCGTTGGCACAAGCACTAATCCAGGTACACCGCTTTTTGTTTATGGTAATAACGCCCCGATATTTACAACTAATGTCGGTGCTACCAGTGGTTTGCAGATTGCATTGCAGGCCGGGATAAACAATACCACCGCGGCCACAGGAACTGGTCCGTCATATTTATTTTTTGCCAATGATACGGCTGGACAAAAAGAATTTTTAGGTCGTATTAGTGGTATATGGACTAATCCATACAATGGCAGTGAAGCAGGTGGTTTAGTTTTCAGTGTGCGCGCAAGTAGTACTGATACTTTAGCTGTGACTGAAGTTATGAGAATAAATTCAGAAGGACGTGTTGGTATTGGAACAAGTACGCCTAATTCCACATTGACTATTCAGTCAACAACAGGTGAGCGGCCTCTTTGTGTATATAACGAAGCTGGAGCCGAGGTGTTTTGCATATCAAATGATTCAGTTCAGTTCGGTAGTGTAATTTCTGGTGGAGCGTTTGTAAATTTTACTTCATATTTAGGTGAAGAATATATTAGAAAGAGAAATAATTTAACCAATGACACAAGTGGTACCAATGGAACCGGCATGGGCGATGGAGGTGGTTGGGGTGTTTATGAAAATGGCACTTGTGTATTTTCGAATGTAGACGATGCGATAAGTGGTATTTTTAGAATGCAAGCTAGCAATGCGGGAACTGGTTGTTTAAGCATGCTTGATCAAGGTAATAATGACCCTAACCTTTTGCTGCGAGTTGAAAATTTACCGTTATTTCTCGGTAAAATTAGACCGTCAAGTATTGGTATAAATAACCAACTTTTTATTGGTTATTCTGATACAACTGACGGTATATTAACCGACCCAACAACATTTATTGGTTTTACCAATAATGGAGGCAATACCTGGACGGGCCGCACTACGGTAGGAGGGGTCAGTACCAATGTTGTTTGTACTGGTCAAATTATTAGCACATCAACTTATGCCGTCTTAAAAATTAAAGTAATTACAACAAGTTCAGTAGAATTTTATGTTGACCCCGATCCTACAGATGGAGTAAATCTTACATATTGCGGACAAAGTACAACCAATATACCTCAAGCACAGCTTAGTGCTCAAATAATGTACCAGGCGCGCATTGGCGGCACAGTGCCTTCTTATCTTGATATTGATTATTATCGCGTCTGGCAGGATGACTCGCCGACTTCTGAAGATCCAGGAACAACTCTTGTTCTCGATGAGTCAATTGATGCTTCTTCAACTTTATTTGTTGAGGAAAGTCTTACTGTTGAGGATCGTCTAGCCGCTTTGGAAATTTTCACCGCGGAACTTAGCCAGTCACTTGCTTCTAGCACGGCTTCCGTGTCTGCGGAAATTTTAGATTTAAATCAGGCCATAGGCGAATTAAATATCAGAGTTGAAGTTGTTGATTCAGTTATTAGCGAAATACAAAACAACGCCAATGTTTTAAACACCACTCTTGCTGACACCCAGGCCATGCTTAATGAGTTAAAAGGACGTGTGGACGTGCTTGAAGTTGATTTGTTGGCTTATTCAATAACCTTAAGTGATTTGATTACGCAGGTGAACGGCTTATCTATAACTCCAACCAGCACCAATCCGGAAAATATTTTATCCGGCAGCATGGATGAAATATTTAATGTGAACGGTTTGTTTGTCCAGGGTTCAGCGGAAATTAACGGCTCTTTGGCAGTCAAAGGCGCGGTATCTCTTGGTGCGGATACGATCGGCCAGGCAAAAGTGCTGGTCGGCACCACCACAGTGCGTGTGATTTTCAACGAAACGTATGCCTATTCCCCAATCGTAAACATTACACCACTTCAATATGTTGACGGCCAATATTGGGTGTCAGAAATGACTACTTCTGGATTCTCTGTTAATCTCGAGAAGATTCAGACATCAGATGTATTATTTAATTGGCACGCTTATGTTAGTTTTCCGGAAACTGCAATATTTATCAGTGACGGAACAGTATCGTCTGTTAATATGCTTTTCACTGATTCATTCGAGCCAGTAGTCGAAACAGAACCTGTTGTAGAAGAGCCGATAGTTGAAGAGCCACCCGTGGAGACTCCGCCGACCGAAGAACCGGTGATAGAGGAGCCAGTAGTTGTAACAGAACCTGTTGTAGAAGAGCCGCCCGTGGAGACTCCGCCGACTGAAGAACCGGTGATAGAGGAGCCAGTAGTCGAAACAGAACCTGTTGCAGAAGAGCCGATAGTTGAAGAGCCGCCCGTGGAGACTCCGCCGACTGAAGAACCGGTGATAGAGGAGCCAGTAGTTATAGCAGAACCTGTTGCAGAAGAGCCGGTAATTGAAGAGCCTTTGATATAAAGCTTTTTAAGTAATATTCATTAATCGTGATTTTATTTATGCCTATTCAACGCGTTGCACCGACAATGAGATATGGTTCTCAAAAAAGTAATTCTGAAATTCCAGTAGAACCAACTAAAGATTCATACTCTCAAAAAGAAAAAAAGACAGGCAGAAAATTTTTGCCAATTCTTTTAGTTATTATTTTTTTATTGTTAGCCGGCGGTTTTGCTTGGGCAATTAAAGGATATTTTGATTTGAAAAATAAACTTGAGCAAGCTTCGTTGTCGCAAAATGAAACGAATAATACTCTGGAGGAAAATAAAGTTTTGCTAGAAAAAGTTGGCAAATTGATAGTTTTACCAGCCGATGAAGAGCCGACAATTGCTACCATAACAGATGCGAGTGCATTAAAAGCCGAACAGCAGTTTTATCGCGACGCTGAAGATGGCTATAAAGTGATTATTTATATGCAAGCAAAAAAAGCTATTATTTATGATGAATCTAGAAATATTTTAGTTAATGTTGGACCGATTTTTCTAAATGAAAATCAAACAACGACACCTTCGATTAGTGAAGGAGATTTAGATTGACAAGAAACTGTTGTTGTTATAAATTAATACTGTCGCGTTTGTATGAGGACCAGCCCAGCCTACCCTGCATAGCGGGGTCGCGCATGGTACCACCCTCAAAGCGGCTACAAATTCAACAAAATCCCGCCATGGCGGGATAAAGCTAAATATTCGGGTGGAACCGTCTTGTTCACCCCCGTTAAATAATTCGCCTTCGGCGAATTGCCGCAGAGCGGCATTTAACTGGGTAAAAATCAGGACCCCGATATCTTAAAAAATTTTGAGGTATCGGGTTTTTTGTTAAAGTTTTTTTAAAATAATAAAGCAACGAGTAAATTTTTGTTGAAGACATTTGTGGATGCCGCTCGATGTCGGAGGAACATTAGGGTGACGAGTCACAGCGAGGAGATCCGTGTCTGAAATAAATATTTGCGAGGCGCTTTTAACGATAATATATATTAATAAATTTTTATGCTAAACATAGAAATCATGCGCCATTCGTGCGCTCATCTCATCGCCGCTGCCGCGCAGGAACTATATCCTAAAGCCAAATTCGGCGTCGGGCCGGTGATTGAAAACGGCTTTTATTATGATATAGATTTTCCCGAGCCGATAGGCGAGGAGGATATGGGTAAAATTGAAGCTAAGGCCAGAACCATGGTTAAAGATGGTTTAAAATACGAAAAAGAAGAGTTGACAATTGAAGAAGCAATAAAATTATTTAAAAAACTTGGCCAAATATACAAGGTTGAATTATTAAATGATTTAAAAAAGAAAGGCACAACAAAAGTAGGTGAAGATGTGGAAGTGGAATTAACTGGTAATAAAGTAACAATATATCGCTTGGGTGATTTTGTTGATTTATGCCGTGGCCCGCATTTGAAATCCACTAAAGAAATCGGCTCTTTTAAACTGCATAAGTTAGCCGGCGCTTATTGGCGCGGTAAAAATGAAAATCCACAGCTCCAACGTCTTTATGGGGTATGTTTTGAAAAGGAAAACGAACTGGAAGAATATCTCAATATGCTTGAAGAAGCGGAAAAAAGAGATCACAGAAAAATCGGCGCAGAGCAAGAATTATTTTTTATTGACGAGATGGTCGGTAAAGGCCTGGTTATGTGGCAACCGAACGGAACAGTAATTAGAAATGAGATTGAAAAATTAGCTATTGAAAAAGAGCGTGAAGCCGGCTATGAAAGGGTGGCCACGCCGCACATGGCTAAAGAGGAGCTTTATCTTACTTCCGGACATTTGCCTTATTACAAAGATGGCATGTACCCATCTATGGAGATGGACGACGGTATTTATTACCTCAAGGCCATGAATTGCCCTCATCACCACCAAATATATAATCATAATATGCACTCTTATCGTGACCTGCCTTTGCGAGTGGCCGAATACGGAACCTGCTATCGAAACGAGCTTTCAGGAACATTGGCTGGACTTTTGCGCGTTAGAGGTCTAACGATGAACGATGCTCATATATATTGCCGCAAAGACCAGATAAAACAGGAATTTAAAGGTGTTTTGGATTTGACCATAAATTACTATAAGACTTTTGGATTAGATGATTATTATTTACGCTTGTCAAAATGGAGTGCCAAACATCTGGACAAATACATTAATGAGCCGGAAAATTGGGAATACTGCGAAAAGGTAATTCGTGAGGTGCTTGATGAAAGCGGTATCAAATATGTTGAGGCTGAAGATGAGGCGGCTTTTTATGGACCCAAGGTGGACATACAATATAAATCGGTTATTGGCAGAGAGGAATCAATCTCTACCATCCAGCTGGATTTTGCAGCAAAAAAGCGTTTTAGTTTGGCCTACACCGACGAGACAGGCAAAGATAACAATGAAGTATTTGTCATTCATCGTGCTCCGCTTTCCACACATGAGCGGATGGTCGCTTTCTTAATAGAGCATTACGCTGGCATTTGGCCGGCATGGCTTGCACCTATTCAAGCTCGTTTTATTTCCGTTTCTGAAAAACATGTTCAAGGTGCTGAAAAATATAAAAAAGAATTATTTGATTTGGGTATTCGTGCTGATATTGATTCTGCTGATGAGACTTTAGGTAATCGAGTGCGAAAAGCTGTTCAGCATAAAATTCCTTACATTATAGTAGTAGGAGACAAGGAGTTAGAGGGTGGCGATTGGATGATAAGAATCCGTGGTCAGGAAAAGCAGGAAAAAAACGCAAAAGACAAATTTATAGAGCGACTTTTGAATGAAATTAAAACAAGAAAATAAAAAATAATCCCGGCATATATAGTCGGGATTATTTTTTATTGATTTGTATTCGTCTCTTTTCTGCCATTTCTATCATTTTCAATCCTAGTTCTGTAACGCGACCAACTTTGTCTGGATCTGTTGGAATGTCTGGTAGTACAATCCTCGTTTTTTCACCGGCGGATTTGAAGCCTCTTGTTTCATGTTCAGTACGTTTTTCAACTTCTTTGAGAACAGCTGTGACAATCGTTTCATCATTTGGGTGAGGGCCGATTTCTGGTTCGTTAATCATTGGATCCTTTTGTTCTTTTTCTATTTTTGGTGCATCTGGTGGTACGCTGATGCGCATATCAAAATTTGACAATTCTTCATCTTCTTGCGCATTAGTCATTGTGCCTACAGGCACGAAATCTTCGTCGTCTTCAACTACTTCTTTTTCAAGTTCAATTTCTTCTAGTGGTTTTTCGTGAGTTTCTATTTCTTCCATCGGCGTATCTCCGACATGCTGAAGCAGTGCGGTGTGAATTGACTCGCTTGATTTATCCTTTCTGAAAATTTTGGACGAACCAAACATGGGGGGAGTTTTCTCGTCCGATCGTACGATTTTTGCTTTTTCTTTTGAGTTAAATATTTCACCCATATCCAAGATAGACAAACAACCCCGTTTGAGCGGGGTTGTTTTAATATTACGCGGCTTTGTCCATGCTCTCAAGAGCTTGTTCAACTTCGTTGGCTACGCGTGGGTTAATTTCACGAATCTTCTTAAGGTCAGCTTCCTTTTGAGAGTCTGGCAGTTTCGCTATCACCTTTGCGATAACTGCCGCATCTGTATTTTCAATTGTCTCTTCAATAGCTTTGCTGATATCTTCTAATCGCTTAGCGCGATTAGCTTCTTCTACATGAGGATTAACAGGTTTAAATTCTGTTTTTTGTTCGCTAAGTCCTTCATCTACTAAATTTAGTAATTCTTCCAATGGAACATCTGCTAACGGTTTTGTCTCTTTGAGCGCGTCTACTCCTGCGTGTAGATCCTTTTCCGAAGGAAGCTCGGTAGTATTGCCGGCAATGTCGCCCCAGGTATCTTTTTGTGAGATTTCATCATTCAAAAGATTTTTTGCTGTATTTTCTTTCATATTTTATTAGTATTAATAAATTAAGAAAATTTATATATTTTTATTTTTTAGGCTAATTTTAGCTTAAAACTAGTTTATTATAGCACATTTTTATCTTTTTGTCAAGATGTTAGAAATTCTTAATCTATAACTTGCAAACCTTGACATTTTTCGGTAATTATGCTATTTTACTATGTTGCTATATTAGCAGTTCCTTAACAACAACGGAGGTAAACAAATGGGCGAGATACTACGTTTCACCGCGCCCAAGGAGCCGGTTAAGGCGCCTCGGGTACGGATGGATAATACGTCTAACGCGTCTGTGGTCTCTTTGAACGAAGTGGCCAAAGAAGTGTTGGATATGATTTCTTTGATTTTTTCTTTGCAGCTCATCAGTTTCTTTTGGGGCCGGGATTGGTGGTGGCTCAAGTTTCAATATTCCGAGTCTTGCCACCGAGAGGTGTTTGAAAAAAACCCCGCTCTTGTCCGGATTGCCTTGAACCATATTCACGCTTTCTATTTCGAGAAAGTGTTTGAAAGTTTTGAGGACAATCAGGAAGAAGATCAAAAGAAAGACTTTTTCACGGTGAGCGAGGTCGAAGGCTGGGAGCTTAATGACGATAGCCTCGGAATTTTCTTTCGCACCCATCGATCCACTGCAAGGAGAAAGAAACTCGTCAAGGCGGCGCCTGCCGACTATGATTCGGATGAAGATTATATCTTCGTCTATGACGAGTATTGGGCAGACATGAAGCTGGGCGAAGAGGAGAAGTACCGCATGAAGTATTTCTTCAGTCGCGTAAAATAACGGCTTTTCGCCGAAAAAGGAAAGTATGACACAACTGCGCGAGCATGTTTGTCACCCCACTTTCCGGTCGCGGTAAGCGACAAAGGCAAAGGCAAAGAAAAGCCATGGGAAAAATTACTATATTAAAGACATTTAGAGACGCCACCGCAAATGAGAGAATGCGGCAGCGTAGTAAATATCCCGAAATAATCAATGGTCTTAGAGCTATTGATTTCGGCTGGAAGGATCAGTTACTCGCGATTGAATACGAGGTAGACGACAATGATCTGTTCAGTCGAATTAGGGAAAACCCTGCCTGGGCCCTGGATTTCTTCGGGGTGATAGCTGAAATTCGCCAGAGCAGCCTGTCTGCAAACATCGTGACGCCAGACAGGATTGCTGCCTTTGAGAGGCAGCCAAAGTTTCGCTCTGTAGCCCATATTGTCCGGGTAACGTTCCGGACGGTGGAGAGTCTGCGCTATGAGACGCGCATCCAAGCGCAGACATTGGCGCACCCCAAGGGGCGTCTTCAGTACAAGTTTACCGCCAAATAAAAGGCGTTTGAACGATAATGAAAAAAATCGATCAGACGCCTTTTTCATTTCTTCTTGCCAATCTTGCCTAAATCCTATAAAATACTACGTTGCTAATGAAATTATGAAATCAAAATTTTACATTCAGACAATGGGTTGCCAGATGAACAAAAACGACTCTGAAAGAATAGCCGGCCTTTTATATTCAGTGGGCATGGATGAGACAAAAGCTGCTTCTCAGGCAGATGTTTTGATAATAAATACCTGTAGCGTACGGCAGTCAGCTGAAGACAGAGTTTTTGGCATAGTTAAAAATTGGCAACAATTAAAAGCAAAAAACCTAAAAGCAATTATTGTTTTGACTGGTTGCATGTCTGGTCGTGATATTGATGGTAAATTGCGAAAAAAAATGAAGAATATTGATCTATTTTTTCCAATTGATCAGTTGCCAAGATTGCCAGCATGGCTTAGCCAATTAAATCCTGATTTGTCGATTGGAAATAGTGCATTTATAGGCGAGGACTATCTTTCAATTCAGCCAGAGCGACAGAATAGTAAGCATGCATATATATCCATACAGACTGGTTGTAATAATTTTTGTTCATATTGTGTAGTGCCTTATGCCCGCAAAAGAGAGCGCAACCGCAAGGTCGAGGACATTTTAAGCGAGGTGAGCCAATTTGTAGCGAATGGCGGTTTTCAGATTACACTACTTGGCCAGGTGGTTAATCATTATATCGCGCCTGATCCTAATAATTTTTCTAAACAAAATCCTTTTTTAAATACGGATGATTTTGCCGCTTTACTCTGGGAGATTAATCACATCGATGGTTTAGTACGATATTATTACACCGCCCCAGATCCCCAATATTTTTCTGATCAGCAGATTGAAGTATTATCTCTGCCAAAACAGGGGAATTATTTGCATCTGCCGGTACAAAGTGGTGATAATGAAATTTTACGTAAAATGAATCGAAAATATTCTCGTGAGAAATATCTAGATTTGATAAAAAAAATTCGCATCGTCCGCCCTGATATTGCCATCGGTACTGATCTAATTATTGGTTTTTGCGGTGAGACTAAGGCACAGTTTAAAAATACACTTGAATTTTTCAAAAAATGTAATTTCGACATTGGTTACAATGCGATGTACAGTCAGCGACCAGGTACTGCTGCAGCTAAAACATTAATAGACGATGTGACGCGAGCGGAAAAAAAACAACGCTGGGATAAGCTGCAGGCGCTCATGGAAGATCAGTCATATAAAATCAATCAAAAATTTGTTGGTCAGGAGGTGGAAGTGTTGGTTGATTCGTGCGATAATGGCGTATGTTCTGGTTTAAGCAGTGAGATGAAATTAGTGCAATTTTTAGGTAAGGCAGATTATCTCAATAAAATTATAAAAGTAAAAATATTTGATGCCAAAGAGTGGCTTTTAAAAGGAGAGTTAGCATGAAAAAGTTAAAAAAAATTATTGTTATTTTAGGGCCGACCGCATCGGGTAAGACAGCTCTTAGTTTAGCAATCGCAAAAAAGTTCAACGGTGAGATAGTAAACGCTGATTCGAGGCAGATCTATAAGAACATGAATATTGGCACTGAAAAACCGGAGGGTGCTTGGACAAAAATAAACAGTAGATCCGTTTACATGGTTAAAAATATCCCTCATCACTTAGTTGATTTTGTTGAACCAAACCACAATTTTTCATTGGCTGAATATAAAAAGATGGCAATTGAAGCGATAGAGGATATTATCAGTAGAGGAAAGCTGCCAATATTGGTCGGAGGTACTGGATTGTATATTTCATCGGTAATAGATAATTTAGATATCCCGAAGGTTGCACCCAGTTCCGCCATGCGTGCTGAGTTTGAGAAGCAGTCGCTTGAAGAACTGGTGCGCCATCTTAAGCAAATCGATCCAGAAGCGGCAGAAAAGATTGATATTAAAAATCCCCGTCGAGTTATTAGAGCGTTGGAGGTTGCTATTGTAACCGGCCAATCATTTGTTTCAAAACGTAAAAAACCCAAGCGTTTATATGATGCTTTAGAGTTAGGTATTTTATCGCCCAAAGACGAACTTTATAAAAAAATTGATAAGCGTACAGAAGAACAAATCAAACGTGGTTTTGTTCAGGAAGTAAAAATTCTTTTGAACAAATACGGGGAGGGTTTTTGGATTTTTCCTTCGATGAGCTCTATTGGCTACAAGGAAGTTGCTAATTTTTTAGCTGGAAAAATATCAGATGAGGAGGCTAAAGAATTAATAAAGAGAAAAACGCGTAGTTACGCAAAAAAACAAATGACTTGGTTTAAAAGAGATAAGAAGATAATGTGGATTAAAGATTTAGAGGAGGCGGAGAAAATAATAAATGATTTTTTAAAATAAATTTTATAATTTTTTAAAATTTAAAAAACCACCAGCTTCTACTGGCGGTTTTTTATTCAATAACCACTAACTCCAAATTACTAACTACAAATTACTGCATTCCCACTTCATCTGCCATAAATTCTATCGCCTGACCGGTAACAGTATCTGTGGCTTTAACTCTAACTTTTGAGATTAGTGTGTTTTGTGTTGGATTAACAGTCTTTAGAGTTACGGTAAAAGGTAGGGCAAGTACGTCGATCGACTCGGGCATTTCTGGAATTGACCAGGTAATTTTTTTCTCACTCTCTTCATATACAACAGATCCGGCAGGAGTAGGTGAAGCATAGGAAAAAGAAACATCGCCAAACAGAGTTGCTGTCAGTTCAATATTTTTTAACGGATGAAAATTATTAGTCAGTACCCAGGACAAATTGTGCGTATTACTATCAGATGAAACATCTCTGACCTCCAAATCCAAATCAGAATTGATTGTGATAGTTATTGGGTTGCCGCCGAGCACATCTTCCTTTCCGCTCGAGTTAGTATAACTAGCTTCGTTTTGTACTTTTATCACATACTCTCCAATTGATGCCATATCAAAATTGGCAATATCCCGGATAGGCAATCGGAAGTCAATGTTAATTTCTTCTCCTGATTTAATCTCAGTTAGGCCCTTCATCTGCGTGGAACTCCAGCTGATTATTCCGCGCCTGATTTTATCGTTTATTTGTTCTCCAATGATGTTGCCGTCAAGCACATCTTCTAGCTTTGCCCAATCCAAAGCACTTTGTCTTTTTAAAGAAGGAGCGTCAAAAATTGTTTTTATGGCAACATTTTTTATGCTTTCTTTACCGTTGTTTTTTAGGTGTAAGGTGGCGTTTAATGTTTCTCCTGGCCGACTGCCAAAATCTGTCATGGTGCCATTGATAGCCAATGAAAGCGACAAATTGCTCTTTATAATTTCAGTATTTAGTTCTGACTCAGCAATGCTATAAAGCCGACCGTCAGGACCAAAAGGTAAATTAACTACCGCACCCACTTTAACAGAAGAACTAGATTCAACCCCGGTTTCTAGTTGGCTAAATTTGCCGATAAGGACAAATTCCAGTTCTGCCTCTTCATTTTTTTCGCTTGATGTAGAAATAGGGAAGCTAAGGTTCCAGGTGTTATTTTTTTCTAATTTTGGACTCGAAGAAGCAGTATAAAAATTTGTCGGTAGAATAGGTTTAAGTACTAATTTTTCTGCCTTCCAATCGCCTTGGTTTTTTACCTTCATTACATATTTAACCTCATCTCCAACAATAGCTTTTTCAGGTCCGCTAATGCTGATCGTGACTGGTGATTCAATAATTTTAGTCGTTAACGTGGTCGTTTTTTGCAGTTCACTCTGAAAATTTTCAGGTTTATAAGTCAAAAATACTCGCCAAGATTTTTCTTGATTTAAGGCGCCAAAATTTTGTCCCGTAATTTTAATTTCACCCTCAGCGCCTGGTGCAATATCGCCGATTTGCCATTCGCTTTTTCCATTATTCGTCGGCCAGCGCGAACTTTCAACAAAAGCAAACCCCTCGGGATAATTTGCTGTCAGAACAACGTCCGTAATTTTTATTTTTTCTTTATTTTTCCAGCGCAGTGTATAGGTAGTTGTGGCACCAATCTTTAATTCCGTAGGACCGTTTATTTCAAAAGTTACATTTTCATTGGCTAATTCTTTTTGACTTGGCAAATAAAAAAATCCCACCCAAGCGACCGCGGCCATTAGACCGCCAATTATTAAAATAGAAAAAATAGCCTTAATGATAGGGTGTTTATTTCTTTTTTGTATTTTTTTCATATTCGGAATCAGCCCCGTATTACCATCTTCATAAATCGCCTTTAGTTCCTTCTCGATTCTTTGAATTTTTCCGCTTTCCAGCTTTTCTCCGGTAATAGTTGCTCTATGTTTACTTGCAGATACTCGGCGGCGTATTGGTTTTTTTTTGCCAACTGGTCTCGCTTTAAACTTTTCGTCATTATTATCCATAATAAAATAATTTTAAATTATATTATTAATTATTATCTTTTCTCATTAATAAACTCCATATTTCATCTTTGTTCAAATCGATCGGCCCGATAGCTATGCCATTGCTGGCCAAAGTTGTATTATTCCCGTCAGTCCAGTTTGGATGCCATGGTGCTGGATAAATAATTTGGCTTTCAAAAGAAGATTTAACTCCGGACTGTTTTTGCACAACCAGTTGATAGCGAGAAGTAAAATAATTTTCATTTATTATTTTTCGGAATAAGTTATTCTCAGGATTTTGGCTGGGTTCGTCTAATTTAAGCCTAAAAGGAAGCTGGTAGGTAAACTGAACTTGTCGTGTTTCGCCGGGCTCTAAAATTAGCCAATTACCAAATGCAGTTTTGCCAAATTCTTCAGTTATTCTAGTACCAGACTGAGCATCAATTCTTATTTCTTTTTCAATGGCTAGCAAAAATTCGTCTTTGACGCTACCAGTTAAAGGAGCGCGAAATTTTCGTTCATCCGGCCAGGTAAAACCGCCAGCGTTAATTAATTCACTGCCTTTTGGCACGTAAACGCGAATATAATTTATATTTGTTGATCCGTAAAGTTTTTGTGAAGGGTCGCCAGTATGTTCCCGCGTGATAACAACAGTATCAATTATTGAGCCGTCATCAGTGACAACAACCTCATGATTAATTGTTTGTTTTATTTGTGCATCTGATTTTTGTCCTTGTATGTTTGTGTTTACTACCATTAGGTAATCCTGCTCTGGTTTAATAGGTAAAATCTGACCGCTCCAGCCAAAACTTTTTATTGTATCTTCTGTTTCTTTATCAGTAAAATAGGCCTGTACCTCTTTGCCTTCCAAAGCTTCAGCCAAATTAACCATAAGCGGCATGGTTTTACTTGGGCTAGCGCTAAAAATATAGCTGATAATTTGCGGCGCTAGATCAGTAATAATTTGTTTTGGCCTGTTGTCAGCTTTTTCCGGACCTTCTTCAACAATATGCTGTATTTGAGTTATGGCAGTAGAAGAGGTTAGAGTAATTGAACGGGTTTCATCTGTAATCGGACCGAGTATGGCAATCAGCCGTTCCAGAACAGTGGCGTTAATAGCCAGTACTCCGTCAGCTGTAATTTGACGCGCATGGCGGTAGAACCAGAGCATTTTTTCCGCGCTAGTAGGAAAATCAGCAAACCAATTTGCATCTTGAAATTCCCAACGGCGGTTAGTTAAAAGAAGCGGTACGGGTGGTTCAACAGAAACATCCAACTGGCCTTGTAGGTCATAGGATCCTCCAGGTGGTATATTTAAACCGACTATTTTTCCGTCTTTAATATCAATTAGGGCAAAGCTGCCCAAAAATCCTCCGCTTGGCCTGATTTCATGCGGGTTTTGAAAAACTACGAGATAGCGTCTGTAGCCATTGCCGCCAAAAATTTCATCCACCACCTTTCCCAAATCAATAATATTATTCAAATCATCAAGAACCGCGGCAAAGAGTATGCGAAAATCTTTGAATGCAGCTTGGTATTCAAAAGGCAGCACTTTTTCATCTACTGAACTAAGATCTTCAAGAGCATCGTTGTAGTTGGGCGTTGCTGCTTCTAAAAATTGAGTTAATATTTTAATTCGTTGAGTTAAAGTTTCGTTATTGTTTGTCTGGCTTTCACTGATGCCTTGTATCAAATATTGATTACCCAGTGCAATTTTTTGACCGGCAGTAATTAATTTTTGCCGCGATTGTACTTCGTTGGAGAGAATTGGTACGGCTGAAACGATTTTTTGCAGAAGTCGATGGTTGTCCTGTATAGCCTGAATGGCGTTTTCAAATTTTTTTAGAGCTTCTGCCACTGAATGTTCAGCACTCATGATATCTGCCGAAAGAATTGCAGCAGTGGATTCTTGTAGCGCCATAAAACCTTGTGTACCCTCGGCGGCAATTTCGCTAGTCGTTATTTTGACTGATTGGTAGTAGGAGTGTGCTTGAAAGGGGATAATACAGATAAATAAAAATACGGCTGTTCGCCAAGATAATTTAAAAATTAAATTTTTTAGCGGTAAAGTCGGCTCTGTTTTTATTTTGTTGCTCGCTATATTTTCAGCACTATCATCAATATCAAAAATTGTTAAATCAATAATTGGTTCCGGAGTTATTTTATCGACCGATTCGTTAATCGTTTTATTTTTAACTGTTATATTAGTTTTTTCTATACTTTCCTCACGGAGAATTTTTTCCGCGATCGGCGCTTTAGCTGTTTCGACCTGGTTTTTTTTCATAGCTCGTTCCATACGAGCCATTTCTTTTGCTGCTTTTCGGCCTTCCTGCCATGAGTCAATACGGGAGAAAATATAATTTCTTAAAAAATCTTTTTTTGGTTTTAAATTTACCTTTGTTGCTATTATTACTTCTTTTGTTATTTTTTGTTTTGTTTCTAGTTCTTGTGCTTGGCTGTTTTCAGGAGAAAAAGTTGCAATTTCTGACCAAGGATTATTATTTTGTTTGAGGTCCACAACATAGGGTGAGCGTATCGCTTGTTTTTTTTCATATAGAACCATTTTAATCGCTGATTTTTTCGGCGCTTCTTCCGTTTTTTGAGTAGCTAAAAATATCGGGCAGCGTGCTTTGTTGTGGCCCGGTTTGTGGCAGATAGTGCAAGCTCTAAGTTGAGGGCGTCGTCTTTTTTTCATGCTGTTAAGGTCGGATACACGTCCATAAGATTAAAAAACGCGTATGTGAATACCGTTTTTCCGTTTACATTATTATAGCATTTTTTTATAGATGTCTGAAGTATCTTTTACTGTTTTTTTCCAGGAAAAATTGTGGATAAGTTGTGCACAATTTTTGTTCAGGTTTTGGCGCAGTTTTTCGTCAGTTAGCACCTTCCAGATCGCATTAGTTATTTCATGAATATCGGACGGATTGAAATAATAGGCTGCATTACCCAGTACTTCTGGCAAGCTTCCGGCTTGTGACGATGCCACTGGTACGCCGTATTGCATTGCTTCAAGTGGTGGTAGGCCAAAACCTTCGTAAAATGAAGGAAAAACATAGAGTGAAGCATTTTGGTAAAGTGTTGGTAGTTCTTCATCTGATACAAAGCCGGTAAAAATTACATTTTGTTTTTCAGTATTTTTTTCTTGCATCTCATAGACATACTTCTTCAATTTTTTATAGAAGTAATTATTTCTGCCGACCATAACTAGTTTATAGTTATCCCCATGTGTATCGCAAAATATTTTCCAGGCATCAATTAAACCCTTTAAGTTTTTGTGCGGATAAGCGACGCCGACGTAAAGAATATATGGTTTGGCAATTTTATATTTGTTCAAAATATTTTTTTCTGAGTTCGGAGTTTGGAGATCCAAGTTTGGTACAGGCGCTAGATGAATAGCGGTAATTTTTTCTGCGGATATTTTAAAAGTTTCAATAATATCTTTTTTGGTAAATTCGCTTGGCGTGATAATGTGCTTCGATTTTTTTATGGCATGGTTTAGAACAGCGCGATAAATAATATTTTTGAAAAAATAACTAATTGGACCAAGTGTGCTTGCCTCGCGAGTGGGATAATGCAATAAAAGTAAATCATGAATAGTGACGATAAATGGTTTGTTATAAAAAATCGGAATATTCCAGTGGGGGAAATGCATTAAATCAATTTTTTCTTTTTTTATTATTTTTGACAGAATCACCTGCTCTCTCCAGCCGTACCAGGGAATATCTGCTAATACTTTTTTTATTTTTGACGATTCAGGTACGAGGTTCCAGTTGTCTTTGCGCAAAAAGACAACAAGACGCGTTGGGTTGCCATGGTGAGGCGTATTTATATCAAAGTGTTTAACGAGTTGTTCAACGTACCGTCCAATACCGCCCTGTTTCGGGCCAAGCATCCGGGCATCAATACCTATGTTCATATAATTTTATAAACTTTTAGCTGATAAAAGCCATTCTTTGGCTGCTTTTTCCCAACTGAATTTTACCGCTTGTTCGCGTCCATTTTTTATATACAAATCGCGTAAAGCGGGTTTAGTTAGTATTTCATCAATGGCAATGGTAATTTGTTCGGGCCTAGTCGGATCGATTAGATATGCAGCAGAGCCAACGATTTCAGGGAGAGAGGAGCGGTTGGAAGTGATAACAGGCGTATCGGCGGCCATGGCTTCAAGCACGGGAAAGCCAAAACCTTCATATAAGCTTGGGTAAATAAATAATTCAGCTCCAGCATAAAGCGCCGGTTTGTCATTCGGCTCGACAAAGCCGATAAATTTAATTTTATCATTACGGCTAGATTTTTTTGCCCGTTCAAAAATCTCCTCGTTTTTCCAACCTGGAGCACCAGCGATAATCAAGTATATGTTGCTGGTAATTTTTTCAAAGGCCTCAATTAATCCAATAATATTTTTTCTAGGCTCTATCGTTCCCAGAAATAATATGTAGCTTTCCGGAAGATTATACTTCTTTTTTATCTCAGCAGTTCGAAATCCGGAATTCGGAAACTGTTTTACCCCCGGATAAATAACTTTTATTTTTTCTGGCGAAATTTTGTAATAATCAACAATGTCTCGTTTGGTATTTTCCGATGGGGTGAGAATGGTATCAGCTCGTTCACATTGATTTTTTGGAGCAATAATTTTGTGCCACCAATATTGCTTGGCGGTTGAAAATTTCGGAAAAAGCAGAAAAGATAAATCGTGTATAGTTAAAATAAATTTTGTTTTGCGCGAAAGAGCTGTGAAATTTAAGTTTGGGGCGAAAAATATGTCTAGAGTTTGGAGTTTGGAGTCTGGAGTTAGCCGATCTAGTCGTGGTCTGCCAAGGATGCGTATCGATCCATTGTGCAGTTTGTTTGGATAATGTTTATCGATTATTTTTACGTTTTCATAATTCCATTCGGGAATATTTTTTGAAACATCGTTCCAGGAATTATAAAATAAAAAATATTGATTTTCGCGATCAATTCTAAATATTGCATCTAAAAGTTCAAAAGTGTATTCACCCACCCCAGTGCGTGGAGTTGTCATCAGGGGTCGAATATCAATCCCTATGTTCATAATAATTAGAGCTTCGTGCTTTGAAATATTTTCCATTTCTCTTCGACAAATCTTTTCATCTTATCTTTAAAAATAGGCGTGTCAAATTTCAGAGCGTGTTCATGTATCTGATTGCTGTCCCAGTTTTCATGATTGAATTTAAGCAGAATATTATATAGTGACTCCCAATTTTGTTTATTAAAAAACAAACCTGTTTGTCCTTCAATAATAGTTTCTGTAGCACCGCCTTTTTTGTAAGCAATTACCGGCCGACCGGCAGCCATAGCCTCAAGGGCGGTTAATCCAAAATCTTCAAGCTGTGGATTTATAAAAGCTCGAGCCCGGCTATATAGATTTCTTTTTTCTATTTCATCTATAGCGCCTAAAAATTGGATATTGGATTTTGCTCGGCGTTTTAGTTTATTGAGTTCTGGACCGATTCCAAAAATTTTTATCGGCCATTTTAGGCGGTTAAAAGCCGAAACAATTAAATCAAAACGTTTGTAGGGCACAATTCGACCGCCAGCAAGAAAAAATTCGCCAGTTGGTTCAGGTGTAAAATTTTTGGCTTCAACCGGAGGGTGAATTACTTCTGCATCGCGTCGATAGTATTTGTTTATTCTTTGGCGAACTGTTTCGGAATTTGCAATAAAATAATCAACTCTATCAGTACTTGATTTATCCCAAAGGCGTAGGCGATGTAGTAAATCCGGTAGTATTAACTTAACCAAGGTATTTCGCTTGAGCGAAGAAATATAACTAACTGTATCTGACCAAAGGTACCTCGGTGGGGTATGACAATAGCTTACATGCATCGTTTTAGGTAATTTGTTGACGCCTTTAGCAAAGGCGCTGGTCGAAGAGAGGATTACGTCAAATTCATTTAAATCATATTTTTCAGTCGCTTTTGGCATTAGAGGCAGATACCAGGTATAGGCACTGCGTATAAAGGGAAAGCGAGATAGAAAAGATTGGTGTATTTTTTCTTCAGGAATATATTTAATTTTTTTTGGATCATGAAATAAAACAAAAATTGGCGCCTCAGGCCAAGTTTCGTGGAGGGTTTTAAGAACTCTTTCCGCCCCTCCATCTTGCGAAAGATAATCGTGAACAAGTGCAATTTTCATAATTTACCACGCTCCTTTTCGCCGCAGCACTACAAATGGTGTTTTTATAAGAATAATTAAGTCAATTAACAAGCTCCATTTTTCAACATAAAAAGCATCAAGTTTTACCTCTTCTTCAAAGGTTAGATTGCTACGACCGGATATTTGAGCCAATCCGGTGATGCCAGGTTTTATTGCTAGAACAATTTTTTGGTGTTTTTCGTATTTTTCAACTTCACGCGGTTGATGTGGCCTTGGTCCGACCAAGCTCATGTCACCTTTAATTACATTAATAAATTGCGGTAGTTCATCTATGCTAAAGCGGCGGATAAAATGACCAAATTTGGTTACCCTCGGATCGTCGGCAATTTTATAAACAGGCCCTTCTTTAATACTTTTCTTCCTGATAAGTTCCTCTTCTTTTTTAAGCGCCACTTCTCCGGCATCTCCAAACTGCTCACCGGTACAGTCTTTTTGATGCATTGATCTGAATTTATAGGCGAAGAATTTTTTGCCATTAGCGCCAACTCGTTCGTTTTTATAAAAAATCGGACTTCCCGTTTCAAAAAGAATTATTATTGAAGTTATTAAATAAATTGGAGAGCAAATGATTAATAATATAAAGCCGCCGATAATATCGGCTGTGCGTTTAAAGATGCGACCCCAGCCGGTTAGTCTGGTTCGACCGAGCTCTATTATCGGTATGCCGGCAACAGTATTGATCGTCATGTTAGCAGAAATAGTTTCAAATAGATCCGCAGAATATTTAAAAATAATATTATTTTCATTGGCAAATTCAATTGTTTGAATCGCTTCTGACTCGTGCGCTTTTGGGTCTGTAAAAATTATTTCATCAGGCTGTATCCTTCCTATTTCGTTTGCCGTTGAACGGTCAAAGTGTGAATAAATACCAATTACTTTGTAACCAAAACCTGGCCTCATTAAAAATGCTTCCTTTATTGTGTCAGCAACTGTTTCTGAACCAATGATAACAACATTGGATTGACCGATACCAACGCTGTAAAAAAGACGTTTCAGTCCGAGCGTGATTAACCGAATAATTATGACGAAAAAAATTGCCAAAACCCATCCAGCCAGCACTAGAAAGCGCGAATCAAATCTTTGTAATGTAAAAAAGACATAAATAGTGATACCAGCAAATCCTGTCGAACAAGCAAAAATTATACGCCAAAAATCTCGCGCCATTCTGCGCGGCGGATAAGTGTTATATAATCCTGAGAGGGCAAAAATAATTATCCAAGTCGCAGCGACGATTAAAACTACCGGCCAAAAATCATCCCAGGTAATATTAAAAACAATCGGCCTAATTGCTTTCATGTACTCGGTATAACGCAGAGAGTAGGCGGTGAAGCCGGCCAATACAATAGCCAAATAGTCTAGAGGAACTTGGAAAAAGGCAAAGAACAATTCAAATTTTTTCATAACAATTCTTTAATTTTATTTTTTATTTGATGCAATACTTCATCATCATGGTCAGTTTTTATGCCCTCATCAATTTTTTTAACATAAATTGATTCAATTTTATCAGCCAATTTAGATATTGTTTCAATATAAGCAGGTGATAAACCCCTGTGATTTTTTGCTTCTTGAACATAAAAATTTAACTGAGCGGTTATCTGCGAAAGCATTAACATTTGTGCCGGATGAGTGGAAATCTGAGTTTTTAAGGCATCTAATTTTCTACGATCCAGCTCATTTTTTCTTTCTTTTGTTTTTAGGTCTTCTATGTCTGCAGCTTTTTCTACCAGATTCATAGCTGTTGAACTTTCAAATCCTACAACCAGTGGAATAACATTGTCTAAAGAACCATGGCTTTGATCAATTGGTGATTCAAAATATTTCACTCGACGATCGTTGGAATTTCTACTAAAGGCCTTGCGACGACAAAGATCTATTTTTTTATTAATTACGTCAGTATTTTTTGCGGATGTGACATCCAAGCTTAAAGCAATTGGATTGTCTTCTGATCCAAATTGAAGTATCAAATCAACCCCATTAAAATAATCGTCAAATTTTGTCGTTCTTGAAGTATATGCTTCTTCACCAAACCAATCGTAAAGCTCGCCAAAATCAACAACTAATATTTCCATTGCTTCACTTAATTTTTTGGTAGTTTCACGTTCTTCAGCATCAGTTGGAGACTTTTTTCTTTCTTCTTCCAAGTTTTCTTGATACCCTGTTTCTTTTTGTGCTACACGAGCAGTATCTTTTTTTATTTCATCTTTTTGATATATATCGCTAAAATCATAAAGATCCGGCCTCTTTTCGTGGTTTTGAATAATTTTTTCGCACAGTCGATCAATGTGTCTTGCATACATTACCTCTCTTTTTCTTGATACAGGTTCAAATTGCTCCACTTGTTTATATGCTTCAACTGGACACATATTTAACATTCATTAATTGATAATATTTAATATATTTTACGCTGTTTTTAGCACACAGTCAAACAGTTTTTAAGATGTAAAACCGGACGCTTTTTGGGCGTCCGGTAGATGGGAAGGTGCACTACCAGTTTAGATCTGGGTCGGTAAAGTCAATTTGGCGGTTGCTGATGAAAGGGATGATTTCACTGACTGAGAAAGTGCTTAAAATATGAACAACATCTCGGATTTCGGTTTGGTATAAAGTTACCACTTCGTAGTCGGTCATCAGTGCCAATAGCACGGCCGGATCAACTTCAGCAACTTTTTCCTTTATCAGTTCGTATGCATTTTCTAACATTGATGGCAATATTCGATGCCGGTTTAATTTCGGATAAACCGTATACATGGCCTTTTTAAGCAAGGCGAATTTTTGCGCTTCTTCTGATTCAGCGAAGGAAACATATCCTTTTTCTGCTGTTTCTACACAAAGAGCAGCGACACAGCGGCCGGTACGAATGCGTTGGTATGGCCCAAACCATTCAATTAATTCCTGTACATCGGGATAATCTTCAATTTTCAAATAACCGCGTTTGAAGATGTCGCTCACATCGGAGAAGCAATAGGCGATCTTGTCGGCATACATTACCACATCGGCTTCGGGTGAAACCTGAGAGGTGGTCATCGTTCCCTTGCCCCGTGAATGCGCGGCGATTCCTTGCAGTGTTTGCATGGTTAGGTTTAGACCGCGTGTTTCTCGTTCAATGTGCTGGGCAATGACACAGGCAAAAATTTCGTGCCGGAATTTTTTTCCAGTAACGGAAGAAATAAACTCTTCGCCAATATGGCCGAAAGGAGCGTGTCCGATGTCGTGGCCGTATGCACTGGCTTGAGCCAAAGACGTGTTCAGACCAAGTGTTTCAGCGATCACGCCGGCAATACTAGCTACTTCAATCGTGTGAATAAGCCTGGTTCGAACGTGGCGATTGGTTTTGGGGTCGGGAAACACCTGTGTTTTTGTAGCTAAACGGCGGATGGCCTTGCTGTGTTGAATTTTGTATACGTCAAGAATATACTCGCCGCTTATTGGTCCAATGTAGTCATCTACATCGACCTCGCTGGAAAATTTTCTTCTTGCTTTATTTGATTTTGTAGCAGAAGAGCCGAGACAACCCTGTACCTCTTTGAATTTATTATAAAGAGCTTGTTCGTTCATTTATTCCTCCTTATTGTTCTGGCTTTAAGCTACCAGATGTTCAGCAAATGTCAAGAAACTATATTCAATAGAGCTATTAATAGATTTTACTGGGTTGACTGCGTACAATCATTTCGCGATCACGCGGTCAATCGCGTAGGCCATTAGGCCTTATACGCGATTGACAAAACCCTTATTTTATGCTATATTTATTAGGTTCATTACAGGCAATCGCTGTGTATATTTATACATGGAGGAAAGTCCGAACACGCCCGCGCACATTTTACGCGGAGCAGGGTAGCGGGTAACGCCCGTCGGGAGTGATCCCAGAGGTGCGAGCAGAGACGTCTGTGGTCGAAAGGCCAAAGAGAGCAAACCCCAAGTAGTTGATTAATCAATTATGAGCTTAGCTTCAATCAAGGGGATAAAAGATTGAAGGTGAAACGGCTAAATCCTTACCTGCGTGCAAGAGCAATGTTTCCGTTTTTAAATGGATTCAAAAAGTTAGCTCGCTTGATCGCTTAAAGTAATTTACGCGACAGATAAATGATTGCTCTCTGACCTTGCGTCGGAGTACAAAATTCGGCTTATTATAATGAACATTAAAAAACTCCCTGACGGGAGTTTTTTAATTTGGGTAAAATAAATTATATATTTTTATCACAACAGGCAACACCACTCGCCTTCGTCCCTTCGGGACTACGGACGGGCAAGTCGGCCTCTATACTTGAATCACAACCGGTAACACCATCGGTCGCTTTTCTGTTTTTGAGAACAAGAACTGTCCGACATAGTCGCGAATTTTATTTCTGATTTCATTGGTGTCTGCCCAGGAAAGCGGATCTGAATCATGAATTAGTTTTTTAACTCTATGGCGTAGATCTTCAATTAGTTCTTTGTTTTCTTTCAAGAAAACAAATCCGCGAGAAATAATATCTGGGTTTTGCACCAATTGGCCGGTTTTTGAGTGCACCGTGGCAATAACCACAATCATGCCATCTTCTGCCAGCACCTGGCGATCGCGAAGTACAATATTGGTTTCATCTGATACTCCCAGTCCATCAACAAAGACATAGTCAGACGGTACTTCTTCTTTGGTAAGCTTGCCAATGCCGCGCGAAAATTCCATCACTTGTCCATTGTCGGCAATAAAAATATTATCTTTTGGTATGCCGACTGATTCGGCTACGCGAGCATTGTAATGCAAAAGAAAATGATTGCCTTCGATCGGCACAAAATATTTGGGGTTTAAAAGTCGAATCATTAATTTAACATCGTCTGCCTTGGCGTGTCCACCAGCGTGTACATCCATCATTTGGTAGTGGATTACATCGGCGCCTTTTCTAAATAAAGTGTCTTTTAGGCGCTGCACGGTTCGTTCATTGCCCGGCACAACAGATGAAGAAAAAATAACCGTATCTCCAGAAACAAGTTTAACCAAGCGATGTTCACCGCTAGCAATACGCATCAGTGAGGCATTTTTTTCACCTTGGGCGCCAGTACAGACAATTACAACTTTATTATCAGGATAGTCATGAGCGCGCCTGAGATCAATCAAAGTTTTCGGGCTAAATTTCATGTATCCCAAGGCTTTAGCTATTTCTACATTATTTTTCATGGAATATCCGTCTAGCGCAACGACCTTGCCGTTTTTTTCCGATAATTCAATAATTTGTTTGATACGAGAAAGTAGAGAAGCAAAGGTGCCAATAATAATTCTGCCTGGCGCCTTTTTGATCAGATCTTCTAGATTTGTAGAGATTTCCGATTCTGACATTTGATGTCCTGGGTGCGAAGCGTTGGTTGAATCAGATAATAGGGCGAGAACTCCTTTTGAACCAATTTGGGCGATGCGTTGAAGATCGGCTGGTTCTTCGCCGACTGGTTGGTAATCAAATTTCCAATCCCCGGAATGAACGATCGTGCCCTCTGGTGTGTGAACAACGACGCCCATTGAGTCGGGAATATTGTGATTTAAATGAAGAAATTCTAATTCAAACGAACCTAAACGAAGCTTATCTTCAAGAGCGATGTTGTGAATGTTTAAAGGCTGTACATTTTTAAAATCGTCCTGACGTTTTTTGATAATCGCGGTAGTTAAGGGCAATCCGTATATCGGAGGATAGCCCAATGTAGGAATTAAATGCGGAATACCGCCGATATGATCATAGTGGGCGTGAGTAATAATTACTCCGCGGATATTTTTTTCTTTGCCTTTCAGATAAGACATGTTCGGGATAATATAATCAATACCTGGCATGTCTTCTTCGGGAAATTGCAAACCCATATCGATAATAATAATATCGCCATTATATTCAATCATGGTGCAATTGCGACCGACTTCCTCAAGTCCGCCTAGTACGGCCACGCGAAGTTTTGTTTCTGTACCGCGAAAACGCGAAAACGACGGCCGTTCAAACGAGCTCGGCGCGCCTTTATCTCTGGTCCGGCCGAATGTTCGGCGGGGCCGTCTATGAGTCTTGCTTGGATGTTTTGTTATCATAAAAATTGTGTCTCAAAAATAATTTGAGAAAAATAAATTAAATTAATAAGAAGTAGTTCCTCATAAGAGGAAATATTTTTTTAAAAAATATTAAGTGAGTTGGTTTGGTTATCGCTTTTGTGCGGACGGAGAGACTCGAACTCTCAAGGCCGAAGCCATACGCTTCTGAGACGTACGCGTATACCAGTTCCGCCACGTCCGCAAGTGTTAGAGTTATATTAAAAAACTATTTTAAGTTGCAGACTTGTTTTTAGGCACTCTCGCCCTGTAGTGACGCAAAAAGCGTCTTACTACCAGGGGGTTCCGCCACGCCTGCCTTGTAGTGGCGCAAAGCGCCTACTATCAGGGTCCGCGAGTGTTTGTTGAACCACGCCTAAGTAGAGATGTAGATCAGTTTCTATTGAGACCCGCTAATGTTTGAAGAAATAGTAAGTGATAATAATATCACAAAAATCAGTAGTTGTCAATAGTATCGCTCTAGTTATCAGATTTTTTAAGAGACCACTTTGTTTTTATGTACCAGTTTGAGAGATTGTTAAATCGGTCAGAAGGTGAAAAAATTCGGCCAAAATCAACGCCTTTGACTTTTTTATCAATTAAATAATCATAGGTCGGAGAGTAGAGAAAAACTGCCGGTAGTTCCTTTACTAGTATATCCTGAAATATTCTGTATATGCCGGCCCTTGCCTCGGAGCTGGTGGCGATACGGGCGTTTTCGAGCAGGGTATCAGCATGTCTGTCGGAAAACATAGCCAGGTTTAAGCCGGGGTATTCTGTTTGTGATGAATGCCAAAAAGGAAACGGATCAGGGTCATCTCCAATGATTTCGCTAAAAAGTAAAACATTATATTGCCGCCCTTTTAGTGTTTCTCTACTAATATTTTTTCCTGGTACAATTATAACATGTGTCTGCACGCCGATTGCCCGCCAAAATAAGGCGATAGATTCAGCTGCGTTTTGATATTCTGGTGTATCAGCAGTTGTTAGATTAATGTTAAGGATTTCATTTTTTGAATTTTTTCGGTAATAGGTTTGATCAGGCCGCATTATTGCGCGCACTGAATCCTCAACTTCACTTTTCAGATTAGCTGACAAGGTGCTTGAGTTTGCCTCATAGTCAGGAAGATTTTTTATTTCTTGTTCTCGTTCTTTGAACAAGCTTTCACTTTTTAGCGAAAAATATTCATCAGGATCAATTCTCGGCCAATCTTTGTCCAAAAGAGCAGCTGCCTCATCAGCATTAAAATTAATTTTTTCAATGTCAGGATAATAACCGAGAAAGCCGGGTATAATGGGTGAATTAACGATTTCTCCGTTATCGCCAAGCGCTGATTGCATAACAATATTTTTATCAATTGCTTGAGTCAATGCCTTGCGCACATCAATATTTTTTAGTGCCGCCAGAGAATCATCGTTGAAAAATAATGCGGTATATTGAGGCAATCGCATTTTATAACTTTGAAAATTTTTACCGCCATAAGTTTCACTTAGATTGCGTGGTATAAAAGCTAGACCCATAAAAGATCGGACCTTCAAATCATCAGCCGCCGGCACAAAGTCTTGATAAAATTTAAAAGTTATTTTTTTTATGTATGGAATTTCTCCAAAGTAACGGTCGTTGCGCTCAAGTGAAAATGTTTCAACACCCCCTTCGTTTTTAATCATTTTGCTGAATTTCCATGGTCCCGAGGTTATTTTTGGTTGTAAATTGTCTTTTGCCAGGCGCAGGTTAGCCGGTGCTATCATGCCAAAAATATGCTCAGGAATAACACCAAGCGCTAAGTTGGAGGCAAAAGGGGCAAATGGCTCTTTGAGTGTAAATGTAATTTCAAAAGGGCCAGTTTTTTCTACGGTCACACCATTGAAAGAAGGGTAGAGCGGGCTTTGTACTTCGGGATTTTGGATTACTTCAAGAGTATAGGCGATGTCGTCTGCATCAATTTTTTCTCCATCAGTCCAAAAGGCGTCTTCGCGCAGTTTAACAGCGTAAGTTTTTCTATCTTCGCTTATAGTCAAACTAGCCGCTAGTTCAGGGATTAATTTTTGATCCTCGCTGATTTTAAAAAGACGCGAATATAGTAAGGGTGAAATATCCGCATCTACATCGTTTGCTGGTGCGAATATTGGGTTGATAATTTTTGGCTGTCCAATTAGCGCTTCTGAATATTCTCCTCCTTGTCTTGGTTCAAAAGAAAGATAATTTGGAGCGGTGATTATTATAAGAGCAGTAAAAGCCCCAATTGCTGAAAATATCGCAATGCCAATAATCGTTTTTTCAAGAGGTGAAAGAAATCTTCCGATATAGCAAAATTGGCGCCAGGTTGGCCAACGTCGTTTGCGAAGATTTTTGACCAACTTGGTATCAAAATCACGAACCAAAGGTTTTGGCTTATTTTTAATAAACCGTCGGAAGATGTTTTTCCAATCCATGTAAGACGATTATGGAAGTATTATTGGTTTGCCTTGTAAGCAATTAGAAAAAAAGGCGACTAAAGGAAAAGCCAAAAAATAAACAGGCAATAACGATTGTTGCGTAAAAAAGTATTTTGTCTACACCTCGTTTGGTGCTGTAAACATTTGAGGATCCGCCGAAAACACCGCCTAACCCAGCGCCTTTTTGCTGAAGTAGAATTACAATAACGAGAAGCAGTGAAAGTATAATCTGTATTATATCGTAGAATTTGTTCATATCCGGCATATCAACTTCCAGAGACAAATAATTTTAAAGATTTGTCTTCGGAAATAGAGTAATTATTAATAAATTATTTTTAGTAAGTTTTATTATTTTGACAACCGCTGAGAAGGAATGATGGCTTACCCGACAGCAGACAAACTGGAAGTTGTATTGCCGGGCACATTTCTAATAAAACAGACAAAAACATTGTACCAATTGAAACGGCAGATGTCAACCATGCTAGGCATGTTATATTTTATATTATAGCTTTTTGATAATTGGCATGCTACGGCCAGCTGTGGTAAAATATGTAAAAGAAAAACAACCAACATGGCCGACTTTTATTTGCCTAAAACAAAGCATTGGTATTCAAAGTGGTGGGGAATTACCATTTTAGCGACTTTGTGTTTTATATTTGCCGCAGCAATAGCCTTTGCGTTGTTGATTTTTAATTATTGGCAGTTAATAAAGAGCGGTCAAGGAGATTGGCTAAAGCAACAGTTTTATTCTGATTCATTTATTCAAGCAGAAACACCGGAGATAAAAGCATTGCGCGAAGGATTAGAAACATTAGATGATCCATATCTTGGCAGTGTCAATGCTGATTTGGTGATAGTGGGGTTCATGGATTTTAAGTGCCCTTTTTGCCGGGCGCAAATGCCAGATTTGGAAAAATTAGTATCCAAATATGGTTATATGATAAAAGTTATTGTTCGAGATTTTCCTATGGAATCAGTTCACGCAGGGACGGCTCGGCTGCATGAGATTGCTTCCTGCGCCAATGAGCAGGGTTTGTATTGGCCTTTTTCAGATTATTTTTATATTAATCAGGATGTTTTAGAAACATTATCAAACGAAGAAGTCGATGGCTTAATGGACGAACTTGGCGGAGATAAAGAAAAAATGAATGAATGTTTAAATAGTGGTCGAGGAAGAACAGAGGTCAGCCAGGATTATGCCGATGGTTACAAATTTGGTATAAAGCGCGGTACGCCAACATTTTTTGTAAATGGCAGAATGGTAGGCGAAGGCGGTCTGGTGCCATATGAAAGCTGGGAAACATTATTTGCAAATTTAGGACTTACTAATTGATATGAAATTTATTAAACAAATAATTTTGTTTTTCTTTCTTTTTTCTGTATTTTGTCCGATAAAATTTGTTTATGCCCAAGGCGTAGACACAGGCGTGTCAATGGCCAATCCTATGTGTTGGACAAAGGAGGCTTGTGAAAACAAGAGAAAACAATTACTGGGAGCAAACCCCGGTTCATACGAAGGTGGCTGGGTGCAAGAAGATCCTTGTACTGGCGACTGGGGTAAATGTTTGCCTGTTGGGGTAACAAAAGCCCAAATTTCTTTTGGCGGCGACCAAGAGTTTAGTGAAGCCGGCAGTTATATTCGCGCGGTTTATAACTATGGCATTGCTGCCATCGGAATTGTTGCTGTTGTTGTGATTATCATTGCTGGAGCACAGTGGATAACTTCAGCTGGTAATGCTGAAGTAATTGGTCGAGCAAAAAAACGGATAAGCGGGGCGATTATAGGTTTGTTTATTGCCTATATGTCCTATGCTATTTTACAGACTATTAATCCAGCAACTGTTAGTTTGCGCCTGCCGCAGGTGTGGCTTATCGCACCAGTTGAAGAACGAGGCGTTGAAGTGGCTGAAGGAGATTACTGTGATCCGACCGGTGGGCCGACTAAATCAGAGTGCGAATCTGGCGGAGATAAAATATGTTTTACCATTGGTTATGACAAGGATCGCGAGGGGCCTTGTGCCAAGGCGGCTTATTGGATATCGGTTGGTTCAGTTTCAATGCTTGGAGCGGCAGCTGGTGTCGGAGGTGCCCTTGGTAATGCAGGATCAAGAATAGTTAGTAGTGGTGGCAATGCTATTTCTAAGTTCGTTACAAAGATTCCAGCCAAAGAATTGCTTAATTATTCAAAATCAGAGATCGCTAAGAGTACTTTAAAGAATGTTGGTTCAAAAGTTATTTCTTTGAATGGTTTAAAGTGGGGCGCTACTGCCGTTGGTGCCGGGGTTGTCTGTAGTAAAATATCAGAAGCCGCAGCCGACTCAGTTAGTTGTGGTCAAATTGCTATTAGCACGGCTGAGGGCGTAGTTAATTTAGCTATTGAGGAGTTTGATGATTTTTTTGCCAATCATAACGGTGTGTGTTTGCCAAAGGCCGAAGCCTTGAAAAATGGAGAAATGTGTAAAATTGGTTCCTCACAATGCGCAGAGGGTAAATGTGTAATGCTAGAAGGTGTTACAGCAATTTTTAAATGCTGGGCTAACACGGAAATTGGTTTTTGTTCTGATGGAAAAAATAAAGCCATGTGCGCCAGCGATGCTGATTGCCAGTCAGGTTTAAAATGTATATTAGATCAATATGTACCAAGCTGTTCTGATGGCAGCAATGATTCACCTTGTGCTGTAGATGCAGACTGTGCACCAGGTTTAACCTGTAGCCTAAGAGCTTATGGCGGCCTCGGTCGTTGTGTTGGTTCAACGGTTGGTATCGGGAATATGTGTAAAACAAATTTTGAGTGTGCAGAGGGTGTGAGTTCTTGTTATGCTGTTAAAAATGAAAGTTGCCAGTTTAGTGCCTTGGTCACAGACGAAAGCTCCTCTGCTTCATGGGGGTTGATGAATTTAAATTCTGGAAATGTGATGCGAGGATATGGAATATGCGCAAGAAACCCTAGTGCAAGTGAGATTGGACCATATATGGGAGATTATATGTTTTATTATCACGGAACGGCATGCGGGTGGACAGGAACTTCACTAAAATCTTATATTTTATGCCAGGACGATTCGGTGTGTGGAGGTAAAACTTGTACTTTTGGTGGTACTGATTTAGGAATTTGTATTTAATTTTTTGTTATTTTGAATACAAGTAATATTGTTTTTTGCTTGGTTTTACTATTGACCTTGATCAAAAAAAGTGTTAGGATTAGTTGTCAAATAATTAAATTTAGCTGAATTTTGGCTAAATATAGATAACAATCATCCTAATACTTTTTTGTTATGCCGGATAAAATCAAAATCAAAGGCGCCCGAGTGCACAATTTGAAGAATGTCAGTTTGGAAATTCCAAAGAATAAGTTTATTGTCATTACCGGACTATCTGGTTCAGGAAAATCATCCCTTGCCTTTGATACGATATATGCCGAAGGTCAGCGCCGTTACGCTGAATCGCTCTCATCTTTTGCCCGCCAGTTTATGGAGGTGCGCGACAAGCCGGATATTGACTCCATGGAAGGTCTTTCTCCAACAATCGCTATTGACCAGCGCGCTTCTACCCAAAACCCTCGTTCAACCGTTGGAACAATAACAGAAATCTATGATTTTTTACGCTTGCTTTTTGCTCGAGCCGGTGAACAGTTTTGTCCTGATTGCGGTGTAAAAGTAGCGGCTTATACAACAGGTGAAATAGCGGAAAAAGTCAGAGGACTCGCTCGTAAGGGCGCGGTTTTTATTTTATCGCCATTAATACGAGATCAATTTGTTGAATCAAAAAGTTTGATTGAAGAAGTTGAACAGTCCGGTTTAGACACTGTTTGGATTGATGGAGAATTTATTAAAATAAACGATTTGGTTAATTTCAATTTTAAACCGCAAAAAAAGTACAATATCAGTTTATTGGTTCAAAAAATTGAAGACATAAAAAAGGATGATCCAATGAAGCCGGTGGAAACAGCTCTAGATTTATCCAATGGACTTGTTGGTGTTCTTTATAATGGCAAGCCAGATCTTTTTTCAACTTCCGGGCTCTGTACTTCCTGCGGTAAATTAATGCCGGCATCAGATATTCGCAATTTTAGTTTTAATAGCCCAATGGGCGCTTGTCCGCGCTGTACAGGACTTGGTATTACTATGGAAGTTGATGTTGACTTGGTAATTCCAAATCCGCGTCTTACTATTGCCGAGGGCGCAATTCAGCCCTGGACGCGCATCACCGGCAATCAGGCCTGGTATCAGAAACTGCTTGCAGCTGTCGCTGATCGACATGGATTTTCATTGGATACGTCTTTCGGTGAATTAACGAAAATTGCCCGCGATATTGTATTAGCGGGTACAGGAATCGACACCTACATAATAGATGGAAAAAAAGCATGCTTTCTCGGAGTGGTTGAAGATTTAAGATCACGACATTTATCGACCGATTCAGAATATGTGCGCAAAGAGATTGAACAGTATATGCGCGAGCAAGTTTGTTCAGAGTGTCATGGCAAGCGTTTAAAACCCGAGTCTTTAGCGGTTAAAATAAACGGACGTAATATTGCCGAAGTAGCTGCTTTGAATATTGAAGAGGCTCGGGAGTATTTTAAAACATTAAATGGCAATGGTAATGGCAATGGAAGTAAAAAAAATACGAAGTCAACAATAGCGACACCTATAGTAAAAGAAATAGTAGCTCGTCTTACAAATTTAGCAAAAGTCGGATTGGATTATTTAAGCATAGACCGCGCCATGAATACTTTGTCCGGCGGCGAGGTGACGCGAGTGCGGCTTTCAACCCAGCTTACTTCTGGCTTAACTGGCGTTATTTATATTCTTGATGAGCCGTCTGTCGGTTTACACCCGCGCGACATTAAAAAATTAATTGAAACAATTAAGTTTTTACGAGATTTAGGCAATACAGTCATTGTGGTTGAGCATGATGCAACCATAATGAGCGCGGCTGATTATTTGATTGATGTTGGTCCTGGAGCCGGATTATATGGCGGTGAAATTATGGCCAAAGGAACTCTTTCCGAAATTAAAAAATCTAAAAATTCTTTAACTGGCGATTATTTATCCGGCCGAATAAAAATAAAACGCAGTACATCAAGACAAAAAACTGATAAAATTACTAAAAAAATTCGCATTGTTGGCGCCAAGGCCTTTAATTTAAAAAATATTACAGTTGATTTTCCTTTAGCCAAGCTGGTTTGTGTTACCGGCGTATCTGGTTCAGGCAAGTCAACTTTGGTGGTAGAAATATTAAGCAAAGTTTTATCAAAACATTTTTATCGCGCTAAAGATGAGCCGGGACAGCACAAGGGTGTTGAAGGTATCAATAATATTGATAAAGTAATTGCCATTGACCAAGCGCCGATTGGCCGGACTCCACGATCAAACCCAGCAACATATACAGGCGTGTTTACTTTAATTAGAGATTTATTTTCTGCCCTGCCAGAAGCAAAGATGCGACGCTATGACTCCGGTAAGTTTAGTTTCAATGTAAAAGGCGGAGGCAGGTGCGAAGCATGTTCAGGCGAAGGCTATGTTAGGATACCAATGCAATTTTTAGCCGACGTTTTTGTCGTTTGCGATGAATGCAATGGTTCGCGCTACAACCAGGAGGCACTCGAGATTCATTATCAGGGCAAAAATATTGCCGATGTGCTTAATATGACAGTGGAGGAAGCATTTAAGTTTTTTGTAAGTGATAGACAAATCGCTCAAAAATTAAATGTATTGCGTGATGTTGGCTTAGGTTATTTGCGTCTTGGCCAGCCGGCCACGACTCTCTCAGGCGGCGAGGCCCAGCGAATTAAATTAGCCACTGAATTGGCTCGAGTTTCAACTGGCAAAACTTTGTATATTCTGGATGAGCCGACGACCGGCCTTCATTTCGAAGATATTGGTCGATTGTTACGCGTCCTCGAGCAATTGGTTGACAAGGGCAACACGGTTTTAATTATTGAGCACAATATAGATGTAATAAAAAATTGTGATTGGGTGATAGAGCTTGGTCCCGAAGGCGGTAAGGGCGGCGGAGAGTTGATTGTTTCTGGACCATTAGAAAAGCTGAAGAAAACAAAAAAAAGCTGGACAGCAAAATATCTTTAAAAATAAAAATTCCGACCAAAGTCGGAATTTTTTATTTCTTTTTTTCTTTAAGTCCGCGTTTATATTTTGGGTTGCGCAGAAAGTGAAGTTTGGCTCTGCGTGTTTCGTGTTCGCGAAGAACTTCGATCTCTGCTACGACTGGCGAGAAGATGGGAAATATTTTTTCTACGCCAACTCCGTTAGAAATTTTACGCACAGTTATAGTCGCTCCTGGTTCTTGGCCGTGCTTGACGCCAAGAATAGTGCCTTCAAATATCTGAATGCGTTCTTTTTCCTCGCCCTTAACATTCATTTCTTTGATTTTATGATGAACCTTTACGGTCATGCCAGGCTTATAAATAGTTTTTGTTTCAGTCATAGTAAATATAGCAATAGTTAGAAAGTGCGATAATATTAGCTGATTTATGATTATTTGTCAATACTGCTTTTATTTAAAGCATTTTTTATAATATTTTCCGCTTCTTCTACTGTTTTATCTAGCTGGCCCTCGGTATTAACTATTGAATAATCATAAATATTCGACTCAGCCATTTCTTTTTTAGCTGTTTCAAGTCTTTTTTCAATAATTTCCGGAGTTAGACCGCCTCTTTTTATTATTCTATTTTTAAGCACTTCAAGGTTTTCGGGCAGCAAAAAGATTGAAATATTGGCCCAACCAGATTTGTCAAAATTTTTCTTTCCGTTTATTTCAATGTTGGAAAAAACTACATCAAATTTATTGAGCATTTCTTGCATTCGGTCTTTTTCGGTTCCGTAATAATTATCCGCGTATTTATTATATTCAATAAGTTCGTCATTGTTGATTAATTTTTCAAACTCCTCTCGGCTGATAAAATTATAATCAAAGCCGTTTTGTTCGCCCGGTCGCGGCGGTCGCGTTGTGGTAGTTAAAAACCTTGCTGAGTTCGGTATTTTGTTTAATAGAGCTCGGATAACGGAATCCTTGCCGCCTCCGGACGGAGAAGATATGATAACCAGTAATCCCATATTAATTTTTAATTGTTTTTATAAAGTTTTCTAATTCTTTTGGCAGTGTTGATTCAAAAGTTTGTTTGTAACCATCTAAATCCGTAAAACTTAGTCTGGTGCAGTGTAAAAAAAGACGGCCGCATTTTTTATCCCAGGTTTTTTTTTGTTTTTTGTGAAAATAAAGCGGATCTCCTACAATCGGGTGGTTGTAGGCAAATAGATGCGCTCTTATTTGATGAGTTCTTCCGGTATAAATTTTTACTTTTAGTAGAGTAAAATTAATAAATCTTTTTTCCACATCAATCTCTGTTGTAGCTTCTTTGCCGGCATCACTTGGCAGGCCTTTTACTGTTTTTGGAACAGCGGCCATTTTTTCAGAATTTTCAGAGCGAGAGATAGGGAAGTCGATAATATCGTTATCCTTTTCAATTCTGCCGTGTGCCAGAACTACATACTCCTTTTCAATTGTCCTGTTTTTAAACTGACTTTTTAAATGTTCAAACATTTCTTGTGTTCTGGCGATAACCAAAAGGCCTGACGCTTCTTTGTCCAGGCGGTGGACAATGCCGGGGCGGATTGGGTCTTCACCCACACCTTTGTTTTTAGGAAATTTTTTAACTACCCATCCAGCCAATGTATTTTTTTCATTTGCCTGTGTTGGGTGGGTAAGTAGTCCTGTCGGTTTGTTAACGACAATATAATCAGCTGTTTTAGCAATAATTTGCGGTTCAACAATCATGGTCTCTGTAGAATTTTTTTTATGAATAAAATTATCCGGTTTTTTTATTGCCTTCTCTATTTCTTTTTTAAACAGAACAACATCGCCTTTTTTTACAATTACACCAAATTTTTTTGGTAATTCATCATTTATATAAATTTGTTCTTGTTTAATAAATTTTTGTGCCTGTGAACGAGATATATCTAAATTTTCAGATAATAAAATATCCAGTCTCGTATTTGCCTGATTTTCCTTAATTTTTATTATTGAATTTTTTGTCATAATTTTTCTATTGCTTTATGTTAGCAGAAAATGATGTTTTTTGCTAATTAACGTGTAAAATGAAAAAACCTCGGATAAGGAGCTTGAAAAAGAGTGGAGTTATTATAGTCATTTGGAAAGAGGGGTTTATTTACGCAACCGACGTATCAAAAAATCGAAGGTTGTGAGTACGGATGAATGAGAACCTGCCTGTCGGTAGGCAGGCCATCAACTTACAGCTTACCCGAGCAGGAAGGCTTTTCAGAGAAAAAATGTCGCTCACAAAAAATAAGAATATTTCGTGCGCCTGGATGGATTTGAACCATCGACTTCCACCTTATAAGGGTGGCACTCTAACCGCTGAGTTACAGGCGCACAAAATATTCTTACTTTGTTGCTCGTTAGTTTTTTAAAGGGTGGCGTGCGGCGATATTATATCTTTTTGTTTGTTTTTTCGCAAGAAAAAGCCCGGTTGGTCCGGGCGATAAAGGGCGGGCGAAATATTTTAGCGTGATTCAGTTCTGGGCAGAGTCGTCAAATCGCGGTCGGTGTCGGCAGCTGATCTGATACTGAACAGGCCGAATATTAGCAAGCCGAGAATGATTACGACCGTAAAGCACAATATCAGCACTTGAAAATCTTCTTTTTTCACGGTTTTGCACCTCCTTTTGATTGTTAAATTTTGCAGAAAACTACAATAGACTATAATATTTTTAGCGTTTTGTCAACCCTTTATTTATTTTGGAATGTTTGATAAAATAGCGCTTGAAATATGCGAAATTATAATTTAGATTTATTTAACAAAATCAATAATTTAGTGGGCAAGAACAAGTGGCTGGATGCTTTTGGTCGCGCCGGAGCAGAGTGGGTAATAATTGCATCTTGTGGCTGGTTTATTGCATCAGCATTTATTTCCTATTCGCCGTTCTGGATTAGCGCTTTTGCGCCACTAATTACTTTTGCTGCTGCCTGGATTTTTGCCTGGACTCTAAACATAGCTTTGGGTTTTATTGTTCATGAGCCGCGCCCGCAAATATCAGAACCGCAGACACGGGAACTTTTTCATCCGTTAATGCATTGGAAATCTTTTCCTTCAGACCATGCGATGTCATCATTCCTTTTATTTTTCATGGCTTTAATTTTTGGATTGCCTGGAAGTTGGGCTTTGTTGGTTTTTGCTTTTTGGGTAATATTTGGAAGGGTATTTGCCGGCGTACATTATCCGATTGATGTTATCGGGGGTTTTTCAGTTGCTGCCTGTGTTGCCACCTGGACGGCAGTACTTTTATCTACAGTATAGATTATATCCAGCAATACAACTTTCAGTGTGTTTTGTTATTAAAATAAACATTAGTTCTTAAAGTATTGCGTTATTAGGATAAATCTGATTTCAACAGGCAGACAAACACAAAAAAATAATTTAAATTAAAGAATAAAAATAATTAAATCAAATTTTTAGAGTATAAACATGGTTATTATGTTTGTCTCTGAAAGCTGATATGCTGGATATGAATGCAATAATTCTTTGCGGAGGGCTCTCCACTCGTTTGGGAGATATAACAAAATCCATTCCAAAAATTTTGTTAGACATAAAAGGCAAAACAGTTTTGGATAGACAATTAGACAAACTTAGAGAACTTGGAGTAAATAGTGTTGTTATGGCCGCGGGCCACTTGTCTCAGGAGCTGCAAAAAAGTGCCGGTAATTATCGCCAGGGTATTGATTTGATATATGCAGTAGAAAAAGAAAGATTAGGAACGGGAGGGGCGATAAAATTCGCCTGGTCTCATTTATCAGATCAGGATTCGCCGGTGATAATTTTAAACGGCGATGTTTTGACTTTGGATAGTTTAAATACGATGCGTGATAAATTAAGGACAGAAAGTGAAGGAATAATTTTTGGCGCACGAGTTCCAGACGCTTCTACTTATGGCACATTAATGTTTGAGAAAGATAATCGTTTATTAGAGTTCAAAGAAAAAGAAGGTGTTAATATGCCTGGTTACATAAATGGTGGAGTATATTTATTTACAAAACACGCTCGCAGGCATTTTCCCGAAATAAATGCCTTTAGCATTGAGTATGATGTTTTTCCAAACATGAAAGACCTTGATGTTCACGCTTCAGATGCGCCTTGGATAGATATTGGCTTGCCCGATCGTTTGGCTTGGGCGCGTGAGCATTGGCTTGAATAATATATGTCCTTATCAACAAAATTAAATTGTTTTTTTGGTTTCGTTATCATCGCTTTTGTGGCTGGTGGTTATTTTTATTTTCAATCTACACGACCGAATTACGAGCCGCTGCCAATTGAACTCAGACCTGAAATTAACCTGACAATTATTCCGGGTTGGAATCTGAGAAACATCGCTGATGATTGGGTTAAGAAGGGGATAATAAAAAACCCTGAAGAGCTGTATATTTTGCTTGGCCGTCCGGCTCTTAATTATAAAGCAGCAGGCGATGTTGCGCCAAAATTAGAGCTGGCAGAGGATCCTGAGTGGCGAGAGCTTTTTGAGGATAAACCAAGCAATGTTTCTTATGAAGGTTATTTATTTCCAGATACCTACCGTGTTTATACTGACGCCAGTCCTGAAGATGTTTTGAAAAAAATATTTACTAATTTAAATAAAAAAATTTCCGAAGAGCTACGTAATGAGATAAAAAGACAGGATAAAACAGTATATGAAATTTTGACCATGGCATCTGTTGTGGAACGAGAGGCGCCGAGCAAAGAAGAGATGGCTATGGTGGCGGATATTTTTTGGCGTCGCTATGAGAGAAATTGGGCTTTGCAGTCATGTGCTACTGTTAACTACATCACTGCAAAAAATGACCCAGGCGTATCTTCAGAAGATAAAAAAATTGATTCTTTGTTTAACACCTATAAGTATCCTGGTTTGCCACTTGGAGCAATTAGTAATCCCGGCCTTGAGGCGATTAAAGCAGTTATTTATCCTAAAGAAAACAGCTATTGGTATTTTATGAGCGATGCAGAGGGTGTTACTCATTGGGCAAAAACATTGGATGAGCACAATGCTAATGTGGCGAAGTATTTGCGGTAATTTACTTGACACCGACTCATCGGATTTTTTCGTATAATTCATTGTCCGCTTTTTTAAAAATGCAATATGTTAACTTCAGATTTTGAATATAATTTACCCTCAGAACTTATCGCTCAAACTCCGGCTGAACCGCGCGATTCATCGAGATTGATGGTTGTTGACCGCAAAAGTGGAAAGATTGAACACCGTCATTTCAGTGATATTGGTGATTTTTTAAGACCGGGCGACTTATTAGTTTGGAATAATACTAAGGTTTTTAAGGCGCGCTTGAAAGGCCATATTCAGCTCAACCCTGATTCAGCTTTTGTTAAATCCCGAGGCGGTTCTGATTTGGTTATCAATGTTTCTTCGGTTGAAATATTTTTACTTAGACCAGCTGAAAATAAAGGTGTATGGAGAGTTTTAGCTCGTCCCGCCAGAAAACTTCGTCTAGGCATGAAAATTATTTTTGCTGAGGATTTTTCTTGTGAAATAGTCGCCAAAGAGTCAAATGGAACCTTGTTAGTTCAATTCAGCGATGAGGATATTGTGGTAAGAGAGAAAGCTAATCATTATGGAGAGGTGCCAACACCGCCTTATATAAAAATTAAAACCCCCTTTGTCGGTTTAGTTGAGAAATACCAAACGATATACGCTAAAAAAGAGGGTTCGGTTGCCGCGCCAACAGCCGGTTTTCATTTCACAACAGAGTTGATTGAAAAACTAAAATTATTTGGAGTAGAATTTGCTGAAGTGACGCTTCATGTTGGCTTAGGTACTTTTCAGCCGGTAAAAACAAAAAAAATTGAAGATCATAAAATGCACGAGGAGTGGGTTGAGTTAACTGATAAAAACGCTGAAATAATTAACCATGCTAAAGTTGAAGGAAGGCGAGTTGTAGCTGTTGGCACAACTACTGTTCGAGCTCTTGAAGCGGTTGCTGATAACAATGGAGTGCTAAGGCCGCACAACGGAGAAGTTAATATTTTTATTTATCCCGGATACAAATTTAAAGTAATTGATGCATTGATCACAAATTTTCATCTACCGAAGTCAACTTTGCTTATGCTTGTTTCGGCTTTCGCAGGAGACAGAAATTTTATTTTGAAATGCTACGAAGAAGCAGTAGAAAAAAAATATCGTTTTTATTCATTTGGCGATGCAATGTTGGTGGTTGATGGAAAATAGACCGTGTTTTACTAGAATGATGGAATAAAAAATAACCGATATATCGGTTATTTTTTATAATTTTTCAATTCAGTAATTACAAACTACAAATTATTTATTACTCAATAGTGATGCCCATCTGTTTAGCCGTGCCTTCAACCATTCTCATCGCGCCTTCAATATCTTTAGCATTCATATCCGGCATTTTCTTTTCGGCAATTTCTTTAACTTGAGCTTTGGTGATTTTACCCACCTTATCCTGAAGGGGTTTAGCTGAACCTTTTTTAAGGCCGGCTGCTTTTTTGATCATTTCTGCTACTGGTTCCACCTTCATGATAAAGGTAAAACTGCGATCGTCATAGACAGTTATCACAACTGGCACGACTTCACCTTGCTTGTCTTTGGTTTTATCGTTAAATTCTTTGCAGAATCCGGCGATATTTACTCCGTGCTGGCCTAGAGCCGGTCCAACCGGAGGAGCTGGGTTAGCAGCACCACCTACAATCTGTAACTTAATTTGTGTTAATACTTTTTTAGGCATAATTAACAAAATTTTTAATTTTATAATTTTATAATTTTTAAAATGAGAAGCCGGAATTTATCCGCATTTTAAAACATTATCTATATTTTTTTAGCTTGCAGTGCATCTAATTCAACCGGAGTTTCGCGTCCGAACATGGTTACCATCACTTTAATTTTACCGCGTTCGTGGTCCACCGCGCTAACTTTTCCTTCAAAATTTTTAAATGGCCCGTCAATAATACGAACAACATCATTTGCCTCTAAGTCAATGGTGTGCTGTGGTTCTTCAGCTGAAACTCGCTTCATTAGTCGCTCAACCTCTTTGTTATCCACTGGCGTTGGAGTAGTACCTGATCCGACAAAACCGGTTACATTCGGCGTATTTCTGACCACATACCAGGAATCATCGGTTACAACCATTTCTACCAGCACATAACCTGGAAATATTTTTTCTTCAATCACGGTTCGTTTACCGTTTTTGATTTTAATCTTTTTTTCTTTAGGCACTATAACACCAAAAATTTTATCCTTCATGTCAAAAGAGTCAACACGCTGTTCCAGGTTGCTTTTTACATTTTCTTCATAACCGCTATAAGTGTGTAATACATACCAGCGGCGGCCTAAGTTTAATGTTTGTTTAGCCATACCTCCTTATTTAATTACAAATATTTCAAAGCCGTAATTGAAAAAGTAGTCCAGCACCATGAAAAATAAGGCAAACCCGACGGATAAGCCAATGACCAAAACACTATAGTTAAAAGTCTGCTTTTTGGTCGGCCAGGAAACCTTTTTCATTTCAGCGTATGATGTTTTGAAATAATTAATTATTTTGTTCATACCTAGCATATCAACTTCCAGAGACAAACACTTTATAGTGTTGTTGCTCTGAAAAATAATTTAAAGTATTTAATTTAAGTTAAAAATATAATTTACCGTGTTTGTCTGGTTTTAAAATTTTTATAATTTGTATTATATAATTTTTTTATTAACGCAGCTTTGTTTATGTCCAAAAACACACTGGAAGTTGTATTGCTGGGCATATTTCAGTATTTAAAAACGGCCTAGGGCCGCAATGCTCTAAATATACATTATATATGTTTAACTGTCAATAGTATCAAAAACCCCGGTGTAAGGCCGGGGTTTAACTTTTAGATATCCAGATTATTTACAGTTTTAGCGTAGGTTTGGATGAATTTTTTACGCGGCTCGACTTCATTGCCCATGAGAATTTCTAGTGTTTCATTGGCTAGCTCGGCATCTTCAGCGGTTACTTTTTTCATTATGCGATTTTCCGGATTCATCGTCGTATCCCATAATTGTTCCGCATTCATTTCACCAAGACCTTTATAGCGCTGAATTACAATTTTTAAGCCACCAACACTAAGCGCCTCGCCGGTTTCTTCTCCCTCACTTTCTTCATCTACAATCGGTGCTTCAGCCTCAGGTTCGGCTGTTTTTAGTTTTTTTCCGCCCTTTGTCGCTTTTTCTTTTTTGTCAGTTTTTTTATTGTTGAATTCGCTGATTATTTTTTCTTTTTCTTCATCATTGTAGGCATAGTGCATCTCTTTGCCAGATTTAACTGAAAAAAGAGGTGGTTGGGCTATGTAAATATGACCTTGATTGATCAAATCTGGAAAATAACGGTAGAAAAAAGTGAGAAGAAGAGTGCGAATATGGGCGCCGTCAACGTCAGCATCAGTCATAATTACAACGCGGTGGTAGCGTAATTTTGAAATATCAAATTGTTCGCCGATGTTAGTGCCAAGAGCGATAATTAGGGACTTTAATTCGTTATTGGACAAGATCTTGTCCAGACGGGCCCGTTCTACATTTAGAACTTTTCCGCGTAAAGGCAAAATTGCTTGGAATTCGCGGTTGCGTCCTTGTTTCGCGCTGCCGCCGGCAGAATCTCCCTCTACAATATATAACTCAGAATCTTCGGCTGAACGTGAAGAACAATCAGCTAGTTTACCGGGTAAGGTAAAGCCTTCAAGAGCGCCTTTGCGCAAAATCGCATCCCTGGCAATCTTGGCGGCATTGCGAGCTTTGGACGCAAGAAGACATTTTCCAACAATTGCTTCGGCATCGCGTGGGTGTTCTTCAAGGTATATAAGAAAAGCATCGCCAAATATTGCTTCAACTGCTGTTTTAGCTTCTGTGTTTCCTAATTTGGATTTTGTTTGACCTTCAAATTGAGGTTCTCTGATTTTTATAGATATCACCACATTTAAACCCTCGCGCACATCGTCACCAGTTAAATTGGCATCTTTTTCTTTTAGAATTCCTTTGTTTCTTGCATAGGTATTTAGACTTCTAGTAAGAGCAGTGCGAAAACCGGCAACATGCGTTCCTCCGTCAGGATTGAAAATATTATTTGTAAAAGCAAACAATGTTTCAGTGTATTCTTCAGCGTATTGCAGGGCAACCTCTACCCCTATTGATTCAGACTCTTTATCAATATAAAAAATATTTTCATGTTTGGCTTCTTTGTTTAGATTTAGATGGCGGACATAGGAGGCGATTCCACCTTCAAAATAAAATTGGTAAACCGGATGCGGTAAGTCCAGAGCGGTTTTATCTAGTTCTCTTTCCTCAGCAGTTCGTTCGTCTTTAATAATAAAACGAAGACCTTTTGACAAATAGGCATACTGGCGTAAATGGTCAATAATAGTTTTCCATTCAAAGTCCACTATGTCAAAAATACTTTTATCTGGTTCAAAAGTTATGGTTGTGCCGTTATCTTTGCATTTGCCAACAGCGGCTATTTTTTTAACAGGATTTCCTATTTTATATTCTTGGACCCATATTTTTCCGTCACGGTGCACCTCTGCCTTCACGTGGGTAGAAAGGGCGTTAACTACTGAAACACCAACACCGTGCAAACCGCCAGAGATTTTATATCCGCTATCGCCGAATTTTCCACCTGCGTGTAATTTGGTCATAACTACCTGAAGAGCCGATATTTTCATTTGCGGATGAATGTCTACTGGAATGCCGCGTCCGTTGTCTCTAACGCTTATCCGGTGATCAGGTAGTAGAGTAACCGTGATTTCAGTACAATAACCAGCCATTGCTTCATCAACGGCATTGTCTACCACTTCCCAGATAAGATGATGCAAACCGGTTGGACCAGTTGAACCAATATACATGCCTGGACGGCGCCTGACTGCCTCTAGCCCCTCAAGCACGGTAATATTTTTTGCGCTATAGTCACTGTTTTTTGTATCAGAAACGCGAGATGGTTTGGTAATCACCTCGTTTTTTGTCTTTACCTCAGCTGGTTGTGGGACAGAAACCGCCTTAGGCTTGTTTATAATTTTTTTTGTTTCAGCCTTTTTTGGGCTAGTTTTTTGAGCTGATGTGGCTGAATTTTTTGTTTTAGAAGCTGTTACAATTCTTCCGTGGTCGGCTTTTCTGATGGGCATAATATGCTTAATTTAAGTTTAAAGTTCGCTAATATTTTATCATTTTTTACCCTTTTTGACAAGGTAAAACTGTGGGCAATTTTAGGCTTTAAAAGAGGTTTAAAATAAGGTATAATATTAGCACCTAAATACACAAGCACCTAAACATAAAATATAATGCCGCAGTATTGTGGTGTTTAGTTGTGGCGATAATGTGCTATGGTGATTACGTTTTTATCTGTTTTAAAATTTTTTTATGGTAAATTTTTATAGTCAGAAAAGTCGGCAAAATGGTTCGGTCAAAGAAGAGTCTGATAATAAAATAGTAAACAATGCACAGAAAAGTAAAGCAAGTTTTCAGAAATACACTGATCCGACAGGGGAATTTGGCACTAGCCAGTTTAAGCGAGCGCTTTGGTTTGTAAAGAATAAATTATTGCTTTACCGTCTTTTGATAATTTTTTTGATAATTTTTAGCACCATAACCATCGGCTTTTCTTTATGGAACGGATTTAATTTATTAATGTATGATTTGACGGTAAAGCCAGAATTAGAACGTCAGCTTTCCATGTCAGTGGATTATACTGCACTGCATCCTGTTTTTAGTCCAATACCGATTGAAATTTTAAACTCCTATGTTTTGCCGGGAGGAACGAATAAAGTTGATGCTTTATCAGAAGCAACTAATCCCAACCAGAGATTCATCGTTTATTTTGACTATTATTATGATTTTAACGGCATTGTCACTGAGCGACGTTCAACTTTTCTTTTGCCTGGCGAAAGCCGACCGATAACGGTTTTTGGATTAGACTCCACGGCTTATGCTGGTTCAGCCAATTTGATGGTCGAAAATGTTCGTTTTAAAAGAGTTGATGCTCATTCAGTGCCCGATGTTATTTCCTGGCAGGAGCAAAGAATGGATTTTTCAACCAGCGATTTTACCTATGCCTTCGCCGGCGAAGCCGGACAGAGCGCTCATGCTATTAGATTTTCTTTAAAAAATAATACTGCATACGGCTATAAAAATCCCAAATTCTTATTGGGCCTTTACCAGAACGGTGGCATGGTTGGTATAATGCCGTTTGATCTGACAAATTTTGATTCACTTGAGTCGCGTCAAATTGATTTGAGAAATTTTGTTCAGAATTTAGTTGTCTCTGAAATTCGTCTTTATCCTCTTATTGACCTCTATAATAAAGAAGTGTATCTTCCACCTAAGAAGTAGTTTTTTATTTGGAAGATAAATGTTTATGTTCAGTTTTGACCGCTTGTCATGGCGCGGTTTTGATTGGGCGCTTGTAGCGGCCGTTTTTTTACTCTGCGCCATTGGCTTTGCCGCGATTTATAGCGTTGATTTGTCTCGCGGTACAGCGCTTATTTATAGTAAAAAACAGCTTATTGCCTTTAGTCTTGGCACTATATTTTTATTTGTCGCCGGTTTTTCCGCGCCGACATTTTTCAAATCATACTCCAAGTGGTTTTATGTGTTGACGCTAGTTTTATTAGTAGCGGTTTTATTGTTTGGCCGAACAATTAGAGGCACGACCGGTTGGTTTTCATTCGGCGGTTTTTCCTTGCAGCCAGTCGAGTATGCCAAAATCACTTTAATATTAATGCTTTCTTATGTGATTGCGCATTTTGGGCGTCGTTTTGAAAAACCGCTTTTTTTCTTTGGCACCGGTGCGATTGCTTTGATACCGATTGTTTTAACTTTAATTCAGCCGGATTTGGGCTCGGCAATTCTTCTTGGCATTGTTTGGTTTGGACTGATGTGGCTGGTCGGAGCGAGAAAAATCTTTTTATTGATACTGGCTGTAATTCTGGCTGGTGTGGCAACTTTATCCTGGTTTTATTTTATGGCTCCGTATCAGAAAGAAAGAATAATTACTTTTGTGGATCCCTCACGCGACCCGCTTGGCTCTGGCTACAACATCATCCAATCAACTATTGCCGTAGGTTCAGGCGGTATTTTTGGTCGGGGGCTGGGGTTTGGCTCGCAGTCGCAGCTTAGGTTTTTGCCGGAAACGCAGACTGACTTTGTTTTTTCGGTTATTGGCGAAGAACTGGGATTGGCTGGAGTAATAGTAGTTCTTATTCTTTACGCAATTATCTTTCTGCGCCTTAATCGTTTAGCTCGGCAATCCAATGATGACTTTGCCGCTTTTGCCGCCATTGGCGTGGCGGTTTTATTTTTTGCTCAGTTTTTTATTAACATAGGCGCTAATATTGGAATTTTGCCGGTTACTGGAGTAACCCTGCCTTTTCTTTCTTACGGCGGATCGTCGCTTACAGCAAATATGTTGCTTGTAGGCATTGTTATCAGTTTAAGCAAGCGATATAATTCAGTCTAATTTTTTTATGATCAAAGATCGACTGGAAAATTTAAAACAAAAAATCATAGATACCCAGGAACTTCTTCGTGTTGCTGACCTCAAAAAAAAGATGAAACAATTGTCTGATGAAATGAACTTGCCAGATTTTTGGTCTAATCAGGAAAACGCCCAGGCAGTATCCAGTGACTATGAAGAATTGAGAAAGGAAACAGAAAAATGGGATGCAATTGAAAAAAGAGTCGACGATCTTCTTGAACTTGCCCAGTCAAATGATAAAAGTTTAGAAGATGAGCTTGAAGGGCAAACCATTGAATTGGAAAAACAATTTTCTGAATACGAATTTTATCTGCTTTTAAACGGACCGTACGATGCTAGTTCGGCTATTGTTGCCGTTCATGCTGGTTCTGGCGGCACTGAAGCGCAAGATTGGGCAGAGATGATAGCTCGAATGATAATTCGTTTTTCTGAAAAAATGGGCTGGCAGGTTAGAGTAATCGATGAGTCCCGTGGCGCTGAAGCAGGGTATAAGTCGGCGACTTTTGAAATAAAAGGACGATATGCCTATGGATATTTAAAATCCGAACACGGAGTGCACCGTTTGGTTAGAATTTCACCTTTTGACGCGGAAAAAATGCGCCATACCTCATTTGCCCTGATGGAAGTTTTGCCGGAACTTGATGAAAAAATAAAAATTGAAATTAAGCCTGAAGATTTACGAGTAGACACGTTTATGTCAGGAGGGCATGGCGGACAAAGTGTAAATACCACTTATTCAGCAGTACGCATTGTCCATATTCCAACCGGCATTAGCGTTACTTGCCAGAATGAACGTTCGCAACAGCAAAACAAAGAAACAGCGATGAAAGTCTTAAAGGCGAAACTTTTTCGTCTTGAACAGGAAAAGTTAGCGCAGGAAAAATCCGAACTCAGAGGAGAATACAAATCAGCAGAGTGGGGGAACCAGATTCGCTCTTATGTTCTGCACCCGTATCATATGGTTAAAGATCACCGGACCGAGTATGAATCAACTGATCCAGAAAGTGTTTTAGAAGGCAGCCTCCTGCCTTTGAGCGAAGCTTATTTGAAATGGATAAAACAGTAGATTTTTATTGTGATAATTTTTTAAAGATTAAAAATTAAAATTTATTTACAAAATTAAAAATTCAAAAATTAAAAATTTTGTTATTGGTTATGGATGTAATTTCCAAAAATGATTTTCTAGAACTAGCGCGTCGTTTTCACCGGGGACAGGTAGTTGTTTTTCCCACAGAAAGCTCTTATGGGCTGGGCGGTGATGCTACGAGCCAGGCTGTGGCAGATCGCATTTTTCGCATTAAAAGCCGCTCTGTCCTCAAGGCTCTTCTTATTATTGTGCCTGATATTGAAACAGCAAAAAAATATTTGGTTTGGAATGAAGAAATCGATGAGTTAGCGGAAAAATACTGGCCGGGACAGCTTACTATAGTAGGTAAATACCGCGAACCGCAAGATGGTGGTGTTTCTTTAGCTAGAGGCGTAGTCGGTTTTGACAGAACCATTGCAGTTCGTGTTACCGCGGATCCATGGCTAAAAGAGCTTTTGTTAAAAACCGGTAAACCGATCATTGCTACCTCAGCCAATTTATCCGGAGAAAAAGAAATTTACGATTCAAACGAAGCGCTTAAAACATTTTCTGAATTTGATGAGCAACCAGACGCTGTTGTTGACGCAGGACTTTTGTCGCAAAATCCAGCCAGTACTATTATCAGTGTTTTGCAAGGCAGAAGGCAGATTATCCGTCAGGGTGCTGTTAAAATAAAAAATAGTTTTAAATTCAATCTCAAAATTAAATTAAATCTTGGCGGTTATGGCATGAGAAGAGGGTTCGTTCACTTAGCGGTTATTTTTTCAATTGCCTTGCTATCAGCACTAGTTATTTTTTATTTTTGGAAAATTTCTTTAATAAACATTGAAAACACCACGCGACTAACAAATAGTTTTTCGTTGCCGACTTTTATACCAGAAGTGCGCAATCCTTTAGTCAAAGTTAAAGGTCTTTATTTAACTGCTTATTCAGCCGGAAGTAAAAGTAAAATTGATGAGATAATAAATTTGATTGAGCGCACCGAACTCAATGCCGTGGTGATTGATATAAAAGATTATAGTGGTTATGTACTTTATGATAGTCAAATAGCTTTGGTTAACGAGCTTCAAACTGAAGACAATCGACTTGGCAATGTCAGTGCTTTGATCCGTAAATTACATGAACACAATATTTATGCTATTGCCAGGCAGACAGTTTTTCAGGATCCGATACTAGCTGAAAAAAAAATAGAGTGGGCGATAAAAAGTAAAAGCGGTGGAACTTGGCGCGACCGCAAGGGATTGGCTTGGGTTGACCCGACAAGGCAGGAAGTTTGGGAATATAATTTAGCTATCGCCAAAGAAGCGGCAGGTTTTGGTTTTGATGAAATAAATTTTGACTATGTTCGTTTTCCTTCTGACGGTAACATGGAAAATGTTATTTATAACATCGGCAATAAGAAGAAATACGAGGTGATGGAAGAATTTTATCGTTTTTTAAGCCGTCGGCTTCAAAGTCAGCCGATTTGGATATCTTTGGATATGTTTGGTTTTGTTATGGAAAAATCCGGAGAAGACGATATGAACATCGGTCAGCGTTTGGCTGACGCGGTTCAAAACACTGATTATGTTTGTCCGATGATGTATCCTTCGCACTATCCTTCGGGTCACTTGGGACTCAGAAATCCAGCTGATTATCCGGAAAGAGTTTTTGAAAACGGTATGCAGAAAGGTGCGCCATTGTTTACAGATAGTCGGGCAAAACTTCGTCCATGGATTCAGGCTTTTAACCTCGGCGCTGTTTATGATGCCAGTAAAATCCGCGCTCAGATTACTGTGACGGAAAATTACACTGACGCCGGATGGCTTTTGTGGAACGCTTCAAATAGGTACACTGAAGCCGGGTTGAAAAAATAATTTTGTAATTTTAAATTTTTAAATAAATCAAAATTATTAATGTTTAAAAATTAGTATATTTAAACTTGTTTACAAAATTAAAAATTCAAAAATTAAAAATTTCTACCATGAATAAATTATTCAACCCCGATTATCTTCAATTTCTTTGCCAGAAGTATGGCCTTAAACCGAGTAAGAAATACGGTCAGAATTTTTTGATTGACCCTGAACCGATAGAAAAGATGCTTGAAGCGGGCCAGGTGGACAAAAATGATGCCGTTATAGAAATTGGTCCGGGATTTGGTGTTTTAACTTTTGCCTTGTCTGAAAAGGTGAAAGAGATTATTGCTTATGAGATTGAAAAAAAATTGATACCGTATTGGGAAAAACACAAACCAGAAAATGTCCAAATTGAGTGGGGGAATGTATTAAAAAGTCAAAAGTCAAAAGTCAAAAGTCAAAAGCACAAAGTTGTCGCCAATCTTCCCTATCAAATTACTTCGGCTCTAATTCGTACTTTTTTAGAGTCAGACAATCCGCCAGAGCTTATGGTGCTTATGGTGCAAAAAGAGGTGGCGGAAAGAATCTGTGCGAAAAAAGGTCAGATGTCGCTTCTGTCTGTGGCCGTGCAGTATTATGCTGATCCGGAAATTGTCGCTATTGTTCCGCATTCTTATTTTTGGCCAGAGCCAAAAGTGGACTCAGCGATAATCAAGTTAAAAGTCCATAATCTGCCGGCTGGCGGACAAAAGTCCATAAAGTCGGAGGAGTTTTTTCGTCTGGTTAAGGCCGGGTTTGCCAACAGGCGGAAATTACTGATAAAAAATTTAGAAGTGATTTTAGGTAAAAAAAATAAAGAAAAGCTGAAAGAAATTTTTGCCGAGCTTGGGCTTCAGGAAACTGTCCGGGCGCAGGAGCTCGGGGTGGAGGACTGGATAAATATAGTGAAAATTCTAAGTTCTAAGTAATTTGGATTTTTAACTTTCATTTGTTTATAATTTAGGATTTTGAGTTTAGGGCTTATTAAGATTTATCCACTCCTAGATGCTTGGCGTTCAGTAGTTTTATGGTATAATAATATAGTAAAAATATTTTAGAAATTATGGCGGAAGAGCAACCGCGTATTACTCACGAACAGAAGATCGGATTGATTTTGCTGTCAGCTTTTATTTTGTTAGCCGTCACTTTGGGTTTGATTCAAATGCGCAATACCATATACAAGCCGTTTGCTCTGAATAAATCCATTCCGCCCATGATAGGTGAGCAGGTGAATACGCCTGAAGCTTTGCGCTACCGCGACACTGATTATGATGGTTTGAATGATTTTGATGAATTATATGTTTATACTACCAGCCCATATTTAGCAGATTCTGATTCAGACGGCATTAGCGACAAAGACGAAATAGAGGGCGGCAAAAACCCAAATTGTCCCGAGGGCAAAAATTGCGGTGTCACCATTGTCACTGAAGGTTCGGCCATGCCTCAAACTCCGAATCAGCCGGAATTGTTTAATTATTCTTTCCCAGAAGATCTTGAGGGTTTATTTCAAGAACCGGAGATAATCAGAGCCATGCTTCTGGAATCTGGTTTAAGCCTGGATGTGGTTAGTAAAATTTCTGATGAAGATTTAAAATCAATGGCGGCGGAGATATTTACTTCAAGTACTTTGATGCAGGGTATTAGTAGTGCCACAACCACCTCAAATGTGACCAGCACGATTCAATTTATAAATGAATTAATGACCGAGGAGCCAGTAGAGTAAAATTTTTATGCTTGGAAAATCAAAAAAATTTGGTTTAGGATTTATTGCAGCAGTAGTTGTTTTTGTCTCTCTGTTTGGGGCGGTTTTTTTAGCACCTCAGAAAGCGCAAGCCCAGATGGCTGTTTACGTTGTTCAAAACCCGTATGAAGATACTAGATCTATAATTGAAAAAATCAAAGACGAAGGCCTCCTCATGGTTATGTCAGCCATTATGAATGGCCTGAATTATTTTACCAATAAAATCGCCTATGACATGGGTGTTTGGCTGGCTTCTGGCGATTGGGGGCAGGGCCCATTTGCTTCTGGCGAGAGTTTTGGCAATTATCTGGCGCAAACAGCCGGCGATTCTTTGGGTGAAGCACTCGGTTCTTTAAGCGAAAGCTTAGGCCTAAACCTCTGCGATTTGCCGGATATTCGCTTGGATTTATTGCTTCAGCTCGGTTTTCATTTTAATTATGGCCCTCCCACGCCAAAGTGTTCTTTTCAGCAGTTAAAGGCCGCTTATAATGTGGACAACATCCGTTCGCAGTATGCTTCTGTTCAAGGATTGACCAGTCGAGTTAGTTTGGGTGTACAGGTTTCAGATTCGGATTTAGGTGTTTGGTTAAAATCAAAAGAAACCATTGATACCATGGCTTGGGAACAGCAAACAGGCGCCTCGCTTGATCGCCAGGAAGGCGATGGAATATTTCCAATGTCAGAAATTATTTCGGGAAAGACCACTGTTCCGGCCACTGTAATGAGAGATGAGTGGAATGCTAAGTCAGCGGCAGCGGAAAAAAAAGGCAGGGACGCGGATAAAACCGCCATGCTTGGCGCGGCCTTGCAAAAAGGCGGAGTTTCACTTGCTTTAAATACTGTTTCAACATTTGTAAATACTTTACTTGGTACAGTTTTGAACAATTTTCTTACCGAAGGTCTTTTGCCAGGCGGAGCAAAAGTATGTAACCCGGGCTTAAGCATCAGTGGAGTTGGTTGGGATCAGTGCGATGAGTCAGATACGGCAGAATATCTTGCCGGCAGCTACTATGGTGCCGGCAGTACTGGCGGACAGAGGCGAGCGGCCCAGGAGCTTTTTAGCGAATATCTTGTGCCTAAAATTAAAACAGTGGATAACTATAATATTTTAGGCACCATGGCCGATTGTTCTCCTGACAATCTTTTGCCCGAGGCTTGTACTATCGATCAGTCATTTTTGCAGATTTTACAGGAGGGCGATCAATCGGGTGAACCATTGACGATAAAACAGGCATTAGAGAAGGGTTATTTACATGCTGATTGGCGATTGATTCCAGAAAGCGATGCTGCCAATAACGAAAGTCAGGATTGCGCCTTAAAAGCATATTGTCAACGTAATATTAAATTTTTGAGGTTAATGCGTATTTTACCGCTTGGTTTTGAAATAGCAGCAAGTGAATCGCCTGCGGACAATCCATGGACTTTAGGGGATGTGGTTGATGCTTTTTACGATTCTGGTTCGGGGCATAGCAGTTCGAAGAGAGGTTTGATAAATCCATATTGGGTTATAAAATATCCAAAAACCAGATGCGGCAATTTAGCATATAGTCAAACCGCCATGAGTGGGATGCATTTACAGAGTTGCGTGGATATCCAGCATTGCGTCGCTTACAACAAAGACGGATCTTGTGCCGCTTGGGGATATTGTTTGCGCGAACAGCCGCTTTGGAAAATCAGTGCAAATTATTGCGACAAACAATATGCCACCTGTCGCAGTTTTGTTAGCGGAGATGGCGACACTGGCTCATATTTACTTCGCACTTTGCAGGCCGAGGACTGCAATGCTGACAATGACGGTTGTACTCGCTATTCAAAATATAAATATTATTTAACAGAATCAATTCAGGATTGGTTTGCCCTGGGTACTTATCAAGCAATTACAAACGGTCATATTTTTTATAATAATAGCCTATATTTTAATAAGAAATTACCCACTTGCGATGTCTCACAAGCTGGTTGCAACGCTTTTAAATTGGCAAGCGACCAAAATACAACAGTATTTTTGAAAAAAGCGCCGGATTATTTGGGTTGTTATGATGCAGATAGCAATGAAGATTCGGACAAACTGATGCTGTTGGTCAAAAAAATCCGTGATGGCATTAGCTGGCCAACAACTTTATCAGATTTAAATTTGATCAATCCACAGGATCCGGAAGCCTGCAATAATTACGCCCAGGTTTGTTTGCCAGAAGAAGAAAATTGCAATTATTACACCTCAGCTTTAACGGGCGACACCGTGCCGGGCAAGTTTACCCCAGCCGTGGTTGAGGGTGGCCAAGTTACTTGGAATGATCAGTGCGACGCCAAATGCGTCGGTTATGCCGCTTACAGAGAAATGCCTTCAAATTATACCAACGGGCAAAGCATAGCTTACATTATTCCTTCATCAGGAAAGAGTTGTTCTGCCTCTGAGGCTGGTTGTAGCTCGTTTACAAATTTATCTACTGAGCAGGGAGGGTTAGAAAATAACGAATATTTTTCATATTTGCGTCTTTGTGCTCTGCCCGATCAAAACATACAGCGAAATTACACAGTTTATGAAAGTTCCGAATCAGGCGGATACCAAATAAAAACTTATACACTGGTTAAAAACAACAGCAATGAAGGTCCGAAACAGATTTTCCGTGACCAGCAGGAATACAATAAATTTTCCGCTTTGTGTAATTCAACCGTATATGCTAATGGTACGGCCGATCCAGATTGCCACCAGTTTATAGATGGAAACGGTGGAGTGCATTATGCCCTTTTATCAAAAACCATTGTCGTTAGTGATCAATGCACTCCGTATCGTTTGAACAACACCGAATTAGTACCTTACGGAACGCAACTCCGATGTCCGTTTGATTTTGACAACAGCGCCAGTGACAAAAGGACCGGTACTTATACGGTTGAGTTTAAGAATAACTCCTGCTATTACATGGGCTTTACCGGTAATACAGGCGGAGCGGGCGATAGTATTTCCTGTACCAGTGATGTTGAGACTTGTCAGGCATATAAAGGCAATGCCGGTTATAATGTCCGTACATTATATAGCGAAAATTTTGAAGGCGGTGAACTTGAGGGTTGGAATGATGTAAGTTCGAATGTGGATACCAGTCTTTCAGCTGAATCAACTCAAATTGACGGCCATTCAATGAAAATAGCGGCAACGGATATTTCTTATAGTTCGGTTGGTGTTTATAACGAAGAGCCTTTGCTCATGCTTCAAGGTAAACAGTATATGGTTTCTTTCTGGGCGAAAGGCACTTTAGATATTTCTGAAATCGGTTTTATGTCTGGTGAAACAAATTATCCACTGGAAGATACACAGGTTCAGCCAACGGGTGTATGGCGTAATTATTCATTTGGACCATTTGATTATGAAGATATTTTTGCGGGCGGCCCAGCAAGTGATGAAATGGCTACGACTTATTTAAATTTTAAACTTGGTCAGGCAGGGGCTACAACAGATAATTTGTTTATCGACAATCTAAAAGTAACAGAAGTCGCCGATTATCTTTATCTGGTAAAAAATTCTTTATCCGTCGATCCAATCTGCGACAGTTCCCCCAACGACAATTTGCCGGGCGAGGCTCTTGGTTGTATGGCCTACAAAACGCCGGCTGGCACAACATTTAATCTGGTTAATTTTAGCTATCTTTGCCGCGAAGCTGCTGTCGGTTGTACTGCGGTTTTAGACACCTACAACACTCCAGATGATCCGGATTATCGGGTTCACAATATCTGGCTTAAAGGCACTTCTGGAAATTTAGCTACTGTCACCGTAGAAGAAAAAACTTATTCTTGTCAGGTACCGGTTGGTGAAGCTGGCTGTTATGTTAATATGACTGGTATAAAAAGCATGCATAGCCTGGAATTGCCAACAAAATTAGAATTTAAAAATTCTACCGTGGTTATCCATGCTGACACGCCAACTTCTTCACCAATATATCTGGTAGCAAACAAAGGTTCAAGTTGTAAGGCGGAAAATATGGGTTGCGAATTGGTTGGAAGATCAACACCGAGCATGTCTGGCTTGTCATACTACGCCGATATTGGTTTGGGCACAGATTTACAACACCATTATGAAACATTTGATGAGGTGGCGATAAAGAACGATCCGGCATTGTATAGCTCAACTTTGTGCCAGGCAGAAGCCGTAGGTTGTAAAACCTGGTCTTCAGGTGAAAGCGCTTATTATTTTAAAGATCCAAAGAAGATCGGCAATCTGGTCTGTGAATACAAGGAAGAGTTTTATCCTCCTCAGCTTGATGTAATAACTGTTTGGAATCCATTATTGGGAATTGATGTTCCAGTTGTCCTTGGTTTAGAAGGTTCAGCCCAGCCGTTTTCCGGTTGGGCCTGGAAAGATGTTGGTACATGTTCTGTCGGTGATACCACTTATCCTATGGGCAAATATTGCAATTCAGATGCTGACTGCTCGGTTGCGGATTCAGATATTACTGGAAAATGTTTATTTAAAGGCGCCATTCCTTGTTATCCAAACATAAAAGACAACGCACACACCCCTCCTGAATACCAAATTATCTCATACGGAACGACCAATCTGTATAAAGGTTATGCCGGAGAGTGTCCGGCCGAGCAGTCAGGCTGTTCACAGTTTGTAGATCACAGCTCTTCGCTAGGAGAAAATAAAAAGTGTCTGATAACCGGGAAAAAATGTGATTTTGATAGTGATTGCAATGAAGCAGAAAATGACAAATGTGCGGCAAATTATATGAGCGCTTATTATTTGATTGAAAACCAAAAACTCGATGTTTTGCAGGCGGCTTGCAATGGTAAAGTTAGTCAAGCCGAAGGCTGTGTCCTTTTGGATAAAACCTCCAATCCAAACAAATACTGGAATGCGGCTGAAAGCTATAGCGCTTCTGTTGCAGACAATGAAGGCATGGTTACCCCTGTATCAAATACATCCAATGATTCCAACATCATTATGAAAGTCGTCCATGACCGTGAGTGCGCCGAATGGGCTTATTGTGATTTGAAACAAACCTTTGAAAATGAAGATACCGGCGAAGAAGAAGAGCGCTGTTACCATCTCGGAGCGTGCGACAAAGCCGGTATTACACAACCAATGGCCGGTGTGGCGCCGAAAGAATGTGGTCATCCTTTGACTGATTGGGACATGAAAAATAAGGAATTAACGATTAGTCAGTACCGTTCTTTTATTGGGAGTTGGGATTCAAAAGATTTTTCCGGTTATTCAATGTATAGCACTTTCCAGGTGCCGGATCTTACAGTTAGATATTTTGGATCAGACGATATACCGCGCTTAGTCAACGTTAATGAAATGTATAGTTTTTATTCTCCCTGTTCAGTTAGTGATAAATGCGCCCAAGGAAACACCGGCGCTTCTTGCGGTCCTTCCGGTTATACAGGTACATGCATAAACGGAGAGTGTATGAGCGCTTTGTGGAACGGCAACCCTGAATCATCAAGAAAATTGGCTTGCCGAGCATACGCTGAACAGGATGCCCCGTTTGATGATCATGTTTTATCAAGTGGAGATGAAAATGTTGAAGTTTATAAAGAAGGTTATGAAGGGGTAAATCTATGTTATTCAGAAGGTGGTAATCCGGTAAGTTGTGACGCTTATATGAATGGAGGCACAACGGTTCAATGTCAGTATCGAAAAATAAAAACTTCCGGAGGCATAGTTTACAAACAGACTGATGAAGTGTTGGAAGGAAATTTTATTTGTAGCGACGGGGTCAATAAAGGCAATTATTGTGATGATTTAGAAGACTCAGGTACAGATTGCGCCGGTGGCAGTTGTTCACAAATACAGAGTATTCAGGTGAATCAAAATATGATGGGCTATTGCATAGACTGGGACAAACGCCATCGCATAAACGGCACGGCTGAAACTGCTTGTATGGCTTGGTGGCCGATTGATACACCTCCTGGTACACCTATTTTTTGGGAAACCGATGAAAACGCCGGTTATGAGGTGGGCGAAAAAAAGGACCGCTTTATATGTTTGGAAAATATTCCGCTTATTAAAAAAAATCACCCGAATGTTGCATTTGGTGTTGGGACTGGAAATGCGAACGATTTTCCCGCAACTTTACCAAATGACATGTATTTTAAGAGGGCAGATCCGTGGGTGCCATCATCAATAAGAGATTTACTTGATACCCCTGTTTATGTGCGGAATATTCCAACAAACGCTATTCTGATCGGCTGCAATCATCGTAATGAACTTGATAATTGGGATATGCTTTATTACAATGATATCGAAGCTTCTGAAGGATGGTATTGCCCGATAAATACTCGTAATACGTATGTAGATGATGTTTCCCAGGCTTATTGCGACGGCGGTAATGAGGACGGGTGCAAAAATAATGAGGATTGGTGGTGGAACGGCAATAACAATCGGTGGTTAAATGACTCCAACACAACATATATCCACATGAATGAAATTGAACGTATAGATGTAGTGATAGATAAAGATACCGGTAACAACAATGCGCCAGTAAGCGGAGGAACAGTGAGTTTTATACGCGATATTGTCGATGCTGATGAGGAAAGATCTTTTACTTTGCTGGAATCAACTTGGATGTCAAAGAAGGACGGTGTCGGGACTACATATTATACATCAAAATCGGATTTGGAAAATTTATGTGGAGATGGCGAGGATTGGTTGGCTTGGACGTGGGAAGCCAGGCTGGCTGGTCACCCGGGCAATTGGCTTACACAGTGGCTGGAAGACGAAAGTACAGTCGATGGAAAGTTGGCTATTGCCAAAGAAGGTATTTGCTTGGATGAATATAAAAATGTTTCCCATGATTTTGACGACGGTAAAAGAATTGTCGGTGTTCGAGTTGTTTTCGATGATCAGAATTATTTTAGAGGCATTTGGATAAATGGCGAAGATGATGACGCCTCTGGCGCTATTGACCTGGGGTTTTTCTTCGTCATCCATTTTACTCATGGAAAGTGCAATAAATTTGCCCAAGTTTCGACAAGCGATAGCTCAAATAAATTTGCCTTCAAACCATACACTAATAACATGAAAACCGGAAGGACCTCGGTAGACGAAGAATGGTATGATAGTTCGAGAATCTATCGTACTGGTCGAACTCCTGATATAAACGGCGGGGGGTGGGGTTTAGCCATGAATGAGGCAGGATCATATATAAATCCGTCAAGTAAAAATGTTACTTTTGTTAATCCCTTTACAGCCTATCCCGGTGGCTGGGATTTTACATTTTCTCAGAGTGGAAGCTTAGAAAGTAATTACGATATTACCGGATATAATGCTGGCATTCCGCTTCTTACAACTTATATTAAAGCACACGGATTAACCTCTGACGCACCAGACTATATACTTGTTGATCAGTCATATTTTGAATATGGTTCTCCAAGTGATTTTAATAATAAACCATACGGCGATTTGCTAGAAAATATGTATGCTAAAAATTATAATTTTTGGCGTATGACTCAAGATTCTGGTCACGCATCTGGTTATGAGTCGTATCATTCACCAGACGACGCGGCTAATCCAACTTTGGCGCAAGCCCTTGGCCGATCTGTTTATCCTCCGATGATTGCCGCGCCGACAGATAGTGGTAGTTGGGAAGAGGGTGCCATATCGATGAAAAATCAAACTTCCGGAAATATATATCTTTTATCGGGCTCGCAAGTAACAATGAAATTTTACGCCTGGGCGCATAATCATCAGATGCCTCTTCGCAGAGTAATCGCCGATAAAGGCGATGGTTTGACAGTTGATACCGGCATGAACGACTCACTGGGTAATAGAAAATACAAATGCACCAGCAGTGGTATTTGTGGTGATGACAACTACTCAACTCAATTTCCATGTACTGGTAATTCAGATTGCTCGCCGGTTGATCCGGGGTATTGGGGGACTGGACTTGGTTCCAATTCATGTGACACATCAGATATTACCGACTCTATGAGTTTTGGCAACACCGACGATACCGGTTGCAAAGCAGAGCCGTGGGAGTTCACTATGGATTATATTTGTCCGGGTGGAGCTGGCGGGATGGAAATTGTTGATAATCCCGGTGACGACCCATATACTCCTGTTCCTTATGGTATTGATTGGGATTATATAGAAAGTGAATGGCATGAAGTGCCGTATGTTTGTGTCGCTCAGCCCAGAGCATATGCTCTAGACAACTGGGGCTGGTGCGCTAGTCGGCCGACTCCCGGCGGTTGCGGTTCGGAAAATTTATACATAGACGGGTATGGTTGTTATGGGGATACAGTCACCAATCTGTGTGACCCAGGAAGCGGTAAGCCATGGGTTCATTATGGTGGTAAGGTGATTGTAATACCGCTTTTAGGCGATACGCCCGATACTTGTTTACCTTAAAAATTACAAAATCCTCAGCCTTGGGCTGAGGATTTTAAAAAATAAAAAACCCGCGCTGAATTTGCGCGGGCAGTTGGAGCGGGGTGCTCCATAGGCAGTGTGTTGGTAGAGGACGGGGAGGCGGGCTATCGTATGTAGGTAAAGACCTCGAAATCATCGGGTGCCGATGAATATACTTTTTTTAAAAAAAGGTTGACCCCATCTGAGTAGATGGTTAATACTATACCCGTGTCTTCGTCAATGTACTCGAGAGGAAGAGAATTACCTTCCATTGTTGCCGTGAACGCGGCTCCATCGCCACTGGGTGTAGAAGAGCAAATGTCTCCTGTAACACTGGTGACGTTCATTGTATTGCTGTCGGTAATCCTGGTCCATTCGCCTTGAATGTCGAAGCAGTACTCGCCCTCTTCTGGGTCGGCGTCCGTGTCCGGGCCGTCTCCGCTCTTCAGGCACTCGCAGTAGTCCTCGGTGTCGGTGTCCGTGTCGCTATCGCTGTCGGAATCCGTGTCCGAGTCAGTATCGCCGTCGGTGTCGCTGTCGCTGTCGGCATCGCTGTCCGCGTCCGTGTCGCCGTCGCTGTCGCAGTCGTCGCCGATGCAGTCGTCGTCGCCCTCGTCGCACGCAGCGAGAGAGAACATGAGAACGGTGAACAGAGCCACGAGCACGATATTCATTTCTTTCTTCATCTTTCATTCTCCTTTTTTTCTCCGCGCTCGGCGCGGTATCGTTTTGTGGTTGTGCCCTTTCGGGCGTACCCTGGATAGCCCAGAGTTTTGGATGTATTGGTCTCATTTCCTCTTTCGGCTTAGCCGGTAAATATGTTCTGTAGGAAATGTTTTCAAGTTTCTTTTAACAAGCTCTGTCAGAATTGCTCGATTTCATCCGAATATATCCAAAACTCTGGGCTACACTGTTATATCCCCGTTAAATACTCGCTTCGCGAGCCTCGTCACATGGACGAATTTAACAGGGTAAACCTGCCTTTAAGCTGTTTTTCGCTATTCCGCGAAATTCAGCACTTTGTAATGAACTACTCATATTTTAGGCCAATATTAGGCACTAAACAAGTCATTATAGCACAATTTGACCCTTTTGTCAAGGGGTGTTTGCAGCGAATGTGAGTGTATGAGATTGTTCCTTTTAGGATGATGAATTGACATTTCAGCGCTTAAGTGCGTACCATACATATAGTTAGCATTCTTTGACAATTCGGAGGTGATCAATGCCAAATTTAATACAAGGCGCTTGGCTGACAGTGAATCGGAAATGTAATTTGCGGTGTCGTTGGTGTTATGCTGAAGCGCCGGCTGACAAACATGAAGAAGACATGACTTTTGGTTTGGCTGAATCCCTGGTTGGTTTTTTGGCCCGCCTGGGTGTGGGCCAAGTTATTGTTCTTGGCGGTGAGCCGTTGTTGTGGCAATATTTATCTGACTTGTCTCAAGTGGCCGAAGTGAATAATCTCAAAACAGTTCTAGTGACGAACGGAATAATGTTTAGCAGATTGCCAGTTGTTGAAATGGTAAAAAGAAGTAAATTTCACGCCATTGATCTGTCTGTTAAGGCAGATAGCGATGCCGCTTATAAAGAGATAACCGGCGTTAAAGCTTATTCGCGTTTGGTGCGGGGAATGCGAAATTTATCGCGCGAGAATGTTGATTTTACTGCGTCAATAACAGTCAACAGGTTGAACGCGCATTGTATTGCAGAAATGGTAAAAATGGCAGTAGAAAACGGGGCTCGACGAGTTACTCTTCAATTTTGCGCTGCGACGATGGATGATTTTCGTTTTTCTAGCAAATACATGCTCGAGCCATTTGTGGCAGCTCAAAGCGTAGTTGAGGCGTATAATAAATTAAGACCAGCTATCAAGAAAAAAGTTGTCATTGAGCAGTCGTTACCTTTTTGCGTCTGGCCGAAGGATTTTCTCGAACATTTGAAAGAATCCGGCAGTATTTTTTCCGGTTGCCATGTTTTTAAACGCAATGGGCTTATATTCAGTACGCGAGGGGATGTATTGCCATGTAATTGCCTACATGAAATTATACTGGGAAGATATGGAAACGAGTTTGACGATCCGGCAAGCTTTGAAAGCTTTTGGCTTGACGCTCAGGTAGTTGAATTCTATAATAAATTAATCAGCTACCCATCGCGTAGGTGTATGGATTGTGAGGATTATATGGAATGCGGCGGCGGCTGCCCTTTACAATGGTTTGTGTTTAGACCGCGGGATGTCATAGCCCGCAGAAAGAAGAGGTGAGTTTGAAGAAAGCGATAAAAATGTTGAGCAGGCGTCATGCTACGCGAATCACCCCCAAACGCCGTCCAACCGGCCTGGCACTGAAAAAGAGCCGTGAACCAAGCTATGGTGACTGCGGCGTATGCAATGTTTGTTGCTTCGGCGGCGGGCATTGCCAGTGTCACTGTTCTTAGGGCTAACAGCCCGTTTCGGCTCCTGACCGTGTTTCTCGCAACATGCGGGCAGGAGCCATAATTTTTAATATGTCTATTTCATTAAATTTTCGTGCAAACAATTCAGATGAAGAGCGCAAGATGATTCAGTTCATTTCCGGTAAAAAAAAGTGGTTTGATAAGAACGGTTATAAATACATTCTTCCTTCAGAGAAGAGGGGGTTACATTACGATAAGAAAAAATATCAAATAATCATTAGTAAAATAAAAAATAACTGGCTATCTCGCGACGGGTCGATTTTTTTGAAAAAGGTTTCGGTTTTTTTCAATATTAATTACAGGAAAAAAATCTTAGTTAATATAACCATGTATGGCACCGGCGGCATGTATGATGTAAATTCGGGCAGTATTTTTATTAATCCAAAATTAGGGTATGATTCAATAAGTGTAATAAAGCACGAAATTATCCATTTGTTTCTGGAAAAATACGTAAGACAATTCGCAGTCAGTCACGAAAAAAAGGAAAAAATGGTGCAAAGCATATTCTTGCTTCTTGGGAGCTGAACAGCATAGGGGGTTTTTGCTAATTTTGCAGTTCGTATAAAAAAAGACGGTTTATACAAAACCGTTTTTTGTTTTGGAAAAATAGAATTTGATTCATTAAATCATTGTTTATTTAATGTTTTTACTTGTGGATATAACTGACTAATCTATTTTGTTTTAGCAAAGATATTGTGATATAATAATAAAGTAAATATAAGCCAAATAGGCTTTATGCTGAATTCCCTCAAAGAAAAAGGGAGACTCATTTTGAATATTCTCAAACCGCGACGGCGGTTGAATTTAGCGTCAGCACTTCTTCTCGGAGCAGGCGCTATTTTTGCGTTGTTTATATATGGCGCATCAGCACTGGCTGAAGGTGCTAGTTCTGGTTCCATCGCACAGTCAATTGTTCAGGCGATTTCTGAAGGTATTCTTTGGATTGCTTCCATATTCAATTCTATTACAATATTTATTGTTAATTTTGTTGTTGAAATTGCATCTTACAATAATTATATTAATTCCGGAGCGGTAACTCTAGGCTGGGTTTTAGTCAGAGATGTGACCAATATGCTTTTTGTCATTATTTTAATGGTGATAGCTTTTGGTACTGTGCTAGGTCTGGAACAATATGAATGGAAAAAGATGTTGGTAAAATTTGTTTTGGCGGCTATTTTAGTAAATTTCTCGCGCATTATTTGTGGCATCATTATAGACGCAGCTCAGGTTTTTATGATGACATTTATTTCCGGCGTGGCTGCGATTGCCGGGGGCAATTTAATGCAAGCTTTGGGTATGCAACAGATTAATTCTTTTTCCGCACAGACCAATCCTGAAGCTATGACTTATGCAAATATTTTTGCCTCTTCCATCATGATAATGATTTTTTCTTTCGCCGCCATGGTGATCATCGGGGCATATCTGGTAGTACTGATGGGTCGTGTGGTGGCGCTTTGGATATTGATTATACTTTCACCTCTTGCTTTTGTTCTGGGTGTTATTCCAAAGTTTCAATCATACGCCAGTGAATGGTGGCAACAATTCACCAACAATGTTATTTCCGGGCCAGTATTGGCATTTTTCTTATGGTTGTCGTTTGCGGTGGCAGGAAGCGGCGGAGTACACAATGCTGAATTTGGCGGAAGCAATGTTGCTTATCCTTTAAGCAATACTCAAGCTGAAATGGATCAAGCCACCAGGGATAGTGGGGAGGGCAGTACTTTATTGCTTGAAATATTACAAATGGAAAATTTAGCCAGTTTTATTATTGCCGCCGCTTTGCTTATGGCCGGAGTCAAAGTTACCCAGCGGTTGGCAGGTGTTGGCGCTGGCGTGCTTGGTGCTGCAGCTGGCGCGGCGACTAAATTTGCCACAGTGGCCGGCGGAGTAGCCGCGGCCAGGTGGGCTGTTGGAGCGGCCGCTACTGGAGCGAAGAAAGTTGGTAAAGGAGTTTTAATGAAAGCGCCTTTGGTTGGCGGTGAAGCTTGGATGAGGCGAGGCAGGGGGTTAAAAGCACAAGTAGGAATGCGATACCAGGATTTAGCCCAAAAGTATGAAGCCAAAACTGCTGCCGGGCTTAAAAAAGCAGAAGGTCAAAAAGGGGTGGGCGCGGCATTAAAGCGTGGTTTTTTTAGAACCGCATTAACACCGGCGCAAAAAGAAAAAAGAACCGCCTTTCTTGAGGGAGCTGCAAAGGCGGCCAAAGATGAGCGTATGGAGAAGTTGGGTATGGGCGGAACCGATATAGGTAAATTAGCTGGTTCACGTTTGATGCGGGCGGAAATAGCCAAACAAGAAGCGGAACGCGACAAAAAAAGAGGTCTTGGTTTTGCCAAAGCTCAGGAGTATCGCCGTGTTGGAAAGCATGATTTGGCCGATATGGTAGATGCCGGGGTGTCAGCTGAAATATTTGAAGAGGATACGAAAAAATATGCGAATTTAGATTTTGCCGGAAAAGTAAATTTAGCCCGTGAAATGGCATCAACAACACAGAAAATAAGAGATAATTTAATGTCTGCAGTTCAGTCCGGAGATGAAAAAATGATAGAGGCATCAAAGAGTGCCCTGAAAGAACAGACAATAAAAAATATGAATTTTCAGGCCATGGCATCCTCAGACAGAGAAACCAGAGAAGCTGTTGATGGTGTTTTCTTAAAAAATTCTGGCTATAGCGGAGATATTGGGACTGAAAATTCGGCGGCCATGGAAATGTCAAAAATGACCGGGTTAGACGCAGCTAATATTGATCATCAAAGCATATTAAAAGATTTACAGAATAATTTGGAAAAGGATTCAAATTTTCAAACTTCTGCAAAAAATTTAGCAAAAGCGGAATTTGGTTTGTATTCGCAAACTGGAGATATGCGTTACGCTAGCGCTTTTAGTCAAGGGGTTTCAAAAGATTCAGCAACCGGAAGAATGAAAGTAGTTTATGGCATGGGCGCAAATGTTGGCACGCACGATTTAGAAGGCAACGAACGCACTGAAGCGCGTGATATGTTTACCACTGATAAAGGAAAAATAGAATATTTATCCACAACAGCTCGTCCGAATTTCCAGCAAAATGTAAATGCGGAGATTATTATGAAGCAAAAAGATCGGGCGACAGGAGAGGTAAGACAATTAGACGGCAAGCAGATGGAAGCTATGAGCGGATATTTAAGCACTGTTTCGCCACAAATGATGCGTCGTGCTTTTTCACCAAAGTTTGTGACAGATATAAATAAATTAGCTAGCGAGGGGAAAATGAGCTCCGAACAAGCATCAGAGTTTTTAAATACGATTACTTCCAAGATGACAAACGACCAACAAAAAGCTGAATTGCGCCGAGTGCTTAAAGATTTAGACAAATTAGCCGGAGGTAGTACTACCGGAGGTGGTGCGGTCGGCCGCGGCGGTGGAACAGAAGAAGATGAAATTGAGGCAGCGGACGCGGATGAAGGGTTTCCTGGTGGGAGAAGAACTTAATATTAAAAAATATGCGTTCATATAACCCAGAAAATACAAGTAAAATACCGCCACAAGATTTGGTAAAATCATTTTTTGAAGAAGATGTTTTTGCGGCTGATGCTTTTTTGCATTTTAAAAAAGAATTATTTGATTATTTTGCATCTAACCCAGATGCAAAAAAAGCGTTTAGAACACATTGGATTTTGAATGTTCATGCAACCTGGACATTTTTAAACCAGCTAGACTCCGATGATTTTCTAAATTATGGCATTGAACAGATTCCAGAGGCGGTTCGTCAAGGGTTTGATGTTGCGGAAAAATTGGTTTGGTATATGGCTATCAATTTTCGCAATCCTAAATTGATGACATTGTTTTATTCACAGTTACGATCCAAATTTTACGGCTCAGAAGCACTCGTCGGATTAACCGGCGAAGAATTAAAAATATCTGATTTAGTACAGCAAGTTCGCCTGCTAAATAGTTACGCCGGCGATACCATTCGCGCCGCTGAATTATACGATAAGTTGCAGCATACAATTTTTAGCGGGTCTGAAAAAGACGCTAGCAATGACTATGTAATGGTTGATAATAAGGAAGCGGTAATAAATTTAGTAAATTTGACGAATTTCTTTTTGCAAGTTGAACCTGAGGTTATTTGGGAATCGGTTAATACCTATACCTTTTCTCAAGAGACGGGAATGCCGGCGGAGCAAGTTGTTGCCCCAGTTATACAGCCGATTTTAGATCCAGAAGACGCGCCAGAATTAACAGATAAAGAAAAAGAAAAATTGGCTTCAGAAATGCAAGTTGAAAAAAATTCAAAAGAAGAACCTAAAACAGAAAAAACTATGGATCCAGCCAAATCAAACACGAAGCAAATTCCAGTAGAGGAAACAGCGAGTGATATTAAGCCAACCTACGCTGAAATACGCGCCAAAGTTGATTCAGTTTTTCCCAAAGACAAAAGCGGAGTTTATAAGGATTTGGACGGGGTACTCATGGCACTTGAGAAAGCGGCGGACAAATACAATGACCCAAAAATTGCAGAGTTGTATTATTTTGATGAGGCATCAGGCGCCTTTACGTGGAATGTTTAAAAATTTTTAATTTTATAATTTTGTAATTTTAAAGGGCAAAGCCCATTTTATCTGCGCTCCGCTCGGAAAAACAAATAAGCTTGTTTTTCTCTCGCTACGCTTGATAATAAATAAATCATAATTTTTATAACAGTCAAAAAGATTTTATGAATTATGATTTGGAGGAAAGATCGGCGAGATTTGGTGAAGAAGTAATAAGGTTCGTTAAAACACTGCCTGATAGCAATATAAATAGACCGCTTGTCAATCAAATTATTCGTTCTGCTACTAGTATTGGTGCGAATTATATGGAAGCTAATCAGGCGAGCTCAAAAAAGGATTTCAGGAACAAAATTAAAATCTGTCAAAAAGAGTCAAATGAAACGAAACACTGGATAAGGATGGTCGCGGTTGCAAATCCTGGTGCAAGTGATAAATGTCGCATATTATGGAAAGAAGCGCATGAACTAACTTTAATTTTTGCGAAAATATCCAGAAATTGTCAGTAAGTTAAAAATTGAGAGATTAAAAATTATTTACAAAATTAAAAATTTAAAAATTAAAAATTATACAAATGCCTACGCCTTTAATTCCAATCAAACATCCGGACGGAACCATCGAGAAAGTGACACTCGATGAGTTTAAGGCACGGCAAAAAAAGGCGACTGTGCCAAAATCCGCAGTACCTGCTCCGGTAAAACCGTCAGAACCGGCAATAAAAAAACCAGAACTAACAAAAATTACACCAAAACCTATTGAAAAAAAGATTGAAAAGTCAACACCGACCCCGCCGCCAGCCAAACCAGATCCGGTAAAAGAAAAAAAACCGATAACATCAATGCCGCAAGCGGCAAAAACCGAAGAAGGCAAATCGCTTCTTGAAGAAGAGTTGCCCCTAGCGAAACAGTCAACCCCCATGGCGAGCGCCGATCGCAGAGAAGAAGCAGAGACAATAGTGAAAAAATTAAACTTACAGATAAGCGAAGAGGCTAAAAAACGGTTGATTGGCCTGGTACAATTGCGCCTAAAAGATGTTCGCGGCGAAACGGAAGTTAAAGAGTGGCTGACAAAGGCAGAAAATGAAATGGGTATTGGTTTGAGCGAAGAAAAAGCAGAATCAGTTCTTAGCGCAGTCCGTGAAATATTGAAGCAGCCAAGAAAGGATGATATGCCGATTATCCCCTTAAAACGACCTTTGGGCACTCCGAGCAACATTCCGGCCACACCGACAAGTACTGTTTTTGGCGCAACCAAGGCACTGGCAAAAGAGGAACGAGAGCCTCTGCCAGCCGTAAATACCCCAGTCAATTCATTTATTCACCCTGAACGCGTTTCAATCAATTCGTCTTCTAACAAAATGCCTAAATCATTAGATGAATTAGTAAAAAAAGAATCAGCTGCATTTGAACCAAGTATCGAGTCTCTTATGCCCAACAAGGGACAGCCAGCGCGCACTATAGTTCGTGATATTTCAACAGCTAAACCGACCCATCTTGGCCCGGTGGAGGAATTGCGCTATATTACACTGACTGATTTTAGGCGGCTTTCAACCAACCCGGAAGAAGCTGCAGCGAGATTAAGACAAAAGTTTTTTAACTTAAAAGATGAATCTTATATTTTGTATATGAATGGCTTGACTGCGTGGAGGCAGAGTCCGCTTTTTACCGATTATACCAATGCGGCCATATCGGCTTTGAACTCAAAAATTAAAATGACGGATGAAAGTATGGATAAGGAAAAAATTCAGATTCCGGAAATTCAGGCGCTGGTCGTAATGCAAAAACAGTTGGTTTAATTTTATGAAAATAAAATTTGTAAATTTGGACGATAGAAGTAAAAATTTTGTAAACAATTTTTAAAATATTAAAAATTAAGATTTGTTTAAAAATTAAGAATTAAAAATTCAAAAATTGGAGTGAAATAATTATGCCCGTTCAGACGCAATTCGTTGTACCACAATTTATTGATGTTGAAGATAAAATATTTGGCCCAATTACGGCTCGCCAGTTTGTCATACTTTTGGTTGCCGGCCTGCTTTTATTCCTTGCCTATAAATTGGCAGATTTTGGACTTTTTGTTTTTCTTTTAGTTACCCTTGGCGGCGGGTCGCTGATTGTTGCCTTTGTAAAAATTAACGGTCAGCCATTTCATTATTTTCTATTAAATATTGCTCAAACTTTGCGTCGTCCACCTCTCAGAATTTGGAACAAAGTCTATTCAAAAGACGAACTTAAACGGCTGCAGGAAGAGGGAAGAGTGGTCGTTCCAGAACCGCCTAAAAAAATAAAAAGGGCGTCTTATAGTCGAATCCGTGATTTATCATTAACCGTCAATACCGGAGGCTATTATGAAGCCGAGGAGTGATATACCCAGTAATACAGCTTCCAGTGTGTCCTTCTACATTTATGTGTTAGAGAGCAAAAAAGACGGAAAAAGATACATTGGTTATACGAATAATTTAAGAAAAAGAATCGAAGAACACAATAAAGGGTTAACTATTTCAACGAGCTACAGATTGCCGGTTAAATTAATTTATTTTGAAGGTTGTTTAAATATGCAAGATGCCAAACGCAGAGAGCGTTATTTAAAAACAAACGTAGGTAGAAAATTTTTAGGCCTAAGATTAATTGAGTACAAACGCTGTGCGGCGTTTGGCTCTGGAAGCTGATATACTGGGTATGAAAAATAAAAAAGCGACTAATAAAAGAGCGGCAATTCCAACAACACAGAAAAATGTTGCCATTGCTGAAATAAAAAACGATACTATTATCATGAAAGACGGTACTTTGCGTTCCGTACTTATGGTATCAAGCATAAACTTTGCTTTGAAAAATGATGATGAGCAGCAGGCTGTCATAAGCTCTTATGTCTCTTTTTTAAACGGCCTGGAAGCTCCGCTGCAGATTGTCATTCAGTCGCGCCAGTTGAACATTAAACCATATTTGGAAAAGCTTATCGTTAAAGAGCGGGAACAGCCAAATGAACTGCTACGAATGCAGATTGCCGATTACCGATCATTTGTCGCCGAATTGGTAAGTTTGGGAAAAATTATGAGCAAGAATTTTTATGCCGTTGTTCCGTATGATCCATTAACTAATAAAAAGCGAAGTTTTTGGTCAAGATTGAGTGATGTAATCAATCCGGCTATTACCGTGCGTCTTAAAGATGAGCGTTTCTTGAAACGCAAGCATGATCTGGATATGCGCGTTCGTCAGATTGAAGCCGGCTTAACTTCCATGGGTCTTGAGGTAGTGCGTTTAGATACTCAGTCATTGATTGAACTTTTTTATTCAACTTACAATCCGGATATAGCGCTTTTACAGCCGCTTGCGTCAATTGAAGAATTTAATTTAGAAGCAGTTTAATTTATGGCTTTTAAACCGACAATAACTAAAGAAGACAAGAAAGCGCCGACTCGTTTGGATAAAGAAACCAGCGAAATAAAAAAGAAGACATCGGAAGAGATGGCTTCCCTTGAAGAAGAGCGTGTATATCGTGAAGGTGTAGTTTCAATTCGCGATTTGGTAGCACCCGCTTCGTTTCGGGTTGAATCAAGTTTTATTCAGCTCGGCGATATTTATTGCCGCACTCTTTTTATCACCGCCTATCCACGCTACATTTCTATTGGTTGGGCTTCTCCGGTTATCAATTTGTCTATTACCATGGATGTAGGGATGTATTTTTATCCCGTAAAATCAGCCGTAATTTTAAAACAATTAAAAAATAAAGTCGGCGCTCTGGAAGCGCAGATAAATGCGGATTCGGAAAAGGGTGCGCCGCGCGACCCAATCAGAGAAACAGCGCTGCGAGACATTGAACAGCTTCGCGACAATCTGACTCAGGGAACAGAGCATTTTTTCCAGTTTTGTTTCTATGTTACGATTTATGCTCGCAATAAAGACGAGCTGGAACAGACGACGGAAGATATTGAAAATATTTTTGGCGGCAAGCTAATTATTACGCGCAAGGTTTTGTTTCAAGCCGAGCAGGGTTTTAATTCTACACTGCCTTTGAGCAATGACGAACTATATGTTGCTTTCAACATGAACAGCTCTCCGATTGCCGCTTCTTTCCCTTTTATTTCTGCTGAACTTACTTCTGACGACGGTATACTTTACGGTATCAATCGACACAACAACAGTTTGATTTTGTTCAATAGATTTTCTTTGCAAAATGCCAATATGGTGGTTTTTGCCACTTCTGGAGCAGGCAAAAGTTATACTATAAAGCTGGAGATATTACGAACCATGATGATGGGCGTTGATGTAATTGTTATTGACCCTGAAATGGAATATAAGCATTTAAGTGACGCGGTTGGCGGTACTTATGTAAATATTTCACTTTCTTCTGAGGCAAAAATAAATCCTTTTGATTTGCCGCGCCCGATGGGTATGGAAATTTCTACTGAAGATGTTATTCGGAGTGCAGTTATCACTATGAAAGGTTTGCTTCGCATCATGCTTGGTGGTCTTTCGGTGGAGCAGGACGCTATTATTGACCGTGCCTTAATTGAGGCTTATGCCAAAAAAGATATTACTCCTGACTGCGATTTAAATACGGTCAAACCTCCAATTATGCAGGATTTGGTTGAAGTGCTTGAAGGCATGCAGGGCTCGGGAGAGCTGGTTTTAAAACTTCAAAAATATACCGAAGGAACTTTTTCCGGACTTTTCAATTCTCCGACAAATGTGGATATGAAAAACCAGCTGGTTATATTTTCTGTTCGTGATTTGGAAGAAGAACTCCGGCCAATCGCTATATATTCTATTATTAATTACATTTGGAATGTTGTTCGCTCCGAGCGTAAGCGAAGAATCATGGTAATTGACGAGGCCTGGTGGCTGATGATGCATGAAGATTCTGCTCGCTTTATTTTTGCTTTGGTAAAGAGGTGTCGTAAATATTATCTCGGCGTCACCACAATCACTCAGGATGTCAATGACTTTCTTCGTTCTCAATATGGGCAGGCGATTGTAACTAACTCCGCTTTGCAGCTGCTTTTGCGTCAGTCGCCAGCGTCAATTGATTTAATCCAGAAAGTTTTTGTTTTAACCGATAGTGAAAAATATTTGCTTTTAGAGTCATCTGTTGGTGAGGGTATATTTTTTGCCGGCCTGAAACACGCTGCTATCAAGGTAGTCGCTTCATATACCGAAGATCAAATTGTCACCACTAATCCCGAACAGCTTTTGGCTATTGAACAGGCAAAAAAGGAGTTTAAAGCTGCTGAAAAATAATTTACCTTTATATTCAAAATTATGATGACACTCCGTTCTCGAATCTTTATTATCGCAAGCATTGTAGTGCTTGTGATTTTGGCCATAAGCATTTCATTATATATTTTTGGTAAAAAAGAAGGACCAGCAAGCGATGAAACTGCTGAACCAACAGCAACAGGTCAAGTCGATGAAGATAATATCCCAGAAGCGATTACCGCTCCGCCTCCGACAGTAATTCCGGCCAGTCCTACCGTAAAGCCGCTTTCAAGCGAAGACGTTTTAAAAAATGCCGCCAAACAGCTTGCCAAGATATTTATTGAGCGGTATGGCACCTATTCGTCGGAAAATAATGGAGAGAATATCAAAGAATGTGAATCGCTTGTGACAGAGGATCTTTACGCTGAAATCAGCAAGCGAATCGGTGTTCAGCCGCCAAACGGCGAATTTACCGGCGCGACGACAAAAGCTATCGCCGTGGATTTAGCCGAATATAGCGATACTGCGGCTAAAGCAGAACTTGGAGTAAATAGAATAATAACTAAAGGCGATAGTATTGAAGAAAAGCCGTCTAGGGTAAATGTATGGCTAACAAGATCAGGTGATGGTTGGCTGGTAAGTAAGTTCGAGTGGTTGCAGTAAGTTAAAAATATTACAAGATAAAAAACAAAAAACACCATTATTAATAGTGGTGTTTTTAAATAAATAAATGTTTAATAAAATTTTACAATCAATTAAAGATTTGTTATTTCCTGTTTTTTGTGTTAAATGCGGTTTGGAGGGAGATTGGTTGTGTGAGAAATGTTTTTTAAAGGTTCAGCTTAAACCTGTTTTGCGTTGTCCTGCTTGTCGTAAAAAAAACGACGGATCGCTTTGTCTTGGCTGTCAGGGGTTTTTTTCATTGGACGGCGTATGTGCCGTGTTTGAATACAAGGAAGATGAACCGCTCGGACAATTGGTAAGGGATTTTAAATATCATTACGCGCGCGATATTATATTTGTTTGGAAAAAAATATTCGAACAATTTTTTGATTCAGATTGTCCAGATTTTTTAAATGGTGAAAATCAATGGACGGTAGTCTCGGTGCCGCTATATCCAAGGCGGGAACGTGAAAGAGGGTATAATCAAGCAGCGCTTTTAGCTCAAATTATTTGCCAAAAAATAAATTCATTAAAACCAGAAAAAGTACTTGTGATGAATAATATTTTAAAACGCGTTCGTCCGACATCGCAACAGGCCAAATTAACCAAAGAAGAAAGAGTAAAAAATGTTGAGAATGCGTTTGTCGTGATATCTGAAAATATTCCTAAAAATGTTATTTTAGTTGATGATGTTTTTACATCAGGCGTCACACTTTTTGAGTGTGCCCGTTTATTAAAGCAGAGTGGTGTAAAGCGCGTTTGGGCGATTACACTTTCAAGGAGCTTGTTTGATTAGGGATTGATCCGGTAGAGCTCTTTAGAGATTCTACCGGGTTGACCGCGTATAATCGCTTTGCGATCACGCGGTCAACCGCGTAGGTCATAAGCCTTATACGCGGTTGACAAAATGGCTAAAATATGCTATATTCTTTCGTTGGATAAGTTCATTAAAAACACCAAAAAACCCGAAAGGGAAGGAGAGTAAAAAATGAGATTTTTTTGTTTTTTTGTTATGGCAGCAATAAGCTGTAGCAGTCAGGGGCCGAATTTCACCAGTGAAGGTGCGGACAGTGGAAGCGACGGAGATGCGGATGCTGACAGTGATTCGGATGCGGACTCGGACACTGACACAGACTCGGACACGGACGGCGATAGCGACACCGACACTGACACAGACTCGGACACGGACGGCGATAGCGACACCGGTACCGAGACAGACTCCGGTACGGACAGCGGTTCGGACACGGACGGCGACACTGACACCGACACCGACACCGACACCGACACCGACACCGACACGGATACTGACACGGACACCGGTACTGGCGATTTCGTCTGTGAGTCGGCCGAAGACTGCGACGAGGGCTTTGCCTGCGGCGTGGAGTCCGGTGAGTGCATCGAGGTTCCGATCCCCGATCCCGATCAGTGGATCTGGTGCTGGGACCACGCATCGTCGTGCGACACCTACGACTACTCCGGTTGCAACTACTGGAGTCCGTCCGCTGACGCCTGGGACCTCGACGATCTGCCACTCTGCGACGGCATTCTACCCGATGGGTGCACCGATCACTACCCGCTGCCCGCCTGTTGCCTCAAGAACATGGGCGAGGACCCATGTATCACCGAGACCTTTTACCCCTAGCCTTTCCTCATTGCTCTTTTCAAACATTGCCCCGACATCACGTCGGGGTTTTTTTATATTTTTTTCCAGATTCGACAGATTTGATCTTCGTACACCAAAATCCATTCATTGCTTCGCGTTAGCATTTTTTCAAGCTGAGATTCTTCTTCCATGTGAATTAAAGAAAGATCGCGATTTGAAAAAATAATCCTATTAACAACATTCGGTTTGGGATAAGAAGATATATTGCGGTTTATAATTGCATAATTTGCTTGTGTGGAATTGAGCTCTCTTAAACCGTTAATTTCAAATTTCATTTGTCTATATTTTTTTAGGAGATTCATACCCTCATTATTGTTCCAGGTGACTGTACCGCGGCCATCGAGATAAACAAGCGCTTCCGGCAAGCTCCAGTTAAGATAGCCACCCCAGCGGAATTCGTTAAATAGAAAAATGTTATTTCTTAATCCTTCCTGCTTCAGAAACAGTGTTGCTTGATAAGGATAAGGCCGGTGGGCAAGGTATTTAGGGTCTGTCCAAATATCACTTGAGACATAAATACTGCTTGCGTTAAATGCAATTATGATCAGCCCAAAGGCAATATATATACAGAGGCGTATTATTTTTAAATTAACCTTATTCAATTTCAGAAGCGACATAATTTTTGCTTCAGCTTCGGTCAGTGCGATGGATATTATTGGCAAACTAAAAAAAACGAGATATAGATTGTTCCTTTTATAACTCCAGGCCGCATAAAAGAAAGCGGCAAAAAGCAAAAGCTCGGCAAGAGAAAGCCGTTTATTTTTATATCCGATGACGGCAAACACCGCGGCCACAGAACCGATAATTAGCGGTAGAAGATAAACTGGATATGCATAGCTCGGTATCCATTCGTTAATAATTGTTTTAAAATATGTCCCCTGGGATATATAAGCGGCAATTTCGCCGTATATTTTTAGACCATAGGGGTTAGCTAAAACGGCGATCGCGGAAATGACTAGCCAGATAGCAATTGTGAAAAATGTTTTTGCAGACCAGTTTGTCTCTTTTCCAGAAAATAGCGGGAAGTAGCGTTTTAAGATAATAGCGAACAGATTGCCACCGATATATATGAATGTAATAATGAATCCTATAAACCAACTGCCGTGTAGGATTGACCAAAGCCAGAAGATAAAAGGCCATAAATATAATAAATTTTTTTGCGGCAACACCTTAAGGGTGTAGATAAGCGGGGGTATAAGTGCAAGTACCACAAAAGCCGGTCTGACAGCAAAAATGAAGTCAAGGGACCAGACGCAGAAAATTGCAAGTAAAATTGAAAGTGGAGATAATTTATTAGTAAATATTTTTACTATCCATAAAAAAGCCAGCCAAATAATAACAGCTATGGTTATGGATAAAGCAAAGTAGCCAAGGTCGGCGTAAATTAACCAGAAAAAAAGGTCACTGCCCCATTCGTGGTTTGTCCAGGGCTCGCCAAAATTTGTCCAGGTGTAGCTATCCGTGTATTGAAATTGCCCAGCAAAAGCATCCATGCCAAAGCGAAGATGCCAGCCAAGGTCAGCATCAATTATATTAGCGACAAGATGAAGTGTTAGAACAAACCCAGCTGTAATAAGTATGATTTTTGTGATTTTTTCAAGCATATTATCATTGTGTAAACATTGACTTTAAGTGTTTTTTGTGCTAATATTATAGCACGTATTAGTAATTTGTATTTAGTAATTTATGTTTGGGGAGGGGAATGTATGTTTGATTTTGAAAATTTAGAAGTTTACAAGAAAGCATTTGATCTAAACCATGAGATATTAAATTTTTTAAGATCAAATAAGAATATTGATTATTTTTTAAATGATCAATTGAAAAGAGCATCAATAAGTATTGTGATTAATTTAGCCGAGGGTACAGGAAAATTTTCTAAGCCTGATAAAAGAAATTTTTATATAATTGCCAGAGGTTCTTTATATGAATGCGTTGCTTTATTAGAAATTATAAAGAAAGAGAATGCGATCAATCAAGAAAATCACGAATATTTTTATAAAAAATTTGAAGTAATATCAAAAATGTTAAGTGGATTAATAAATAGTCAAAGGTAAGTTTTTTCTAATTACAAAGCACAAATTACAAATTACTATTTGGAGAGGTGGCTGAGTTGGTCGAAAGCGGCACACTGCTAATGTGTTGTGCAGCCTTAAAACTGCACCGAGGGTTCGAATCCCTCCCTCTCCGCACGGAAAAAACCTGTCCGTCAGGCAGGTTTTTGAGTACGGAGAGGAGCGACCAAATTGATTTGGTCGCGCGAGGGATGAGAACGCCGGAGCGATGTCGCGCCGACTTACTGGGAGGCGCGACCGCGAGGCGGTGGCTAGCCCGAGGAGGCGGAAGCCGACGAGAGGCGAAGCCGATCCCTCCCTCTCCGCACTCTTTTTTTATTATGTAATTTTTATCGCCTTGCCGTTTATTAGTGCCTCGGCGATTTTTTTATAGGCAGAGCCCAAAATTCTCTGAAGAGTGCTGGTTGAAGTGTTCATTTTTTTGGCGCATCCGGCCTGGTCAAAATCCTCTAAATTTTTTAATCTTATTGCTTCAAGTTCTTCAGTGGTTAACTCAACAATTTCCAAATTTTTCATTTGGATTCCTTGAGGTTTAAAGTAAGTAACGCGTGGATTAATGCGTATGCGACGGCAAAGTCTTGGTCTTGGCATAGATGTATTTTTAAAAAAACCTCGCCCTGCTTTACGAGCAGGGTTTAAGAGGTTCTCTGTTAGGCATTATTGTTGCCTTGGCCAAAACGACCTCGTAAACCTCGTCCCATTCCTCGTCCTCGGCCTCCACGACCGCATCCCATTCCTTGTCCACGTCCGTCAAATGGCCTGCCTTGAGGTTTGGCGTCAGAGCATTTTCCCATCTGTCCGCCTGTTTTTGCACCTTTTTGAGCAGGGCCTGTACCGTCAAATATAGGCATATATTTGTATATTAAAGGTTATTTAAGTGATAGCCGACCTTTATGATTCACTATCTATTATGAGTATATACCCATAATGAAATGTTGTCAAGCTGTTCACGAATGGGTTGCTTTTTTTTGTTATTTCCATCTATAATTAAGGATGTTTAAATAATTTATATTACATATGAAAGCATTGAAGATTTTAGGCGTAATCATCGTTCTATTGGCTGTCATTGGTGTAATAATATTTTTTACCCTCCGTTCATCTGATGATCAAAATAGCTGGATTTGCGTTAAAGGAGAGTGGGTGAAACAAGGTAATCCAGATTCTTTGCCACCGCTAGAACCATGTTTGACTGAAGAAAAAGTAGAGGAAACAACTATTGCTAACCCAGCTTCCGTGAATTGTGAGAATCAAGGTGGTAAGTTAGAAACAAGAGAGAATATAATGGGCGGACAGTATGGTGTTTGTATGTTTGAAAACGGTAAAGAATGTGAAGAGTGGGCGCTGCTTAGAGGCGAATGTTCAAGTTCAACCGAGCCGATTATTAGCGAACGTCGCGGAGCATCAACAACACTCAAAAATCCCTTGGAAAATGATTTGGTTGTTAGCCCGCTTGTGATTGAAGGTTCAATGCCCGGTAATTGGTATTTTGAAGCAAACGCCGTTGTTGAGTTATATGATGCCAACGGGAAACGCATAGCCCAGGGGCCACTCACAGCAAAAGGAGAGTGGATGACGACCAGTATGGTACCTTTTGCTGGAAAACTTGAATTTCAAGCGCCTGAAACACCTACCGGTACTCTTGTTCTAAAAAACGACAATCCATCAGATTTACGCGAGAATGACCGACAGGAATCATATCCGATTATTTTTGGCACTAAAGTTAAAGTATTTTTTGGCAATAGTGAGAAAGATCCGGGAGCGCTTGATTGTACAAAAGTTTTTGAGGTTGTAAGAATTGTGCCTAAAACTCCGGATATCGCTCGGGCCTCGCTCAACGAACTTTTAAAAGGCGTGAGCGAAACCGAAAAAGCCGGAGGTTATTTCACCAGCATTAATGATGATGTAATTGTTCAAAAATTAACCATTGAAGATGGTGTGGCCAGGGTAGATTTCAGCCCTAAACTTGAAGAAGAGGTGGGCGGATCTTGCCGGGTTTCAGCTATCAGCTCTCAGATTATCAATACTTTAAAACAGTTTTCATCAGTCAAAAATGTCGTTATTTCCATAGACGGCCGTATTGAGGACATCTTGCAACCCTAATGTCACATATTAATATTTTCTTCGTTACCAGTAATAGATATGAATGAAACCACGTTTGAACCCGAAGAGTTGATGCGCCGGGCTAAAGACGGGGACGGGGCCGCTTTTAGTCGCTTATATTCCATGTATTATGTTCCAGTTTTTCGTTATCTTTATGGCCGAACCAGGGACCGTGAATTATCCAGCGACTTGGCCCAGACGGTCTTTCTAAAGGTGTACGAGGCGATCGGTCGCGTGGAGCCAAACAAGACGCCTTTAAAATATTTTTTTACTGTAGCCAGAAATACTCTGATTGATTACTGGCGGCGAAAAAAAGATTTGATAGTGGGAAATGATGAATATGATGTTTGGCAAACTATTCCAGATACCGCACCGAGCCAGGTGGAAATAGTGGAACAAATTGAAATATCTATTCATTTGAAAAGTGCTTTAGAAAAACTTAACGGCGATGACCAAGAAATACTTTCATTAAAATATTTTGGACAATTGTCGGCGCGTGAAATTGGGGAAGAGTTAGGTTTAAATGAAGATGCGGTCAGGCAGCGCCAGTGTCGCGCTTTAAAAAATTTACGTCAAATAATTGGCCCTGTTAAATAATCCGCTCAAGGCGGATTGCCCCGTCGGGTTATTTAACAGTATAAATCAATATGGAGAACAAAGAATTTGAACAATTAGAAAAGCTTCTTTACCAAGAGGCGGAAAAGATTAATCCACCCGAGAGCGACTTGAAGGCGGTTCTTTTGCGTTTGCCTCAGTCTGTCACAGAAAAAAAACAAACTCGTTATATCTATGCAAAGGCGGAAAAAGGTCGGGCCTTTCATAAAATTATTAACACAATTGAAAATATTATGAATAATTTTTGGAAAATCGCATTGCCGGTTGGCGCAGTAGCTTTGGTTGTTTTGATGGTTGGCTACTTTAGATACGCTGGTTTGCCATCGTCAGATAAAAATTTAGGCCTATCTGATAACAAAGCAACTTCTTTGGAGACAGCTGAGTTTGCTTCAGCCGAGATTAATAACGCAGTTGATGAAATTAGCCAGAGCATTTTGGAAGACGACCTATTAGCCGAATTGGAAGCAGAAGACGCAATTTATCTGGACTATGAAGACCAGGCATTGGCCAGCTTTGATAACATCGCATTAGTATATGAATAAAAAAACAACATTCTACACAGTTATAACCGCTTTAATTTTTTCTGCCCTAGGTAGTTCTGTATTTGCCATGGAGACATCGGGAGGGAGCCAATATCAGATCGGAACTGAAACGGCCACAAGATTGCAGAAAAATTTTTGCACTAATTTAACAGGTTTTTCCGCTCTCAAGAATTCTCGTTTAGCTGAATGGGACAAGGGCCTTAGTTCTAAGCGGGTTGAGCGTTCAACCAATATAGACAACAGGCGTACCAGTCGAGAGCAAAAGTTAGACGAAGTTCGTGCTAACGCAGATGCAAAAAGAGCGAACAGTTATAATAAAATTAGCGCAAAGGCCGTGACAGATGAGCAAAAAGCAGCCATACAGAAATTTCAGGATGCGGTCGAAGTAGCAGTTGCTGAACGCCGAACAGCAATCAACGCGGCGGTTAGTGCTTATCGCGATGGCTTGGATCAGGCAATTGCTGATCGAAAATCAGCGCTTGATCAGGCGCTCAATACCTTTAAATTAGTCATCAAGACGGCGGAAGACAATGCATCCTCTCAATGTTCAAAAGGCAAGGAACCGCTCGCAGTTCGTACAGAATTTCAAGCGGCTGTGTCACAGGCGCGATCTGAGTATAAAGATGCCCGCACTTCTGCGGCTAAAATAAGTGAATCTGTCGCCGAGTTAAATGAAATTCGAAAAGCCGCTTTTGAAGCAGCCAAGGAAGATTTCAAAGCCGCTTTTGAAGCAGCCAAGAGTGAGTTGAAAGCAGCCTTTCCTTTAAAAGGAGAGCAAACTGCCAACAACTCGGCTGAATGATAATATTTGAAAAATCCCTCGGTTCAAAACCGGGGGATTTTGTTTTTTTAATAACTAATGTATAATAGATAAAACAAGATATGTCTTTTGAAGAAGGGCAAAATTTTACTGTTGCTATTGAGAATCAAAGAGACAACTCCGATGAAATGGAGTTTTTTCGAGGACTGAAAAAGGCAACCGAAATTGAAGAGCACCATGAGGGCCAGCTCGCTGTTGATGTTGCTGAAACCCAGGCGGAAATTATTATCGTTGCCCCTATGGCCGGATCGCTAAAAGAGAGTGTTGAATTGCATTTGCACAATGATCTTTTAACTTTGCGCGGTGAAAGGCACTCGCCGGTGTCAGATGGAGCTTACTATCATTTTAATGAGTGTTATTGGGGAAAGTTTTCTAGAAGCATTGTGCTTCCAGCCGATGTGCACTTAAGTTTAGCGCGGGCAGAATATCAGAATGGTTTATTAATTGTACGCTTGCCTAAAGTAAAAATTGATCAAAATATTCCCATCACAATAATTGAAGAATAATATGTCTGATAAAGATAATGAAAAAAAAGACGATGGAGTGAATGTGATTGCGACAGAAAAGCCAGTTCGCCGTTTTTGGCGAATTTTTTTTGTAGTTTTACTTTGCTTGGTCGGTCTATGTTTGTTGCTCGGCGGTTCAGTATTCGCATATTCTAAAGCTTATACGAATCGGGTTTTTCCCGGTGTATATTTGGGCAATTATCCTTTAGGCGGAATGACGCGCGATGAAGTTTCTCAGTTTATATCTCAAATGTCAGAGCGCCTTGCTAAAGAGGGGGTAGTATTTATATTTAATGAGAATGGTGAAGACAAAAAAATAGGGATTGATTCAAATATCACCGAAGGTGATGCAATTATTGAAGTTGTTTCTTTAAAAATTGTCGGCAGTGATGACGCGGCTTTTAAGTCAGGCAGGACAGCGAGCGGCTGGTATAGCTACCTGCAGCCGCTTTTTCTCAGATTTAAGCCAGTTGTTATTTCAGTACCAGCGGATATTGAGGAGAAAAACTTTAATGAAATTTTTATTTCCAAATTTGGCGCACATGAGAGCCAACCGCGAAATGCGACAGTAAAAATCACTTCAGACAATCCTTTGCAATATGATATTATATCCGAAGAAACCGGGTTAATTTTTGATGTTCAGAAAATAATCGAAGAAACAAAAAATAAACTGGCTCAGCTAGATTTTGAACCGATACGCATTTCACAGCAAGTTATCGTGCCGATGGTCAAAGCGGAAGATTTGACAAATATGGATGATAAAATGTCATTGGTATTAAGTTATGGAGATTTGGTTCTTACATATGTTGATCCGAGTATTTCCGAAACAAGAACAGGAAGAATCAGAGAGGCGGATATTAAAGCATGGCTTAAACCTTATTTAGATGAAACTGGCGAGGTGTGGTTCGACCTAGAGGAGGAAAGTGTTATGAAACAACTCGACAATTATAAATATGTTTTAGACATACCGGCAGAAGAATCAAAATTTGTAATGGAGGATGGAAAATTAAAAGAATTTCGTTCTGGTTCTTCTGGTCAGATTTTGAATATGGAAAAAACACTTGATTCAATTCGAGCGGTGATGAGAATTCGTAATAGCGGGGGAGTAGGATCTACTTCAACAGTTGCTTTGGTGGTTGAAGAAGTTGAACCAAAATTAAAAATGGCCGATGTTAATAATTTAGGCATCACAGCTGTGTTTGGAACAGGAACTTCGACTTTTTACGACAGCCACAATAACAGAATAAAAAATATCGCTCATGCTGTTGAGAGATTGAATGGCACAATCATTGCTCCGGGTGATGAGTTTTCCACCCTGCGTTACGCCGGACCTTTTACAGCGGAAAATGGTTATTTACCTGAAGAAGTTATCAAAGGTAATTTGATTAAAAAAGAAATTGGCGGCGGAATGTGCCAGATAGGCACAACACTTTTTAGAATGGCAATGAATTCCGGTATGCCTATAACGGAAAGAACAAATCATTCTTTAGTGGTGCAGTATTATGCCGATCCGGTTAACGGCAACCCAGGCACTGATGCTACTGTCTATGAGCCCATTTTAGATTTTAAGTTTTTGAATGACACTGGTAATTATTTGCTTTTGGAAACAAAAATTGACTATAAAAAACAATTATTAAGTTTTACGCTGTGGGGTAAACCGGATGGACGAACTGGGTCGTATTCACGACCGCTTGTGAGCAGATGGATTCCGGCTGGAGAGCCGCAAACTATTTACACCACTACACTGGAACCTGGACAGCAGAAATGTCAAAATGCTTTTCGGGGCGCGGTAGCTAGTTTCACCTATACTCGTTACACATCGTCAAGCGAAAAAATGGACAAAGTTTTTTCTAGCTATTATCGGCCTCTGCAAAAAATATGCATGGTCGGAGCTGCTCCGGAGGGCTGTTCTGATCCGGAGAATTGCACGACGCCAGTTTCATCACCTGCCAGCTCAACCGCGCCGTCTGAAGCTGGGCCCACTGAAACACCGAAACCATCTGAATCACCCGAACCAGATAATAGTGCAAGTTCAACTGTCCAATAAAACAAAACCTCCCGCGCATTTTATGCGCGGGAGTTTATTTTTTGAGGGGGACAGATTACTCCCCCCTTAGGATTCCGTATTCAAGAAGATGTGTTAAAAGAGAAGACGAGCCGTAGCCTGTGCTTTCTTGTAACACATCCCCATGCTTGTGCGAATACGGAAAGCTAGCCACTTCTCTCGTTTTTTGGCTAACTTTCCGGATTCCAAGCTAGAATTTTATAGAACTATACAGTATAGCATATTTTAGCCGTTTTGTCAATAGTAAGGGTAGTTTAGACGAAAAATCCGCCGCGTATAACTTTGCACGCGGCGGATTTTTTAATATTTTTAACTGGAATGTTCATTCCAGAATATTTTTTTTGATATAGTTGTTTATTCAATTACCTTATCAATCAAGCCGTATTTTTTAGCATCAGCAGCGATCATAAAATTATCACGGTCAGTGTCTTTTTCAATAATATTCATGGGTTGACCTGAATATTTGGCTAATATTTTATTTAATCTTTCTTTCATTTTCAGTATTCGTTCGGCATGAATTTTAATATCTGAGGCCTGTCCTTCCATACCGCCCATAACCTGATGGATCATGATTTCAGAGTTAGGCAAAGCAAAGCGCTTGCCTTTGGCTCCGGCCGCGAGAAGCACGGCCGCCATGCTTGCCGCCATGCCAATACAAATAGTGGAAACATCAGCTTTGACATATTGCATGGTATCAAAAATTGCCATACCAGAAGTGACAGAACCGCCCGGTGAATTTATATAAAGTTTTATATCTTTATCAGAATTTTGGTTGTCTAAAAAAAGCATTTGAGCAATTACAGTATTAGCAGTTCCATCATCAATTGGACCGCCAAGAAAAACAATTCTATCCTGAAGCAGGCGGGAATATATATCATAAGACCTTTCGCCGTACGGAGATTTTTCTACCACAATAGGGATTAAATGTTGTGCCTGGGGTGTTTTTTGAGAATTAATATTGTCTTCTTTTTGATACATATTTTTTAAATTTTTAATTATCAATATCAATTTTATAATTTTAAAATAAATCTTATTTTTTAATGTTTAAAAATTTAAGCTTTAAGCATTAAAAATCATTTACAAAATTAAAAAATTATAAAATTCATAAGGCAATTATATCCTATTTTTCGTTCAAGGTCAAAATGGCTGATATCACCGATTCTATCGTTCCGTCAGCAGTAAATCCGGCTGCTTTTTTATGCCCGCCACCGCCAAGTTGTTTTGCCAAGCGGGATACGTCTATACCTTCTTCGGTTGTTCGAAAGCTGCCTTTTATTTTGCCTTCCGCTGTTTCTTTTAAAACTAAAGTAATTTTTGGACCATCAATATTATTCATAAAATTTGCTAGCCCATCGCCATCATTTTCACTCAAGCCAACAGATTGGAAATCGTCTTGTTTTAGATAAGTATATGCCAAGTTTAGCTTTTCGTTTTTTACCAAGCGACTTAATGCCGCGCCCCAAAGTTTTAAGATAGCCAGGGATTTATCTTTGTAGGTGTGAAAGCTGACAAGTTTATAGTTTGCCCCCCGGCGAACAAGTTCACCAGCTATGGCTAGAGTTTTTGGCCCGGTAGCAGAATTAGTAAAACTGTCAGTATCAGATATTAGGCCGGCTAGTAAATTTGTTGCCATATTTGGACTGACTTCTTCATTAATCAGTTCAAAATACTGAAAAATAATTTCCGTGGTTGAGGCCGCTTCGGTTAAGACGAAGTTGTGGTGTCCAAAATGTTCGTTGGTAGAATGGTGATCGATGTTGATTATTTTTGCTGAGTGATTTTTCACAATTTCCGCAATGCCAGCGTAGCGCAGATCTCCTGAATCAAGCACTACAATAGTGTCAATTTTATTTTCTGAAAATATTTTTTCATCCGGTGAAATGGGAGGAAAATTGGGTAAAAACCGCAAACGCGCATTAATCGGTGTTGAACAGTATATTATGGCCTCGCGATTGTGTTTATTTAGGTATTCAAATATAGCAGAAGCTGAACCAAGAGCATCTCCATCAGGGTGTGGATGAGGAACAATGACAATGCCTGTGGCATTTGTCAGTTGTTTATGGATTTGTTGAGCAGTATCAATCATGTTGAAATTAGCGATTTTTTTATGAAATATTGAGTATTTTGTCAATAAAATTTTGGCAACCGCCTATTATAGGCAACTTGCTCAGTGTTGTCAAGGATGGTACAATATGTCAGTGAAAGCCAAATGGCGGATTTTTTTGTTATGCATCTAAAGAAATTAGAGATTCAAGGTTTTAAATCTTTTGCCAGTAAAACATCATTGGATTTTTTGCCGCCTAAAGACGGTCGTTTTAGCGTTACCGCCATTGTCGGACCGAATGGTTCTGGCAAGTCAAATATTGCTGATGCGGTGCGTTGGGTTATGGGTGAACAAAGCATGAAAGCGGTTCGAGGCAAAAAAAGCGAAGATGTAATATTTAGCGGTTCGGAGACAAAAGGGCAGTTGGGTATGGCCGAGGTGACCATGGTGCTTGATAACTCAGATGCTAGAGTGCTCAGTGATTATCCGGAAATCTCGATTACCCGCCGACTTTATCGTTCGGGAGAAAGCGAGTATTTGATAAATAATAATTCGGTCCGTCTTTTTGATATTCATTTGCTTTTAGCACAGGCTCAATTTGCTGAAGGGTCTTATGGCATTGTTGGACAGGGCATGATTGATCGAATGCTTTTATTGAGTCCGTCTGAAAGAAAGGACTTTTTGGATGAGGCAGCTGGTATTAAAGAATTTAAGATAAAAAGGCATCAGGCAGAACTGAAATTGGTTCGAACAGCTGAAAATATGACTCAGGCAGAGCGACTGATTGAGGAAGTTGAACCGCGCTTAAAGCTTTTGCAACGGCAAGTTAGAAAGCTGGAAAAACGGCAGGTGATAGAACTGGATTTGCGTGACTTGCAGGAGAAATATTATTTTACCCTTTATACAAGAAACAAGAAAGAGCTCGATGAAACACAGGCGAAACTGAGCATGGCAAACGATAAACATGCTGAAGTTTACAAAGCTCTAAGTGTGATTCAGAATGAGCTTTCTGAATTGGCTAGATCGGCTAGCCGGCAGGAGGTTTTTACCGAACTCCAAAGCAATCATGAGGTGGCGGTTAGAGAAAAGAATGAAATTGAAAGGCAAGTAGCGATTATTGACGGACAAATGCACGCTGAATATGGTAAGGAGGGTAAGCAAAACATTACTTGGCTGCAAAAGAAAATTGATGAGTTAAAGTACGAGAAAGATAAGCTTATTCAGGAGATTCAAACGCTTAAAACTGCTGAGGAAAAAATTAACCAGGAAATATGGCAGCAAAAAAAGAAAATCGACGACCGTAGTTCGGAAAAAGCCGAGCGTTTGGTAAAAATTTCTAGATTGCAGAGTGAAATGATTGAGGGAAGATCTGAACAGAATTTTTTTCAAGCTTCTGGTTTAGCAACCGTAAAGGCGGTTTTTGAGGCTAAAGCGGAAATTGGAAAAATTTACGGTACTGTAGCTGAATTGGGTGAAACAGACGAAAAATACAGGTTAGCTTTAGATGTAGCCGCAGGAGGCAGCTTGTCTTCTATAGTTGTTGACTCGGATGATGTGGCGCGCAATGCCATAAGCTATTTACGCGACAGAAAACTCGGAATTGCCACATTTTTACCGATAAATAAAATTCTTCCGAGAACCGAAGAAGTGGTAGTTGCTGAGCTTATCCAAGAGCCAGATGTTGTTGGCAGGGCAATAGATTTGATTCGCTATGAGTCAAAATTTGAAAATATTTTTTCTTTTGTTTTGGGCAATACTTTAGTGGTAAAGAATTTGAAGGTGGCTCAGCGCATTGGCATCGGACGAGTACGCATGGTTACGCTTGATGGCGATTTGATTGAAAAGCGAGGGGTGATGAGAGGGGGCTGGCGTAAAGAAAGATTTGGCGCATTAAGTTTTGCCGCAAAAGTAATGTTAAGTTCAGAAGATAGGGTTAGAGAATGTGAAAAACAGTTGGCTTTAGAGCAGGAAAACCTTATAAATATTGAAGAGGCGCTTGAAAAGACAAAAAAAGAACTGGCAGTATTGGAGCTCAAAGTTGAATCAAGTTCAGCGCGGCGCGGTTTGATAGAGGAAAGACAAAAACAACTTCACGAGGAGATGGCGCAGATCGAGCGTGAGTTGTCGTTTTTTAATATGAGCCCTGAAGAGTTTGGCCAAAAGTTATTAGAATTAAAAGAAGATAAAGAACGCTTGGCGCTAAAAATGGACGAGGCTCAGAAAAAAGTCGTAAGTTTGGAAGAAAAAATGCGGGAATTTAATCAGGGTGAAGAAGATAAAAAACAGCGGGTATTTTCTCTTCAAGATATAATGCAAACAACACAGAATGAGTTAAACGAAGTGTCAGCGTTGCGCAATGATTTAAGAGTGGCTATGGCCAGGCTCGAAACCAAAGCTGAATCACTGGTCGAGGAAGTGCGCAACGACATGAACACGTCGCTTGAATCAATTATTGAACGCAGAAGCGATGTGGTTGAAGCGAGTGAACTTGAACATTTAGTCAATGAAATTCAGAAATATAAATACCAGCTTAATTTAATTGGCGGTATTGATGACGAAGTGATTGCAGAGCATGAAACGACAAAAGAGCGTTATAATTTTTTATATAATCAGCTTAATGATCTTAAAGAAGCGGTCGAAGATTTGACTGCTATGATTACAGAGCTCGATGAGTTGATGAAATCAAAGAGGTCGAGCGCTTTTCGAAATATCAAAAAAGAATTCAATCGCTATTTTAAAATATTATTTGAAGGTGGTTCCGCTGATTTGGTAGAAGTATTTCAGGAAGATGAACCAGCTTCAGAAGAAACAGGAATAAACGAGGTCGATATCCAGGCCCAAGTGATTGAAGATTCTTTGGTTGAACCTACAAAGAAACGGCGACGAAAAAATGAAAAAATACTTACTGGCATTGAAATTACAGCCTGTCCGCCAGGTAAAAGAATAAAAAGCCTTAACGCACTGTCCGGCGGTGAGCGTACTTTAACTTCGATAGCATTGATTTGCGCTGTTTTGAACTATAACCCTTCGCCATTCGTTGTTCTAGACGAGGTAGAGGCAGCTCTTGATGAAGCTAATACGGTAAGATTTACCAAAATAATTGAAGAGTTAACCCGTCATGCTCAATTTATAATTATTACCCATAATCGGGTAACAATGCACGCGGTTGACGCGCTGTTTGGTGTTGCCATGGCGTCGGACGGTATGTCTAGGCTTTTGAGCGTCAAAGTTGAGGATATTTCCAGTAAAACTTAATTTAATGCTGAAATATTGACAATAAGAGTAACATAATATATAGTAATCACGCTCTCTGGGCACGATGCCCAATCCGTCGAATTTATAAATTCTAAATTTTCCGCTCTGAGTGGAAGATGCTAGAAATTAGGACTTAATTTGAATTATGCTAGTTATTCGTTTACAACGCGTTGGAAAAAAGAAATATCCAACATATCGGTTGGTAATATCAGAAAAAACAAAAGACACCCAGGGTGATCATCTTGAGCTTTTGGGAAATTATAATCCTCATATCAAAGAGAATCAGCTCAATGCTAAAGCTGATCGTATTAAGTTTTGGATATCAAAAGGCGCCCAGTTGTCTGATACGGTCAGTAATCTATTGGTGGCTAATAATATTATTGAAGCTAAAAAAAGAAAATCAGTTTATCTTTCAAAAAAGCGCCAAGCAAAAATTGATGAAAAGAATAAGGCCAAGGCTGAAGCAGAGGCAGTAAAAGCAGAAGTGCCTGCAGTAGAAGCGGCTCCTGTTCCAGAAAATGTTGAGAGTACTCCAAAAGAGCAGTCGGCTGAAGCGCCGAAAGAAGAAGTGAAAGAAGATGTTCCAGTCCAGGTAGTGCCGGAGGAAGAAAAGGAAGTCAAAGAGGAAAAAACAGAAGAAAAGGTTGAGGAAAAAAATGAGGAGAAAAAAGAAGAGCCAGTTGAGAAGCCAGTTGAGTAATCCTTGACTTTAGAGACCTTTTATTGTATAATTGACAAAAGAATGTTGACGGTTTGGGGTTATAGTCGACCAGCCGTTTGCGTTCATTTAAAATTTAAGTTATTCACCTATGAATAGCGATGAGCAATTCCTTGAAACCGTCGTTAAAGCGATTGTAAACAATCCGAACGATGTAAAGGTAGATCGTATGATTGACGAGCGCGGAGTACTTTTGACTCTCGACGTTAATCCGAACGATATGGGATATGTGATCGGCAGAAGCGGACAAACCGCACGCGCCATCAGAACTTTATTGAAGATCGTTGGAGCAAAGAACAATGCCCGCGTGAACTTAAAGATCAATGAGCCAGCTGGAGGTCGAGGCAGAGCACCTGCTACAGACACAGTTGATACCAGCGCTGTTGATAACTTAGACATCTAAATATAAAATCCTCTGATATTCCATCAGAGGATTTTTGTTTTTTATTAAGTTGTGTTATATTTTTAAATAAAAAAAGCCACCAGAAACAGCCAGGCCCGAGCGCAGTCGCTCGAAGTTCCGTTGGGGTCCATGTTCCAACAGAGATGAAGGGCTGTCTGGTGGCTAGCGAAAAAGATCTGTGAAGGAGGAGGGGATTCCTTCGGTTGGCGGTGTTCGCCACTTCCCGCCAGTACTAAAGAATACTATATAGTCAGTATTTTGTCAAGGATAGAGGGGATTTTGCCGGTTTTAAACTAATATGTTTTTTTGTTATGAAATTCGATATTCTTACAATTTTTCCAGATTTGGTTTATCAGTATGCCAGTGATAGCATTCTTAAGCGAGCCCAAAAAGCCGGTTTGGTTGAGATTAACGCACACAATTTCAGAGATTATACTCAGGATAAACAGCGTCATGTTGACGATCATCCGTATGGCGGTGGGCCAGGCATGGTTCTCCAAATCCAGCCGATTTACGATTGTTTGAAAGCGATAAAGTCATTAAAGTGCAAAAATAAAAAAGGCAAATTACAAAACGCAAATTACAAAGTACTAATCATGGATCCGGCGGGAAAAAAGTTTGATCAAAAGATGGCTAAAAAATTTTCTAAGCTGGACCGTTTGGTTATGATTTGCGGTCGTTATGAGGGATTTGATGAGCGGATTTATAAACTGGCCGATGAGCGAATTTCAGTCGGCGACTATATTTTGTCGGGCGGTGAGTTGCCGGCGTTGACAATAATCGAGGCGGTAAGCCGTTTAATACCCGGAGTGTTAGGCAATGAAGAGTCATTGGTAAATGAAACTTTTAGTACAAAAATACCCAAGCAGACAGGTGTTGAAGCACCTGATTGTTTGAGTGCTGTAGCGAAGAAATATCCGCAATATACCAGGCCGGAAGAGTTTTTGGGAATGAAAGTGCCGAAAGTATTGCTTTCCGGCGATCATAAAAAAATTGCCGAGTGGCGGAAAAAACAGTCAAAATAAGCGAAAAAACTAATTTTTTAATTAATTGTTATCAACATTTTATCCACATTTTGTATTATTCGCTAGCTCTTGACAAAAAAATGATCGTGATGTAACCTTTAGATATAAAAACTAACCCCAATAGCTTCACCTTAAAACAAGCGACAATTTTTCTAAGTCCTTGAGGATACTGGAAAGAGAAAAGAGGAATCAACGATTTGATTACTCTTTTTTCTTTCTCTGAAAAAAGACGCCATCGACGGATTTTATCATGGAAAGATATTTTCTTTGACAACACAAATGTGACAAAAACCACAGTCGCGTAAATTCATTTATGAATTCTATACGTGACACAGTCATATTGAATCGCTCTGCGAATCAGTGTGACAAATTTCATAGTTGAACTTCCCGTTCACTATGAATTAAACCTTAGTAGTAAACTTTTAGTTCACTACTGGGTAAATCGCCTATTCTAAAAAATAGTAAATTCAATTTCTCATTACTGAGAAAATCAAATTCTGTTCTATTGGTTCTCGCTTGCGAGTGATCGATAGATCTTATTTAAGAGTTTGATCCTGGCTCAGGATGAACGCTGGCGGCGTGTCTAAGGCATGCAAGTCGCGGGATCGGCCTTGTAGCAATATGGGGTACGGACCGGCAAACGGGTGAGTAACACATTGGTAACCCACCTCCGAGACGGGGATAGCCTGCCGAAAGGCGGATTAATACCCGATAGCAATGCGGGGACTATAAGTCATTCGCATTTAAAGCTACGGCGCTCGGAGAGGGGCCTATGTCTGATTAGCTTGTTGGTAGGGTAATGGCCTACCAAGGCTCCGATCAGTAGCAGGCGTGAGAGCGTGACCTGCCTCACTGGGACTGAGACACTGCCCAGACACCTACGGGTGGCTGCAGTCGAGAATATTCCCCAATGGACGAAAGTCTGAGGGAGCGACGCCGCGTGCAGGATGAAGGGCTTCGGTTTGTAAACTGCTTTTCTCTCTGAAGAATTCGTGACGGTAAGAGAGGAATAAGAGGTTGCTAACTCTGTGCCAGCAGCAGCGGTAATACAGAGACCTCGAGCGTTATCCGGATTTACTGGGCGTAAAGGGTCCGCAGGTGGTATGGCGGGTCAGGGGTAAAATCTTCGCGCTTAACGTGAAGTTGGCCCCTGAAACTACCATTCTAGAGGGTGGAAGAGGTAAGCGGAATTGCAGGTGTAGTCGTAATAAGCGTTGATATCTGCAAGAACACCAAATGCGAAGGCAGCTTACTGGTACACTCCTGACACTAATGGACGAAAGCGTGGGGAGCAAACAGGATTAGATACCCTGGTAGTCCACGCCCTAAACGATGCGAACTAGGTATTGGCAGTTTCGACCCTGTCAGTGCCGTTGAAAAAAGCTAACGCGTTAAGTTCGCCGCCTGGGGAGTACGGCCGCAAGGTTAAAACTCAAAGGAATAGACGGGGACCCGCACAAGCGGTGGAGCATGTGGTTTA
>CAYOXC010000004.1:0-60737 GCA_964407865.1 uncultured Gammaproteobacteria bacterium
ACAGCAATTCCAAATTGTTTATTAATAATCCGCAGTCTGGTTTTGAGTTGATTAATACTGGTGGACTGCCAAATGCCATTACGAATCTTTTTGTTATCGGAGACTATGTTTATTACAGATTTTATAACGCCTCAATTAGTGAACAAAATTTTGGTATTTCAGATATTTCCAATCCGTCATCTCCTGTTTTTATTTCCACTACTTCTCCGGATTCTCCTGATGAAGAATATACCGATCCCGAAGCTTTTGTTACCGACGGCACAAATTTGTATATAGGGAATTACAACAGCGTAAGCGGAACATCTTCGGTCGATGTTTATGATGTTTCAACCCCAGCTTCGCCATCATTAATTAGCAGGTTAGATCTTGGTGCCATAGACTTTTTAGGCAGGTTTGGAATTCATGGCAATAATTTATATGTTTTTCGGGCAGCTGCGCACATCTATTGGCTAGATTTATATGATGTTTCCACCCCTTCTTCCCCCTCTCTCGTTACCTCGACCCAGACAAATTATGGCATTAACATGATTAGCGCCGATGATAATTATGTTTATGTAGGTGAGGGTGATTTTATGGCTGGAGAGGCTCAGATTCTTGATGCAGATGACCTGTCTTATGTGTCTCACATATCTGGTTCGGATTACATGTATGGTATACAGAGATTGGGCGATTATCTTTATATTAGTGAGTATAATACAGGTATACGGATTTTTGATGTAACAAATCCTGCCTCTCCGGTTGAAATCAATGCCGGTTCGCCGATAGTCTCCTCTTACGGCGGTAATTTTACCCGTTTTCAATTTGACGGCAATTACGCTTATGTAATGACAGAGAATTCTGCTAAGGGAGTTGAAGCTTTTGATATTTCAAGTACTACAAATTGGTCTTCAATAACCTTTTATAGCATGAGTGATATTGGCCGCAATTTGGATATTGACGCCAGCCATAATGTATATGTGGACGCTCCATCTAAACCAACCCCAATAATTAAATTGAATATAGCCGTCGGCGCTTCAGAATATGCAGCCATCTTTACTTCCGGCAAAGTCGGCATGGGAACGACTACCCCAAAATATGCTCTGTCTGTTGTCGGTGCGATTGAGACTGGATACGGCATATATTTGCAGGATAATACTCCAGGAGACGCAACAAACGCTTTATACAACAATGCGGGGACACTGTATTGGAACGGAAGTCCTGTAGCCACACCACCTGGAGGAGATAATAGTACAATTCAATATAATTGCGGTGGTAGTTTTTGCGGTTCGTCTATTACGTATTTAGACGAATTTAAATTTTCTTTCGGCCCAAGCAGCGTGCCTTTTTGGTGGACAAATTATAGTGCTAATGTTGCCGGATTGAACAACTACATGTATTCAGGTAATAGCGCGATAATCGGCGGTCAGTATAATGTGGTTGGAAGAATTGATAACTCCAGCAATCCCAATCGCGGTGGCAGGTCGGTGGTATTGGGCGGGTATATGAATATTGCCGGCGACAATACGTTTTACTCAGGAACTTATGCAGACGCGGTTGTTGCTGGTGGGACATACAACTATGCCAGAGGCCTTCGATCATTTGTCGGCGGTGGTAGCAACAACATGGCTGCTGGTGAAAGTTCGGCTGTGGTGGCTGGTTACAACAACCAGGCTAACGCATTATATTCATTTACCGCCGGTGGCTTTAATAATTTTGTCTGGGGCAGCAATTCAACTGCTTTCGGTTCGCAGATGACTGTAAATGGTAGTAATTCCTTTGCTATTAATGAAACTGGTTCCAGTCAATCTTTAAACCAGTCAAATACCATTGCTTTACTAGCAAATTATACGGGTATCAATAAAACTAACCCTTCGTATCCATTAGATGTTACCGGTGACGTGAATATTTCCGGTGCATACCGCGTAAATGGCACCCAAATTGGCGTGCCGGCCGGTTCAACAGGACACATACAATACAATAACAGCGGTTCATTTGCGGGAACGTCATCGCTTTGGTGGTTGGATTCCCTTATGTCTTTTAATGCTGGTTATGGCAATACTTGGCTTTCTTCTCCCAGAGCATCGTATGTGCTTTCGACAAGCGGTCATCTTTATGGCAGCGTCTATTCATTTATCGGTGGTGGTATTAACAACAGCATGTACGCCGCAACAGGTTCTGCTATAGTCGCCGGCTTGAACAATACAATTAACGACGGATCCGATTGGTCGTTTATCGGCGGTGGTGCGTACAATGAAATATATCCGAATAGCTATCAGTCATTCATTGGCGGTGGTTTGCAGAATACGGTGGGTACCACACATAGTGCAATCGTTGGCGGTATTTATAATACCATAACTTCATCAGCGCACTATTCCTTTATCGGTGGAGGCGCTAACAACACCTCATCAGCTATATATTCATTTATTGGTGGTGGGCGGTATAACAATGTTGCTGGCTTGTATTCATTTATTGCCGGCGGTCGTTATAACTCCGTAGCTGGTTTAAATTCTTATGCTCTTGGTTATTCCAATACCACTACTGGAGATTATTCTGCAGCCTTGGGTTACCAAATGCAGGTTGATGGTGATTATTCATTTGGAATTAATGTATCTACCTCGCCAGCAACGATTTCAAACAATAACACCATCGCTCTCATGGGCGGCAATGTTGGTATTGGCACGACTACGCCAAACTATCCTTTATCCGTTCAGGGTGATGTAAATATAACCGGAGGATATTACATTAACGGCACGCCTTTTGTCGCTTCTCCTGCCGGTGCTGATGGACAAATCCAATTTAACGATTCTGGCTCATTCGGTGCTACTACTACATTATATTGGGATAAAGTGAATGGGCGATTAGGCGTAAACAATGGCTCGCCTTCAGAAAGAATTGATGTTGATGGAAACATAAATATTTCAGCCGGCAGTTACTACAAATACAACGGCGTTAATTTCGCCATGGCTTCAACTACGCTGGATAATTATTTCTCTGGCGCTTCTGGCAACCTGACTATGACGGGTGCCAGCAATACCGCTGTCGGCTACCGGGCGCTAATAAGTAATACCACTGGTAATAGAAATTCGGCTTTAGGCGTTAATGCTTTATCCAGTATTACTACGGGTGCTGATAACACAGCCCTCGGTTATAATGCTTTAATGTTGATGACTCAGGCCCAAAAAAATGTGGCCATCGGCAGTGGCTCTCTCCGCTCCCTTACAGGTTTGGGCGGCACGGACAATGTGGCGGTAGGCTATAATACCCTTAGCGTTCTTGTTGGTGGAGGCATGAACGTAGCTGTTGGTTCGGATGTTCTTGCCTCAAGCACGGGTAATTGGAATACAGCAATAGGCTATCGTTCGCTTTTTTCCAACACAACCGGAAACGGCAATGTCGCCATGGGCTATCAAGCCGGCTTTGGCTCAGGCTTTCCCGGTCCTATTGGGGAGAATGAAAAATCAAGCGTGGATAATAATTCAATTTTCATTGGGTACCAGGCTTCCCGTCACAACAGCATTTCTCAATTAACTCCTCTTACTAATGCCATTGCCATTGGCTACAAAGCCAAAGTCGCCGCCAGCAGTTCTATGGTTCTCGGCGGAATCGGCCCGGATGCGATCAAGGTCGGTATTGGCACCACTGCACCAAGCCAAGCCCTTCAGGTGGTCGGGAATATTTCAAATATTATTACGGCCAATACTCCCATTTCGCAAATTGCCTCGGCCCCGGTTGGGACAAGCCCAAACTCCATCTATGTCTCCGGCCGCTACGTCTATGTGGCGAACACTGGTTCGGATTCTATTTCCGTGGTGGATATTTCTAACCCGTTTGCTCCGGCTGAGGTGGCGACAACCTCGGTTGGGACAAATCCATATTCAATTTATGCCTCCGGCCGCTACGCCTACGTGACGAATGTGAATTCAAGCGATATTTCCGTGGTGGATATTTCTAACCCGTTTGCTCCGGCTGAGGTGGCCACAATCTCGGTTGGGTCAGCTCCGTTCTCAATTTATGCCTCCGGCCGCTACGCCTATGTGGCGAATGCCGGTTCAGATTCCATTTCCGTGGTGGATATTTCTAACCCGTTGTCTCCGATTGAGGTGGCTACGGCCTCGGTCGGAGTTTATCCGCGTTCAATTTATGTCTCCGGCCGCTACGCCTATGTGGCGAATGCCGGTTCAGATTCCATTTCCGTGGTGGATATTTCTAACCCGTTGTCTCCGATTGAGGTGGCTACGGCCTCGGTCGGAGTTTATCCGATCTCAATTTACGTTTCCGGTCGCTACGCCTATGTGGCGAATGTTGATTCAAACACCATTTCCGTGGTGGATGTTTCTAATCCGCTGGCTCCGGCTCAAGTGGCGGTAACTTCTGTCGGAAGTTGTCCAGTATCAATTTATGTCTCCGGTCGCTATGCCTATGTAGCTAACCAATGTTCAAACACCATTTCCGTGGTGGATGTTTCTAATCCGCTGGCTCCGGTTGGGATGAAAACATCCTCGGTCGGAGGATTAACTCCGAACTCAATTTATGTCTCTGGCCGCTACGCCTATGTGGCGAATGCTGATTCAAACGCCATTTCCGTGATGGATATTTCCGGCACTGAGGTAACCAGTTTGATGGCTCATAGCGCCGAAGTCGGCAATTTCCAATCCAGAAACGATATTTTTGCCGCCGGCAACATCCAGGCGGGTACGGCCCTTATGGCCGGAGCCGGAGGCATTATGTCTGAGGGCGCTCTCTCTGTCTTTTCCTCATCCACTGGCGCCACATCTTCCATATTCAGGGTAAGTTCGGCGTCAGTTTCAAATATCATCTCTGCTTTGCCAAACGGCAATGTCGGTATTGGCACATCCTCTCCCGAATTTAAGCTGACTTTGGATAACGACGGCGGCATTCTCGCAAAAGGCACATATGGGTCAGGCGCCACACTGCAAACATCGGGTGCAGGCACTCGCATGATTTGGTATCCGAAAAAAGCGGCGTTTAGGGCTGGAGATGTCAGTGGTTCGCAGTGGGACGATGCAAATATTGGAAATTTTTCAACCGCTTTTGGTACCAACACAACAGCTTCAGGTGCGAGAAGTACTGCTTTTGGCTCTGCTTCAACTGCTAGCGGAGTTAACAGCGCCGCCATTGGAACCTTTGCAGTGGCTAGTGGAGATTTTAGTACTGCTATTGGTTACTTTACAACTGCCAGCGGATCAAGCGCTTCAGCCTTTGGAAACAATACAGTCGCCGGCGGAGATGCGAGTGTGGCTTTTGGCGATCACACAACTGCAAATGGTCAGACTAGTGCTGCTTTTGGTGATTACTCCATATCCAATGGTTACAGCTCTATGGCTTTTGGCAGTCAGACGACTGCCAGCGGAGATTTTAGCGCGGCATTTGGCAGAGAAACCGTTGCTAGCGGTGTAGCTAGTATTGCTCTTGGGTCTCTTTCAACAGCCAGTGGTAGTTATAGCATGGCTTTTGGAAGACAATTGACAGTCGGTGGAAATTTTTCATTCGGTATTAATGTCTCAACAACCCCCGCCACCCTCTCCCAAGCCAACACCATCGCTCTGATGGGCGGCAATGTCGGTATTGGCACGACCACGCCGAGTTATCCATTAACTGTTCAGGGTGATGTAAACATTACCGGAGGATATTACATTAACGGCACTCCTTTTGTCGCTTCTCCTGCCGGAGCAGACGGACAGGTTCAGTTTAATGATTCTGGCACATTCGGTGCGACTTCCACATTATATTGGGATAAAGTGAATGGCAGGTTAGGTATAAATAATGGTTCACCATCCGAAAGAATTGATGTAAATGGAAATATAAATATTTCTGCTGGCAGTTATTATAAATACAACGGCGTTAATTTCGGCATGGCATCAACCACACTGGATAACTACTTTACTGGCGCAGCCGGCAATCTGACCATGACCGGCGCTTCCAACACGGCGAGCGGTTATCAGGCATTATTTAGCAACACTACAGGTAATAAAAATATCGCTATTGGCTATCAAGCGTTATATAGTAACGCGACCGGTAGTGAAAATATTGCTATCGGTGCTAACGCTCTCCGTTTTAACATTGCAAATGGTAATACTGCTATAGGTACTAATGCCATGCCTGTGAATACCTCTGGCGACCAAAATACGGCCATAGGTTGGAACACTTTGTTTTCTAATACCACCGGTGATGAAAATACCGCGATTGGCTTTGATGCCTTGAAAAGCAATATTACAGGGAGAGGTAATGTCGCAACCGGTTATGATGCGCTCTATTTTAATACTTCAGGCAGATATAACAACGCTTATGGCCGTGAGGCGCTTCTTCTTAACGATACCGGCTGGAACAATACGGCCATCGGTTATGCTACGCTTGTAAATAACGCTACTGGTTCAGCCAATACGGCTGTGGGGAATTATTCCCTTTATAGCAACTATGCATCTTCTAATACCGCAACCGGATATGAGGCGTTGTATTCAAATACTTATGGCACTAATAATACCGGTATTGGCTTTAGGGCACTCCGGAGTAACCAGACGGGAAATTTCAACACCGCCATTGGTTATAACGCACTCTATGCCAACACCGCTTCGTATAACCTCGCCATCGGCGACACCGCTCTGGACTCAAACACTTCCGGCCAATACAATTTGGCAATTGGAGGTAATTCGCTTACAGCCAACGTTTCCGGTTATAGCAATGTCGCTGTCGGTTATAATGCTTTAAGTGCCAACACGGCTTCTTCCAATACTGCTGTTGGTTATGAGGCTCTTACTAACAATAGTACGGGAATCCAAAATACAGCCAATGGTTATCAAGCCTTATATTCTAACAGTACAGGGCAAGGCAATATTGCAAATGGCTTCCAGTCATTGTTTAGTAATACTACTGGCAATATAAACATTGGAATGGGTTATTATTCATTATATAGTAATGCGACAGGTTCGTGGAACGTGGCTATTGGTGGAAGAGCTTTGTATTACAATACCGGCGGAAATGGCAATAATGCAGTTGGTATGTATGCACTTTACAGAACTCAAGGAAATGAAAATTCAGCTTTTGGTCATCATGCTGCCGAGTATAATTTTTCCGGAAATTACAATTCAGTTTTTGGTAGTTATGCTTTATATCAGAATTCGACAGGTAGTTTAAGTACGGCTTTGGGTTATCAGGCGGGTAGATACCAGCAGTCTGGTGGTACTATCACCTCTGCCAGCGGTTCAATATATATCGGTGCGAATACGCGAGGATATAATAATAGTTACAATGAAAATACAATTGTTATCGGCACGGGCGCTGTTAGTGTTGGTGCAAATTCAGTAGTACTCGGCAATAATGATATTTTGACTACTGTCCTAAAGGGCAATGTCGGTATCGGCACAACCACGCCGAGCTATCCATTAACTGTCGCCAGCACCTCTTCAATGAGAGATGTTATTCCTGAATCAAATCTTACATATAATCTCGGTTCTGCCACGAATCGCTGGGATTCCATCTGGGTGGGTACGACAAATATCGGCACCTCCACCTGGTCTATTACAGGCGACACCTCTAATGGTCGTTTAGCATTCTTTAATCAGCCTGATGGTGCGGGCAATGAGAGATTTAGTATTGGATTGGACGGGACAATCAACCTGGGAAACAGTATCAATATCCCGGCAGATGGGTTTATCAAATACAATGGTGTTGAGATAATCATGGCTTCAACCACGATCAATAATTATTTCACCATGGGCGCGGGTAATTTAGACATGGCTGGCGCCAGCAACACCGCGGCCGGATTCGAGGCCCTGGCGTCCAATATAGACGGCTGGAGAAATACCGCTTATGGCTTACGGGCGCTTTATTCAAATGATTACGGCAGTTGGAATACGGCTGTCGGTTATCAGGCGCTCTATTCCAATACCGACGGAGATCAAAATACCGCCGTCGGCGACGAAGCGCTTTATTACAATACTGGTGATTATAATACGGCCATGGGTCTGCATGCGCTATATTTCAACACTTCTGGTAATGCAAATACCGCGATTGGTACTTACGCCCTTCTCAATAATACCACCGGTACTGCCAATACTGGTTTTGGTTTTAATTCGCTTAATTACAATACAACAGGAGGATTCAATACGGCTATCGGTAATGCTTCATTGGGTTTCAATACCACAGGCAATTATAATGTTGCCTTAGGTGTTGGTGCCGGCCGGTACCAGGCAAATGGCAGTTCATATCTACAAACCGCAAGCAGTTCGGTGTATATAGGTGCCTATTCTCGTGGCTATAATAATAGTGATGTCAATTCAATTGTCATTGGTTATGATGCGATTGGCATCGGCGCGAACAGCGTGGTATTAGGCAATGACAATATTGCTACCACTGCTTTAAAAGGCAATGTCGGTATTGGTACTGTTGTCCCTAGCCAGGCGTTGCAAGTGGTCGGCAATATAAGCAATATTACTACTCAAAATACAAGAATTGCGCAAATAACAACGGCATCGGTTGGCACTAATCCTCTTTCAGTTTTTGTTTCTGGGCGCTATGCTTATGTAGTGAATAGAAATTCAAGCAACATCTCCGTGGTTGATATCTCCAATCCTTCAGCGCCGGTTCAGATATCAACAACATCGGTTGGTTCTGCGCCTTTGTCAATTTTTGTCTCTGGACGTTATGCTTATGTAGTGAATTCGGGTCCAAATAATATCTCCGTGGTTGATATCTCCAATCCTGCAGCGCCGGTTCAGATATCAACAACATCGGTTGGTTCAGTCCCAAATTCTATCTATGTCTCCGGTCGTTATGCGTATGTAACGAATAGAAATTCAAACAGCATCTCCGTGGTTGATATCTCCAATCCTGCAGCACCGGTGCAGGTAGCAACTACATCTGTTGGTTCATTTCCATATTCTATCTATGTCTCCGGTCGCTATGCATATGTGGCGAATTATAGTTCAAACAACATCTCTGTGGTTGATATCTCCAATCCTGCAGCACCGGCGCAGGTAGCGACTGCATCTGTTGGCACAGGTCCATATTCTATCTATGTCTCCGGTCGCTATGCATATGTGGCGAATTATAGTTCAAACAACATCTCTGTGGTTGATATCTCCAATCCTGCAGCACCGGCGCAGGTAGCGACTGCATCTGTTGGCACAGGTCCATATTCTATCTATGTCTCCGGTCGCTATGCATATGTGGCGAATTATAGTTCAAACAACATCTCTGTGGTTGATATCTCCAATCCTGTAGCACCGGCGCAGGTAGTGACCACATCTGTTGGCACAGCCCCAAATTCTATCTTCGTCTCCGGCCGCTATGCTTATGTGACGAATGGAAATTCAAATTCTCTTTCCGTAGTCGACATTTCTGGCACTGAAGTAACGAGTTTGATGGCTGGCAGTGCCGAAGCCGGCAACATCCAGTCAAGAAACGATATTTTTGCGGCTGGCAGTATCCATGCGGGCACAGCCCTTATGGTTGGGACAGGAGGTATAATGTCTCAGGGATCATTATCTGTCTTCGCCTCATCTACTGGCGCCACTTCTTCCATATTTAAAGTAAGTTCTGCCCAGAAAGCGAATATTCTAAATGTCTTACCAAATGGCAATGTCGGTATTGGTACGACTACTCCTGAATTCCGCCTTACCTTAGATAATGATGGGGGAATTATTGCCAAGGGCACATATGGTGCTGGCGCTAACCTCACCACCTCCGGCGCCGGTACCCGCATGATCTGGTATCCGAAAAAAGCGGCTTTTAGAGTAGGGTCTGTAAACGGTACCCAATGGGATGATGCAAATACATACGAGTATTCAGTAGCCATGGGTAAAAACACCTTTGCTGATTATTATGCCTTTGTTTTTGGTGAAAATTCAACTTCAAGCGGTAAGTGGACCGCAGCTTTTGGTCTTGAAACTCTCGCAGACGGGCAAGGTTCATTTGCTTCAGGTTATGGGTCCCAGTCCTTAGGAGAATATTCAGCAGCTTTTGGGCAGCAAAGTATTGCTGGCGGTCACTATGCTTTTGCAGCTGGCATATCAGCAAACGCTGGTGGTTATGCGTCTGTGGCTATGGGTTATATGCCAGTGGCAAACGGCAATGAAGCAGTAGCATTTGGTTATCAGTCGAGAGTTGATGCTGATTATGGTTTTGCTGCAGGTTATCGTTCTAAAGCTCTCGGCGGTAACTCTTCCTTTGTTTTAGGTTATAATGCCACAACAACAGGGTCGTTTAGTTATGCTTTAGGTCGCAATATTGATATTAATGCTGATTATACTTTTGGTATAAATGTTAGCACCACTGCAACTACCCTCTCCCAAGCCAACACTATTGCTCTCATGGGCGGTAATGTAGGTATTGGTACGACTGATCCTCAAGCTGCTTTGGATGTAAACGGCACATTAAGATTTTCCGGTAATGCTCCGCAGATCATTACCAAAAGTGGAGACTTGCAGATTTTGCCTGCCGCCAGTGGATTTACTCAAATTGGCGATAAAAGCTCGCCCGATCATATTACATCTCATACCAATGACGACCTTTATGTTTCTGGAAGATTTGAAGTAAAAGAGCAGGCGTGGTTTGACGACACCCTAATGGTTTATGGCGGAGCTTCTGTTGGTACAGGACATTTCTTTGTGTCAACCACAATGAAGTTCTATGAAGAAGGAGATTTATGGGCTAAAGGCGTTTATGGTTCAGGTAATAATTTGGAAGTTAGCGGCGCCGGAACTAGAATGATCTGGTATCCGAAAAAAGCGGCGTTTAGAGCGGGGTATGTTAATAGTATTCAGTGGAACGAAGACTATATTGGAGAATATTCGGCTGCTTTTGGTCAGAATAACTATTCTTCAGGAACGTACAGTTTTGCTGCTGGGAGTGGCAATACGGCTGGTGGTTCGAATGCAACAGTTTTTGGAACTGGTAATGTAGCTAGTGGCATTAATTCGTTTGCTGCGGGTTCTGGTAATACTGCATCAGCCGCTACTTCTTTGGCGTTAGGTTCGAGTTCTAAGGCGACGGGTCTAATTTCTACTGCGATTGGTTATTTTAATATCGCTAGTGGACAAAGATCTTTTTCAATAGGTAGTTATGTTACAACAAGCAATAATTATGCATTAGCCATGGGCAATTATTTGGATGTAGCCGGCTATCAAGCAATGGCACTCGGCACAAATATGACCCTATCTGGATCCGCAGCTTATTCTTTTGGCATAAATGTTTCCAGCACTGCTCCAGCCACTCTTTCCCAAGCCAACACTATTGCTCTCATGGGCGGCAATGTCGGCATTGGCACGGTAACACCTTCTACAACATTATCGGTAAATGGTACCGCTGGAGGAACGAGTGCCTGGGTAAACTGGTCAGACGAAAGATTAAAAACAAATATTGAAACAATTACCAGCGCCATGGAAAAAGTAAAAATGCTTCGTGGAGTGGAATATGACTGGATAAATCCGAGCACCGATTTTCCTGGTAGAAAAATCGGTTTTATCGCCCAGGAGGCAATGACTGTATTGCCAGAAGTGGTAAATGATATGGGCGGATTATACGGCGTCAGCTATGGCCCAGTAGTTGCTCTTCTTACCGAAGCGATTAAAGAACAACAGACGCAAATAGAATCTCTAATGTCCGGTACTACAACTTTAACTGTTAGCGGAGAATCTGGAGGTGATATTATTGAACTTGGTGCAGGGTTAACATTTGATTTTGTTAATAAAGCACTGCTCAATGTTCGTGCCATTGCAAGCACAAATGGCGATTGGGTTATTAACGAAGATGGTGAATTCATTACGAACGTTGATACTTCTGAGGGTAAGAAATCCATGTTTGCCATGCAGTCGCCTGAATCCGAGTTTGTTTTCTCCAGCTCGAGTCAGCTTATGCAGGGTGAGGCAATTGTAAACTTTGATCTTCAGACCCAAGAAATTATTGATTCAGATGTGCCGATAAAAGTAAATATTACTTTGACATCTGGTGAGGCAAGCGGTGTGTTTGTGAAGTCCAAGAGCGCTACTGGATTTGTGGTGAAAGAAACAGGTGACGGAACTTCAAACGCCACTTTTGACTGGATGGTGATTGCCAAGCGAAAAGGCACTGGAGCGGTTGAAAATCCTCCGGCAGAAGAACCGCCAGTAGTTGAGCCGCCAGCTGAGGAACCTCCGGCAACCGAACCTCCAGCCGAAACCCCGCCTGCAGAAGAGCCTCCTCCAGCCGCGGAGCCACCTGCTGAAGAACCGCCAGCTGAGGAACCTCCGGCAACCGAACCTCCGGCCGAAACCCCGCCTGCAGAAGAGCCTCCTCCAGCCGCGGAGCCACCTGCTGAAGAACCGCCAGCTGAGGAACCTCCGGCAACCGAACCTCCGGCCGAAACCCCGCCTGCAGAAGAGCCTCCTCCAGCAGAAGAACCGCCAGTAGAAACAACTCCGTAATAAACTAAATAAACCCCGATATAGAATCGGGGTTTATTGTTGACAATTGCTTAAAATAAGGTATAATATTGGTACTTTTTGTGTGTCTATACGGAGTAAACTTCAACATTTACATTTGAAGTGAGGCTAGAATAAATTACTAATTACCAATCCGGGCCGTTAGCTCAGCTGGCTAGAGCACTTCCATGGCATGGAAGGGGTCAAGGGTTCGAATCCCTTACGGTCCACTATTTGATTAAATCCTAAATTCTAAGCACTAAACTCTAAACATGTTTCAAAATTGTTTAGACATAAGAAATTAGAGTTTAGGAGTTTATTTTTTTATGTCATTATCTGTCGGTATTGTTGGTTTGCCCAATGTGGGAAAATCTACCTTGTTCAATGCATTAACGAGTAGCAAACAGGCCAATGCCCAAAATTATCCGTTTTGTACCATTGATCCGAATATCGGAGTGGTTGAGGTTCCTGATGAACGGCTGAATCCGCTCTCCGAAATTTCTAAATCTCAAAAAATCGTTCCAACTACAATTGAATTTGTTGACATTGCCGGATTGGTAGCCGGTGCTTCAAAAGGAGAGGGTTTGGGCAATAAGTTTTTATCCCATATCCGTGAAGTCGATGCCATTGTTCAAGTAGTTAGAAATTTTAACGATGATAATGTTATTCATGTTCACAATCGAGTTAGTCCAAAAGATGACGCTGAAGTTATAAATTTAGAATTAGCCTTAGCTGATTTAGCCACAGTGGAAAAGAGACTTGATACAACCAGGAAAAGTGCTAAGGGTGTGGCAGCAAAGGATTTTCAAAAAACAATTAATTTATTGGAGAAAGTTAAAACACAATTAGCCGAGGGCAGACCGGCGCGTGATTTAGAATATAATGAAGAAGAGTTGATTGAACTTAGAGAATTGTGCCTATTAACAATGAAACCAATGTTGTATGTATTAAACGTTGATGAAGTTACTGCTGCTAAATCTGAACCAATATCTTTGGGTATAAATACTGTTCAATTAAATATTTGCGCTAAACTAGAAGCTGAATTGGCAGATTTAAACTCCGAGGAGGCAAAAGAATACTTAAAATCCGCCGGTATGAACGAAACTGGTTTGGATAAGCTTATCCGTTCAAGTTATGACTTGCTTGGGTTAATTACATATTTTACCAGCGGTGAACCAGAAACCCGCGCATGGACAGTCAGACAGGGCACAAGCGCGCCTGATGCCGCCGGCGTAATACATACGGATTTCATTAAGGGATTTATTAAAGCCGATGTTGTCAATTGGGAAGATTTTGTAAAATATGGTGGATGGAGTAAAATAAAGGAGAGCGGAAAAATGCGTCTTGAGGGCAAAGATTATATAGTAAAAGATGGAGATGTGATATATTTTCATGTTAATACTTAATATAAATATATGAAAAAAGAAATAAGTATATTAGCAATTTTTGTTGGTCTTATTGCTGTTGCCATGGTGTTTAGCGGTTGTGGCAGAAAGGCAACACAACCAACTTTACAAAGCGATGCATCACAGAGCCAAGAAACAATGGAACAAAAAGAAGAAGAAAAAATAGGCAAGCCATGGGTTGAAGTGGTAATGGAAGGCGCTTTTGTCGTTGTCAGTGAAGAAGAAAAATTGGTGCTTAAAACTGGCGATGAATTAAATGAAGGAGAAATAATTGAAACAGACAAGAGTGGCTTAGCCAATGTATATTTTCCAGATGGTTCTGTCGCTCGCATGGATTCCAATACCAAAATTCAAATAACCACTGGACTGTATGACCATAATACAAAATCTTTGAAAGTTCGAATATCACTCATGGCGGGAAACATGTGGTCAAAAATAATAAAACTTGCCACGCCAGAATCCGTTTGGGAAGTGAAAACTAGCAATGCTGTGGCCGCCGTACGCGGTTCGGCTTTTGGATCTAGTTTCATTGGCAAAAAGACTACCATTATCGGATCCGAACACAATGTTTCGGTTTCACCGATTGACCCGGGTGAGGGCGATGCCATATCTCAGCAAGAAGCTCAAGTTGGCGAAAAACAAGTTATTGTAATTTCTGCAGATAAGATTGCCGGTTATTTATCCGGCAGTATGGATGTAAAAAACGATGTTAAAGAAGCAGGCGACAGCATTTATCTACCTACGTGGGTTGCCTCTTCTATTGAGGCTGACAAGTTAATAAATATTCGTTTGTCTGAATTACAGTCCCAGGGGCTAAGCGAGGATGAATCAAGAAAAATTTACGGACAGGAAATATTAAATAAATTTAGTCCTGCGCCACGACAGTCATCAGTTATTATTTCAACAGATGCTTTAAAAAATGAAGACAGTCAGACGTCAACGGATGAAAAACCTGCTACCCAAAAACCAGAATCAGTTGTAGAAACAGAAACAACAACAGATGGTTCAAATCAAACCGACGCAACCGGTGCGCAAACCGAAACTAATCCAGCAGAAACCGGCACGGAAAACAATGCTGGTTCCGATTCGACTTCAACAGAAAACAATACCGATGATACTTGGTCGGATATTCCAGTTGCCACTGGAACTAGTCCTAATTTAGGCAATTATTTTATTGAGGAAACAGTTTATTAAGAAGAATTTTTTTTGAATCTCCAAATTTCACGCCCGACGCGTTGGTTTGCGCGGGCATAGAGCAAAAAGTCGTATTGACGGCTTTTTGTTTTTATAAGCGGGTCGGTTACTAAACCGATTTTCTTTAATTCTTTGGTTAGGTCAATGTTAATCCACTGTCCCTTATATCTGAAACAGGGGATGACCATGATAATTGTTCCATGAGGCGATAAAATTTTTTCAAATTGTTCTAAGGTTTTCAGATATAGAGCCTTAAGTTCAGAAGAAGTTTTTTTAAGTTCGTTCAATGTTTCACGTCCATTTCTTGGAGGTCCGAGATATGGTTCGGTAATTATAGCATCAGCAGATTGCGTGTATTTTGATAATTCTGAAACATCAAGCTGCTTAATTTCAATATTGTCTGTATTTATTGTGTAATATTTTTTTAACCATTTAAGATTATTTTTAGTGTCTTGAATCGCTTTATTTGAGACATCTGATCCGATAATTTTTTTAAAATTCATTAAAGCTGCTTCTGAAATAATTGTGCCTGAGCCACAGAAAGGATCCAGCAGGATTTTATTCGTTGGATCTGTAACAGCTAAATTAATCATAATCCTGGCAATTTTAGGCGGCAACATACCGCTAAAATCATCGCGTGACGGTCTGCCAAAATCGCGCCTGCCCCAATCTTCAAACGGCTGTAGCGCTACTGTTTCGGCTATAAGGTATTTATTTTGATTTTGAGCAATAATTATATCCGCACCTTTTTTGATTAGATTATTATGTAAAACAGTAGCAGAAGATAAGGTGGATTCATTTTTGTAGATGTATCTAGAACTTTTTCCTTTTTCACGAAGAATTTTTTTGATACTTTTACCCCAAAATTCCACATCGCCTTTTTTGGTTTGGTCAGTACCAATATTATAATAGTTTAAACCAAACACAACTTTACCTTCTTTTTGTTCCAAAATATTTACAATTTCCGATATTAACTCGTCTTCATTGTTTGTTTCATTTTTTTGATAGGCAATTTTTACAGTACCGCCCAATCGATTAATTAGCTCTGTCACTAAATTACTTTCAATTTTATCAACAATAAAAAGTGGGGGATTAAAAGAATAATCCACAGTTTTCAAGTTTAAAACCGCCGCTATTTCGGCGGCGGATAATTCAGGAAAACTTCCTGTAATAAACCAAGTTTTTTCGCCTGCCTTAGGAAGCGGCGATTTAATTTTAGTCACAAATTATTCAACTATTTGTATAATTTCAACAGGCTTAGCATCCGATAAATCAACGTAGGCGTTGAAAAGGAATATATTTCTGACACGTGGCGGTAGCTCTAACGGGCTTTTCTTTTTTAGAACAACCTGTTTTGCCTGCTCAAAATCCTGCTTATTTAATTCAGTTATAATTTCAATTCCTGATTTTTCAATAATTTTTTGATTAGCCTCATTTATCAGGTCAATTGACTTATTATATATTGAGGCGCCTTGAATAATCAAGCCGATAACTAGAACAGTGACGGCCGCAAATGACGACCAATACCAAATCAGATAATTGCGTCTGGTGTGGAAGAAAACAGAGGAGCTTTTAATTGTCTTATTGGGTGATATCGGGGTTGGCATAAAGCGATATTTGAATACGCATAATTGCATTTAGCTCATCAGGTTTACTGGTAGAAAAGCCGGAAGGTTGAAATTCAATTTTTTGAATAGCGATGATATTTTCGTAAGCCTCAAGGTCGGCTAAATATTTTAGAAGGTTAGCATAAGGGCCAGTTAGGTTAACCGTAATATCAATACGATTATTAACATAATTGTCTAAATTCGAAGCCAGAATTTTTTGATTCATCTTATGTTTGGCCGCAATATTCTCAAGATCCGTTATTAGTCTTAATTCTTGACCCTGAGTAAAAAAGTATTGGTCATAAGATCCAATTTGTTGCCCGATTTCTTTTACAAGCGCTAAGTTATCCCTTAGGTTTTCGGTACTCATATGCCGTTTATCAAGTTTTGCTATTTCTTCGCCGATAATTAAGCTGTTATTAAAAATTTTATTGCTTGTTATGTTAGCAACCACAATTAATCCAGCTATGGCTATAAAAAGGATTCCGAAACCAAGTAGTTGTCTATATTTGGAGGTAGTCGGCATATTATTCAGTAGTGCCTAAATATTCTTCTGGCGAAGGTGTTTTTGTTTTTAATTCAATAGAAAAATTTATATTTTCTTTTTGTAACAGTTGGCTGGTTGGCAGTAGTGTATCTTCAACCCAGTTAATTTTTTTCAGAGTTTGTTCATACTCAAGTAAAGCTTCACGGCTTTCAGCAACACCAGACAGTGTCAGTCGGTTGCTTTGTTCTAGAGATAATCCTAAATTTTTCAATTGAATATTACCAGGCACAGTTGAGATAATTGTCCAAAAACGCGGAGTTAACAGTCCAAAGTTGCTTCCCGCCTGATTAACCGTATTAATTTTTTCATTGATGCCTTCAACTTCTTGATTGTAAAAAGAATAACTTTGGCTTAACTCTTCCGATCTTTTTACAAGTAAGCTGGCTTGTTCTGATAAAACAACGTATATCAAAAGTAAAAATACATTGAAAGCCAATAAGACTATCAAGGCAGAGCGCATAATATTTTTAAACCAAGCAATCCAGGCAGTTAACTTCAGGCCTTTGCGAAAATTTTCTGGTAAGAAATTTAAATTTAACATCATCATATAGTCTTGTTTCCGTCTATAGGCCAGGCGGCAGCGCGGATGGCTAGTCCAATGGCTGAAGATAACGCTAACCCGCTTTTTCTATCCTGACTAATATTTTCATTAAAAAGATTTTTCCAAGCATTGCCTGGAGCAGATTCAATTTTAATTTTATCAGTAAGAAATTTGTCTAAATTGAGCATGGATGACAGCCCTCCAGACATGGTAATGTGAGTAATGGGATTTGATTTATAAAAATGATCCCTATAAAAAAGCATAATTTGATAAATGTCCTCTACAAGTTTTTCAGACATTTCTGTCATTAGTTTTAGATATTCCGGATATTGGTCGATATAATTTAAGCCATGAGCATTTTTTAATTCATAGGCTTCTTCTTTTGTGATATTTAATTTTTGCATTATGGCCGTGTCAATTAAATCACCGGAAAAATTAATAAGCGAACTGAACTGAATACTGCCTTTGTCGTAGATTATTAAGCTAGAACGCGAACCGCCAAGATCAAGTATTGCTCTTGCTTCTCCGTCATATGTTTTAGTGGCTGTTATCATTGCTCTGGCAATTGAGATATCTTCAATTTCTAAAGCTAGAGGCGATAACCCTAAAGATTGTAGAAGTTCAGTGTAGGTATTAACGATTTTTTTGGGCACGGCTCCAATAAGTATGGCGGTTGAGCCTGATGTTGCAGATTTATCGACAATTTGTTGCCAATCAATATAGACATCCTTAATGTCCATGGGCAAATGTTTAGCCGCTTCAAATTTCACTGTTTCATCGCTAATTTCTGACTGGGCGACGTTAATACGTATAAGTTTTAAAAATGTTTTAGCAACCGGCAGGTCGGCTACTACCCAAGGCGATTTAATTGCCGGCGCATCTTTGTGGCGTCCAAGTAAAAAATTTATTTTTTCTCTAACCAGCTCAATTTGCGTGATTTCTCCTTGAGTTATACAGCCAGGCGGTAGTGAGATTTGCCTGATATCATCAATTTCAAAAAATAATCCGCGTCCGGGCCACCATTTTTTTTCTAGGCGGACTAACTTAATCGACGAATCGCCGATATCTAGTCCAAAAGCATTTTGAAAAGGATTGTTTATTATCATACATTTTGCGCCAACGAATACATAGGCATAATTACAGCGACAGCAATACCAGCTACTCCAAGGCCCAGTAGTAAAATTATAATTGGTTCAATAATAGCTGTAAAATTGTTCATAGTTTCATCAACTTCATTGTTGTAATATTCCGAAAGCTCACCTAGCATATTTTCTACTCGGCCTGTTTGTTCGCCAACCATAATCATTTCAGTAACCATACTGGGAAAATTTTTCGGATATATGGATAAAATATTTGAAAGAGTTTCCCCCTGTTTTAATGCATTTGCGGCTGTGTAAAGATTTTCCTTGTAAATCAGATTTCCCAGAACATCGCCAGAAATTTTAACCGCATCAACAATCGGAATGGTGGAACTAAGTAGCGAGGAAAGAGTCAGGGTAAATCGGGCTAGGTTAATTTTTCTAATAATCGGACCGATAATTGGAAGTCTTAATGAGAGAGCGTGCATTGTTCGCCTGAATTTATATACTTTCATGGCGCGAATTAAAGCAACAACGGCTATGATGACAAGAATAATAATTAACCACCAGTAATTTTGGGCAAATTTGGTAATAGAAATAAGAATTCGTGTGGCTAGCGGTAACTCAACATCCATTTCTTCAAACATGACTAAAATTTTTGGCAGAATGTAGAATACGACGAAAATAGAAATACCAATCATGGCACAGATGATCACTAAAGGATAAATCATTGCTCCGCGCACCTTAGAAGTAAGGTGTTGATTTTTTTTCATCTGTTCGCTAATTTGTGACAGTGCTTCTTCGAGCTTTCCAGCAATCTCACCGGCAGAAATCATGCTGACATATATTGGTGGAAAAATTTTTGGATATTTGACTAAAACTTCACTTAGTTGCTTACCGGTTTCTACTTCTTCCTTGATAGCAACAATGATTCGGCGTAGTTTTGCATTTTCGACTTCAGTTGTCAGAACTTCAAAACTATTAACAATAGAAAGTCCGGCCTTGGTCATGATTTCCAAATGGTGGATGAGCATGTATTTCTCAACAAACGGCACTGTTCCGAAGTGATCCTCAAACCATTCGCTAATTCGTTTGCCGAGAAGTTTAGTTGTTTTTTTGCCCTCCTCCATAAAATTATTCTTTGGTCACACGTAAAATTTCAGTAAGCGCAGTAACGCCCATTTTGGCTTTAATTAAACCATCCTCAAACATAGATATCATACCGCTCTTTTGCGCCGCGGCTTTTATTTCGCTTGCCGTAGCATGCTCGGTAATTTTTTTATTGATTTCGTCATTCATTTCCATGACCTCATAAATACCAACTCGTCCCTTAAAACCAGACTGATTGCATTTGGCGCAACCACCACCTTTATAAAAAGTAATTTTATCAAGCGAAGTTTCTTCTTCTTTTAAAACTTTGTATTGTTTGAATAATGACAATATTTTATCCGAACCAAAAACTTTCCCCAAATCATCAAGAGCGGATTTTTCTAGCTTGTATTCTTGTTTGCAGTATTTGCAGATGCGGCGCACTAGGCGCTGGGCCGCTATCATGTTGGTAGTATAAGCTACCAAAAATGGCGGTACATTCATGTCGATCAGACGAGGCAAGGTGGTAGGGGCATCGTTAGTATGCAGGGTTGAAAGGACTAAGTGTCCAGTCATAGCAGCGTGTACTGCGATTTCCGCAGTTTCTTCATCACGAATTTCTCCAACCATGATAATATTGGGATCTTGGCGAAGAAAAGCGCGTAGTCCTGAGGCAAAAGTAAAACCAACTTTAGGGTTTATCTGGGATTGATTAATGCCTTTAATGCGATATTCAATCGGGTCTTCAATAGTACAAATATTCACACCTGGTTGATTAAGCATGGTTAGGATTGAATAAAGAGTGGTTGTTTTACCGGAGCCAGTTGGGCCAGTTACAAGTATAATGCCGTTTGGTTTTTTAATCGCCTTTCTAATAATATCTTTATCTCGGTCAAGAAAGCCAAGCTCTTCCAAAGATAATGATTTAATTCCTTCCGGCAAAAGGCGCATAACAATTTTCTCGCCGTCATAAACAGGCATGATGGAAACGCGGAAAGCTATTTTGTCATTTTGTATTTGAATTTTAAAACGTCCGTCTTGTGGAGCCATGTGCTCGTCGAGACGCAAGTTTGCGAGAATTTTAACTCTAGCAGTAATGCCACTCTGAAGACTTTTGGGTAGGGTCATAATTGGTCGAAGAACTCCGTCAATACGGTATCTGATGCCAAGATCTTTATCTCCTGGCTCGATATGGATATCAGAGGCTTCTTCATAGATAGCATGCTCCAAGATGCTGTTAACAACATTTACCACCGGCAATTCTTCAGCTACTTTTTTTAAATCACCGCTTGACGAAACTGCCGCAGTTTTTTCTTGGATAACTTTAAATTCTTCTTCTAGTCTGGAACTATATAAGTGAAGCGCTTCCTTCATTTCCGAAGGGGATGTAACGGCTATAATCGGTTCTAAGCCGCTCTTACGACGAATAAATTCTGCCGTTTCAATATCTGTCGGGTCAACCATGGCTAGTTTTACATTCTTTTTATCTTTATCATAGGCAATTACATTGTGGGTCAAAGCCAAAGGGTTGGGCACTAAGTTAACCACCTCGTGCTTAATTTCGAGCCCTTTTAATTGCATGAAAGGCAAATTAAGATGTTCGGCAATTTTTTCAAACAAAACTTTTTCATCAATAATGTTATTGATGATCAAAGTTTCTACCAAATCTTTTCCGCTTGAAATCGTTTCTTGTTTTAAACTTTGCCACTTCTTTTTGTCAGGGAATAAATTGTATTTTTCTACGACTTCTTCGAGTAGTTTTATAGGCAACATAAGCCAAAATATTTCAAATTAACGTCTGACTGACGTTCAGATATATTATAGCATAAAATAGGGTTTTGTGTAGAAGTTTAATATCTTCATTCATGTACTTATGGCCGTATCACAAAATTAAATAATATAGCAATAAATTGACCATTTTTAAATATTTGACAAGATGAATTTTAACGGGGTTGACTAATTTTAGCTTTATGCTATATTAAAGCAGCTAAATTTGGTAACAAAACTTAAATTTTTTATGAAGAAATACGAGTTGTTTTTGGTATTACCCGGTACGCTGGACGAAAATGAAACAGCGCAAAAGACCGGAGAAATCGTAGAAATCGTTAATGAATTCGGCCAAAATGCCGAAATTAAGCCATTGGGCAAGAGTCGTTTGGCTTACCCGATCAACCAGGTAAGGTATGGTTATTTTTATACCATCCATTTTGAATCCGAACCCGAAAATGTTAAGACAATTGAGGCTAAACTGCGTTTAACACGCGGACTTTTGCGTTCAATTGTATATCTTTATAATAAAGCCAGCGAAAGCGCCGAAAAAATTGCTTATTTTAGCCAAAGTTCAACATTGTCAGATCCAAGTAATATCGTTAAAGACGAAGAAGCTACTACATCCGTTTCAACAGATATTGCCCAAGAAGAAACAAAGGATAAAGAAATATCAGAAGAAATTACAGATCAGATAACCGAACATAAGGAAGATCAAGAAGAGCAGGTGGTGGAAAAGAAACCAAAAATTATTCGGGGCAAGGAAAAGAAAATTGATTTGAAAGAAATTGACAAGAAGTTAGACGAAATATTATCTGACGAAGATATTAATATATAATTTAACCCTAGGGCATACATATCAAATTATTAATAACCAAGATTTTGAGCAAGTTTTTTCAAATTAACTCAAATCTTATTTAACAGGGTAAATATGGACTTAAATCGAGTGATGATAATCGGAAACATGACTCGCGATCCAGAATTGCGAACAACGCCAAACGGCAAACCAGTAGCTTCTTTTGGTGTGGCAACTAATCGTTATTGGACCGATCAAAATGGCCAGAAACAGAAGCAGGCTGAATTTCATAATGTAGTATTTTGGGCGCGGTTGGCTGAAATTGCCGGCCAGTATCTTAAAAAAGGACAGCGCGTCTATGTTGAAGGTAGAATGCAGACAAGAGAATGGACCGGTCAGGACGGCGTTAAGCGAACACGAACAGAAATTATTGGCGAAAATATGATTATGCTTTCTACGCGCCAGGGTGACTTCTCTTCTCATCAGCAGGCACCGTCATATCCACTCGCTGAAGATTCAGCACCAGCTGGAGAAGTGGTTGAAGAAGAAATAAAAGTTGAAGATATTCCATTTTAATAACATATGCGAAAAACAAGAATTCAAGAACAGCAAAAAAATCGAGTCTGCCTCTACTGTGTTAATCAGCGCAACGTCGTGGATTACAAGGACGTAGGCAATTTGCGTCGGTTTGTTTCTTCTTATATGAAAATTGCACCACGGCGCAGGAGCGGGCTTTGTGCTAAGCATCAACGCCAGGTTGCCAGCGCCATTAAACGCGCTCGTCAGGCATCTCTAATGCCGTTTATACCAAAGTAATTAGGTATATATTCGGATAAAGATAATTTTTATTATGTCTGCACGGTACACGATTTAGTGTGCCGTGTATTATTAAGAATATGTTTTGGCCTGAACTAAAAAATAATCCTCGCCAGCGCGAAATTTTTGAAGCACGGATAAAAATTATTAAATTAACCCGTGAATTTTTTTGGTCGTGCGGATTCAGTGAAACTGAAACGCCCATCGCCTTGCGCTATCCAGGTCAGGAGCCATATTTAAACCCCATATCGGTTTTATTTCATAATCCAGTTAACGAAGCTTATAAATTTTATCTTCAGACTTCGCCAGAATTTGCTATGAAAAAATTATTGGTAGCTGGATATGAAAAAATTTTTCAAATCTGCAAATGTTTTCGTGATTTTGAGCAGTTTGGCGGGAATCACAATATTGAATTTACCATGCTTGAGTGGTACAGAGCGCCGGGGACGATCGAAGAGATAATGGATGACACAGAAGGTTTATTTAAATTTGTCGGGCATGAGTTAAAAGTAAAAAATCTAAAGTTCAAAGATTGTGAGATAAATATTTTTGCTCAATGGGATAGATTGTCCATGCGTCAAGTTTGGAAAAAATTTATTGGTATAGAGTTAAATGATTATCTAACAGTTGGAAAAATGCAGGAGCTGGTAAATGAGAGGGGTTATAATTTTCAGAGCGAGGTTTATGAAGATTTATTTTACAAAATATTTTTAAATGAGATTGAGTCGAAATTGGGCACAGAAAAGCCGGTTATTATTTATGACTATCCAGAGCAAATGTGCTCATTGTCGCGTTTATCAAAAAAGGACCCGTGTTACGCTGAGAGGTTTGAACTATATATTGCTGGGTTGGAATTGGCTAATGCTTTTGGCGAATTGACCGACGCGGTTAAACAAAAAAAACTGCTAGAAGAGGATAAGGAAAAAAGAATACAGCTTGGCAAAGAAATATGGCCGGTTGATAGTGGTTTTATAGCCGCCTTGGAATCGGGTATGCCCGAAGCAGGGGGTATTGCTTTGGGTCTTGATCGCATGATAATGATTTTTACTGGAACAAACAATATTAACGATGTGATATTCCAGGCGGTTGATGATGTAATTGACAAACCGTTCAAAAAAAGTTAATATTTTGATACTTTATTCATATTTTTAGGTAGTAAGCTAGCTATAGAATTTATTTATTTTATATGGCTTCCACATCAGATATCCGCAAAGGAGTAGTTATCAGGCAAAACAATGATTTATTTGTCGTGGTTGAATTTCAGCATGTTAATCCTGGCAAAGGCGCGGCTTTTGTTCGAACACGAATGAAATCCCTTGGCTCAGGCAAGGTAATTGAAAATACATATAAAACTAGCGAGACAGTAGATGTTGTTAGTGTTATTTTTCAAACCATGCAGTATCTTTACGAGAGTGGCAACAGGCACGCTTTTATGAATATGAGTAGTTATGAGCAGATTGAAATGGACGCAGATTTAATTGGCGATGATATAAAATATTTAAAAGAAGGATTAGAAGTAATTGTTGGCTTGTATGAAGATCGGCCGGTAAGTATTCAGTTGCCGAAAAAAATACAATATAAAGTTGTTGAAGCCCCTCCGGCAGTGAAAGGCGATAGTGCTTCAGGCAACGTAACAAAAGAAATCGTTTTAGATAATGGCTTAAAAATTCAGGCCCCGATATTTATAAAAGAAGGCGAAGAAATTCTTATTAACACTGAAACCGGTTTATACTCGGCCAGAGCGTAAAAATTTACCTTGTTAAATAAAAAATCCTCAGCCTTGGGCTGAGGATTTTTTTACCAATCATTTTTTGCACTATCGTCTTCGTCGTCGTCTTCGTCTTCGTCTTCGTCGTCGTCAGCGTCGTCGAGTTCTTCGTCATCCATATCTTCTTCCTCGTCTTCACCACCGACTTCGTGGAAGCCTTCAGCTTCCTCTTCTTCATCTTCTGAGTAGAGGTCATTGTCCTCTTCCTCAAATCTAGATAACATCATAAGCTTTTAGAAGCCTAAAACATTAATAAATTAATTAACCGCGATAATTTTATCAAATTAATAAATACTGTCAAGTCCAATTTAAAGTTGTTTAAAAATTAGCCAAATAACCACTATTTGCAGGGCCAGTATAACAGCAAGCGGGGCCTGGAATGATAGTTTTTTTGTTTTATGCCTGAATACCTTCATCGCAGCAAGTGAGCCCAGAGAACCCCCAATTAAGGCTAGGATCCATAGTGTTTTTTCACTGATACGCCTTGAGCCTATTTTGCCGGATTTTGCCTTATCTAAGCCGTAAACAAAAAAAGTAATAAGATTTATTGCGGTAAGATAGATTATAGCAATTGCTTGCCCGATGGTTATAATATATGTGTTCATATATATAAGTATAGCAGATTTTTTGTATTGACTAAAAGAGGCAAAAATATTATAATCGCAGTTGAGATTTATTTATTTCCATTTCACTCACTGCGGGTATACTAAGGTATACCCACTCATTCGTGGAAAATGCCAAAATAAATTTTGCTATTTTGCCACTCATTTCGCGGGTATACTAGGGTATACCCACTCATTCGCGGAAAATATCAAAATAAATTTTGCTATTTTGCCACTCATTTCGCGGGTATCATATACTATGGGGTATATGACACTCCTCGTTCGGAAATGTAAAAACTTCGTTTTTCCATTTCACTCACTGCGGGTATACTAAGGTATACCCACTCATTCGTGGAAAATGCCAAAATAAATTTTGCTATTTTGCCACTCATTTCGCGGGTATCATATAACGGCTATTATCCCAGTTTTCCAAACTGGTGACACGGGTTCGACTCCCGTTACCCGCTCTAAAAAATACCGACCCAATTGTTTGGGTCGGTATTTTTTTGGTTGCAGTGGGGAGTCGAACGGGAAAGGGAGAAAACGGGAGTTTTCTCTTGCTGAGGAAGGCCCACGGAAACCCGAAGGTTTCCGTGAGAACCCCGACGTAAAGTCGGGGCGAGTGAGATTCCCCGTTACCCGCTCGGTTCAAAAATAACGGCTAAAATGCCGTTATTTTTATTTACCCCGTGTAATGCCGCTTCGCGGCAATTCGCCTTCGGCGAATTATTACACAGGGTAAATAAAAATATTTTACCTCGCACTTTTGGTGCGAGGCGTATTTGCCCGGGATGGGCAGGGGGGAGAAAGGGCAAATGAGAAAGGTGAAACGTCTCTAATCAAGGATGTCCAAGCCGGGTTTTTTCTTGGGGCGTGGTTTAGGAGATGACTCGTTTTTTGACTGTCTCCTATGACCTAATCCTTTAGCAATCAGTTCTTCATCCATAGCTATCTGGTATCCGCAGCTGCAGAAGTTTGCATAGGGTTCATTGACAGAATGACAACGGGGGCAAACCACGGTGGCGGGCTTGCGAAATTGACGCTGGATTATTCCCCGTTTCTCTTCAAGCCGGTTGTGTTTATTAATTTCAGACTGTCTTTTGTGGCCTAACCCCATAGCTATAAGTTCTTCGTCGGTAGCTATTTGGTGCCTACAGTCCATGCAGAAGTTTGCGTAGGCCGTATTGACCGCATGACAATGGGGACAGATTATTTTATTTGCCGAAGCCTGAAGCATGCGTGGCGGGTGCTTGCCGTTTACCAGCAGATTCATGTTGTCAGGGGTTGTCTGCAGGATGTTCGCCGTTTGGCAGTGAACATGTATTGACGCCCCCTGGGCTGAGTTGCCGACAGCGCCTCTTTTGAGTTTCTTTATATCTCTCCCGTGTAGATAGCTGCGGATGATAAGGATGGCGATGACGGCTCCGAGGGTAATCAGCACCGGCCAGAAGTAATCAGTAATAACTTCTAGAGTCTTGTACATGCCGTGTGCCCGTTCAATCTTGTGTAATAAACTGTTCAAAAAATCCATATCGACCTCCTTTCCCGATTGGGAATTATTGTGAAAGAACAACGTAGTACCATAGCCCATAGCCCGCCATTTGTCAATATTGCCCGCACAAACATGTTCTAACATCATTTACTATTGAGCTCAAAAATAAATCAGCCCATTCGGGCTGGTTTATTTTTGAATGTGATGTGGAAGTCGAACATAAAAACAATGCAGCATTTTTTTATTGTCTGAAAAGGTGTAAAATAGTGATGGTATGAATTATAATTTTGCCACGCAAACCGAAGCAGAAGTTTTTGATGAACTTAATTCTTCTGTTGAAGGTTTGTCGGAAAAAGAAGTTAAAAAACGACAGATTAAGCACGGGCCCAATGAGCTGAAGTCTGATCGCATGACACCGTTTAAAATATTGCTGCGCCAGTTGAGGTCGCCTTTTATTTATTTACTCCTTTTCGCAGCTTTTATCGCCATATTAATGGGTGAAATTGTTGACGGCATACTGGTTGTTGTTTTTGTTTTGATTAACACCATCCTTTCTTTTGTTCAGGAATACCATTCGGAAAGAACATTGATTTTTCTTAAAAAATATATAAAAGCAAATGCAAAAGTCCGCCGCAATGGTGTTGAAACGCTGATTGATACCCGTGATTTAGTACCGGGCGATTTATTGATTGTAGAAACTGGCGATGTTGTACCGGCCGATATTCGTCTCATTGAAATAAATAATTTGTCAGTCGATGAGTCGGTTATTACCGGAGAATCAGTTCCGATAAATAAAAAAGTTGTCGCATTAAAAAAGTTGCCTCAGAGCGCAATCGGTTGTGATAATATTGTTTTTTCCGCCACAACCATTACGAGCGGCAAAGGTATTGGCATTGTAATATCCATCGGTAGCTCAGCCCTAATCGGTGAGATGGCTCGATTAACAACAGAAACTAAACGGGTCAGCACTTTTGAAAAAGGTATCTCGCATTTCAGCTCTTTTATTTTACGAATGATTAGTTTTATTGTCGTTTTGTTATTTATAACTAATATATTAATTAAAGGCGACAACACTAATTTTCCTGAACTGGTGCTATTTTGTGTCGCTTTAACAGTCGGTGTTATTCCCGAAGCCTTGCCGGTAGTTACGACATTATCTTTTTCTCGCGGAGCGATTCGTTTGGCTCGTCGCAAAGTGGTTGTTCGTCGCTTATCAGCAGTTGAAGATCTTGGTAGTATTGAGGTTTTATGCACCGATAAAACAGGAACGATAACTGAAAATAGTCTAAAAGTATTTAAATTAAACGCAAAGAATAAAAATCATTGTCTGCGCGGGGCAGCATTGGCTGCTTCGTTTTTAGGCGAAGGCGAATCAGAGCCAAATAATGCATTTGATATCGCTATTTGGGGCGCTGTTAGTAAACAGATTAAAGGGTATGTAAAACGGAGTAGGCGGATATTTGAATTGCCATTTGATCCAAAAAGGCGACACAATAGTGTTTTAGTTGAAAATGGCGGCAAACAGTGGATTATTGTTCGCGGTGCTCCAGAATCAATATTGCCTTTGTGTTTAGGTTTGAATGAAAATCAAATTACTCAGTTAAATAATTGGTTAATAAACGAAGGTCAGAACGGAAGACGAGTGATAGCAGTTGCAGAAAAAGAAACAAGAAGTATAAAATCTTATAAAATAGCAGACGAAAAAAATGTAAAATTTATTGGATTCATTTCTTTTAATGATCCTATAAAGAAAACAACGCGTTCGGCTATTAGCCAGGCGAATAAATTAAACGTGCAGGTAAAAATTTTAACAGGAGACAGCAAAGAGGTGGCTGGTGCGGTGGCTAAAGAAATTGGTTTAATAGCTGATTCAAACGATGTTATTACTGGCGATGAGTTGATGTCAATGACCCTGATAAAAAGACAGGCTGCGGTTGAACGATATGCAGTTTTTGCTCGCGTGACGCCAGAACAGAAACATAAAATAATCGCCTTGTTGCAGAAAAAATATGAAGTTGGATTTCTGGGAGAAGGCATAAACGACGCACCGGCACTCAAGTTGGCCAATGTTGCCCTGGCAGTAAATGGCGCTTCCGATATCGCTCGCGAAGCTTCAGATATAATTCTTTTAAACCCCAGTCTGTCTGTAATTATTGAAGGGATCAAATGTGGACGTGAAATATTTGCAAATACTGTGAAGTATTTAAAAATTACTTTAATTTCAAATTTTGGAAATTTTTACGCCATTGCCATTGCCTCATTAATCATTGCTTATTTACCAATGCTTCCAGTGCAAATTCTTTTGTTAAATTTGCTTTCTGATTTTCCGATGATTGCCATTGCCATGGATACGGTAGATCGCTCCGAACTCCGTCGGCCACGAACCTATAACATTCGAGAAGTAGTTCTTATGGCAATTATTTTGGGCCTGGTCAGCACTGTATTTGATTTTATTTTCTTTGCTCTTTTTATAAATCGCGAGCCGGCGATTTTACAAACAGGTTGGTTTATTGGCAGTGTGGTAACCGAGCTGGCCCTTATTTATTCCATTCGCACTAGAGTAGTATTTTGGCGAGCGAAGTTCCCTTCATTTATATTATTATTTTTAAGCATTAGCGCTATCGCAGTTGCTGTAATATTGCCGTTTACTTCGTTTGGACAAGAACTTTTCAGATTTGCCGTGCTTCGGGTCGGTGATTTTATCATGATTGGAATTGTCATGGTCGCTTATTTTGTTTGTACGGAGATTATCAAAAGGCAGTACTATCGCAAAGTTGAGGAAAACAATGGGTTTAATCATAATACGGCTTGACAAAACAAGGTTTTTTAGCTAAAATGATAAACACAAAATGCGGTAGTAGTTCAGTTGGTAGAACGTCTCCTTGCCAAGGAGAAGGTCGCCGGTTCGAATCCGGTCTACCGCTCTCACAGCAATATAGCGGGGTAGAGCAATTGGCAGCTCGTCGGGCCCATAACCCGAAGGTTCCCGGTTCAAGTCCGGGCCCCGCAACTAAAATAAATATCTCCGCTTTGGCGGAGATATTTATTTTGATTATGACCCGGACTTGAACCGGGAAAGGGAGAAAACGGGAGTTTTCTCTTGCTGAGGAAAGTCCACGAAAACCCGAAGGTTTTCGTGAGCGCAGCCCCGACGTTAAGTCGGGGCGAGCAGTGAAATGTTCGGGCCCCGCAACCACGTATAATCGATTTAATAAATACCGGCGTAAAAAGCCGGTATTTATTAAATCAATACGTGGCCGCGTGGCGAGCCAAATAATGGCGAGCCTATACGCGGCTAGATAGTATGTATTTTGTCTATTTACTTAAATCTCAAGTTGACGGCGGATGGTATATTGGATATACCCATGATTTGCGTCAACGCTTGCAGGAGCACATTAAGGGTTACAGCAAATCAACAAAATTAAGGAGACCTTTTCGATTGATATATTATGAATGCTATTTAGATAGGCGAGACGCAATGGGTAGAGAAAAATTTTTAAAAAGCGGGGCAGGAAGAATATATTTACGTAAGCAGTTATTTCATTTTCTGGACAGAAGTTAGTACTTAACTAAGCGGGGTGAGCAGTGAAATGTCCGGGCCCCGCAACTAATTTAAAACCCCCAGCTTGTTGCTGGGGGTTTTAAATATTTTAATTTTAATTCCTGTCTAAATGTTTTTTATAGTGAGAGTCGTACATTTCCCAAAAAGCCATCATTAGTGATGCTATAACCGGACCGATGATGAATCCAGCTACGCCAAATACAACTATGCCGCCCAATGTAGAGAGTAAAACCAAAAGCGGATGCATTTGAGAATCTTTTCCCACAAGAATCGGACGGATAATATTATCAATTGTGCCGATAACCAAAGAGCCAAACAGAATCATGCCAATTCCAGCCCAAGTTCTGCCGCTTATTAGCATCACAATTGCAGCAGGTAGCCAGATAAAATATGAACCAAGAGCGGGGATTGAAGCTACTAAAACCATTAAGATACCCCAGATAACCGCTCCTTTTATTCCAACCAAAGCAAACATGATTCCACCGAGCGCACCCTGTATTAGACCGACAATCAATGAGCCTTTTATTGTTGCCCGAGCTGTTGAGGTAAATTTGTTATACAATAGTTTTTCCTGTTCATCACCGAGAGGGCAGAGGTGCATCAACTTATGCAATAGCTTTTCTCCGTCGCGGATAAAATAGAATAAAGTATAAAAAGTAACAAAAAACATTATGCCAAAAATAATTGTATTTTGCGTTATATCTTTTGCGCTTTTAAGAAGAAATGAGCTTATCGCTTGTCCGAGTTCAGCAAATTTTTCTGCAATGGCATTTTCGTTGATATTAAACTGAGCGGTGTAGGGATTTTGTTTTACCCATTCAACCGCTTGGATAATATTACTTTTAACTTGTGCGCCATTATGGGTAAACGAAGTATAAAGTTCAATTGACTCTCTTATAACAAGCGTACTAATTAATATGAAAGGAACAACAATTATAATGATGATAAGCATCATTGTAATTGCTGTGCTTAAGTTTGGTACTTTTATTTTTCCATTAATTAACTTATAAACAGGGTAAAAAACCCCAGCTAATACTGCTGCCCAAAAAATCGGATAGGCAAATTCCTTAATAATAATAAGGAATACCAGTGACACAAAAGCCAACAGTCCGATAAAGAGAAAGTTGCGAATTTTAGAAAAATCCATAGTGATATGTTTTAGCTTATAATAATGTTATTTTACCAATTTCAGACTAGTTAGGCAATTGTCTGCCGCGGCCGATAATTATCCGGAGAGTTTCACGGGAAACGACCCTGAAAAGCAATATAAGAATTGAATACGAAGCTATGCCGATAAAAATTGATATAAAAATATTAAGAGGCTGAATTGTCCAGACTAAAAATCCCATTGCCGTGCTGGCGATTATTATTTTTATAAACGCTCCCAACCGAGGCCAAAAGCCGGAAAAAATTCCAGCCAATATTAAAAGACCAATACCAGCGTATATTTCCGAACCAACTCTGACCCAAGCAGCGCCGATGCCGCCGAGCATTGGTATAAAAATAAAATAGGCGATAACGGCCAATATGGCATCTGACAAATATATCCATAGCGCCTGCTTTTGTCGTCCAATAGCTAGATTTATGTAGCCGAACACAGTACCAAAAAGCATTCCGGCTATAAGCAAAATTTGAATCCGTAAAAATCCGCCTGAAGCGGCAAAATCAGCTCCAGCGACAAAGCGCATAATTGGTTCGGCTAACGCTAATGTACCGGCAATGATTGGTAAAAGGAAAAGCGACATTAAATCAAAACCGCGCTGGGACTGTTTGATAAAATTTTCTTTTTGGTTGCGCGAATAGGCAAAGGCGATTAGAGGCAGAAGCATGCCCATTAGCATAGTCGCTACCTGCATACTGATATCGATCACTCGGTAGGCCGCGCCATATAATCCTACTTCTATTTGACTGGCATAAAGTGGCAGTATTAGTCGGTCGCCTTGCAAATAAAAGCAATTAAAAATAACTGCCAAAGCTACTGGCCAGAGTTTTTTAAAAATTGCTTTACTGATTGGTCGATCTATTTCTAAGCGGATAGGTTCGGCTTTAAACCAGAGATATCCGGTATAGGCGAATGAGCCGAGTGTAATCACTGCCATCATAGCCAAAAACCCAGAATTGCTTATTGAGACAAAAGTTAAGCCTGCCACTAGAACAATTCGACCGATGACTTCACCAATTGCCTGAATGTGAAGGGCTAATTTAGTTTGGTAATAGGCAATCAACACTTGGTTCAGAGAAACGCCTATAAATGACATGGCCATAATCACCACTGCCCATTTGATTGGTGCGGGATAAGGAAAGAAAAATATTGTTAGCGGCACAAGTCCTTGAGCAATAAGGGCAGTAAAAAGGCGCCAGGTAAAAAGATTGTTGAGTAGTTTGGTTTTATTGTGCGCAGGTTCGGATAGCATGCTGGCTGTAATTACAGTAAAGCCAAAATCAGTAAAAATTCCAATAAATTGCAGAAAGCCAACGGCCGTGGCATACCAGCCAAATTTTTCTACCCCAAGAGAGCGGGTCATTATGGCAATAGCAATCAACCCTAAGGCCGTACTTATTATTTTTCCGGCAAATTGCCAAATAGTATTTTGCGCGATTTTTCTAACTTCGTTCATATAATAATTATTACTGCGATTATATCATATTTACCCTGTTAAATAAATTCTGTTTATTTTTATTATAAATAAATCACACCTAATTCGGTTGCGTTTAAATTACCTAAAAATTTATTATTTAATAGGGTGAACTGCTTGTTTAGCCATTTTATTTACTTATATTTTGGGGGCTGACAATATAAAAAAATCGTGCTATCATTACCAGTGTTTCTGTAACAAATATCACATTCAATCGTTAATAGTATTTAGGTAGTGAAAGCTATTTATGAAATATTTATATTCAAAATTAATTTTGATTTTAATAGCGTTTTTTAGCGCCTTGTTTTTGCATGTACCAACAACTCAAGCGCTTGATTTTGCACCCCCGCCATTTAAAGATTTAAGCTATGAAGGAGCGTATGTGGGGCAGACCGTGGCTGACCCGATTACTATTGAGGCCGGTGCGACCAAAGAGTTGGTGATAAAGATTAAGAATACTGGCGATGCAACTTGGAATAATACTGGCGCCAATTATGTTTCCGCTTATACAGTAAATACAAATTATCGGGCCAGCGATTTCGCTTCATCAAATTGGCTTTCTAAAAGTCAGCCGGCAAAAATTTCTGCCATCACCAAACCTGGGGCGGTAGCTGAAATTAAAATTAAATTAACCGCTCCTAGCAAGATTGGCGACTATAAAGAAGATTTTTATTTAGCAGCTGAAAATTTAACCTGGATTAAATCCAGTTATTTTTATTTAAAAATTAAAGTGGTGGCTGCTGGCGCTTCAACCGTTCAATCGCAAACCACTGCCAGTGCCGCAGCACAGTCAATCGTTTATAATTTTACTCGCGATCTAGAGTTAGGCATGAGTGGACCAGATGTAAAAGAGCTGCAAAAATATTTAAACAGCAACGGCTTTACGATTGCTAGTTCTGGCGCTGGTTCGACTGGCAATGAAACAACTTTGTTCGGATCACTAACTAAAAGCGCTTTAATAAAATTTCAGATAGCTAAGAAAATATCTCCAGCTGTTGGATATTTCGGGCCGGTTACACGAAATGCGATTAATAAAACTATTGTTGCTTCCTCCGCCACAGCTTCAGAAACCAGCGATAGCACGGCCGGTAATTCAGCGGAAGGAGAAAACGATCAGGCAGTTGAAATGTCCAAAGAGTATAAAGCTAATTTATTAGCTTTTTCCGCTAGAAAAGTTACTGCAACCGGCGGAGATGTTATAAATTTCAAAGTTAGATATTTAAATATCGGCACAGTCACTTGGCAGGCATTTGCTTGGCAGGAGTCTGGCTCAACACATGAAGGCCAGGTAGCTTTGGCAGAAGTAGCGCACGTAGCCATTGCTGACCAAAGCTGGGTTAATGAAAAAAAGATTTTAGAAAAAACTGACACAATAGAGCCTGGCGAAGCGACCGATTTTGATTTTTCTTTTCGCGCACCGAGGTATAAAGGTGAATACATTGCCCGTTTTCAGCTAACAGCCAATAGCTATACTTTAGACGGAGGCACTTTAGAATTGCCGGTTACTGTCACAGCTGATGCTCCGATAAATTATACTGAGCCAGTATTCGCCAATATCACAAACCGTCAATTAATTGCCGAGCCGAATATCCGCGTCGGGCTTTATAAAACAGATGCCACGGTTAAGTTTAAGTCACCTTTTTCATACCAGGCCTATACTGGTGGTATTTTTAAAGGTGAGATTCCGGCAAATGAACAGGTTGAGTTGAAGTATTTGGACGGTATCTATACTTTTACCGGCCCTTCATTATCGTTTAATACGAGAGAGCCGATCAGAATGATTCCGCGACAGAATGGCAGTCATTTTATATTAGTAAATTATGATCGTCATGTTAGCTGGAAAGGCAGTTTAAATTTCAATGCTTATCGCGGTGTGATGGAATATAAATTTTCCAATAAAAGCAATATGCCTTGGGTGATAAATGAATTGCCTCTGGACGAATATGTTGCCGGTATCGGCGAAACATCAAATGGCGCGGCCATGGAATATATCAAAGCGATTCTGACAGCCGCCCGAACTTATGCCTATTATCATTTGAATAATGGCGTGCCAGCGGATCAGCGCACTTATGATGTTGTGGCGACTACGGCTGACCAGCTCTATCTTGGATATAATTCAGAAGTACTAATGCCTCGTGTAGTTCAGGCAGCGCGATCCACCTATGGCGAAATGGTGACATATAAAGGGACGCCGGTGGTGACGCCGTATTTTGGACACTCAGACGGTAAAACACGTTTGTGGAGTCAGGTTTGGGGCGGGGTAGATAAACCATGGATTCAGCCGGTGGTATGTAAATATGATATTGGACGAAGCATGTGGGGGCATGGTGTTGGCATGAGCGCGGCAGACGCGGCTCAAAGAGCTGATAAAGACGGCTGGACTTATGACCAATTGCTTAAATATTACTATACTGGCGTCGATGTGGAGAGGATATATTAGTAATTTGGAATTGATAACAATAAACTCCGGTTTTAATCCGGAGTTTTTAAATATAGAAATTTTCAGCTTTTTAACTTTTACTTATTATGATATTTCCTATCTTCTTCAGCCAGATGCAAAAGTTCTTGTCGCAAATGGTGCGGGTTGTGGATGTTATGAACAACAAATTTTGGTACAGAACCTGCTGTTTGAATAATCAAATTTCCGTATTTGAACATGGTGGCAAAAAATCCATTTACTTCAGAAGTGACATCTTGAATTTGATATAAATCTACTTCAGCGATAGTGCGAGAAAATAACCCGTTTTGTTCCATGTCTATTAGGCGGTCGTTGGTGACAATAAGTGTGTCCAAATAAAAATCAATGAAATTTGAATAAAAAAATAAAATTATGCCGACAAAATAAGCGCTTCCAAGAAGTGTTAAAGCGACAAAAGCAGCATCTTTTTCAGTCCAGACAGATATTTGGGGGCCTAAAACATAAAAAACAGCTAGGGGCAGTAATACCAAGACAATGAAAAACAAAAATATTGAGAAAAAAGTAATCGGATGGCGGCGAATGCGATGCAGTATTTTTTCGTAAGATTTTTGACGGATGAAATGAGAAAGATTCATACCCAGTATATCAACTTTCAGAAGCAAACGCATATAAGCATTTGTTCTAAAAATAATTAAAAAAATTAATAAAAATGAAAAACTACTTTATTACTTCGTGTTTGCAGAATATTTTTTTTATCTAAATTTGATAAATTGATATAAATTAATTTGATAGACTCATTTTAATATTATACACGCTGAAAGTTGTATATCTGGGTCATAGCGATTGGTTTATTGTAAATATTCCACCAAACCATTCCGGGTTAAATATGGTTAAAGGTTCTGACCAATTAATTTGAGAAAGTATTTGATAAGTAAACCAGAGAACGATTATTAAGGCGACTATTACCAGTATGGATAAGAAATAACTGAATAAACCAAGTGAGGCAGTGTGCATTAGGTGGCCAAAATTTACGAAAACAAAAAATGTGCAGGTGGCCAGATAAATAAAAAATATTATTAATAGGCTGTATAGGGGGATGGTCAACATAAGAGTAAAATTAAAATAAAGAGTCTGTCCTTGGCAGATCAAAACCCAGATGTTTATAGGCTAGAGGCGTCGCTTTGCGGCCTCTTTGTGTGCGTTCTAGAAATCCAGTTTGCATCAGGTATGGTTCAAAAACATCTTCAATCGCTTCAATTTCTTCGGCTATGGTAGCAGCCAGGGTATTTAGCCCAACCGGTCCGCCGTTAAATTTTTCAATCAAAGCGGAAAGCAAGCGTCGATCCACTTCTTCCAAACCGTATTCATCAATTGAGAGCAGGTTTAGTGCGGATTTTGCGCTCGATAAATCAATTTGTCCGCTATTATGCACTTCAGCAAAGTCGCGGACTCTTTTAAGTAGGCGGTTAGCTACTCTAGGAGTTCGACGGGCCCGTTCGGCAATCAAGCCAGTAGCTTTGGGTTCAATCGGTACATTTAGAATAGTCGCGTTTCTATTTATTATTTGTTCAATATCTGCCGGTTCGTAGAAATTTAGGCGGAAGCTGTGCCCAAAGCGATCCCGCATTGGCCCTGAAAGCATGCTCATTTTAGTGGTAGCACCAATCAAGGTAAATCTGTTCAAAGGCATCCGTATTGTTCGCGCGGCCGGTCCCGAGCCAATAATAATATCTAGAGAATAGTCTTCCATGGCCGGATAAAGCACTTCTTCAATGGTTTTGTTTAGACGATGAATTTCGTCTATAAACAGAACCTCACCAGCTTCCAAGTTGGAAAGAATAGCTGCCAGATCCCCCACTTTTTCCAGAGCCGGGCCAGAGGTAACTTTGATGTTTCCGCCCATTTCTCGGGCGATAATGTGAGCCAAGGTAGTTTTGCCTAATCCTGGGTTGCCATAAAGCAGAATATGCTCCAATGGTTCGTCTCTTTTCTTGGCCGCCTGGATGGAAATATTCAAATTTTCCTTGATTTGTCCTTGGCCAACAAAGTCCTTGAGCTCTCTGGGTCGCAAAGTAATTTCAAGCTGTACTTCTTCAGAAGAAGCGCTTGGATCAGCCAGTCTTTCTTCGTAATTTTCATTAATTTCTTCTTCCATATTGTTGGTATTGTAGTATATCGATGTTCGATTGTCTATGGATGGACGCCTGACTCCGGACTCTGGTTGCCGAAGTCTGAAGTCTAGAGTCAGACTTTTCTGTGGATAACTTTAATGCCGGTTTAAAAAATCGCACTGTTGAGAGAAAAAATGGTAGTTTGGTAAGTTCTGAAAAATAATGTTATAATGGTATCGCTGAGAAAATACTATATATTGTGTATCAAAAAGAATTTGAACACAAGATATAGTGTTTAATAAAAATGGCCTTTTTAGGAGGGTTTTGCAGGCAGAACAAATTTTTTAATTATTTTTCTCTGAAAATCTGAACACTATGTTCAAGAAAATTAAAAAACGCGACGGTCAAGTCGTTAAGTTTGATGCAAAAAAAATTACTAATGCTATCGCCAAAGCTGGTCTGGCTTCAGGTGAGTTTGATGAAAAGGTTGCTGATCGCCTAACAACGCGCGTATTAGCTTTAGCCACCGAAGTAACTACTAAAAAAGTTCCGAATGTTGAAGAGATACAAGACATAGTTGAGGAGGTTCTTTTTAATTCCGCTTATAAAAAAGCGGCAAAAGGATATATTATTTACCGCGACCAACACGCCCAAATTCGAGAGATAAACAATAAGGCCTCAGTAAGTTTAGTTGACCAGTATCTTGATCAGCTTGATTGGCAGGTAAATGAAAACAGCAACATGACTTTTTCTCTGCAGGGGTTGAACAATTATATTTCTTCAGAGATAAGTAAGGTATATTGGGTCAATAAAATTTATCCTAAAGAAATTAAGGAAGCATATTTGAACGGAGATTTTCATATTCATGATTTGAATATTTTATCCGTATATTGCGTTGGCTGGGATTTGTATGATCTATTGTCAGAAGGATTTAAAGGCGTGCCGGGAAAAATTGAATCAAAAGCGCCGAAACATTTCAGGAGCGCCTTAGGACAGATTGTAAATTTCTTTTACACTTTGCAGGGTGAGTCAGCCGGCGCTCAGGCTTTTTCCAATTTTGATACTTTGCTCGCCCCTTTTATTCGATACGATGAGTTAACCTATACTGAGGTCAAACAAGCTTTGCAGGAGTTTCTTTTTAACATGAATGTTCCGACCAGAGTCGGCTTTCAGACGCCTTTTACCAATGTCACTTTGGATCTTGAAGTGCCAAAATATTACAAAGAACAAACCGTGATAATTGGCGGCAAGCCAATGAAGGAGTGTTATGGCGATTTTCAAAAAGAGTTGGATATTTTTAATAAAGCATTTTTTGAAGTAATGCGTGAAGGCGATGCCAAGGGTCGGGTGTTTACTTTTCCTATTCCAACTTACAATATCACCAAAGATTTTGATTGGGATAATCCCAAATATAATGATCTTTGGACCATAACGGGAAAATACGGCATTCCTTATTTTTCTAATTTTGTTAATTCTGAAATGAACCCAGAAGACGCCAGGTCAATGTGTTGCCGGCTTAGAATCGACAACCGCTCTCTTGAGCGAAGAGGCGGTGGACTTTTTGGAGCGAATCCTTTAACCGGTTCAGTTGGAGTGGTTACTTTGAATTTACCTCGGCTTGGCTATGTAGCTAAAACTGAAAAGGAATTTTTTTCTAAGCTGGGACGTTTAATGGACCTAGCTAAAGAGAGTTTGGAAATTAAGCGTAAAATTTTGGAAAAATTCACTGAAAAAAATCTTTATCCTTATTCAAAATACTATCTGCGCCACATGAAAGAGCGTCACGGCGTATATTGGAAGAATCATTTTAACACCATTGGTATTATTGGCATGAATGAAGCTGTTTTGAATTTGTTGAAACAAAATATCGCCAGTGAAAAAGGGCGTAAGTTTACTGAAAAAACCCTTGATTTTATGCGGAAAAAATTATTGGAGTACCAGAAAGAAACAGGCAATAACTATAATTTGGAGGCAACTCCGGCCGAGGGCACTTCCTATCGTTTGGCTCAAAAGGATAAGGAAAGATATCCAAATATTGTCGTAGCCAATGAAGATCAATATACAAAAGTAAAAATTGATCCTTTTTACACTAACTCAACTCATTTGCCAGTTAATTATACGGACGATATTTTTGAAGCCCTGGACTTACAGGATAGTTTGCAGTCGCGCTATACCGGAGGCACAGTCATGCATTTGTACGTGGGTGAAAAAATATCCGACCCGGAAGCGGTTAAAAACATGGTTAGGAAAATCTGCAAAAATTACCATTTGCCGTATTTTACATTTTCACCAACTTTCAGTGTATGTCCGACTCACGGTTATCTAAGCGGTGAAAAATATAAATGTCCCGAGTGTGGAGCCAAGTGCGAGGTTTATTCACGTGTTGTTGGCTACTTGCGTCCGGTTGAACAGTGGAACAAAGGCAAGCGGGCAGAGTATAAAATGAGGCGCGCCTACAAGACGCTGTTGCCTTTGGCAGTATGACCTTCGGCGGATGGCAAAAATTTTCTTTAATCGATTTTCCAGGTTTCGCTTGTGCCATACTGTTTACCCAAGGATGTTCCTTCCGTTGTCCCTTTTGCCACAATCCGGAATTGATTAATTCTTCACAGGAAATGTTTGCTCCGGTTACGGAAAAAGAAATATTTGATTTTTTGAAAACGCGACAGAGTAAGCTGGATGGGGTGGTGATTACAGGAGGCGAACCAACTCTACAGCCTGATTTGGCGGATTTTATAAAAAAAGTTAAGCAAATGGGTTTTAAGGTTAAACTTGATACAAATGGCAGTCATCCTGAAAAACTGAAGCAGTTGATAGATGAAGAGTTGGTTGATTATATTGCCATGGATTACAAAGCGCCGCTTGAAAATTATCAATCTCATATTGGTTCTTTGGTTGATGTGGAGAAAATTAAGCGAAGCGTGCATTTGATAATGAATTCTAGTTTGCCCTATGAATTCCGCACGACAGTAGTAAAAGAAGTACTTAGCCCGAAAGATATAAAAAAAATAGCAGAAGAGATAAAAGACGCTAGATTGTATATTTTACAAAAATTTATTCCTGATAAAACTTTGGATCCAAGCTATCAAACCATGACCACTTATTCTGACGAAGAGCTTGATCAGATAATATTACAACTTAAACCGTTTGTCGCAGAGTGCCTGTGGCGATAAACAAAAAACACCCTATTCTGCCACGGGGTGTTTTTTTGTTTATTAATTTAAGTGGTCCGGGTGGGAATCGAACCCACACGCCTTGCGGCAAGGGATTTTAAGTCCCTCGTGTATACCAGTTTCACCACCGGACCAATGTAAATATGCCCAAATATTATCACATTTTTACTGAAAAATCAAGATGTTTATGACATTATAATATTCTGGTTAAAAAAAGTACATAATTGTGTTATAATATTGTTATCTCAGCGGTTTTTCAATTGTCGAATTTTTTTAGTTATGAAAAAGGCAAAAAGGAGCGGTGAAAAATCCAATAAAAAAATATTAGGCTTCACTTTAATGGAAGTCTTAGTTGGCACGACAGTATTTGTTTTATTTGCTTTAGGTGTTTATGAAGGTGTCCGTTTTATTTACAAAGTTGTTTATTCTTCCAGGCTGCGCATAGTTGAGACAGCTATTCTTTCTGAGTTGGTTGAAACAGTGCGCAATATGCCTTATGAAAATGTAGGTACAGTTGGCGGTGTACCAGCCGGTACAATAGAATATGAAAGAATATTTATTCGCGATGGTGCGACTTATCGCGTTCTGACTACGGTGCGTAATATCGATGACCCGTTTGATGGCACTATGACTTCCACCCCGCAGGACACTTCTCCAGCTGACTACAAGCTGGTGGAAATGTCGATTCTCTGCCTAAATTGTATGCAAGGGCAGCCAGTGATATTAAATTCTCTTATTGCTCCCAATGGCCTTGAAAATGCTTCATATAATGGAGCTCTTTTTATTCGCGTTTTTGATTCAGCCGGCCAGCCAATACCAGAAGCAGATGTTGAAATTATTAACACTTCAGTTGATCCGTATATATCCACTCAGGATATTACTGATACCCAAGGTTATTTGAAATTAATTGACACTCCGACCAGTACGCAAAATTATGAGATTATTGTCAGCAAAGAAGGATATTCAAGTGATTATACAGTTTCAACTACGCCAGAAAGAACAAAACCAAAAAAGCCTCATGCCACCGTGTCTGAAAGAAGCATTACACAATCATATTTTTCGATTGATTTGTTATCTACCATGCAGGTCCATACAATGTCTCAATCTTGTTCAGTTGCAGGCAATAGGCTATTTAATATTTGGGGAGACAAGTTAATCGGTGAAGATCCGCCAGAGCCAAAATATTATGATACATTTACCACTGACGCAAACGGAGATTACACTATAAGCAATCTTGAATGGGACGATTATTATTTTAATGCCAATACTTCTGCCTATGATGTGGCCGGTACTATTCCGATGATGCCAATTGGCCTGGAAGCCGGCGGCAGTCAAGAGGTTACTCTTATTTTAAAAGCTCACACCAGCAATTCTTTGCTTGTAAATGTTTCTGACTATGCTACCGAACTGCCTTTATCCGGCGTAAATGTGCGGATTTACAGTCCAACAACAAGCTATGACCAAAGTTTCTCAACCGGTTTAGGTTATTCTAGGCAAACCGATTGGTCTCAAGGCAATGGTCAAGAATTATTTATCAATGAAGACGAGTATTATGATGACGATGGGAATATTGAAATAAACTCGCCGGCAGGAGATATTAAATTAAAATTATTTGGTTCGGATTATGCATTATCTGGTTGGCTGGAATCGTCTACTTTTGATATTGGCGAATCAGTAAATTTTCAAAATATTGTTTGGCAACCCTTGGAGCAGCCAACAGAAACCGGAGATAATCCAGTAAAATTACAACTAGCCACTAGCAATTCCAGCTCACCGGCAAGTTGGGATTTCTTAGGGCCTGACGGCACTAGTGCGACTTATTATACGGCTACAAATACCCTAATATATTTCGGTCATGACGATGATCGTTATTTGCGTTATCGGGTTTATTTGGGTACTGACGATAGTGCATTCACACCCCACTTGTCTGATATTTCTTTTACCTATACCAATTCATGTATTCCGCCGGGACAAAGTTACTTTTCTTCACTTTTAGCTCAAGAATTTATTTTTGAATTATCTAAATCAGGATATTTAACAACTACGGGCACGGTTGATGTTTCCGGTTATTCTACGCTTTGGGTGCCAATGGTAAGCGATTAAGTTAAGATTGATTATGAATTTGTTAAAAAAAATTAACAATCGCGGTGTTTCGTTGCTTGAGGCCATAATAGCAATGAGTATTTTTTTAATGATAATCGGCGGGGTTGTCGCTATAATGCAATTCGGTTTTTTCTCGCGCGATGTTGTTTGGGAGCAGTTAAAGACGCAAAGCGAAGGCCGGCGTGTGATCCAGGGTTTTATTGACGAGATCAGAACTGCCAACGAATCTTCACTCGGCTCCTATCCTATTGAAGCGGTATCAACTACAGAATTTATTTTCTTTTCCAATATTGACGACGATTCTCAAATGGAAAGGGTTCGATATTTTTCGGAAAACAAAGAATTTATTAAAGGCATAATAAATCCGAGCGGCAATCCATTGAGCTATGTTTCTTCTACTGAGACAACATCAACCATAGCTCATGATATTGAAAACGATGTGAATACTCCGGTTTTTGAATATTATGGTCAGAACTATGACGGTTCAGTTTCAACCACTCCTTTAACATACCCTATTGATGTTACACAAATTAGAATGGTGCACATAAAGCTTCTAATGGAAGAAGATCCAAATATTTCACCGGCACCATTTTTGATTGAAGCCAAAGCGCATTTGCGCAATCTAAAAAGTAATTAACATATTTTGCTATGTCGAGGACTAAATCTAAAAAAACAACTGTCCAAGGCAAGATTATTAAGACAATAATAAGTTTACGCCACGATACGAGAGGCAACTTAATTTTATTTGCCACTGTTTTTGGCATCATTGCTTTTTCCGTGGTAGTGGCTGCTGTTTCCGGTTATGCTATTGGCGAAAATCGCGCTTCAGTACATAAACATAACAGCGAATTAGCTTTTCAAGTAGCTGAAGCAGGCCTTAATTACTATCGTTGGCATTTAGCCCACGACCCGACTGATTATCAGGATGGGACTGCTACTTCCGGACCATATATTCATGAATATGAAGACAAAAACGGAAATTTAATTGGTTATTTTTCTCTGGAAATCACAGTACCACCTATTGGTTCTACTATAGTGCAAGTTGAATCAACAGGATGGTTGGTAGAGCAGCCAAATACAAAACGCATTGTACGCATGCGACTGGGATTCCCTTCTATTACTGATTATTCGCTTTTGAGTGATGCTGATGTTTGGATTGGAGATACTGAGTCGACTCATGGTAAATTTCACTCGAATCATGGTATTAGATTTGACGGTGTCTGTGACGCGCCTGTGACTAGCGCAGTCGCAACTTATACATGCAAATATCATCAGGGTTGTGGAACCGATCAAGAAAAACCTGGTATTTGGGGTCAGGGTGGACCACAAGAGTTTTGGAGTTTTCCCGTGCCAGAAACAGATTTTGCCGGGATAACCATTAATTTAGCGGAAATTCAGGCACAAGCCGAATCAAACGGACTTTATCTTTCTGCTTCAGGCGCCTATGGCTGGCGGTTGAATTTTAAATCTGACGGAACAGTTGAGGTGAATGAAGTTACTTCTTTGAAGTGTTATAAAGGCAGAGATGTGTTTGATGTAAAGCAAAAAGATTTTTGTATTGATATCAAAACACTTGATTCAAATACTTCTACCTATGCCGTGCCGACTAGCAGCTTTATTTTTGTTGAAGATAATTTTTGGGTGCAGGGTGTGGTAAAGGGGCGCGCTACTATCGGCACATCTGCCGGCAAGTCAATTATGATTCCAGATAATATTACTTATTATGCCAAAGATGGAAATCATGTGCTTGGGTTGATTGCTGAGCAAAATGTTCTTATTCCTCATGACACACCTAATGATATGGAAATTGACGCTGCCATGGTTGCTCAAAACGGGGCGGCAAAGCGCTATGATTATCCCGGTGACATAAAAGACGAGCTCATTATTTACGGATCGGTAATATCTAAAGGTATTTGGACCTGGGCTTGGACTTCCGGCGGCGGACCTGTTACTTCAGGTTACCGCGAATTGCAGATGGTATATGATGAACATTTAACTTTTGGCCCGCCCGCAGGTTTTCCGGTTGGTTCAGAATACCAAGTTTTAAGCTGGGAAATCATACAATAATAAATTGATTTGTCACTTGGTCAGTGTTATAATATGCCTATAAATTAATGAGAATAATTTTTTTATGATTACTAAAGTAGTTATACCTGTTGCCGGTATTGGCACTCGTTTTTTACCGGCAACCAAAGCTCAACCAAAAGAAATGCTTCCCGTGGTTGATAAGCCGATTATTCAGTATGTAGTTGAAGATGCTGTCAGATCGGGTATTACCGATATTATTTTTATTACCGGCCCTTCTAAGCGCGCCGTTGAAGATCATTTTAGTCCGCATTATGAATTAATAAACGTGCTAAAAAAGCAGGGCAAAAAAGAGATGGCCGAAGAAGTTAAAAAAATTGCCGACATGGCTAATTTTATTTTTATCCGGCAGAGGGGTCCTTATGGCAATGGCACGCCAGTGCTTTGCGCAAAACCGATTGTTGGAGATGAACCATTTGCCGTTCTTTGGGGAGATGAATTTTTTTATACCCCCAAAAAACCCCATATCAAACAGTTGATAGATACTTATGATAAATACGGCGATCCAGTTTTAACAGCGCACAGAGTAGACAATGAGGGAACTACAAAGTACGGAATTATTGACGGCACAGAAGTTGAAAAAGGCGTTTATCAGGTAAAAAATGTTGTTGAAAAACCAGGCCCAGAAAAAGCTCCTAGCAGGATAGCGTCGCTTGGCGGGTATGTTTTGACTCCGGATATTTTTAAGGCCCTTGAGTCAACAAAACTTGGCAAGGGGGGAGAGCGGTGGTTAGTGGATGCGATTTTTAAGCTTTTGAAAAAAAGACCAATTTACGCCAAGCTTGTTGAGGGAGAGTATTATGATACTGGTTCAAAATTTGGCTATCTTAAAGCAAACGTTGACTTTGCTCTACGTAACTCCAAACTAAAGAAAGAGTTTAAAAAATACCTAAAAAGTGTGGTATAATAGACAAATGTTAAAATAATACGATTTGTTTTAATGTTTAGGTGTTGCACATAGTTAGTTAGATATATTTTTATTATGCGGAACATAAAATTTTCAGTATTTATCGTTTCACTCATTATCGTTTGTTTTGTTTTTTCTGGATTTGGCTGTAAAGGAATGTCAAAAGAGGAGGTTGCGGCGACAAAACCAGTGGAATTGGAATATTGGACAGTCTATGATGATGTTGAACAACTAAACGCAGCTATTGGAAAATATAGAGCTCAGCGTCCATATCTTACGGTAACTGTACGCCAATTACGTTCCGATGAGCTTTATAGTCGCCTGACTGAAGCATTATCCGAAGATCAGGGTCCGGATATTATATCGGTTCATGTGAGAGAGTTGCCTAGATATCAAAGCAAACTATCTTCAATGCCGCCAAGTTATACAGATACCACTGTGATAACAAAAAAGAATATTGTTAATCAGATAGAAACGATTATTAATACCATGCCAGTGTCTTTGCCGACAGTCTATGGTATTGATCGTGAATTTTTACAAACCGTTAAAAAAGATGTTATTTTAGATAATAAAATTTATGGTTTGCCGATTTCTTTGGATACAATGGCAATTTATTACAACAAAGATTTACTTGATCGTTCGCAAGTAGCTGAACCGCCAACCACCTGGGAGGAATTTCAGGAAGCAGTGAGGAAGATTTCCAAAATCAATAGTGAAACAGGACAGATCGTTCAATCCGGCGCGGCTTTAGGCGGAGCGGGAAATATTGTAGGTATAGATGACATACTTTATATTCTTTTTAAGCAAAGCGGGGTGGAAATGATTTCGCGCGACAACAAAGCGGTCTTTAATCTCTCGCCAAGAGGTATTTCCTCTAATATCGAGAGTCCAGCAATGTCGGTGATGAATTTTTATACTGATTTTGCCAATTCAACTCGCGATACTTATTCTTGGAACGAAACCATGGCCGAATCGCTTGAGGCGTTTGCCCAGGGAAGAACTGCTTTTTTCTTAGGCTATAGTTATCACAACGCCCAAATAAAAGCTCGGGCGCCACAGCTGAATTTTGGTATTTTGCCTTTACTTCAACTTGATCCAGAAAAACCTGTCAATGTGGCAAATTATTGGATTCAGTCTGTTGTTGGAAAATCCAGAAATCAAAATGAAGCCTGGGGCTTGATTAATTATTTGACTCGCTCAAAGGCGACTGAGGAATATTTGACTGCCACAAAACGACCAACTGCTTTGAGAAGCTTGGTAAACAGTCAAAAAGAAGATATTGATTTAAGCCCTTTTGTTATTCAATTGCTTATTGCCGACAATTGGTATCGGGGAAATAATTATGATGGGGCAGTTCAAGCTCTGAAAGACATGGTGATAGAATGGCAACAGATTCCGCCAAATTATGAAGATAAAATTCCGCAGTGGCACCAGGAAACGCTCAATCGGGCGGCAGCAAAAATTAACCAAACTTTATAGGCTATGAGATATTTTGTTTTTTTAACGACACTATCTTTTCTTGTTTTTGGTATATTTTTTATCGCGCGGCCAGCTCATGTTGAGGCGGCAGAAACATCGGCCGTTTCAAGTAAACTCATACCAGAATGTGTTCTTACTAGAGATACGGCTGCAATGAAGCAGTGCGACAACGTTAATGTATTTATTTGGCTGGCAATAAATATCGGTATTTATTTATTTGGTTTTATTGGAGCTTTAGCCCTCCTTTTTTTCATTTATGGAGGCGTTATTTTGATTATTTCACAAGGTAATCAGGAAAAAATTAAGCAAGGCACTTCAGCCATGACTGCAGCTATTATCGGGCTTGTCATTGCTTTCAGCGCTTATGCTTTGATTTCATTTCTTAGTTCCACTATTGGCGTTAAGGCGGAAAAAAGCTTAAATTTTGTTGAGACAGTTTATGCTGCCGAGGGTTGTATGATAGGCGGTTATTGTGAACCTTTAATGGAATCTGATACAGAATGCCCGCCAGAAAATCGTTGCACTCCCGGTGACATAACAGCAGAAGTAATTGAAGAATATTTAAATGAACCGGTCGGCCAACCATCAGAGGACGCTGCAAAACAGGAGGGAGTAGGTACTTTAAAAAAGGGGGCAGCTAAGTTAAACCCCATGAATATCGGCGCTCCTTCTGATCTATTATCACGGGGAATAAACGTGTTAATAGCTTTTATGGGCTCAATTGCCATTGTGCTTTATATTTATGCTGGATTTATCTGGATGTCTGCTTCTGGAAATTCTGAAAAAGTTGCAAAAGCAAAAAGTATTTTAGTTTGGACAACCCTCGGCGTCTTGGCCATGGGCGGAAGCTATATGGTAGTAAGAACAATACTTGAACGCGTTGGTTAATACGCCTAGTAATACAACTTCCAGTGTGTTTTTTAAAAAAAATATTAATAATTCTGGAAAAATCGATAAAATCAGGATAAACAATCACGCAAACACAAATAACTATTTATGAAAGTGATAAATTCAAATAACTATTCCATATTCATGAAGCAAATTTTAATTAATATTTGCTTCTGGAAGTTGATATACTAGGTATGAAAATATCAACACTTATAATTATTTTTTCTTTTTTTCTGGGACTGATGTCTTTTTTATTTGTTCCTACAGTATATACCACAGATTCAAATTCATCAGAGGTAAAATTAGATAACCCATTAAGTTCGGAGAAAAGCACTGATCCATCAAGTTTAATCGGTTTGATTATTAAATCAATCTTGGGTTTTGTTGGTGGGTTGGCCTTGGTCATGATGGTTTGGGGAGGTTTTCAATGGTTAACATCAGCCGGTAATCCGGAAAAGGTAAAAAAAGGTTCTCATACTATGGTTTGGGCTATTATTGGGCTTATTTTGGTACTAGGTAGTTATTTATTGGTTGGTACGGTATTGAATTTTTTGGCAGGCGCGGGTGGTTGACGGTATTTGTAATAAGTGCATTTACTGATTGCGAAAAAGCAGTTTTTTATGGTAAAATTAACAATGTATTTTAGACATAATCTTGCGCAATCGTTTTAACGGTTTTGCGCTACATAGGAAGGGAGGTGAATCTATGCAGAAAATTATTATTGGTTTAGCGGCAGTGATGATAGTTCTTGGCGGTCTTTTAATCGGCGGAGCACCAGCTTTAGCCGTAGACGGAGGTTTGATAACCACTGACGATATTGGATTGAGTTATGGCGCGGAAACTGGATTAGGTACTACAGATATCCGTACCACAATAGCTCAGATTATTCGTGTGGCTATGGGCTTGCTAGGTATTATTGCCGTAGTTATCATTCTTATTGGTGGTTTTAAATGGATGACAGCTGGTGGCAACGAAGATCAAGTGGGTGAGGCAAAGAAATGGATATTCTCCGGCGTGATCGGCTTAGCTATTATTTTATCAGCATACGCTCTTACCAGTTTCGTTATTTCGCAGTTGGTACAAGCGACTACTAGTCCGTAAACTTTTTCTATCAGGGGGTTCGCGCGTTTTCTTTTGTTCACCATCATTTTGAAAAACCAAGGCGTCTTATAAGGGTTTTAGGCAGGTGTAAAAATTATAAAAAGTGACAGGGAACGAAGGGGGGCGCGCAACCCCCTGATAGAAATTCCGGATTGACTTTTACTTTAGAAGGCAGTCCAGAATGAAATTATGGCTGCAAAAAGCAAAATTTTCTTATCGTTGATAATCGGGGTAATTTTATTATTACCTTGTTTTGTGTTAGGAGCAGCTGATAAATACGGCCTTGAAGATACTGCCAAAAAAACTAAGTTGGTTGGGATGACGATAAGCAAATCTTCTCCTGAAGCTCTAGCCGCCCAAATCGTTGTTATTGGTTTAGGTTTTATCGGTACAATATTTTTTATATTGATTCTCTATGGTGGAATTACTTGGATGACCGCCATGGGTTCAAATGAAAAAGTTACGCAGGCAAAAAATATATTACAAACCGCATTTATTGGTCTAGTTATAGTAGTCGCTTCATATGCTATTTCCACTTTTATTTTTAGTCGTTTAGCTGGAGAGGGCGGTGAAATTAATTGTCAGGGAACTTGCATAGATATAGAAGTAGGAGACTGTCCTTCAGGTGCTGCTGAAGGAGCTTGTCCCGGCGGACAACAATGTTGTAAATAAATTTATGAAAATGAAGATTTTTAAAATTATTGTTCTGATTATAGCATTTTTGATACCGGCTTTGGTTTTAGCCCAGAGTTATGGTCTTAAAACTGCGGCTGATACCTCCGGCTTGTCTTCCAATGTAATTAGTCAAACCAGAGATATTCCTACGATTATCGGCACTTTAATAGGAGTGGCCTTGTCATTGGTCGGTGTTTATTTTTTTATATTAATTCTATACGCCGGCTTTATCTGGATGACGGCAGCGGGCGCAGCCGACAAGGTAGAATCAGCCAAAAAGAAAATGACTTCGGCTTTTATTGGTTTGGTTATTGTCCTTTCTGCCTATGCTTTAACTAGATTTATTTTTGATACGTTTTTACAGGAAACAAACGCTACCTGTCAGATAACTCAGGACGGCATTCGGGCGTTAGAATGCCAGACAAATGAGGTCTGTAAAGGCAAAAAATGCGTTAGTGAATGCGACTATTCTTTTAAAGATTTCGGCGGAAAATGCAAAGATATTAACACCGAAGGGTGTGATGGCCGAATTTTGAGCGGCTTGTGTCCGGGAGGATCCAGTGTAAAATGCTGTGTTGGAGTTGATGCTTATGCCCAATGGGAACAGAGCAGTTTAACTGAGTCAGAAGCAGTTCCGATTCCCACCGGAGCTTCTGAGCAAAACGCTTGTGAAAAAGAAGGAAATTTTTGTTCAACCAAAACAACCTGTGAGACAACTTACAACGGCAAATCGCTTGGCCAAAGCGGTTGCGCGTCTAGCGAAGTTTGTTGTAAAAGCTGTATAAAAATTGGCGGTGCTTGCATTGACACCGATATATATGATTGCGACTATTCGGATAAAAATTTAAAAACAGGATATTGCTACGGCACATATAAGGCTGAGAAATATAAATGTTGTATTGGCACTTTTACTGTAAAAGGACTAGGCTTATAATCTGTTAAATGCATTATTAACATATATGAAAAAAATTATTTATTTTCTAGTGGCTCTTGGTATAATTTTACCGACTGTTGTTTTTGCCGATGCTTTAGGTTCTGGTCTCTTAGAGCAGTCAGTTGGCGGAGTTGGTTTGGAATCAGATGTTGAAACAAGTGTGGCGAATATTATTGCCGGCGTGCTCGCTGTTACCGGTACTGTGTTTTTAATCCTCACTGTTGCCGCTGGTATTATGTGGATGACTGCCTCGGGCAATGAGGATAAAATCACTAAAGCAAAAAAAATTCTTACCGGAGCAACTATTGGTCTGGCTATCTGCTTGTTCGCCTATATGATTACTTTTTTTGTTACATCTAGTATTAGTGGCAGTGAATGTCAGGGTAGTTGCGTTCCTGAAACCTCAGGATGTTCTTCTGGTTTTGGTGAAGGCACCTGCGCGAGCGGTGAAGTGTGTTGTAAATAATATTATGAAAATTATAGGTAAATCTTGGTTAACATTTCTGGCCTGCTTGGCACCGGCTATTGTTTTAGCCCAGGGTCTAAAAGATGCTGGAGGAAAACTGGGCGCTATGGAGAGTCAGGGAGTAGCTCTGTCGTCGGATGTCGGTGGAGTTGCCGGTACTGTTGTGACTATAATTTTTTCCGTAGTTGGAACAATCTTTTTTGTTTTAATGATTTATGGCGGATTTGTCTGGATTAAAGCTAGTGGCAGAGATGAGGAAATCGCTAGGGCTAAAAGGATTATTACCACTTCTTTGATTGGTATTATAGTAATAATGGGTTCGTATGCCATAACTAATTTTGTCTTGGATAGATTAGCTGGCCAGACAACGGGTGAAGGCACTGAGACGACTGAACAACAATAATTTATTTTTTTACTTGTTTAAATAGCTGAGCAGAGCTAAAAAAATTTCTATGAAAAAAATATTATCACTTTTTGCCTTATCTGCTGTTTTTTTATTAATGGGTGCTACTCCGGTTTTTTCAGGACCAGATATTGGCGGTATGGCGGAAAAAATTGCCGGTAAAGCTGGTTATGAAACCAGTCAGGATCAATATGCTCTTTCCCGTACTATTGGTGGAATTATTCGCGCCGTTCTTTCTGTAATTGGCGTAATATTTTTAGTTTTAACCGTTTATGCCGGCGTACTTTGGATGACCGCCTCTGGCAATGAGGATAAAATCACCAAAGCAAAAGATATATTGAAGTCTTCGGTTATTGGTTTGGTGATAGTGACATCTGCATATGGTATTACGGCTTTGGTTTTCAATTTTGTCATTGGCGCTTCCGCGCCGAGTACAGACGTCGGTGGCTACAGCCCACAGTCGCAAATGGGTTGTTGCTATAGCGCCAGTCGAAATAAGTGTTTACAGACAGCAAACCTTGGAGCTTGTACTACCAAGTGGGATGATGGTTATTGGTATGCCGGTGAATCATGTACGCCGTATATTAGCCAAAATACCGGTTGTTCAATTGAGTTTGATTAACTTAAACAAATCTATGTTTAAAAAAATATTTTTTTGTTTGGCGTTTTCTACAATATTGATTGGAAACTTGGGTGTGCAACCAGCTAACGCCAGCATTGAAGCGATTGAAAAAAATCTTAAAGCAGCCGCGGAAGAGGGGGCGGGGTATTCCAGTCCGCAGGATCCACGCACGACCGTGGCTGTTATTATTCGCTACGCCCTACAGCTGATTGGTATAATTTTTTTGGTACTTTTGATATACGCTGGCGCTACCTGGATGCTAGCCGCCGGTAATGAGGATAAGATTGAAACAGCAAAAAAAATAATCCGAGCAGCGGTGATCGGATTGGCTATTGTTGTAAGTGCTTATTCTATCACTCTTTTCGTTTCTTATGTAGTTGTTCAGCGCGGTGACAGAAGTGTTGTTGACAAAAATTCTCCTCAAGGAGAGAGTCTTCCTTTTAATCCCTAATTACGAAATAATTTTTTGAAGAATTTTTTCCGAAGAATCAATCGGAATAGTGGCTTTGGCAAATTTGAGTTTTCCTTCTAAAACTGCCTTGGCTAAAATGTAAGTTTCTTTATGGTCGGCTATTAGCCGGCCATAATTATTTTCTTCAATAAATTGAACATTTGCCTGTTCCTGTCCGGGGATAGGACTAACGAGAAGCATTGGCTTGTTCATGGCTAGACATTCGGTAACGGTTAAGCCTCCTGGTTTACTTATAATTAAATCCGAAATTTTTATTAGCTCATCAATCCTATCGGTAAAGTCAATAACTCGATAATTGTTGCTGGCTGGCGATTGAAGACTGTTAAGTTTGTTGTAAGATTTGAAATTATTTTTTCCGGCAATAATCAGTAGGTTAATATTATTGAGATTTTTTAATATATTTTTTGTTATTATAGTTGGTTCGATCAAGCCAAATCCTCCAGACATGATAAGAATAGTCGGCTTTTTATTATCTAGATTAAAATCAGTAAAAGTGGTTTTTAAATCCTTTTCTATCAGAAATTCCGGATGTAAAGGGATGCCGGTTGAATGTGCCCTGCGGCCAAGATTTAATATTTCATTTTTTATTTTTTCATTTGGAGCGTAAAATTTTCTCACCTCTGGATCCAAAACAATCCTATTTAATTCATAGTCAGTAATAACCATGTCTAAAGGAGAGTCAATTGTATGATCTTTTAAAAATGCCGAAGCAATAAAATGAGTGCTTACCATTCGGTTAGGCGCGAAATCCTTAACGTACTTATGAAGTTTGCGAGTATTAATTTTAAAAAGCGATATGAAAATGTTTAACATCCTAGCGGAAAGGTTGGTGTCTCCGCTTATATATAGAAGGCCGTAAAATTCCGGCATGTGCTTTGCTAAAAAGTGGTATGTGCTTGATACGGTTTTTTTAATCAGCCAGTCTGAATAATCAACCAAATCAATATGTCTTGCTTCAATTTTTGGGTATTTTAAAGCACAAGCCAAGCGTAGTGCCTCGGCCGCTCTTTTGTGCCCAGCGCCCGCTGAACAGGATACGAATAATATTTTATTTACATTGGCCATATGATTATTTACCCTACCACAGGGTATCGGTTTTGACAATTTATAATAGCAACAACTCGGTATTGTATACCGAGTTGTTTTAGGGCGACCTAAGGGAGTTTCACTCGGCGCTTTGCGCCTCTCACGGGAACCCCTGCCTACCGGCAGGCAGGTTCGGGTTCCCGTGGGCCCTCCTCATTAATGTGGGGAAATATTTTCCCCACCACCCCTTTGCTCAACTCCCAATGTAACAAAAAAACAAACCCCAGCTTTGCACTGGAGTTTGTTTTTTTAGGGCGACCTAAGGGAGTTGAACCCTTGTAACCAGTGCCACAAACTGGTGTTCTACCGTTGAACTAAGGCCGCCATATTATTTTTTATCAAGCCTTATTAGGCTTGTGGGACCGCTCAGAATTTACTCCTCCACCACCCGTCTCCTCAGTAGGAATCGAACCTACATTCACAGCTTAGAAGGCTGTTGTTCTATCCATTGAACTATGAGGAGAAATATGGTGGAGGGGCAAACTATAGGACTTGTCACTTATAAAGTCAAAATTAAGTGGTTTGTTGAACTTTTTAAAATAACACACTCAAGTTTAGCACATTTTGCTGAATAAATCAATATAATGTATAATATATCCATTAACCCTGTTAAATAATTTCAAATTTGAGCTGTCAAATATGAAATTAAAATTTTTTTAGGCAGGGGGAGTATAACACGCCGTTATGAGATATTTTGGCAGACTGACGACGTGTAAGTGGCTTTAAAATTTTATTTAACAGGGAAAATATGAAGAAAATTATCTTAACACTATTCATTGTTTTAGCATTACTAGGTGCGGTGCAGGTCGTATTTGCACAAGGCGGATTTGGCTTAGATAAAACAGCTGGAGCGGCCGGCTATGAAACAACCGGCGCCTCTGCTTCGCTATCTACCCGAATTCAACTCGTTGTTTCAGTAGTTCTCGGTTTAGTCGCTGTTGTATTTTTTGGCTTAATCCTTTACGGCGGCATTATTTGGATGACAGCTCGCGGTAAAGATGAAAAAGTTGCTGAAGCAAAAAGCATTCTTGAAGCGGCGACTATAGGGTTAGCAGTAATTGGCGCTTCATATGGTATTGCCACATTCATAATTAGTCGCTTAGGGACAGGAGAAACCGGTTGTTGTTCAAGCGGATCCGGGGAAGAAATGCTATTTGAAAATATTGATAAGGCCAGTTGTGACCAAAAACAAGGTGTTTGGAATCCAGGTGACTGTTAGATAATTACATACTATTTTAAACCAGCATTATTGACAAGTAACTATTTATCTGTTATTCTGTATTCATTAAATTATAGGGTATAAGGGGTACCCCCGAACCGGCGAAGAACATGCCTTTGTCGCGCTCGGTAAGAATTTGCATGTTATGCTACAAACAAAGAAAAAGCAGCAGCTAATTAAAAAATACGCCATTCACGAAGGGGATACTGGATCCAGCGAGGTGCAGATAGCCATTTTAACGGCTGAAATTGAGGAGCTTATCAAGCACTTAAAGACGCACCCAAAGGACCATTCGTCACGTCGCGGACTTTTGCGAAAAGTTAGCACAAGACGACGCTTAATGCGTTTTCTGAAAAAGGAAAATCCAGAGTCATACGAAGTTGTGGTTAAAAAATTAAAAATTAAACAGCCTAGAGCTCTCGTTAAACAGAGCGAAGCCGAGGAAAACATGGAAGAAAATCCTGAAGAGGACGCTATAATTGAAAACGAAGATGAAGACAAATCTAGTTAAAAAAAATCCACTTAAACACCCCGACCAGCGAGTTGGGGTTTTTATTGACGTGCAGAATATGTATTACAGCGCTAAAAATCTTTTTAGCGCCAAGGTTAATTTTGGCAATATTTTAACCGAAGCCGTTGCTGGTAGAAAGTTAATTCGAGCCATTGCGTATGTGGTTAGAACCGAGAGCAAAGAGGAACAGCCTTTTTTTGACGCTCTCAACAGCTTAGGTATTGAGACTAAAGAGCGCCCTTTGCAGATATTTTGGGGTGGGGAGAAAAAAGCTGATTGGGATGTTGGTTTGACTGTTGATGCTATTAGATTATCAAATAGTCTAGATGCGATTGTGCTTGTTTCAGGCGACGGAGATTTTCTGCCATTACTCGAATACTTAAAGATTAACCAAGGAAAACAGATTGAAGTAATGGCTTTTGGTGAGACAACTTCGTCAAAAATGCGCGAAGTGGCGGATGATTTTACTGATTTAAGCGCTGATAAAAGCAAATTTTTAATTCGTGATAAATATTTTTCTAAAAAGAAATAATTATTGATAATTTATTTATTTAGAGTCGGTTCAGAGACACATAGACCTGTCAAAATAGGTCTGTAGCTTCTGAATCGACCATAAAGTTCGATTCTATGAACATGAAATCATGGTCCATGGAGTGGGGTGGACGTACCCTGTCTGTGGAAACCGGGAAGCTGGCGCTTTTGACCGAAGCTTCTTGTACGGTTCGCTATGGCGACACCGTAATTCTTGCTACTGCGGCTATGAGTAAACATACCCGCGATGGCATTGATTTTTTTCCTTTGATGGTTAATTTTGAGGAAAAATTGTATGCTGCCGGAAAAATAAAAGGCAGTCGTTTTGTTAAGCGTGAAGGTCGTCCAACCGATGAAGCAATTCTCTCTGGGCGAATGGTTGACCGCGCTATTCGACCTCTTTTTGATAGTGCCATGAGAAATGAGGTGCAAGTTATTCTGACTGCTCTGTCATGGGACGGCGAGAATGACTCACAGGTGCCAGCATTTATTGCTGCTTCAATTGCACTTTCCATGTCAAACATTCCATGGAATGGCCCTATTTTTGGCACCAGGGTTGGGAAAATGGACGGAAAATTTATTTTAAACCCGACATTCAGTGAACGCGATAATGGTACTTTAGATATTGTGGTTGCCGGTACCCCGGACAAGGTTGTTATGGTAGAGGCAGAAATAAAGGAAGAACCAGAAGACGAAGTGATTGCTGCTATGCAGTTCGGAGCTAAAGAATCTGAAAAAGTTCTTAGTTTTATTAAGAAAATTCAATCTGAAGTTGGTCAGCCTAAAATTGATCTGCACCAAAATTTAAGCGAAGACGAAGCAAAGCTACGCCAAACAGAAAAAGAAGTAAGTGATTTTATTGCTTCGCATGAAGATGATTGGATTTTTGACGCACCAAAAAAGGACCGCCGAGAAAGGGTTGCTCTAGTCGAAAAATTTGAAGAGACTATTAAAGCTAAGCTTGTTGCCGAAGAGAAAGACGAAAAGATTATTAACATTATTTTGGGCCGGGTTAAAATTTATGTTGAGGAATTTATCAGTAAAAGAATATTAGAAAAAGGTGAGCGCCTTGACGGCCGTTCTCTTACCGAGATTCGTGATCTATATATTGAAACAGGGCTTTTACCCCGGACTCATGGCACCGGACTTTTCCAGCGCGGCGATACTCAAGTTCTTTCAGTTGTTACACTTGGGTCTCCTGGTGATGTTCAAACATTAGAAACAATGGAAGAAGACAGAACTAAGCGTTATATGCACCATTACAATGATACTCCGGCTACTTATGGTGAAACAGGTCCGATCAGGAGTGCTGGTAATCGTTCTATAGGGCACGGTGCTCTGGCGGAAAGAGCGCTTTTACCTGTTCTTCCTGAGGAAAAAGATTTTCCTTATGCTATTCGCGTAGTTTCAGAGGTTCTTGGATCAAATGGTTCGAGTTCAATGGCCTCAACTTGCGGTTCATCACTCGCTCTTATGGATGCGGGTGTACCAATCAGAAAACCGGTGGCTGGTATTGCTATGGGTTTGGCATCGGATAAATCCGGCAATTGGCGCCTTTTGACCGATCTTCAGGATATTGAAGATGGTCCAGGCGGAATGGATTTCAAAATCACCGGTACTGTTGACGGTATTACTGCTATGCAGATGGATACAAAAACTGATGGTTTGAGCTGGGAAATAGTAAAGGAAACTTTCAAGCAGTCGCGCGAGGCACGTCTACAAATTCTTGAGGCCATGAAAAAAGTGATTGCTGAGCCGAAAAAGGAAATGTCGCCTTATGCCCCCCGTATTGTTACCATAAACATTGATCCAGAAAAGATCCGCGATGTTGTTGGTCAAGGTGGAAAGGTGATCAATAAAATTATTGATGAAACGGGTGTTCAAATGGATATTGAACAGGACGGTCGAGTAATTATTACTTCAAATGACGCTGTTGGCTTACAAAAGGCGATTAAAATTGTTGAAGATATCACACATGAAGTGGAAGCCGGTGAAGTATATGATGGCACAGTCGTTCGTCTTGAAGATTTTGGTGCTTTCGTTAATATCTTACCGGGTAAAGACGGCTTAGTTCATGTTACAGATATTGCCTGGGGCTACACCAGTAAGCCTGGCGATGTAATGAATCTTGGCGACAAGGTAAAAGTTGTTGTTAAGGAAATTGACAGTATGGGTCGAGTGAATTTGAGCATGAAAGCTCTATTACCTAAACCAGAAGGCTATATTGAACGTCCGCCAATGGAAAGACCGCCTCGACGCGGTGGGTTCGGTGGTGGTGGACGCGGCGGAGATCGCCGCGGTGGCGGAGGTTTTAGACGAGGAAAATAAAAGTTATATAAAGGAAGAGCTCGCTTTTTGCGAGCTCTTTTTAGTATTAGTCATAATATTTATTGCGTGACTCTAGTTCTGCCGGGTTGATTTTTAGTGGTTTTTATGCTATAGTTTTCTGTGCGCGCCGCGGTGGTGGAATTGGTAGACACGCAAGGTTTAGGACCTTGTTTCCGCAAGGGAGTGAGAGTTCGAGTCTCTCCCGCGGCACAGCGCTAGTTACTATTGACGAAACAAGAAAAAAATGCTATATTTTTCTGTTCTTTTTATACAAAAAACCAAAAAAGGCACACACAAAAGGAGAAAAAATGGATTTTTTACGGAGGAAAATATTGACCGCATGTTCTTGCTGGATAGTCGCCGCTACTTTTGCATCTTCTTGCATTGTGGACGAAGGCGACGACACTGATTCTGATGAATCGCCCACGGTTATCAACACAGAGCCTGACGGCGATGCTGACGCGAACTCTTCGGACCCGGAGCGTGAATACGCCGAAATCGAAATCTGCTCGGTTTTGATACGATTTGTTTTTGAACACGGCGAAGGGGTGGAAGTTCAGTTTGAAAACGGCAATGACGCCACAGTGATAGTTGAGATCGAGAATGAAACTACAGGCGGCTTGACTGTGAAAAATTGCGTTTGGCCGGACGGCGAAGATAACGAAGCCGCATCTTTCAAGAGCGGTGAAAGATTGTTCATCACCGTATCCCTCGGGGAAGGTGATTTGCTGCAATATTCGTGTTCAGATCTGATCGGCGAGCTGATTGGAGCTTTTGAATTTTGCGATGACCGAGAAGTGATTTTTCAGTAGAAGGTTCCGTCGTCCAGATCCGCACATTCTGGCTGCTCAATATTGGGCAGCCTTTTTTTCGCCAAAATATGCATTATTATCTATCCACCAAATATCCACATTGAGGGACTTGACATATTTTTATTCTTTTGTTATTATGTTGGAACGATTAATTCCCGCCTAGCGGGGCCACGTCCATATTTTATTGGATACATCGTATCCGCCTGGACCTCTGGGTAAGACCCTTTTTGGGACAGATAATGCAAGTCATTATTAAACAATCAAATCTTACTCGAAGTATCCAAGTGGCATAAACTTGATTCAAAAATTGAGCCGCTTGTTGCGGTTCTTTTTTTATCTCACTTTTCCGCTCAATTGCGGAGGCAATGTAGGGCGGAAGCGATGAGATAGAAAGCGACTGGACTTTGACAATCCAAGCTCAAAATATAAAGCAGAATTAATTCCGATACGAGATCGGGATAAACTGCTGGGGACACAATAAAGCACAATTTAGTGCTTCTGTTGTGTGCAATTTCATTAAGAGCATATGGTGGATGCCTTGACACCAAAAGACGAAGAAGGACGTTGCAGGGTGCGATAAGCTCCGGAGAGGTCCCAAGCAACCCGTGACCCGGAGATTTCCGAATGGGGAAACCCACTCGCGTTTACGCGAGTACTATACACTGAATCCATAGGTGTATAGAGATAACCTGGTGAAGTGAAACATCTCAGTAACCAGAGGAAAATAAATCGAAGAGATTCCCTTAGTAGTGGCGAGCGAAAAGGGAAAAGCCTAAACCGCATAAATGTTTTGGTGAGGATTGGTTGATCTTCGGATTGATACATGACTCATTGATTAAAGGACAGGCCGTTGTTTATGCGGTGTTGTAAGGCGCTGATGCCAGTTACCTGTTAAACTGGGCATTAATTTGTTTTATAGCAAAACCGTTCTGGAAAGAACGACCAAAGAAGGTAATAGTCCTGTACGCGAAATAAATCAAATTATATGTAGTTAGCGTTCTTAAGTAGGTCGGGACTCGTGAAATCCCGTCTGAACCTGGGCCGACTATGGTCTAAGGCTAAATACTTTTGGTGATCGATAGTGAACAAGTACCGTGAGGGAAAGGTGAAAAGCA
>CAYOXC010000005.1:0-37921 GCA_964407865.1 uncultured Gammaproteobacteria bacterium
AAATACTTTTGGTGATCGATAGTGAACAAGTACCGTGAGGGAAAGGTGAAAAGCAGCCCGGTGAGGGCGATGAAATAGTATCTGAAACCATATGCTTACAAGGAGCGGGAGCGGGATTTTTATTCCGTCACCGCGTTCCTATTGAAGAATGAGCCTGCGAGTGTGCGTATGTCGCTTGCCTAAGGGCCTTTGGTCCGTAAGCGTAGCGAAAGCGAGTTTTAACCAGCGTTTGTGGCATGCGCATAACCCGAAACCGGGTGAGCAATCCATGGCCAGGATGAACCAATCAGAAATGCTTGGGAAGGTCCGAACCCACCAGCCGTGCAAAACTGGGGGATGAGCCGTGGATAGGAGAGAAATTCTAATCGAACTCGGTAATAGCTGGTTCTCCTCGAAATAGCTCTAGGGCTAGCCTCGAGTGTTCCTTTCGGTGGTAGAGCACTGGATGAGAAGTGGGTCCTTCGGGATACCGTTCTTACTCAAACTCCAAATGCCGAAAGTTAAAAGCTCGGGAGTCAGACAGTGACGGCTAAGCGCCATTGTCAAAAGGGAAACAGCCCAGATCGCCGTCTAAGGCCCCTAAATCCATGTTAAGTGTAAAAGGTGGTTCTAATTCTTAAACAACCAGGAGGTTAGCTTAGAAGCAGCTATCCTTTAAAGAAAGCGTAACAGCTCACTGGTCAAGAGTTTTAGCGCCGAAAATGTATCGGGGCTCAAACATGGTGCCGAAGACGCGGATTGTCAGAAGGAACTTTGGAATGAAATTATGAAGTGAGACATTTCTCCGAAAATTTACGAAGTAAATTTTCGGTAAATCATTCAAGATAAAGCATGGCGCGGAATTACCGCGGGCATGTAATGTAAAATAAGAAATGTTGAACGGAATAATTTCATAACAGAGTTCCTTCTGGCTCTGGTAGAGGAGCGTTCTTAGTGCACTGAAGCCAAAGGCGTAAGCCATGGTGGAGCGCTAAGAAGTGAGAATGCAGGCATGAGTAGCAAAAAGGCAGGTGAGAATCCTGCCCGCCGAAAATCCAAGGTTTCCAGGGCAACGAGAATCGCCCCTGGGTTAGTCGATCCTAAGGCGAGGCCGAAAGGCGTAGTCGATGGAAGAGCAGGTTAATATTCCTGCACTGTAACGGATTTGACAAACGTTGCGCATTGATAAGCATTGAGCGTATTTATGATATGTACGTTCCGCAAGGAGAAGATGAAGCCTACGGGTGGAATCAATTTGATGGGATTTGGTGCCGAGAAAAGGCGTTTGTCGTTAAGTTCGTTATAATCGTACCGTAAACCGACACAGGTGGATAGGTCGAGAAGACCAAGGCGTACGAGATAACCCTCGTTAAGGAACTCGGCAATACAACGGCCGTAACTTCGGGATAAGGCCTGCCACGTATTACGTGGTTACAACAAAAGACGCACTGCGACTGTTTACCAAAAACACAGCTCCCTGCAAAAGCGTAAGCTGAAGTATAGGGGGCGATGCCTGGCCAGTGTCAGAACGTTAAGGGGAGGAGTGCAAGCTCTGAACCGAAGCGCTGATGAACGCCGGCGGTAACTATAACCGTCCTAAGGTAGCGAAATTCCTTGTCGGGTGAGTTCCGACCTGCACGAATGGCATAACGATGGTGCGACTGTCTCAACGAGGGACTCGGTGAAATTGCAAGGGAGGTAAAGATGCCTCCTACCCGCAACTAGACGAAAAGACCCCGTGAAGCTTTACTACAACTTGTTATTGGTATAAGGTTAAGTATGTTCAGCGTAGGTGGGAGCCTTCGGGCGCCAATGAGACACCACCCTTACTTAATTTTATACCTAATCCTCTCCTGTGAATCCAGGAGAAGAGACAGTGACTGGTGGGTAGTTTAACTGGGGCGGTTGCCTCCCAAAATGTAACGGAGGCGTTTACAAAGGTAGGCTTAGCTCGGATGGAAATCGAGCTGGACGCGCAAACGCACAAGCCTGCTTTACTGCAAGGACTACAATCCGAGCAGTCGCGAAAGCGGAAGTTAGTGAACCGACCATCCTATATAGGAAGGTGGAAGATCAACGGATAAAAGCTACTCCGGGGATAACAGGCTGATCGGGCCCGATAGCCCACATAGACGGCCCGGTTTGGCACCTTAACATTATCGGGGTGCACACAAAGCGATTTGTTTCCTGGTTTTTTCGTTTAATAAAAATTAATTATAAATAGATAGGACTAAAGATCACATTCGGCTTATAACGGTGAACCCGTAAGTTTGATAATTCAAATATTAAACACGGCAATACCGTGGGAAGTCGTCGCATAAAACGCGATTGACCCCGTAACGACTGACCCGAAAGGGAAGACTTGCTATAAATTACATAGTAGGTAATACGCCGACTCTTGTAGTGTCAAACTGAAGATCAAGCGGATCACGTTCCGACTTTTTAAGTTGGAATCCGCTAAAATCCAGTACAAGATGAAGATATAGTCTGCCCCATATGAAAATATGGACCATGTACGATGTCGGCTCATCGCATCCTGGGGGTGAAGAAGCTCCCAAGGGTTTGGCTGTTCGCCAATTAAAGCGGTACGCGAGCTGGGTTCAGAACGTCGTGAGACAGTTCGGTCTCCTATCTGTTGCGGGCGAAGAACATTGAGAAGACCCACTCCTAGTACGAGAGGACCGGAGTGGACAAACCTCTAGTGTACCAGTTGTCCCATCAGGGGCATTGCTGGGTAGCTATGTTCGGTATGGATAAACGCTGAAAGCATCTAAGCGTGAAGCCGACTTTAAGATTAATGTTCGTTAAGACCCCTTGTAGACTACGAGGTTGATAGGCGCTAGGTGTAAGTCCTGTAAGGGATTAAGCCGAGGCGTACTAATCGGTCGAGCGCATGACGGAAGCATTAAGCTGTGCTTTCCAGTAGTTATTAGCTTTATTTTTGAGCAAATTTATCCCTGACAAAATGTTTGGGAAATAACTGAGTATAAAGTTCAGGTGCCTCAAGCGGCGGGGTCACACCCGATCCCATCCCGAACTCGGCAGTTAAGCCCGCCAGCGCCGATGATAGCGCGACCCGCAAAAGTAGGCCGGCGCCTGAACCTTGTACTCAGTTAAAAAAGCCTCATAATCTGAGGCTTTTTTTATTGAAAAGTTCGTGATATAATGCCTTCAAATAGTAGTAATTATTTATTTATGTTAGAAAAATTTCAAAAAAATAGCCGTTTTTTAATGCTTGCCTTGGATCATCGAGGCAGTTTTAAAAAATACGTTAATGAAGCAGATCCTGAATCTGTTACTGATGATGAAATTACAAATCTCAAAAAAATGATTATTGACGCTACTTATTCTGATTTTAGCGGTCTTTTAGTTGATCCTGATTGGGGCTTAAAGGCGTATGAAAAAAAGGATAAACCTTATCTCTTGTGCATCGAAGAAACTGGATACAGTGAATCAGCCGGAGAAAGGATTACATCACTTAAATATACTGTTAAGGAGCTTAAGGATTTGGGGGCAAGCGGAGTTAAGATTTTATTGTATTTTAATCCAGCTGCTGACGAGGCGTGTCAAAAACAGCTGGCAACCGCTAAATTAGTTCTTGATCAATGCAAACAAAATAACTTGCCTCTTTTTTTAGAAATTGTCACTTATGGAAATGAAGAGGTGGCTAAAACCCGTTCTGAATGGGTGATAAATTCAGTTAATAAATTTTTAGAAATCGGCATATTTCCCGATGTCTTTAAGTTAGAATATCCGGGCGGTGATCAGTCGTGTAAAAAAATTACCGAAATGCTGGGCGCAATTCCCTGGATACTTTTGACTCGTGGCGAGCCTTATGAGATTTTTGTTGACCAGCTTGAGTCAGCTGTTAAAAATGGCGCTCGCGGTTTTCTTGCCGGCAGGGCTATATGGCAAGAAGTATCGAAATATGACAATGACGCAGGCCGGATGGAATTTTTAAACAACATCGCAAAAGAAAGATTTCACGAAATTTGTCAGATTACACTTTAACAGTAATTAGAATATGAAGACATTCGATGTCTGTTTTGTGGATTTAGATGACACAATATACAATACTAAACAACTGAAAGAAGAAATTTATTCACTATTTCAACCGTTTGGCATAGGGCGGGATGATTTTTTTCGTTCCTATGAAAAAGCGGCGAACATGTCAAAATTCGGCTATTTTCATTATACTTATGAAAAACAGATTGAGGCGGTTCGAGAAGCTGGTGTGGAAGTTCCTGGTTCTATTTTAACGCAACTTGAGAATTTGCTGGGCAATGATTATATTCTTCCTGGTGCGCAAGATTTTTTAAAATTTTTAAAAGATTGCTGTGTTAAACTGGTTTTATTGACAGCCGGAACAAAAGATTTTCAGGCAAAAAAAATTAAGAGCATAAATGTTTCTCAATATTTTAATGAAATTGTCCAAATTGACGGTGGTAAGGATAATATTGTAGAGCCGTATATTAACCAGAAAAAGTTAATATTATTTATAAATGACAATCTTCGAGAAAATATAACGATTAAAGAAAAATATCCGGAGGCACTAGTCATAACTAAATTTAATCCTTCGTACTGGACAGAGTCAGATTGTGAAAAGAGTGGTATGCCTTGGTTTAAGACATTGGAGGATGTGTCACTATACTTGAAAGGTTTATAAAAAATATGAATACAAATCAAAAAATTGGAATAATAATTTTGGCTGCCGGTAAAGGCAAGCGCATGCAGAGTGAACTTCCGAAAGTGATGCATCTTTTGCGCGATAAGCCGCTGATTGATTATGTTGTACAAATAACCGAAGAGTTAAAAGTCAAGCCAGTTGTTATCGTGCCGGATGATAGTGATTTGGTAAAAGATTATTTGGGAAAACGCGCTAGATACGCCGTGCAGACAGATCGGCTTGGAACTGGCCATGCTGTTTCTATGGCGGAAAAGAAATTAAAAGGTAAGGTTTGTCATGTTATCGTGTTGTATGGCGATATGCCCATGATTAGCGCAGCCTCATTAAATAAACTGATTAATGAACACATTGAAAAAAACAATAAATTAACTTTGATGACCGTTAAGGTGCCAGATTTCCGCGATTGGCGCGCACAATTTTATGATTTTGGCCGGATTGTCAGGGACGTTAATGGAGAGATTGTAAGGATAGTGGAGAAAAAGGACGCTACTCCGAAAGAACTTAATATCAAAGAATTAAACACAGCTTTTTTTATTTTTGAATCTGATTGGCTTTGGAATAATTTAAAAAATTTAAGAAACACAAACGCGGCCGGTGAATATTATCTTACCGATTTAGTTAAAATGGCCTTTGGCCAAGGAGAAAAACTGTCTTCAGTCCTAGCTGATCCTCGCGAAGCAGTCGGTATAAATACCAAAGAACATTTAGAGAAAGCTCATTTAGTATAACTATGTGTGGAATTATTGCTTATATCGGAGTTAAGGAGGCTGCACCGATTCTCATCAGGGGTCTTAAGCGATTGGAATATCGCGGTTATGATAGCGCCGGATTAGCAGTTTATGATTCGCAGCTCGGAAATGAATCGAGTATAAAAAGAGTTCGTTCAGTGGGAAAGATTGAAAATTTAGCAAAAAAAATTGCTGGAGATACCCTCTCCGGCCATATTGGTATTGCCCATACTCGCTGGGCAACACACGGAGGTGTTACGGAATCAAACGCGCATCCGCATAGTTCTTGTGACAATAATTTATATATAGTACACAACGGCATTGTTGAGAATTATCGGGAATTAAAAGCGGAATTATCAGACCATGAATTTAGCTCTGAAACAGATACGGAAATATTGGCACACTTGATAGAAAGTTGTTATGACGGCGACTTGGCCACGGCTGTTCGCTTAGCCTTAAAAAAAGTTAGGGGCACATATGGCTTAGTCGTTTTGGATAAAAGAAATCCGAATAAATTGGTAGCTGCAAGAGCTGGCAGTCCCTTGGCGATCGGTATAGGAGAAGGAGAATATTACATCGCTTCGGATACTTCGCCAATGCTTGCCTATACTAAACAAATCATTTTTTTAGATGACGGTGAAATTGCTGAAATAAGCCGTGAAAATTTAAAAATTACGAATATCAACGCGGAACCGATAGATAAAAATATTGAAACAATTACCTGGAACGAGGATGAGGCAGAAAAACAGGGATTTGATCATTTTATGCTTAAAGAGATTTTTGATCAGCCTGTTGTGATGCAGGATGCTATCCGAGGCAGATACCAAATTGATGCAGGCACGGCCCATCTTGGAGGCTTGAACATGTCAGAAAGCGAGTTAAGATCGATCAAGCGTATCATTCTTCTTGCCTGTGGCACAGCTTCATATGCTGCAATGATAGGAAAGTTTGCCTTTGAAAGATTGGCCAATATACCAACTGAAGTAGAGGTTGCCTCAGAATTTAGATACAAAGATCCCATTATTGATTCCAATACATTAGTATTTGGCATTTCGCAATCGGGCGAGACTGCTGATACGCTGGCTGCCTTAAGAGAGGCAAAAAGAAAAGGCGCTTTTATTCGAGGTATTGTTAATGTAGTCGGTTCTACTATCGCTCGCGAAACAGATGGTGGTGTGTATATCCACGCCGGACCGGAATTAGCCGTTGCTTCAACGAAGGCTTATACCAATATGGTTGCTGTTTTAGTTTTGTGCGCTCTTCAAATCGGGCGGTTAGGCAGGGTCAGTACGGCTACTGGTCAACGCCTTTTAACAGCTCTTCTTGAGATGCCAGAGAAAATGAGCAGCATATTAGAACAAAATGAATATTTGCGCGAATTGTCCGCAAAATACTCAAATTATCGTGATTTTTTCTTTCTTGGACGTGGCATTAATTATCCCGTAGCCTTAGAAGGATCTTTGAAATTGAAGGAAATTACCTATATTCATAGCGAGGCTTATCCAGGCGGTGAGTTGAAGCACGGTCCAATTGCGTTGCTGGCTAATGATTTTCCAGTGATTGGGGTGATGACAAAAAATCAACTATATGAAAAAATGCGCAGTAACATTGAAGAAGTTAAAGCCCGTCATTCACCAGTGATTATTGTGGCAACTCAAGGCGATGATGAGGCGGCTCGTTTGGCCGATGATATTATTTATGTGCCTCCAACCATGGAGCTTTTGGAACCACTTTTAAACACCATGCCTTTGCAAATGTTTGCCTATCATACGGCGGTAGCGCTCGGTAGAGATGTAGATCGGCCGAGAAATTTAGCAAAAAGTGTGACTGTTGAATAATATGATTAAAAAGAAAAAAATTGTGGTTATAGGAGGTGGTAATGGTTCGGCTGTTACTTTGGTTGCCCTTAAACATTATCTAAATAATTTTGATATTTCCGCTGTTATTTCCATGAGCGATTCAGGCGGATCAAGCGGGCGACTTAGGAAGGAGCTTGGCACTTTGCCTCCGGGAGATATTATGCGGGCAGTGTTGGCGCTTTCCAAATATGATTACCCAATGTTACGCAATATTTTTTATCAACCCAGATTTGATTGCTCCGGTAAGTTAAAAGGACATAATTTAGGAAATCTGTTCATTACTCTGATTGCCAAATATTGTGGCAGTTTTGTAAAAGCGCTTGACGCGTTATCGCAAAGCGTTGAGGCCCAGGGAAAAGTATATCCAGTTACTATAAAACCAGTTGATTTAGTGGCTAAGCTGGTTAATAGTCAGATCGTCAGGACAGAAGCTTTTATTGATGAACCTAAATACAATCATGGTTCAAAAATAAAAAAAGTTTGGCTTGAGCCAAAATGTCGTGTTAATCCGGCTGCGGCAAAAGTCATACAGTCGGCAGATTATATAATACTAAGTCCAGGTAGCCTTTACACCAGCATAATAGCCACTTTATTGCCAAGCGGTGTTTATCAGGCAATAAAAAATTCAAATGCTAAATTAATTTATGTCGCTGGCAATGCCTATCGGTTAGACGGTGAAACAGGACCAGAGCGGTTAAGCGATTTTGTTTGGCAGTTAGAACAGTATTTACCTCGGCAAATTAATTATATAATTCACAATAGTCATATTCCAACCGGTAAGACAGAAAAAAATTTCTACAAAAATCGTCATTGGGGTATTTTTGATTTTGACAGAAAATATTTAAAAAATTATAAAGTCTTCAGTCTTGATTTGGAGCGGAGCAATGGCGGGCTATGCGATATTAAACTGGGAAGGCAATTATACCGGCTGTTGTCAGGAAGAAAACAATAATGAAAATTACCGACTTATTTTTGAAAAGTCAATTACTTTTTCTATCACGGATAAATTTGTTTCAACTCTCTTTGACAGCGGTATACGATCAGGAATTTCTAAACATACCGAGTGTTTTACTCCGTCACGATTCATGATAAATTCAAATGACCCATCTGGAGCAGGATTTGATACGATGCCGTTTATTGCTTTGTAATTATGAATTCTGTCCTTTGTGTAAATTGGACATGTTTTGGCGATTACCTGTATTAGATCCTTATATATTGCTGGAATTTTTGTCTGGTCGTAATACGCGTGTATATACCCTCCGCTAAGCTCATCATCTTCATGCAAGGATAGAAAAAACGAAATCGGTTCATTCATAATAGCTGTATAAAGCATATGGTTTTCGTCCGTTAATTTTTTCTTGCCGAAATTTCTGTTTAAATTTTGACCATTAATATTTAAATATGTATCCTCGTGAAATCCTGTCGGATTTGCTACTGGAAAAAATATTATTTTTGGATCGTCTTTATTTGTTTTATAGCTGCGAAGAAAATCAAGCACCGCTAAAGGTCCAGCATCTTCATTGCCATGGATGCCGGCGCTAATACAAATTGTTTGTTTGGCGCGTTTATTGCCGGTCACAATCATAAATAGAGGCAGTTTATTAACAATGCCAATACTTGAAAGATGGTGAAAATTTTTAGAGCATGTCTTATACAATTCTTCAATGTAAGACAAGTAGTTGAAATACATATATTAATATTCAATTTTGACCAATAATTTTTGTGATGTTATTATCTATCTAATATGATAAGACAAATAGCAGACCTTCATATTCATTCTAAATATTCACGCGCTTGTTCGCGTGATTTAGAATTGCCTAAAATTGCCGATACAGCAGCCATGAAAGGCATAAATATTGTTGCCACAGGCGATTTTACGCATCCCGGATGGTTAGCGCATATCAAAGAAACTCTATCAGAAACTAACAATGGATTATACCAGATTAAGTCGGATAATACAAGATTTAGCTTAAATAAGACAAAATTTATACTTTCTACAGAGATTTCCTGTATTTACAAAGACAAGGATGCCACAAGGCGTCTACATTTAGTAATTTTAGCTCCAAATATAGAAGCTGTAGATAAGCTAGTGGCAAGACTGGAAGATTTAGGAGCAAATTTGCATTCTGATGGTCGACCGATTATCGGTCTCTCCGCAAAAAAATTATTAGAAATTTTACTCGATATTGATGAGCGTTTTTTACTCATTCCAGCTCACGCTTGGACGCCGTGGTTTTCTATTTTCGGTTCTAAATCCGGATATAACAGTGTTGAAGAATGTTTTGAAGAGTTGGCACCTAACATTCGGGCGCTAGAAACAGGACTATCAAGCGACCCAACAATGAATCATTTGTGGAGTGCTCTGGATAATTACACTTTAGTTTCAAATTCCGATGCTCATAGTTTGGAAAAACTTGGACGCGAAGCAAATGTTTTTTCTTTTAATAATGAGTCAGAAATTTCTTATCAGGAAATAACGCGGATTATTAGAGAAGGTGATAAAAAGAAATTTTTATTTACGATTGAGTTTTTTCCGGAAGAAGGAAAATATCATTTTGACGGCCATGCTTCATGTAAGATTTGTTTTTCGCCGAAAGAAACTCGAAAGGAAAAATATCTATGTCCCAAGTGCAAAAAAAAATTAACCGTAGGAGTGTTGCATCGCGTCGAAGAATTATCAGATAGAAATGAAAATGAAATATTGCATGATAAATATATTCCCCACCGCTATCTTGTTCCATTGCAAGAAATAATAAGTTTTGTTTTTAAAGTCGGAGTGAAGAGTAAAAAAGTTAAAATCGAATATGATCGATTGGTTAAAAAAATCGGTTCAGAATTTTTTATATTACTAGATGCGCCGATTGATCAAATCAAGAAAACTGCTTCTGATATAAATATTGCATCGGCGATTGCCAATATCAGACTGGGGAAAATAAAGATTTTTCCTGGGTATGACGGTGTTTTTGGTAGAATTGATTTATCTGTTGATTTGTATAAAGAAAAAAATCTTCAGAAGCGCTTGCTTCTTGAATAAAATAAAAAATCCGCCAGCCTTTAGCTGTCGGATTTTTTTGAGAAAGCTATTTACGCTTTTTTGCTTTCTTTGCAACTTTTTTCTTTGCAACTTTCTTAGCCGGTTTCTTTTTTGCAACTTTTTTCTTTGCAACTTTCTTAGCCGGTTTCTTTTTTGCAACTTTTTTCTTTGCCATAGTGTACACCTCCTTTCGACCGCGCAGTGCGCGGAAGAGTGATATTTTTTCCTTACTCGCGATCGCGAGAAAAAAATTTTTTAAAACTTTTGAAGATTATACCAACAAGCATTAGGTACAAGCTTCATCGACCTGTATTTATTATAAATCTTTTTTTAAAAATAGGGAATAGTGTCAAGCTAAGTTATACACAGGTTTATATAATATATTTATAAATAATTTTTGTCTATTGACGCATTAATGTGCATTTGGTTCAATATATGCATCTAAAATATTTTTTAATTACTAAATTATGACTGAAGTAAGCGCAAAACAAGTTGCATTTGATGCAAAAAATTTGGATATTGCAAATTTAAATCGTCTTGGCGCACAAGTTTTTTTTGAGCGTGAGTTTCCTGATATAAAAAATGTTTTTTCAGATAAGCAAAAGTGTGCCGTTTGTATTGATGAAGGAACAGCTCATAAAGATGTAAATGGAGAGGAAAAATTTTATTTAGCTGGTTCGGGTATTCTTGTCTCTGCCGAGAGTGAGTCTGAGAGACTAGATAAAGTTGCAAAACTTTTTATTGAGCGTGGAATAACCAATGTTACCAGTCATGGTGGATGCGGACCAGTCGGCATAGCTTTTAAAAGAGATATGCCTAATGCAGAAAAAATGATTAATTTGGGAGAAAAAGTGGAAAATTATGCTATTGATTGGTCTAAAAAAGTTGTTGACAAAATTAAAGAGTTAGGCCACCCTGCTGAACACACTCATATTTTAGTTGGGGAATTGGAAAGACCGATAGAATTTCATGTCGCTCGAGTGATATATTATGACTGTATCGGAGGGTTTAATCCGAACAAAGAAATCGGCTTGCCCAGAGGTTTTATTATTGAGCGTGCATATTTGCCCGTGGAGTATGCAAAGGAAGAATTAAATATCGCCATTGATTTAGTTTTTAGCAAACATGGATTTAATGATTTATTTAATTCAGATCAGCCGTTTATAGTTATTGCTTTAGTAAAAGATGTTGAAGACTTAAAAAATTATATCAATGAGATTAATTTAGCTTTACTGCAAAATCCGCACGCCAATGAAGGGCATATTAAAATTGATGGCGCAGTGATATCAGTAAACAATTAACAAATAATAAAAAACTTTGCATTACTATGTAAATTTAGCTAAATTCATTAGGTTGATTTTTTGTTGCCGATGTGATATAGTGTCGGGTGCCATGTTTTCATATTTAATGGACTCCGCGCTAAAACAAGTTTAGTACGGGGCAAATAAAATATTGGCCTCCGTAGTGTAATGGATAGCATAACAGCCTTCGAAGCTGTCGGTGTGGGTTCGAATCCTGCCGGAGGCACAAAAGATATATTCTGCGTAAGCAGGGTATATTTTTTTGTAACCGGAGCGACCAAATAGTTTTGGTCGCGTCAAGAAGCGGTTCTAGCCGCTTCTTGACTTTTCCCTCCTAATATGATAATATGCAACCTCGTCAAAAATTTTTTTGACTATGCGTCGACATGGTGTTGGCGAAATTCAGTACCTTTAAAAAGGTGGAGGGAGTTTATTTATGAAAACTGTACGAGATTTCAGAAGGTTCATTTGCCAGCAGGCCGGCTTCGAATTCGGAGGCGGTGATTTCCCGCAGTATTCCGAGGCTCACAGAGAATTTTGGAAAAAACTGAATAAGATTGGAGCGAGAAATATCAGGAGTCATTCTCCCGAGCTTGTACCTGATATCGATGCTACCGTTCACCTGTCAAACGACGAGTGGGCTGAGCTCGAGTCTGAATTCCACCAACTCTTATAGCAGAGAGTGATTGTTCGTTATTGGCCCCAGCTGGATTTTTTCAGCTTGGGGCTTTTTTTATAATTATTTCTTGTCATATTTTTGTTGCGAGAGTAGAATAATTAAATATAAAAGTTGATATATATGCTTAATCAAATCAAAAAAGAACTTACAAAATATTCAAAAAAAAATAAAGCCAAAGATTTGGCGCGTTTTTTTAAAACCCATAAAGGCGGATATGGTGAAGGTGATATATTTATCGGGGTTGCAGTTCCCGATCAGAGAAAAGTTGCCGGTCAATTTCTGGAACTTTCTTTGGTTGAAGCGCGAAAGTTGTTAAATAGTCCGATTCATGAACATCGGCTGACGGCGCTTATCATACTCTCTAAACAATTCAAAAGGGGTAATGATGAAAAACGAAAAAAAATTTATGATTTATATGTAAAAAATTATAAAGCTATAAATAACTGGGACTTAGTTGATTTGTCAGCAATCACTATAATGGGCGATTATTTAATTGATCGGGATAAATCAATTTTATATAAATGGGCAAAAAGTAAAAATATTTGGCAAAGGAGAATGGCTGTTCTTGCTACGTTTGAATTTATTAGACGTAAGAAGTACAACGATACTTTAAAACTTTGTGAGATTTTATTAAAGGATGATCATGATTTGATCCACAAAGCTACTGGCTGGGCGTTGCGTGAAATAGGCAATCGTAATCTTAATGTTGAAGAAGAATTTTTATTGAAGCATTATAAAGTGATGCCAAGAACAATGCTAAGATATGCCATTGAAAAGTTTAGTCCGGTTAAACGAAAATTTTATTTAGCAAAATAAAAAAAGCAAATCAATTTGCTCGCTTCGCGACGTCACAATATCAAAAGAACCCTCGTCAGGGTCCTTTTAATATTGTGGGTCGCCAGGGATTCGGCTTCGACTAAAATTTTCTTCCGAAAATTTTGTCTAGCCACCGCCTCGCGGCCTCGCTCGTCAGCAAACTCGCTCGGCATCGCTCCGGCGTTCTCATCCCTGTCGCGAGCAAATCAATTTGCTCGCTTCGCGACGTCACAATATCAAAAGAACCCTCGTCAGGGTCCTTTTAATATTGTGGGTCGCCAGGGATTCGAACCCTGGACCTTATCCTTAAGAGGGATCTGCTCTACCAGCTGAGCTAGCGACCCGGATTAATAATATGTATTTTGTAATTAGTAATTGGTTGGTTTGCTATAGTATTTATATATCGTTTTCGCTAGCGAAGCTGGAGGCTGCCTGCCCCGTAGAGCCCGAAGGGCTTCTACTGGGGAGCTAGCGACCGGTTAAATCCGGCGATTTAATATTGATCACCGGGTTTTCTTTCAATCACATTTATATTTGGACCTTTCCATCCTTTTGCCTTAAGCCCCATTTCAGCTGCTTCTGTCTGTGCTTCTTGTTTGCTCATGCCTTCGCCTGTGGCTATCAGCTCCTTGCCTAAATAAACACCAACTTTGAATATTTTTGCATGGTCTGGCCCTGATTCGCCAAGAACTTTATATGATGGTGTAGTATTAAGAAGCTCTTGGGCCGATTCCTGAAACCGGCTTTTCGCATCCATATAAAGCCCGTTTTCTAAAATGTAAGGAAGCTTTGGTACAACCCAATCCATTAGAAATTGTTTGGCAATATCATAACCCCGATCGAGATATATCGCGCCCGTTACCGCTTCAATGGTATTAGCCATGATAAAGTCGCGTGCTTTCGTGCCAGCATCTTTGGCTTCTCCATGACTTAAAAATAAATATGGCTCCATACCGATTTCATAAGCAATACTGGCTAAAGTTTTTGCGTTGACTAGTGCCGCCCGCCAGTTGGTCAGTTCACCTTCGGGATTACCGAATTTAGTAAACAAGTATTCGGTAATTACAAGTTCAACCACGGCATCGCCTAAAAATTCTAAACGCTCGTTATGAGCGAGCGGAAAATCTCTGTGTTCGTTCAAATAAGAACGATGGACAAACGCCTGGACCAACAGATCAGGGTTTGTAAATTTAATTTTAATTTTATTTTCTAGCGCGCCAAAATCTTTGGCGGCCACTTCCGGTCTTTCAATGATCATACACGGTATAAATTATGCCGTGAAAGCGAGTATCCAATAAAATATTTGGATCACCAATTTCACGGGGACGACTGGTTGTGCTGTAGCCGTCCAAGTTATTAATATATTTTTTATTCCTCCTCTTTTTTTGTTTCATTTCCATCTTTTTTCTCATCAGCTTTATTTTCTGTTTCCTCAGCTGGGACAAGATTTTTATAAATCGCTCCAAGCACCCCATTAACAAATTTGCCTGATGACGGCCCGCCATATCCTTTGGCTAACTCAATCGCTTCATTAATAGCCACTTTTGGTGGTACATCTTTAGTAAAAACAAGTTCATATATACCTACCCTAAGAACATTGCGGTCAACCACAGTAATCTGTTCAATCGGCCAGTCCGGCGCGTACTCGGAAATAATCTCGTCTATTTTTTTAATATTAGCAATCACGCCATTTATTAAAGCAACTGTAAAATCTTTTTCTGAAAGTTCTTCGCCAAATTCTTTAAAATTATGCTCTAGAATTGCGGTTAAGCGCTCGTTGTCAGAGCCTCGAAAATCCCATTCAAACAGAGTTTGCATGGCAATAGTTCTCGCTAAGTGGCGATTTGACATAGAAAAAAATAATTAAGGAACGAAAATAATTTTATTTTTTTACTTTTTTTGAAGCGCGTTTGATATTGCGTGCCACACTTACTACTTCGCGGCCGCGATAAGTACCGCAAAATCCGCAAGCTCGGTGTGGCTTTACCGGCTTGTCGCATTTTGGACAGCGGTTATAAGTAGCCGAACTCAAAGCAAAATGAGCGGCGCGTCGTTTTTTATGAGACGAAGTTCGGCGATGTCCAGGTAAACCCATAGGATTAGTATTTTGTAGTTAGTAATGTGTAAATTGTGATTAGTAGTTTGTTGCTTGATTAAAAAGCCCAAAATACGAAAATCAGTCGTTATTATAGTATAATACGGGGTTTTTGGCAAGGGGTCTTGACAAAAGTGCAAAAATGTGCTATTATAATCCGTTGTTTAAAAATAAAGCCAAATAAACAGAGAGAGGATTTGGCGAAAAAATGGCTAATTTTGCCTTTTTTTCCCTCTCCTAGGAGAGGTATTTTGTTCCTTAAATTATATAAATAGCGAGCCGATTGCTCAATTAAGGGAGCCGATAAAGCCGAACAATCTTCATACCGTTCTGGCCATATCTCCATAACGGTTCCCTGAATTGAGTGATTGGTTCAAAAAATGAAAAAGGAGGTCGAAAATGGCGAACGAGAAGATCGTGTGTTCGATCGATGGCTGTGAGGCCAAGATCGAGAAGGAGGAGGCACTGTTGCCGCCGCTCAAGGTTCTCGCGGAGCACTTGAAGCGACGCGTCCGGCTCGAGGATCTCGAGAGCCACGCCGTGTGCCGGGCCTGCGCCCGGGCGTTCGTCTCGGTCGCCGAGGAGGAGGCGAGGAAGTCGGGCCGTTCCGTCGGCCAGCTCTTCCACCCCTTCTACGCCTCGGTGGCGCTCATCCAGAACCTCGAGCACAAGCGAGAGGTCGAAGAGGAGAAGCGCCTGGCCGAGGAGGAGGCGAGGAAGACGAGGGTCGTCACCTCGCTCGGGACGATGTTCGGCGATACCTTCGCCAAGCTGCGCGAGAGCGCGCCGGATGCGGAGGTGCTCGAGCACCCGACCGCCAAGACCACCGACAAGAAGGTCAAGGCGGAGTCCCCCCGTAGGCGCTCGATCAAGAAGGCCGCCGGCTGAGGGAAGAACATCCAAGGAGGGACGGACATGCACTGGCCCGAACGTTAGCGCACCAAGAATGCGACAACGCCCGTGTACGGGCTGGGGAGGTCACATACCCCAGGCAAAAAGTTGTGAGGTTGAAGCGTAGCTTCTGCGACGCCGAGCGCATAATCTCGGCACCTTTATTTCGTGACTAATCAGAACGGGTCAGCTAACCCACTGATTGGATGCGATGAAAGGTGTACTTTCACAAAAGGAGTGATTAGCTAAAAAAATAAGCATCTCACCATAACCGAAGTTTTTCCCTCGGGCTACTGGCGCCATTCGCGTACAGGGCTCTACAACTCGGCGACACCGAGGAGGCGATGATGCGACTGATGCGATAAGCGCCATAGCAAGACGGCGCTACGACACTATAAATAGTGCCAAGACCGACGTGGTCTGGCGACTTGCTCAGCCAGCTGGTGCTGGCCTCCAAGCGAATATACTCTTCGAAGGGGATAGGCATCGAGCCTAGGAGGCAGAGCGGAACCAGCCGGGAGTTGCCGAACTCTCGTAAGTGCGGAATTTCCCGCCGGATAAAAATCGGACCGATTTCAACTCTGACCGGTGTGAAAAAGCAGTGGGAATACAGAGGGAAGTTGTCGGAGTCACGGCACATGCGGTTTTCGCCTCAAAAGGTGCGCATGCAGCAGACTAACAACTTTGGCAAGGTTCATTCTTCCCCCGCGCGGAGCAATCTGCGCGGGGCTTTTTATTTTATATATTGACAAACCATATTTTTTCATCTATACTATTGTCTCAAAACAAATATTGCCCTATATGGGCCAGGAGGGAACATGCGCTCTTTAGACAAGTTTATCAAAGTAGGTCATCTCATTTTGCTTTATGAATCGCTCATTGCTGGTTTGTTTTTCATTACCGTGGCAATTGCGGTGTTTGTAAATCCAGCAATGGCGACCACAGTTCTGAAGTTCGGTTTTCTGTCAGAAGCAAGAGGTATTCTCTCCAGAGTTATGCCTGCTGATAACCTCGTCGCCATAGTCATGGCGTCCTCGCTTCTCATGGGGATCACCAATCTTTCTCTTGCCTGGGCGGCGGTCTACGTAAGAATTGACAGCAGAAAGACATCCCAAGCCAGACAAGCCTGCCTAGCAACCTATCGCGATTAACCCCCGCTCTTTATAGGCGCCTAAATTAAGGCGCTTTTTTTGTTTAATTCTTGCTAAAAAATTTTTTATAAGTTAACATAAATAGGTTATATACAATATGTATAAAATTGAAACAAAATTTGAAGCAGCTAACAGCTGGTTAATTGATAACTCTAAACGCGCTCCGTTCAGCCATTCATTTGAATGGGAGGAAATCTTATCACGCGAAGGTAGGGAAATTGAGCGGTTGACGGTTTTTGACGACACCGAACCAGTGGCGATGGCTTTGGTTCAGTATTATCGCATACCCTTTGGCTGGAAGTATGCTTTTTGTCCGAAAGGGCCGATAATAATCCAAAAGTCAAACCTTGCCTACCGGCAGGCAGGAGCCGAAAGTCAAAAAATATTTGAAATTTTTTTCACTTATTTAAAAGAAAAAAAATGTATATTTTTCAGATTTGAGCCGGCAGAAGATTTACATATTACAAATAACAAATTACTAAAGACTATCGATGTCAATCCCAGGGCGACAATGATACTGGATTTGAGAAAAACTCCTGATGAACTGCTAAAAAGCATGCATCAAAAAACCAGATACAACATTAATTTGTCGCAAAAAAAAGATTTGCGAATAAGCGACCAAAAGGATGCGGATTTGTTTATGCGATTGATGCGCCAAACCGCCAGGCGAGATAAATTCCGTCTTCACGAAGAGCGTCATTATCATGAAATAATATTTTCACCATTGTCATACCAGCTAACTGTTTTTTTAAAGGAGATTCCAATAGCCAGTGCTGTTTTTGTTGGTTTTGGCAATACATTTACTTATGTTTTTGGCGCGTCAGATTATGAGCACCGTGCTTTGATGGCGCCGCATTTAATTCAATGGGAAGGGATTAAATTGGCTCAGCGCTTTGGTTATAGATATTATGATTTTTTTGGAGTGGCGCCGAGGCTTGGACTCCGAACTCTGGACTCCGGATTTCAGAACGAAAATGAAAATTATGAGTACGACCAGAAGCATCAGTATGCTGGAGTGACCCGGTTCAAACAGGGGTTTGGTGGGGAGTATCACGAAGAACAAGGTACATATGATTTGATTATTTCTCCATGGCAGTATAAATTGTATCAAGTGTTCAGAGCAATAAGGCGGATAATATAGTTTTTATTTTATCATTTTGTCCTCATAGTTTAATGGATAGAATATCTCCCTCCGAAGGAGACGGTCCAGGTTCGATTCCTGGTGAGGGCACGACGCTGAGCGTCGTATTAGTGGCTCTTAGCGCCGCACTAATAAAATTTACCCTGTTAAATAATACAATATAAAAATATTATAGAATTAAATGAGAGGTTAATAAAAACAAATTTTGATTAAAATAAATATATATTTAACAAAGGTGAATATGCCAGCAGCAAAAATTGGAAAATCTAAAGACGAGCACATGATGCACTATTCCGTAGGAGCGATTATTAGGCGTGACGGAAGGATTTTAATGATAGACCGTGCCGTTATTCCTTTTGGTTTTGCTTGTCCAGCCGGTCATATTGAAGAAAATGAATCTGTTGAAGAAGCATTAAAAAGAGAGATTGCAGAAGAGAGTGGCATGACGTTGATTAAAAGCAAATTTTTATTTGAAGAAGAAGCAGACGGCAATATCTGCAGCCGCGGTGTTGCCGTGCACTATTGGTATGTGTACGATTGCGAGTGTGAAGGCGAGCCTCGCCTTTTTCCGACAGAAGAAAAATCAATTGGCTGGTATTCGCCTGAAGAGATTAGAGAGTTAGCTTTAGAGCCTGTCTGGGAGCGTTGGTTGAAGAAATTAGGATTCATATAAAAACACCCTAACAAAAAATCCCGACCTGTCTGCAGGTCGGGATTTTATTTTTATCCTATTTATGTAATACTCACGATTCCGTTCGTTTCAATCATGGTTACACTGGATGCGCGATCGTTGGCTTCTTTAAACCGCATTAATCTGACGCCCTGAGTGGCTCTGCCGGATATGGCTACTGCCTTTAGGGGCATGCGAATAACTTGGCCTTTAGCGGACATTATCAATAAGTCATATTTGTCTTGTTTTGATCCATCTACAACTTGCGCGTGAATTAAGCTGCCGGTTTTTGCTGTAATTTCCGCTGTTTTTATGCCTGAACCGCCGCGTCCCTGGACTTTATATTGGGAAAGTGGCGTTCGTTTGCCAATTCCATTTTCACCAATGCTTAACAATTCCAGATTTTTATTTTGAGGGTCTACAATATCCATGGATATGACCTCGTCTTTTTCATGTAGCCGTATTCCGCGTACACCAGCAGCAGTTCTGCCCATTGACCTGACACCATCTTCTTTGAAACGAATGGCGATGCCTTTTTTGGTAATAATGCTGATTTCATTTTTTCCCGTAGATGGCTTGACCCATTCCATTGAATCAGCACCTTTTAATTTTAAAGCGATTAGACCACTGCGCCGTACATTGGCAAAGTCTTCAAGCGGAGTTTTTTTAATCAAACCATTTTTTGTCACCATGACAAGGTATTTGTTGTCAGATATAGCTGAAACAGCTAAAGCCGCTGTCACTTTTTCGTTGGGAGCTAGTTGAAGAAAGTTAACCAGAGCTTGCCCTTTGGCCGTTCGCGATGCTTGAGGGATGTCATATGCCATTAATTGAAAAGCGCGTCCGCGATTGGTAAAAAAGAGTATATTATCGTGGGTATTCGTCATTTGCACCATTTCGACTGATTCTTCTTCTTTAGTGGTAACGCCAATTACGCCCTTGCCGCCTCGTGATTGCTGGCGGAAAGTATCCGGCGGGAGTCGTTTGATGTACCCGTCGGTGGTAATCATTATAATCGTCGATTCATTCGGCACCAGGTCTTCAATGGTAAATTCTTTTACTCCGTGAGCGACAATTTGCGTCCGTCGCGGCTCGGCATATTTATCTTTTATTTCAGTTATTTCAGTTTTAATAATTTTTAGAATTTTTGCTTCCGAGGCAAGAATAGATTCCAATTCTTTTATCAAAAGTCTTTTTTCTTTAAGTTCATCCTCAACTTTTTGTCTTTCCAAGTTGGCCAACTGCTGCAGGCGCATCTCAAGAATTGCCGTTGCTTGCCGATCGGTAAATTTAAACTTTTTTATTAAGTTAATTTTTGCTTCATCTTTATCTTTTGAAGCCCGAATGGTTTTGATAACTAAATCAATTTTGTCTATGGCAGATTTTAACCCCTCTAAAATATGCGCTCGTTCTTTGGCTTTTTCCAAATCAAATTCAGTGCGGCGTTTAATCACCTCATGGCGATGCTTGATAAATTCTTCAAGTATTGTTTTTAGGTTTAGTATGCGTGGCTGTATTCCATCAACCAGAGCAAGCATGTTGGAATGAAAAGTCGTTTGCAGGTCGGTTAAGCTATAGAGTTGGTTTAATATTTTTTTCGGATAAGAATCTTTTTTCAAATCAATCACTACTCTAACTCCGTCTTTGTTAGATTCATCGCGCAAATCTTTTATTCCTTCAATTTTTTTCTGCTGTACCAAGTCGGCAATTTTTTCCAATAGCGTCGCTTTGTTTACTTGGTAAGGGACTTCAGTGACAAGTATCTGGAAATAGCCGGCCTTGACTTCAACAATCTCTGCTTTGGCGCGCAATACTATACCACCGCGTCCTGTTGCATAAACCGCGGCAATATCTTTTTTATTATAAATAATTCCGCCAGTTGGAAAATCCGGGCCCTTTATTAATTCGCCAATTTCTTCAACAGTGGATTTTGGCTTATCAATAAGCAGATTTACCCCGTCACAGAGTTCACCTAGGTTGTGTGGTGGAATAGAGGTAGACATACCCACGGCAATACCCATGGTGCCGTTTAACAGTAGATTGGGCAATTTAGAAGGGAGTACCATCGGCTCTTTGTTTGAGCCGTCATAAGTGGGAGTAAAATTGACAGTATTTTTATCAATATCGAAAAGCATTTCTTCGGCCAAAGAAGTTAGCTTTGCTTCGGTATAACGCATGGCAGCGGCGCTGTCACCATCCATTGAACCAAAGTTACCTTGTCCATTAACAAAAATTTGGCGCATGGAAAAATCCTGTGCCATGCGCACCATAGAATCGTAAATAGCAGCATCGCCGTGCGGATGATATTTAGCCATCACTTCACCGACTACATGGGCGGATTTGCGGAATTTAGCGGTATGCTTCAGTCCGACATCCCACATGGCATACATAATTCGGCGATGTACTGGTTTGAATCCATCGCGTACATCTGGTAGAGCGCGAGAAACGATTACGCTCATGGCGTATTCTAAATACGATCGCTTTACTTCTTCAGCAATTGAGGAGGGGACTACTTTACCTATGTTATTATGAAAAGTAATTTTTTCTTGCATAATTTTTATTGATTTGTTGTTGTAGTTGTATCAACAATAATATCATCGTTGTCAGCTGTTTCGGTAGATGTTGCAGTTGAAGAAGCGGATAGGTGTTCAGATAAAATAGCCGTTAAGGTTTGTCTGACTTCTTCTTTTGCTTCATCTAAAGCATAATCATTTGTTTGGGTCAGAGCTCGAGCGTTTTGCCAGTTAGCCTGAGCGCTTTCAAAAAGCGCCTTTTCATCGCTCTGGTTCCAGGAATAATTAACTAATCGGTTTCGAAAAGCAAAACCCCATAAAAAAACAATAATAGCCGTAACTGAAAGTACGGTAATGCCAAGAATACGGCGCATTCGATGTTCGTGAGATATTTGTTCCGTAGTTTGTTTTTTAGTATTAGCCATAAGATGAGCGATTTACCCTGTGGAATAATCCTGACGCGAGGTCGGGATTGCCACAAAGTGACATTCTTCACAGGGCTAGTAATTTTTTTCAAGCACGAATACTTTTGTTTCTTCCTGAGGCAAATCTTTTTTCTTGATAATTATTTTCTTTTCCGTTGCTTCCGGCTTGATGCCAAGTGTTTTTATAAAGTCATCAACTGCATTTGCTTTAGAATCACTATCGCACTTATAGGCAATTGGTATGACTATGCGTGGTTCTAGGGCAGTGACTGTGGCCACAGCATCCTCTGCTTCCATGGTATTATTTTTTGATCCGCCAACCGGCACAAAGAGAATATCTGGATTGGCTAATTTTGCGATAGTTTCAGTACTTAATTTTTTTCCTATCTTTCCTAAGTGAACAACAGTCAAACTTTCGGCTGTGATTTTAAAAACAATTTGTCCAGTACTGCTTGGTCCGGGCAGGGCGTAAACCATGGTGCCTTTGATTTCCATCTCACCGAGCGTGTCCATGACAAAAGGATCCTGGCTTAGGGTAACTGAACCCTCTTGCCCCATGGAAAACAAAGCCACTTGTGGCGAAACGCTACGCGGAAAATCACCCTTTTCCGGCCTATAAGGGTCTATAAAAATAATAACATCCTCGTCTTTGAGGTTTTTTATCTGTAATTTGACGCATGATTGTCCAAGCCAATTTATGTGCATAGAATAGCTAAATATTAGCTGATTAAGCATAAATATTATACAGGATTATGGTGGAAATTTCAAGTGCGAAATGGGGATAGATTGTGACGTTTTTTTACCTTAAACTAGCGTAAAAATGTCGGCTATTGACAAAGTAGTATATAATGTATTAGTATTACTCAACAATCAGTTTAATATATTCCAGCCCAATTTAGCGGTTGGAACCGATCCCGGTGTGAAACCGGGAAGGATAAGCGATATTTTTTTGTTTATATGGCCGATGATTTTAAAAAATTACTTGAAGAGCATCTTATAAACTATCCCAAAATCGGGGATATTGTTAAAGGTACAATAGTTTCTGTTGACCCAAATGAAGTTAGAATAGATATCCAAAATTTAACTACCGCCATTGTAAGAGGTAGAGAGCTTTTCTCCGAATCGCGCGAATACGCGGATTTAAAGGCGGGTGATGAGGTTGAAGCAACTGTGATTGATTTAGAAAACGAAAACGGCGAAATGGAATTATCTTTCCGCATTGCCGGCATGCAGCGCGTCTGGGACAATTTAAGAAAATGGATGTCTGACGGAATGACTATAAACGCTCGCGTTCTGGCTGCCAATAAAGGCGGATTGATGATGCAGGTTAATGCTGTTCCCGGTTTTATGCCTGTTTCTCAGTTGAATCCTGATCACTATCCCAGAGTGACCGGCGGCGATAAAAATAGAATTTTAGAAAAACTTCAGGAGCTTATTGGTCAGGAACTCGAAACAAAAATTATTGATGTTGATGAAAGAGAAGAAAAGTTAATTGTTTCAGAAAAAGCAGTTTGGGAAGACGCCCAGAAAGCTGTTCTTGAAGCTTACAAAGTTGGTGATATGGTGGAAGGTGAGATCAGCGCCATTACTTCTTTCGGCGCTTTTGTACGTTTTGGCGAAGGTTTAGAAGGTCTTATTCATATTTCAGAAATTGCCTGGCAGAGAATTGACCACCCTAAGGATTTGTTAAAAGTTGGTATGAAGGTAAAAGCCCAGGTGATTCAGCTAGATCATTCTAAAATTTATCTTTCAATGAAAAGATTGATTGACGATCCTTGGAAAAAAGTTAAAGACAAATACAAACTGAATGACGAGGTAAAAGGAAAGATATTAAAGGTAGAGCCGTTTGGCTTAATGGTTAGTTTGGATGAAGACATCCATGGTTTGGCGCATATTTCTGAACTTTCAGATGAACCAATAACAAATATTAATGATAAGTTTAAAGTTGGTGAAGAAAGACAATTTGTTATTGTATCTTTGGAGCCAGCCGAGCATCGTTTGGGTTTAAGGTTGGCTGGAGTAAAGGGAAAATCAGGGCGCAAAGCTGAGGCGGAAAAGAGCAAAGAAGAAACAGAAAAAACGGACAAAGAGAAAAAGTCAGAAGAAAAAAATGAAAAAGAAAGTGAAGCTCATCCAGAGGTTGAAGAAAAAGAACAAATTGAAGAAAAATCTGAATAATTACATAAAACACCCGCTTACGGCGGGTGTTTTAGTTTTTTATAGTAAATATATAATAGCTTTTATGAAATATATTTGTTATCCTATTCGTATTACATAATTGTATATGCCAAACCAAAGGCTTGAGACAATGGCTGACGAAGAATTGGCTTCACTGTCCGTTAATTCAAACGAGGCCTTTGCGGTTCTCATTAAGCGATATGAGGGCCGTCTTTTGGCGTACATACATCGATTGTCCGGTTGCAGAAGAGAAGATGCTGAGGATGTATTGCAGGAATCGTTTATTAAAGCCTATTATAATCTCAACGATTTTGATCCAAGTTTAAAGTTCTCTTCCTGGATTTATCGAATTGTGCACAATGAAACAATTAGCGAGTGGCGCAAGCGTCGAGCTAGGCCGAGTATTATTTTAGACAATGAAGGTTGGGCCAAAATAAAAGGAGTTGATGATTTATTCAAGGAGATTAATCGAAAAATGGAGCGCGAATTTTTAGAAAAATCAATCAATAAATTACCAGAAAAATACCAAGAAGTGATTGTTTTAAAATACATAGAAGAGCGTTCCTATGATGAAATTGCTGACATTCTGCGAAAGCCGGTAAATACCGTTGGCACCCTGATTAATCGCGCTAAAAAACAATTAAAGGAAATATTCACCCTGTTAAATACAGAAAATCATACGGGTGAGCCACAAGGATAACTAGAGAATAAATTAAAAAGGGGGTAGTATAAAAATATTATTTAATAGGGCAAATATGAATCTTAGCCAACAGATTTTAAATAAAATTCAGGACGAACAAATAAAGCCAAGGTCGCGGTATGCTTTTTTGCTTAGCCACTCGGTTTATTGGGTTTTAGTGGTAATTCTTTTGATTCTGGGCGCTGTTTCTGCTTCTATTGCAATATTTTCTTTAGCTAATACCGAATGGGATTTATGGGCAAAAGCAGCAGGGAGTGGCTGGTATTATTTTTTGATAGTTTTGCCTTATTTATGGCTCATATTTTTTGGTGGATTTATTGCTTTGGCACATTTTAATCTGCGCCACACCAGACTAGGCTACAGGTTTTCGCTTTTTAGGGCAGTGGTAGTATTTTTGTCCATCACTATTGTTGTTGGTAGTGGATTATATTGGTTGGGTTTTGGAGAAAAAATTGAAGAAAAAATCGCTGAATCCACGCCTTATTATTATCATTTACAGGGTGGTCGTATAATCTGGGACAAACCGGAAAAAGGGATGTTGGGGGGAAAAATCATTGAAACAGTTGAACCGCAAAGATTTATTTTAGTTGATCAGAGCGGGTTTAGTTGGCAGGTGACTGTTTCAGGGACAAACGGCAGTCCTTATGAATATATTGGATCAAAGATTAAAATGCTCGGTCAATTGGTCGGCACTAGCAGTTTTCAGGCAGTTGAAATTCGTTCTTGGTGCGGTTGTGGCGGCTGTCAGCAAATGAATGCACCCTGTTCAAATAATAATGGAGTTTGTCCTATAAGCGCAACATGCAGTGATTGCGGTTTTTGAAATAAAATATTTTTTGGTGCGTAATAGTTAATGAGCGCTCAATAAAAAATTTCGTCGCCTCTACGGCCTGCCTGGTTTATGGGACTGGACACTGCCATGGGAGGCGACACAAACTATTCATATCCAAACGCGTAAGGAAATATTTAATTCTTTAAAAAAACAAAATATAATTTATGAAATCACTTTGGTTTATTGGCGGTATAGCTGTGGCGGCAGTACTTGTCGTGGGAGTTGGTGCAGTAGCAGCGTATTCGGGAAGCGGCTCGGCAAATAAGTTAGAGCCAGTAGTAGAAACAACTAAGCAATCCGGTTGTGGTTGCGCGCATGGAGCGACTCAAGGTGGATGCGGTGCCGCAGGTTGCGGAAGCGACTGTAGTGAATGCGGAAGCAAAAAAGGGTGTGGCAGTGGCTGTAGCAATGGTTGTTCGAAATAATAAAAAAATCCCTCGACTTAATATCGAGGGATTTTTTTATTTTACAAACGGTCCGATAAATTCTATTTTTTTATCCGGATGAATTACGGTATTTCCGCCGATTGGCACAATCATAGTATTTTTTTGCACTCCGTGCCCAAGATTATCAACAGCGAGAATATATAGCGGGTCGCGGGTTTTAAGTCGTTTTTTGAGAATAAAACTGAGCAAATATTGGAAAATCCACTCCGGTCTTTCTTCGCCACTTTTTTTCTTTCCTCCAAAAATTCGATTTAATTTATTAAATTCTCCGGCAATTCCTTTTTCATCAAAACGGCCAATAACCAGAGCTTTGATGTTTTTAAACACGCCTCGCTGGTCAAGAGCAATGACCACTCGGTGTAAGTCTTCTATATCAACTTCAATGTCTTCAACAAAAAGAATATAATCGTCCCAGGTTCTTAGCCTAATATTGTACATGTCTAAGAGATCTCGAAAAGTTGAAATATTTCCGCCGATTGCCACTCCTTCAATTGGGGCAGTTGGCGCGCCGGATGGTCCAAGCCATTCATAATTTTTTTCAAAAAAGGAAAATTTGTTTTTTGTGCCTTCAATGATATCCAAAAATAGTTGATAGTTATCATGCTCAAATAAGCCGCAAGTGTTTGAATAGTGAAAAGTCAGAAGTTTCAGCTCAAAATAAAGATAGTTGAGAAGAAAGGTGGTGTCGGAAAAGCCGTTGACTACGGGACGTTCGCGTCGAAAAACCATAAGATCATTATCTTTCAGGTGGCGAACGATGTCGGCACATCCAGTTCCTCCATAAATCGGCGCAAGCCAGTTCGCGTCTTTCATGGCTATCTTAAATTTGCGCAGTCTAGCCCTTTCGGATCCGGAAAGGTATCTTGGGTCTAGCTCATTATGTTCAACATCAAAAAATTTTGTGTATCGATAACGGTCGCGAATTTTACGCAATGCAATAGACATGGTGCGCATATCATTTTTTTCAACCGGCGAAGAGGTTTGAACTAGTCTTATTTTGCTATTAGGTGTAATTTTTTTAGGCAGGAGCATAATTTTAGCTATTATACAGGATTAATCTTTGAAATATTTTGCCACTCCGTCCGCTCGTCTGGCTTCTTTTTCGCGAGCGCTGGCAAAATCGTGAGCATCATTGTAGGTTTTGCCTTTTTTCATTAATTTGAGCTCAAAAAGTTCGTGAATTAGAACATATTTTCGTTCCTTTGTCAAGGTTGAGTCATCAATCCAAATATCGTTTTTAGGGATATATTCATAGACCAATGAGTGGCCGCCGAAGATAAAATTAGGGTCGTAATATTTTCGTACATTTTTTCCTGAAACTAGCCAGATTTGTTGTGGTCCTTGTTTTTCGAGGAGTTTTATTTTAATTTTTTTTGGTGTAGATATATTCGTCATTTTTTGACGGAGAATTTGTTTGGCTTTTTCATAGCCGAATTTTTTCATCAAAGACCGTTTTTTAATAAATGTATCAAGCAGTGATTTTTTTTCTTTGCTAAACGCCTGGTCGAGCCAAGTTTCATTTTTTGGTATAAACGGACAGGTTAAGCTGTCTTCAACGCAACCAAAGTCAATGTCTTTGGTATTTCTAATTTTGAAGCCGTCAACAAGGCGTATTTTTGTCATAGTTTATATCATTCTTTATAATATCTTATCATACTTGGATGATTGTGGCGATAAGAATACGCATTTAAATATACGATTAAGGAAGTGGAAGAATAATTATCATCAGTCGCATCGGCCGTTGTTGTAAAGGCAGGTATGGTTTTTGCCGTAGAATGAACTGCTGTTACATCTTTACAAGGAGGCTATGTTGAAGCTTTGGCTAGTCTTGATTTATAAGCCAAAATACAGTAGAATAGCCGTAATTGTTTTAGTATTATTAATGTTTATATATATGCGAGATTTTTTGAAGAATTTTTTAATTATTTTTGCCGCCTTACTTATCGTTGCAGCGGTTCTTAGTATATTTAAAGTCGGTGAGGGCGGTGAACCGGAAACGATCGGTGTTGCCAAATTGGCTGAAGAGATCAACGCAGGACAAGTTAAAAAAGTTACGGTTGAAGGTGATTTGCTAAAAATAGAACTTCACGATGGAGCGGCTAAACCGCAGGAAGCAAAAAAAGAACCGACAGAATCGTTCGGTGAAATTATGATAAATTATGGCGTTTCTGACGAAGCGCGTCGCGGAATCGAAGTAGAAGTAAAAGACGAAAGTTCCTGGAAGTTTTGGGCAGCTAATATAATACCGGCGCTTCTGCCTTTAATTATCATTATAGTATTTTTTTATTTTATGAGCCGGGGAGTGCAGGGGATGAACAGCAAGGCAATGGGATTTGGCGAAAGCAACCCGCGAACTGTTGCGCCAAACAATAAACTTAAAAAGACATTTGCTGATGTGGCAGGATCAGTTGAGGCAAAAACCGAACTGATGGAAGTTGTTGACTTTTTGAAACATCCGAAAAAATTTGCTGATATGGGTGCGAAAATTCCTAAAGGCGTTCTATTGATGGGAGCTCCAGGTACTGGCAAGACTTTGTTAGCCAAGGCTATTGCCGGCGAGGCCGATGTACCTTTTTTCCACATGTCAGGTTCTGAATTTGTAGAAATGTTTGTTGGTGTAGGTGCGTCTCGGGTGCGAGATTTATTCCGTAAAGCAAAAAAAGAAGCGCCAGCAATTGTTTTTATTGATGAAATTGATGCGGTCGGACGCAGGCGCGGCGCCGGACTTGGCGGCGGTCATGATGAGCGCGAACAAACGCTTAATCAAATCCTTGTAGAAATGGATGGCTTTGATCCCAATATCGGTGTGATTGTTATTGCCGCTACCAACCGACCAGATGTATTGGATCCAGCTCTTTTGCGTCCAGGTCGTTTTGACAGGAGAGTGATACTGGATTTACCTGACATTAAAGATCGCGAAGAAATTTTGGCTACTCACGCAGTTAACAAGCCTTTAGCTAAAAATGTGTCGCTTAGAAAAATTGCAGAGCGAACACCTGGTTTTTCCGGAGCTGATTTAGAAAATTTGTTAAACGAGGCGGCGATATTTACTGTCCGAAGAGGTTTGAAAAAGATTGGCGAGCCGGAAATTCTTGAAAGTGTGGAAAAAGTATTACTTGGACCAGAGCGTAAAAGCCGGATTGTTACGGAAAAGGAAAAGAAAATGACTGCTTATCATGAGGCCGGCCATGCTATTGTTGGTTACTTGTTACCTAATTCAGATCCGGTGCGCAAGGTTTCAATAATTTCCCGCGGACAGGCTGGTGGTTACACTTTGAAAATGCCGACTGAAGACAAACGCTATCGCACATTGTCTGAATTTAAATCCGAATTAGCCATGGCTTTAGGTGGGTATGTAGTGGAAAAAATGATTTTTGGTGAAGAAGCTGTTTCTACCGGACCCTCAGCTGATTTGAGAAGCGCAACACAAATCGCCAAAGATATGGTAACCCGTTATGGTATGAGCAAATTGGGTCCTCGCACATTTGGTGAACGCGAAGAAATGATATTTTTGGGGCGCGAAATTCACGAACAACAAGATTACAGCGATAAAACCGCTGAAGCGATTGACCAGGAAGTAAGCGCAATTATTTCAGAGGCGATGGATCGAGCGCAGGAGATTTTAAGCCAAAACAAGGATAGATTAGAAGCTATGGTTGAACGTCTTTTGATTAAAGAGACTATCGAAACAGAAGAGATTCAAGAAATTATGAATCCCAACAGTAAAGAGGTTGAAGAGATCAGTTAATACCAATAAAAAATAAAAAAACCTCGGTTTATGTCCGAGGTTTTTTTAAATTATTTTTTTATTTTACATTCTTCACTACAATTTTTATTTTATCTGCCACAGTCGGGGTCTTGCTAATCCAGCTAGGAGTAAATTTAATCGACATGCCGGAAACATGGGGTAGTGAAACAATATAGCGTTCAATTTCTCCTTTTTGCTTGTTTAAAAAGTTGTCCTTGTTGAGTAGTGGCGCATTTGCATCAAGCGTGACAATCGCTTCTGTAGTGACTTGAAGTTGTGCTGTGTTATTGGAAATCTCAGCAGAAATAATCGACACTTTTGGTGTTTCGCCAATGTATAGAATTTTTTCTGCTGCCGTATCTATTTGTGAACCAACTTCTTTTTTTAAAATTTCATCCAAATCATTATTATTATAAAGTACTATGGTAATAGTTGAGGTGCCTGATATTGAAAATTCACTTGCTTCAGCGCCGATCGCATGGCTAGAGGTAGCGCCAAATTGACTAATAGACACAACTTTTTGATCTAAGCCAGGGTAACTGGCACTAAAAGATTTTAAAAATGCCTGTTTTGCTTTTTCAGTGTAGTCGCCTTCCGCAGATTTATAGTCAGCGTCTGATACAATTCCCACCTTACCAGAACCACCGGCCATTGGTTGTTTTGATTCTGCATAAATAAATTTTTGTTTTTCTTGAGACAAGCCGGGGATTGTAAATTGAGTCGGTCCGATATCAAAGCTTGCTCCAGATTCATCAGCGTAAACATCGGCGGTAACTTCTCCGTTAGCTGGTACAACTACGCGATCGGATAGGCGAAAAAGTTTTCCATCAGGCGAGAGTAAGCGGGTTGTTTTTACCAGCGGCTGGGTTTCGTTAAGTTTATTATAAATAATTACTTTTCCTTTTGAGGTGCCGTCAACTTCGCGGGTGGCTGTTGGTGAATATTTTTCTGACCAGAAAAAATGTGTTGTTGTAACGATCGCTGGCAATGATTTGTCGCCTTTTTTTTGTGATTCAGCTGTTAGAACAAGGTTGAGTGATTTGGAATCTTCTTTGGCAACAATAGTGATTTCCGTTTTTTTCAGCATGGTAAACACTACAATGCCTAGAAGAACAATGGTAATAAATAGAAAAGTTAGAGCAATAATTCGGTAAACGCGAACCGGAGGCTCTGGAACAAAATGTGTTTGCATGCGATGGGCGATCATAGATCTTTGTTTAGTTCAGTTATTTGTATTATTATAGCACATTTAGTCGGCAACATGGAAAACTTCGTGCACACTGGTGATTTTATCAAGCGCTTTCAGAATGCCGTCTTGAAGCATAGTTACCATGCCGTTTTTAACAGCAATTTCCTGAATAGTATATTCAGAAACAGCGCCAGATAGAATGATTTGTTCAATTTCTTTGTTCATAGCGAATATTTCATATATACCAATTCGCCCTTTGAAACCCAGGCCGCTACATTTAGTACAGCCCTTGCCAGTATAAAAATGCAAGTCATCGAAATTAACATTTTTCTTTTCTGCCTCAGGTAGGGTTTCAAGTAGTTGTTTTATGCGATCAGATGTTTCCTGGTCCAGCTTTTCTTCTTCGCGGCATGACTCACAAATGCGCCTGACAAGACGCTGGCCGATAATTGCGTTTAGTGATGGCGCTAAAAGAAAAGGTTTAACACCCATGGAGAGAAAGCGGGGGATGGCGCCGGATGCCGAATTGGTATGAATAGTGGAGAGCATTAAGTGACCGGTTAAAGCTGCTTGAATGGCAATTTCTGCAGTTTCTAAATCACGGATTTCGCCGACCATACAAATGTCTGGATCTTGGCGCAGAATTGAGCGCAATCCTTTGGCAAAAGTATAATCATGACTGATATCTACTTGGCTTTGATTGATGCCTTCCATTTTAATTTCAACTGGATCTTCCAAGGTAATTATTTTTACACCTGGTTTATTTAGAGTGCGTAAAATTGCGTATAGAGTAGTAGTTTTACCTGAGCCGGTTGGACCTGTGGTAATAATCATGCCGTTTGGTCGCTCAACCTCTTTACGCAATCTTTCATATGCTTCGCCTCGAAGTCCGAGTTCGTCATAGGTGACGCCTTTGGAGCCGCTGTGTAAAATTCTCATTACAATAGATTCGCCATAGGTTGTAGGCATAGTTGAAACACGGACATCGATTGAGCCAGAAGCCAGGCGTAGGGTAACGCGGCCGTCCTGCGGTTTATCAGTAACGTTAATTTTTAAACCAGCCAAAAGTTTAATGCGCGAGACAAATCTTTTCCAGTCTTCTTTTGGCAGTTCAGCTACTTCGTGGAGTACGCCGTCAATACGGTAGCGAACAGCAATTCCTTTTTCTTCAGCTTCAACGTGTATGTCTGAAGCAGTAGTTTTCAGAGCAGAAGCGATCATTAAAGTCAGAATATCGGTGATGGAAACATTTTTGAAAAATTGTTGTAAGGCCTGTAGGTTTTCAATACCTTCTTTGAACCGGGCAAGTTCTTCGTCGGTGATATTGATGTCTTTGGAAATTGGTTTGATAATAGGCAAACTGGCGTATAATTTTATTCCTGCCTCCAGGGAATGATCCGATATGAGGTAGGGCTGCACTGGAGCATGGTGTCTTTCTCCAAGCTGATAAGCAAATTCTTTTAATTCTTCTGTGAGATGGGTGACGCCGATGCGCATATCTTCCGGGGTAAAATAAAAGCAAATTACTTTTTTTTCGCGAGCAATAGCTTCAGGAATAGCCTTGAGAGATTCAGCAGAAATAGGAAAAACAGCCAAATTAATATATGGCAAACCAATCGAAGCGGCTCTTGATTGAGTTTCTTCTTCTTTAGCCTGCAGGTCAAGCTGTTTAATTTTTGCTTCGAATTTTTCCTGTGTTGTCGGTTGGGCTGATTCTCTTTTTTCTTCCTTTTCTTTTTTGAGCAAATCGGAGATTGAAGGAAAGTCGGTCATACGAGCGAGTAGTAGTTAGTAATTTGTAATTAGTGGCTTGTTGGTGATCTATCGGCTGGTAAATAATTTTCCAACATGGTGCATAAAGCGGCTTATTATTCCCTGGTGATGCATTTTCATAAATAAATACATCCAGACACTGGTATAAAAAGTGTTATAAATTGCGCCAATAATGGCGATGATGAGAAGCATGACAATAAAGCCAAAAAAGGCTCCAAATAACGCCAAAGCTTGGCTGCCAAAAGCGCCTGCAACGATCCAGATAAATAGTGATGGTAAAAATGAAAAAGATAGCAATGCGGCAAAAGCGGCGATTAAAAGCAGGTCGATTAGAGTTAAGATAATGCTGATTTCCAAAGAAACCAATAAATGATCATGCAATAATTTCCAAGCATTTTTAAATGAAATTTGTAAAGATTTTTCATCAATTACCGCATAACCAGAAGCGTATATGGACACTACTGTGATAATAAGTCCAAGAATGACCGTTAGAGCAAGCATAACGATATTTATTATCATGTTGAGAGGACTTGCTGAAAAGGGCAAAAGAATCCAAATTATGCCAAAGATTAAAATAACTATTGCCAATGCTGCCTTGCGCAGAATTTCAATGGTAAATATTTTCCAAAAAAATTTAAGCCCCTTGTTCCAGATGTTTGCAAGTTTTGGCATGGCTCTTTTTTTGTAATAGTCAGCCACAGCTATAAGAAGCGCGGATTTAGCAGTTACAGAGATAAAAATTACAGCTATTCCAATAACAATGAAAATTCCTAAAAGCCAAGCTAACCAAATAGCCGCAGCTAATTTCGAAATACCTAAGGTAGGCATTTGCCAATTTAAAAGCCAGGCAGCCCGACCGCCGGTTCCCATGGTAACAATTATTTGTGAGATAAAATTACTTAAACCAAAAGACCCGGCAAATAAAACAGATAAAAGTCCAAGTAGCCAAAGCGAAGTGTTGCGCCAAACAAGGACCCAAGCTTCTTTTAGTGCTTCGCGATATATTGGTTTATGCATATTTTTTTAAATCAAATTTTTCACTGATAAACATTATTTGCGTGCCGCTTTTTTCTTTCTTCTTTTTTCTTGATGCTCATGTATGTATGCTTCAAAAAATCCCCAGAATGAAATAACAGCTGACATTAGGATAAGTAGTATGAGCAAAAGCAACGACAATCCAGACTCGTCAAAAACCACAGGTCCGATTTTTAAAAACATATAAGGCAGTTCTTTGGTTGAACAGGCAGTAGAGGTGACGATGTTTACGGTAGTTGTAACACAGCTTATTGTTGGCACTTCTGGCGTAGTTGTTGGAACAATAGGAGTCGGAGGTTTTATTGGTTCTGGTTTTGGCTCTGGCTTTGGTGTTACAGGTGCAGGTGCCGGTCTTTCAATAATAGTAAATGACGCACTGCCACGAGAGGTCAAAATATTTGTGCCCTGTCCGTCATTGGCAAGAACTTGGGCATTGGTAATAGAAATCGTCGCTTTTCCTAGCGCTTTAGCTCGGAAATTAATGGTTACAAGCGACCCTCGCGTTCCGGTATAGCCGGGATTTAAAACAATGCCTGAGTAGTGAGCTGATCCTTTGGTGTTAGAAAATGTTGGACTTTCCACCAACAAAGAAAAAATAGAATTTTTTGTGGAGACAGAAATTATTTCTAGTTTGTCTGTTGAAAATCCTATTGTAGCTTCGCAGGCATTCATAGCTTGATCGGCCGAAGAAACATACATTGATACCGCGAAGGTGTTGCCTATTTGGTATGAACCGGAAGATGGTGAAAAGTAGAGCGAAGCCGCGTTTGCTTTTGAAGCCAATAAAACCCCAAACAAACCGAACAAGAAAATTAACAAAAATTTTGGAAAATTATTTTTTATTTTTTGATTTTTTTGCATACAACGAAAAAGTGGCGAAGGTTAGAAACGCCAACAATATTATTATACCCCAAATTAAAGAGTTTTCATACCAGCTTATTGGGGACGAAGGTTCCAAACGCACGATTCGAACATTGCCGCGCTTATCTACCGCCTTAACAAGTATTTCGCTTTTTAATTTTTGATCGTTTAAATAATACGGACTTTCAGCTCGAATATATTTTCCGCTTGAATATTCAACACCCCACAATTTATAATTTCGTCTTTCCATCACTTCGTAATAATCAATGCCAGATTTTTTATCAGTGGTGGAAAATACCAGTGCGTATTTCATGCCCAACGCTTTTGTTGCATCAATTATTTCCGGTTGAAAATTTTCAGGTAATTCATTGTCTTCAATTTTAACTAGCAGGGGTTCTGATTTAGGCGTTCTTGGTTCAATCGTAATTTTAAACTCCGTTGAATTCACCATGTCTTGCGTGCCCAATCCATCATGAAGATAGGCTTCAGGTTTAGCGTAAAATATTTTTGTTACGCCAATTTTTTTTGCTTTTAAAATAGTGGAAAAAATGGCTAATTTATAAGTAAAACCGCCTGGTACGATGCCTGAAAAAATTATTTGATCTTGGTCCAGCAGATTTGGAGTTTGCACCCAAAAATTTATTCCGCTTTCACCCGTAATAATTTCTTTGACTTCAAGAAATTCATCTGGTATGAGCAGTCGTCCACCAATAGTATTTAAAGTTTTGTCGCCGGCATCAACTATGGCTTTAAGTTCGAATTCATCACCTTGCATCAAAGTGATTGAGCTGTCTTCAAAATAAAAATTAGCTGCCAAAACAGGAGTGCAGAAAAAAAGGCTGAAGAAAAAAATTAAAAATGAAATTTTTAAAATTTTAGTCATTAAAATTTTTTATTAGATAAATTAATTTAACCCGTCCAGTAATAAGCTAAGATGCTAAAATCAGTTAAAGTTATTTTACCGTCGTTACTTAATTTTTCCGCTTCAATAGCTAAGAAATCATGGCTAATTTCACGAATAAACCAGTAAGCAGTAATAGAAAAATCAACTAAATTAACTCGGCAGTCAAAGTTTACATCGCCTTTTAATTGGCATTTATCTCCAGGCAATGTATCTTCCGTGGTTTCTCCAACTTTAAATTCAACAACTGAAGAATCTCTGCTTCTCAGTGAATCACTTACGGCATATGCCACTGCCTTATATGTGCCGTGTTCAAGTTCGCCTGTTTCAAATCTAAAAAGATATTTTCCGTTAGGCTCGGCTGTGATCGGATAGTTAAAACTTTTGCCAGTTTCTAGTGAAGTGACTGTAATAAAAACAAAGGCGCTCGGAGCTGTGCTACCGCCAATTTCTATTGTATCTCCTTTTTTTACTTGCGATTTATCAGTGCCAATAGTGACTGGTAACAGTATAGGCGTCACACTGATTGATTGTCCGCTATTGATTGAAGTTTCGATTATATGAGCAGCGCTCCGCAAGTTTAAATTATCATCAAAATACAGGGAAAATCTATATGTTCCGCTACTTAATCCGGTTGCTCTGTAGGAAAAATAGCTATTTGCATCAGCGGTTATTGTTGCCATTAATACCCCATCTTTTAATATTTTTACTGAGGCAAAAGGCGCTGCTTTTCCAGATAGTAGGACAGAAGTAATAGTTAGAGCTCCGCCGCCACCTCCGCCTCCACCACCACCAGGTGGGGGACAGGCCGCACAAAAAATTCCACCGCAATCGACTCCTGTTTCGTCATAATCTTGTACGCTGTTGCTGCAATGAAATGTACATGGCTGACACGTGCTGCCACCGCAGTCAATTTGCACCTCGTCAAAATCCAGGATGCTATTTGTGCAGTGGTTCAAAATTGTTGTTGTGCCAAAATTGTAATAATGTTCCAAAACATAGTTGGAACTTGTTACCCGGCCGACAGCTGGATCAGCCACTTGGTTATTAATTTCATAATTTGTTGAAGCGGAATTTTCTTGACTTGAATTGTGTGAATCAAGGTCAATTTGAGCAGAAAAAACAGCAGCGGAAATAGAAATTCCGGCTAAAATTAATATTGCTGATAATAGCTTAGCCCGTCTATTTAAAAAATTCATAATATATCAAAGCTTGTATATTATAACCCAAAAATAGCAAATATTCAAAATTAATTATGCGCCCCAGAACTACATTGGGTCGCTAGAGAAGGTTTTTGATTTTTTTCGCTAAACTATCCACAGTCAATGCATTATTTTTGATGAATTTTGTGATATAATAATAATGATATATATATGAATTTAAAGGGGGCTAAAATTAACCGCAGACTCCGGTTTTATTTACCACCCAAATTGGTCGTTTTTGCGACCATTATTATTGTTTTTGGCGCTTTTATTTTTTCTTTGTTGCCGGCAGAAGCTGTTGTTCCTAATTATATAAATTATCACGCCAGATTGCGTGACAGTAGCAACAACCCAATCACAACCGCAACTAGCATACAGTTTACGATTTATAACCACATTACAAATGGTTCTTATTCAGATGCCCCTTCTGCTTCCGGGCCATTACTTTGGAAAGAGACATACGATCAAGTTAGCGGCGCTTGTGCTCAAGTTATACCAGATTCAGATGGTTACTTTGCATTAAACCTCGGTGCTTGTACTAGCTTTCCAAGTTACTTGGATTTTAATTCAGGAAATTATTATTTAGCGGTAAAAATTGGAACGGACGCAGAAGCTTCACCGCGTGTTATTTTAGCAACTCACCCTCATTCGTTTAACTCAGAAAGGGTTGACGGATTACATGCCTCCACTTCTGCTGTTGCCGGACAACTGCTAGCTCTTGATAATAGCAAAAATTTTGATATTGATACTGGTTCATACGCTGGTGCTAGTTTTAGTGTAAATTCATCAACAGCTACTTCAAACATCGGCGGGATGTTGCGCGTTATTGGTAATTCATATTTTGGTACTATAGCCTCAGGTACTTGGCAGGGTGACATGATTGACCCAACTTATGGCGGAACTGGTCAGGATTCATCTGGTTGGAGTGGATATGCCTATATATCAGGCGGAGTTTGGAGCGCGACATCTTCAATTGCCGCAGGGGCTTTGGCATCCAATGTAATGCTTGAAGGAGAAAACATTTCTCTTCTCACCAATGACGCCGGCTACATAACGAGCTCGGCCTTAGCCGGTTACCTAACTACAG
>CAYOXC010000006.1:0-10127 GCA_964407865.1 uncultured Gammaproteobacteria bacterium
GTTTCTATTACGGCATCGCGTTGTTTTTCTTTGTACACAAACTCACGCTGATATTTAGGCCGTATATCCAGCTTACCGCCATAGGCTACCACGCCTTCCTCGGCGCTGTCTTTGTAGTCGACAATAACTTTTTTTACAGAAATACGATGTAGTTCTATTTTCATATTATTTTTATTATTTTGCTAATATATTTCTTCTTTTCTTCCAATAATATTGACCCCGTAAATTTTCCCTCTCTCCCTTATTATTTTTTTATATGACCCGTAACCGATTGTTTTGCCAGTATTTTTGTCAATCAATTTCTCATTGCCAATTATATCTATGCCGATCACCAGGCCGTCCCTTATTTGAATTTCGCGAAAGCTTTCAAAAGAACTATCGCCTTTTCGATTTAAAACGCGTTTATTGCCTATTATGTCGGTGGCTATTATTACCCCGGAAATAAATTCTATTTTTTTATAACTTTCATAACCGATTTGTCTTCCCGTCCTTAAATCTATTAATTTTTCATTACCTAAAATATCTTTTTCTACCCCCAAATCACCATCAATATTTCTTGTATTATTGCGCTCACGGCTTTTACTGTTAAGTGAACTTGAACGGAAACTTTCCCTACTTAACTCTTCTTGCATTCTATTTAATTCCTCTTCTCTTTTACGGAATCCTCGTAATTCTTTTTCGTGTTCTTTTTTCATTTTAAACACCTTGTAAGCGCCGTCCAATACTTTTTTAAATTCTTCTTCCATGCCGGGACTATTTTTTGACAACATTAGCAGCATCATCAACTCTTTATCTTTTAATGCTTCCTTTTTAAACTCTTCCCAATATTCGTCATTTTCACCACCATTTTCGTTTCTGCTCTCATCTTTTTTATTATCTTTTTCTTTTCGTATTGAATTTTCACGATCATATTCCGCCCTCTTGGCTTCATCGCTTAATATGGTATAGACTTCTTCGGCCTCAATAAATTCTTCTTTTTTTGCTTCTCCGGCCAAATCAGGATGTGTCTCTTTGGCTAATTTTCTAAAAGCGTTTTTTATTTCCGCTGAAGTTGCGGACGGCGATATTCCGAGGACTTCATAATAATTTTTCTTAGGTTTCTGCTCGGCTTTAAATTCTTCAAATCTCATATTTTATATTTTATTATTTTCAATGGCTTAATTTTACAAACTAACTATTTTTTACTTTCTTATTTTTAATAATAACTCGTGCATAAATTTCTTTTTCGTTTATTGTGAATCTCCTCCCATAGTTCGGATTATCTTCAACATATCTATCAATGCCGATAATTTCGAATTGTTTAGGATTATACTTATCAAGAAAAGTAATCGGTACACCCATCATCCCACTATAACCCATTGGGATATCACTGACTTTATCAACATTTATAGCTTCGTAGCAATCGTACTTTGGATACTCTTTGGATGTATATTTTTTATATAAAGTTAACTCCTGATGACGTTTCGTGGTTTCCATATTTGTAAACCATACGATACGCCCCATGCTGAAAAACTTTACACCATTTTCAATTTTTATTCTTGACTCTGTTGGTATATCGTAATCCATTGGGACTTGAAACCATTTCGTGCCTCCGTTATCATAACCAAGCCATAGTTTATTTTCCTTTATAAGTTTAAAGAAATCTTTATATGTAATCGCGTTCTGATCACCAAGAATAATAAACTTCTTTTTATACTCAACTAACTGCGCCACATACTCGCGAAAGAGCGAAAATGGCGGGTTAGTTACCACAATATCTGCTTGTTTAAGAAATTCGATGCATTCATCACTGCGAAAATCACCGTTACCCTTAAGAGGAGTGGCAATATTGGAATCATTTTTCAAGAGCCACTTCACATCAGTAAGCCCCACTGCGCCGTCTGAATCGGTGTCAGACACTTCATTGAGCTCAATCTTAAACGGCTCTTTGCCTTTTGGTTTTAAGCCTTTGATTTCAAAAAGCGACAACTGCCCGCCAGCAATTGGCGACTTTGTATAGCTAGTGGTGATTAATTTTTTAAGACCAAGCGCATTAAAATTGGCGGCAAAATATTTGAAAAAATTACTTTCATAAGGATCATCACAATTACAATAAACCACCTTGCCCCGAAACTGATCTTTGTAGTGCTTCAGTTCTTTTTCAATATCAATAAGTTGAGTATAAAACTCATCTTTTTTTGCCTTGCTGGCTTTATGAAAGTTACTGTTTAATGACTTTGTTGCCATAAATTTATTTTCCTCTTTCTAAATCAGCTTGCATTTGTATCCATGCATCACCAGCGGCTTCAATTTCTTCCTCTGCGGGTTCATCATCTTCCTCTAAGCGTATTCGTCGCTCGCTTAATATTTCGCCGTCGTATGTCCAATAATCAGACCCAGCGGGCCACCACTTGCTTCCTAATACTTCTGCTGCAGCCTCTGAAGACGACATTTCTTTATTATTAAAAATTACGTGTTTTTGGTCAGGTGCAACTATGCAGATAATTTTCTCATCACGTATAAACTTTAATTCTGCTCCAGCTGGAATGTCTAACATTTTGAAATTGAATGCCGATCTTCTTTTCTTCGCTTTTTCAAGTGCTATTGCATCCTCTCTAGATTCAACGCCTACATTTCTTGAAGGTGTAACATCCTTAATCGCCAAAAGTTTAAGTACCGCAATAACACGCTCCGGGGCTATACTAAAAAATTCTCTCCTAGGATTAATACGATGGTCACCAAACGCATCATGGAGAGCCCCCTCAATTTTACTAGCATCGGTTACTTGAGCTGCGTAGTAACATTCAAATGGTAAAGGTACTGCGGACGATCTGGATAACTCTATTATGCGCTGTTCAACGGAGGTGGTGGTTTTCCCAATCTTTACATAGCCTGGCATTGCTTCGTTTGTTAGAATATAAATAATTTCGATCATAAATTTATTCTAGGTTGGTTAATATTTTTTTATGTTTAATTCCCCTTATAAATAAATCGTCCCGCCCCAAGCGGGACACCATATACCCCTCCTGTATTTAAAGAAAAAGAAATTTGAAAATTTTTTTAAAACAAATGGGCGATAGCCCAAAAAGAAAAGGAATATTTCAGCTAACGCGCGCGGGATATGCGATGCGCCTGGAGGCCAGTACTCTGGCCGCAAGGCGTTTCGCATATCCCGAGTTGTGCGATGTCGCTCCGCCAGGCCGAAGGCCTAAGGAGCGGCGAGCACAACGAGGGCCTGCCCGCGCGCGTTGTGCAAAATCGCGACGCTCCGAACGTTAGTGAGGGCGGAGCGATTTTGCACAACTGGTTATTATGCGAACCTATATCATTATTTTACGCTAAAATTAAGAAAATGTATATTAATTAAACCATATTCATTGGTTTATTAAGATGGTTCCATTCATACAAAGATTGTGCTATTAGATCAGAGTAGCTGTTTTGATTAAGGCTATAGATATAATTCTGGTTATTATTAAGTTGCTAACATTAGTAATTTATTATATATAAGTTGGTTGGTTGTATATAAGTTGATTTTTTCCTTAAAATCTAGTAAGGTAAGCGTGCAAATTAGCAAATCTTAAGGAGGTTTCCGAAAGGTTTGTTTTTTGTTTCCTGAACATTGACAAAGCAATTTTTGTTTTTTAACAAAGCAAGAATTTTATAATCACTATCAAATAGGAGGAAAAAGAAAATGACAGAAAAAGTTAATACAGTATTAATCGCATCAGGCAGTGGTACCGACGCAGATTCTATTATGAAAGCCCATGCGGCGGGTTTCATTCCAAATATTAATCTTAAAGCCCTGATCAGTACGAAACCCGGAGCCGGTTGTCTGGATAAGGCAGGCGCTCTCGGAGTACCGACCAGAATGATTGACCGCGGGGAGTTTAGTTCAATCGAGGATTTTAACAGGATTTTGGGCAAATTTCTTTCGGAGATGAAGGCCAAGCTGGTGTTTTTGGTCGGATGTATCGTCAAGATATTCCCGATAGAAGGAATTAGCATGTACAACATCCATCCGGCCGATCCGTACAAACATGGCGGATCAGGCATGTATGGATTGGAAGTGCACCGCCGCGTCATTCTGGAAATCTTCGATCAGATTGAAAGAGGCAAAGCGAGTGTGGGTAGCAGGTTTTTTACTTTACCGACTATACATGAGGTCGTAATGGATTATGATTCTGGCGAACCATTTTTTCAGGCTAAGATTGAGGTGCCGACGGACATTATTATCGGCATACTCGAAGAGGCCGTGAGCAAGAAAAGCGTTGATGCCGCTGCTTCAAAGTTACAGCAAATCGTTTTGCCTTATGAGTGGTTGATGTTGCCGACCGCTGTGCAGATGGCGGCCAAGAAAATAATTTATAACAAGGGGGTGAAGACATGATTCATCTATTCCGAAAAGAAAGTGACAGGTTTGAATACTGCTATAATATTGAAACACTTTCATCCCTTACCCCGGAAGAGCTTTTGCGTTTGAAGCGCATTTTGGCTCATGGTTTTGTAGCAGATTCCATAACCGAAAAAAGTGCTCTGGACGGAGAAGGGAAGGCAATTGAGGTTGGTCCGCGGATGAACTTCGCTACGGCATTTCACACCAATGTATCGCAGATTTGTGGCGATACTTTACTTGGTAAAGTGGTGCGTATTGAACGGTCACGGCGGATTATTGCTGAAGAAACACCCAAGTTTGACCGGATGACGGAGTGCGTTTATAACGAACGGCTTATGTCTTTCGATTCTGGTATTGTGCCGGAGCCGGTTAAGCTTATTCAGCTTGTCGAACAAGGACCAAGCGCCCTTGTTTTGCCCGGGCTGGCTATGGACGAGTGGGACCGTAATTTCTACCATTCCTATTTTGCAGTTCAGAATTCACGCAACCCGACCAATGTCGAGATTCAGGATTTGAATAATGCCAACAGCGAACATTCAAGGCACGGCTTCTTCAAGGGCCAGCAGATTCATGATGGCGTTAAACGGGCAGAAACTCTTTTAGAAATAGTGCAGTCCACGCTTTGGGCGAATCCAGGAAACAGCGTAATCGCGTTCAAGGACAACTCAAGCGGAATCCAGGGTTATGATATTTGGACTATTGTACCGGAGCGTCCTGGCCATCCATCTCGTTTTATCGGGAAACGTTTTCAGTACAACATTATCTTTACAGCTGAAACCCACAATTTTCCGACCGGTGTAGCGCCTTTTCCTGGCGCCGAAACCGGAACCGGTGGCCGGATACGAGATATCCAAGCGACCGGTAAAGGAGGACTTGTTATTGCCGGATCAGCCGGTTATTGCGTAGGACATCTTTTAATCCCCGATTACGAACTGCCCTGGGAAAATCCGAATGATATTTATCCTTCAAGCCTGGCCACCTCACTCAATGTGGAAATCGGAGCCAGTAATGGAGCTTCCGATTATGGCAATAAGTTCGGCGAGCCGGTGATTCTTGGTTTTACCAGGTCATTTGATCAGCGCTTGCCGTCAGGCGAACGCTGGGGATTTGGCAAAAAACTTATGTTTACCGGCGGTATCGGACAGATGGATGATCGTCATACCCAAAAAGGTGAGGCCGAAAAAGATCTTATCATCGTTGAGGTGGGCGGTCCGGGTTATCGGATCGGTGTTGGTGGCGGAGCTGCTTCCAGCATGCTTCAAGGTGAGAACGAAGAAGAGTTGGATTTTAACGCAGTACAGCGCGGTGATGCGGAAATGGAACAGAAGATGAACCGCGTTGTTCGGGCTTGTATTGAGATGGGGGAAAATACGCCTATCGTCAGTATCCATGACCAAGGTGCCGGCGGACCAGCCAATGTTCTCAAGGAGTTGGTGGAAACTGCAGGCGGCCGAGTGGAACTACGAAAAATCAATCTCGGAGACCCGACCATGTCGGTTTTGGAAATCTGGATAGCCGAGTACCAGGAACGGAACGGTTTTCTTATTCGCCATGAGCGTTTTGATGAATTCCAGGCAATCTGCGATCGGGAGAAAGTGAAGTGCGAGAAGCTTGGAGTGGTGACTGGCGATGGTCGGTTTATGGTTTATGATGAATTGGACGACTCAACCCCAGTTGACCTGGAATTGGACAAGGTGCTTGGAAACATGCCCCAGAAAATATTCAAGGATAACCGGATTGCCCCGGTGTTAAAACCATTGGTGATTCCGGAAGATTTATCTTTCGAAAATGCGATTGAACTGGTGCTTAAGAACGTCGCGGTTGGCTCAAAGCGGTTTTTAACCAATAAAGTTGACCGCAGCGTTACCGGTTTGATCGCGCAACAGCAATGTTGCGGACCATTGCAGCTTACTGTCGCAGATGTGGCAGTAGTTGCCCAAAGTCATTTTGGCTTGACCGGAGCGGCAACTTCAATCGGTGAACAGCCGATTAAGATGCTTTTGGATCCGGTTAAGGGAGCTCGGATGGCAGTTGGCGAAGCGCTTACTAATATCGTGTGGGCCAGGCTTTCCGGCCTGTCCGATATCAAGTGCTCTGTGAACTGGATGTGGGCGCCCAAGCTGCCTGGCGAAGGAGTAGCGATTTATGACGCCGCACTTTCTATGCGAAATTCAATGATCGAACTGGGCATTGCGGCTGACGGCGGTAAAGACAGTTTGTCTATGGCTCTCCGGGACGGTGATGAAACCATCAAGTCGCCCCGCGAACTGGTAATATCAGCTTACTGTACCATGCCGGATATTCGCAAAGTAATAACGCCGGATATTAAACGACCGGGGCAAAGCTATTTGCTTTATATCGACCTATCAGGGGGTAAATGCCGTCTGGGAGGATCGGTGTTTGCTCAAGTGCTTAAGCAGGTTGGCGATGAGTGTCCGGACATGAACGATGTTAAGCTATTCAAGTCAGTGCTGGAAATAGTCCAGGAGTTGATCGATGAAGATTTGATTCTGGCTGGTCATGACGTAAGTGACGGCGGTTTAGTCGTTGCGCTTATGGAAATGGCCTTTGCCGGTAATTGTGGCATTGATGTGCATTTTGATGTTAAGAATGGTGTTTTTGAGAAACTTTTTTCCGAAGAGTTAGGCTTGGTTATCGAAATCAATACCGCGCATTCAAGACAGGTGATTAAAAAGTTTAAAGACAAATATATCCCAGTTGATATAATCGGTAGCAGCCAAACAAACAAGGAAATGTATTTCGCATGTAATAACGGCTTGAACTTTTACCTGCCGATGGAAAAAGCCAGAAGCTGGTGGGAGGAAACTTCATACCAAATTGAACGGTTGCAGGCAAATCCGGATTGCGCGGATGAGGAAAAGAAAAATAATTTCAGCCGGCGCAACCCGATGTACAAAACATCGTTTATTCCAACTCTACCGGCGGATATTGCCGATGACGTGCGAGACAATTTTCCGGTGGCAATTCTAAGGGAAGAGGGAAGTAATGGCGACAGGGAAATGGCCTCGGCATTTTATATGGCTGGATTCAGGCCTTATGATATCAACATGAAGGATCTTTTGGATGGTCGTATTACGCTCGAGCAATTCAGAGGCGTGGTGGCAGTTGGTGGTTTTTCTTATGCCGATTATCCAGATAGCGCCAAAGGATGGGCTGCGGTCATCAGAGAGAATCCGAAAGTCTGGGGGCAATTCAAGGCTTTTTATGCTCGTCCCGACACATTCAGTCTAGGTGTTTGCAATGGCTGCCAACTCTTTGCTCTATTGGGTATTGTGCCTTGGCCCGGAATTTCTGATGCAGAACAACCCCGATTCATATTGAATAAATCTGGCCGTTTTGAGTCTCGTTGGTCAAGTGTAAGAATCGTATCCAGTCCTTCGATCATGCTAAAGGGCATGGCCGGTTCGGTGCTTGGCATTTGGGTAGCCCATGGTGAGGGCAGACTTTATTTTCCTAAAAGGGAAATCTGTCAGGAAATAATAGATAAAAGATTAGTTTCACTTGTCTATAATGATGATTCCGGTATTTTGGCTTTGGCTGAAGACTACCCTTTTAACCCAAACGGATCTCCGCATGGCATTACCGGCATTTGCACCCCGGACGGCCGGCATTTAGCCATGATGCCGCATCCGGAAAGAGTTTTTCTAAAATGGCAGTGGCCGTACTTACCCGAAGAGCTGGACAAAGAATGGCCGGCCTCGCCTTGGCTTAAAATGTTCCAGAACGCTTTTGAATGGTGCAAAACAAACAAATAACTTAAAATCGGCCCCCATCCCATCAGGCGGATGGGGGCCTACTTTTTAACGGAGGTAAGAATATGGTTGATTTGTATAAGCAAGATGGAGTTGATATCAATGCCGGAGATGCTTTTTCCAGATTCTGTAATGACATAAACAAAAAGACATATGGATTGTCCAAGTTTGTTCGAATTACAGATCTATCGCAGGGTAATTTTCGCGGACCCAAAGGCTACAGTTTTATTAACTTGCCTGAAGGCTGTTTAGGAGCTGGCGGTATGGACGGTATTGGCACGAAAGTGGTGATAATAGTGGCGGCTGGTAATGTTTTTACTTCAGCTAGCAACGTCATAGCTATGACAGCCATGGATATCACTCGCTGGGGCGGTCTTCCGCTTTTATTTATGAATACTTTTGATGTTCGGTCTCTTGGAGATATTGATTCAGAAACATTCCGGCTTTGCCAAGAAGTGATGAAGGGCCTTGAAGTTATTGCTCATTCACAACAATATGTTCTGTTTACCGGTGAAACGGCTGAATTAGGTCTTTGTGTCGGGTCAGAAAATCCGGACGCCAAACTGATGTTTAATTGGTGTGGCGCCATGTTGGGAGTGTATCATCCCGACAAAATGATCCTCGGCAATTCCTTGAAACCAGGACAAGTTATCATTGCTTTGCGGGATGATTTCCGCAGTAACGGCATAAGCTCAGTCAGGAAAGCCTTGGCTATTAAATACGGTCCGGATTGGTGGAATAACCCGGAAGCACTTCAGGATATTATTGCCTGCGCATCGCCATCTGAACAATATGACCGAATGCTCAACACTGCTCACGGCTGGTTTGATAATGATCCCATGAAACCTAGATTCAATATGCATCTAATTGTACATTTGTCCGGCGGCGCCTTTGAATCAAAACTCGGCGGTGATCTGCTTAAACCCCTTGGTTTGTCGGCAGAACTTACCGACCTGTATGAACCACCAGAGATCATGAAGAAATGCGCTGAGTGGCGGGGCATGAAACCGAAAGATTGTTACAAAACCTGGAATGGAGGCCAGGGAGCAATTGTGGTGGTAGATCCAGATCAAGCTGATGAGTTCATTTCATTCGCCGGAGAATTCGATATTAAAGCGAAGCGAGCCGGTAAGATTACGGAGAAGAAAGATTATACCGTATCGATTACTTCGAAGTTTGGGCAAGGAGAAGTATTTGAATACTAAGTAAGCCTGTAAATAGGCATACAAAAAAAGGGAATTGCGTTAAGTACGTAATTCCCTTATTTTTTTCCAAATAGATTAATTAACTATAAAATATTTTAGAGTACATTAACTATTAACAAATGAATTATTAAATGATAATATTAATATATAACAATATTAATATTATGAACCCCGCAAAATTTTTAAATTTACCGGGTGTCATCAAAAATATATGCCAACATCCAACAGCGTAAAAAAATTATTAATTTTAACCATTTTTTTGCCTTTACTGGCAATCACCGGCTGTACCAAAGAAACAAAACGCACGAGCGAAGCTCCGGCGGTAATTCCGCCTCAACAAGAAGAAAACAGCGCGGAGCCCTTGATAGGCGGAGATAAAGACGAACATGGCTGTCTTGGTTCGGCCGGATATCAATGGTGCGAAGTTAAAAATAAGTGTTTGCGAATTTGGGAAGAAGCCTGCTATTCTAGCCCCGAGCAGGAAATCCAATACCGTCTGGCGCAAAAATATAATAAGCCGGCGGCCGACATTACCGTGACCGCGACAAAAAAATCCGCCGATTATATGGCGGGCAAAGTTTCTTTCGCGGCTAAAGGTCTGCCGGCCGGCGGAGAGGGCGGATTATTTTTAGCCGCCAGGCAGGGCAATATGTGGGAGCTGGTTTTTGACGGCAACGGCAGTATTGATTGCGAAAGCATTAAATCAACTTATCAATTCCCGAGCGACATGCTCGCAGGTTTTTGCGATTAAAATATAGATAGAATATAAAAAATCGC
>CAYOXC010000007.1:0-6579 GCA_964407865.1 uncultured Gammaproteobacteria bacterium
CCTCACTGGGACTGAGACACTGCCCAGACTCCTACGGGAGGCTGCAGTCAAGAATATTCCCCAATGGCCGAAAGGCTGAGGGAGCGACGTCGCGTGCATGAAGAAACCCTTCGGGGTGTAAAGTGCTTTTAACTGGGAAGAATCTATGACGGTACCAGTTGAATAAGGGGCTGCTAAACTCGTGCCAGCAGCAGCGGTAATACGAGTGCCCCAAGCGTTATCCGGATTTATTGGGCGTAAAGCGTACGTAGGTGGTTTATCGCATCTCCTGTTAAATCCCGAGGCTCAACCTCGGGGCTGCGGGAGAGATGGCTAAACTAGAGACCGGGAGAGGTAAGTGGAATTGCTGGTGTAGGGGTTAAATCCGTTAATATCAGCAAGAACACCAAATGTGAAGACAGCTTACTAGAACGGTTCTGACACTAAGGTACGAAAGCGTGGGGAGCGAATGGGATTAGATACCCCAGTAGTCCACGCCGTAAACGATGGATGCTGAGCATTGGAAGTATCGACCCTTTCAGTGCTGTCTACCTAAGTTAACACCTTAAGCATCCCGCCTGGGGAGTACGAGCGCAAGCTTAAAACTCAAAGGAATAGACGGGGACCCGCACAAGCGGTGGAGCATGTGGTTTAATTCGACGGTAAGCGAGGAACCTCACCAAGGTTTGACATCCGGCTGCAGACCCCTGGAAACAGGGGAGCCTTCGAGGGTGCCGGACAGATGCTGCATGGTTGTCGTCAGCTCGTGTCGTGAGATGTACCGTTAATTCGGGAAACGAGCGCAACCCCTATCCTATGTTTCATGTGTCATAGGAAACTGCCCGCTTTAAGTGGGAGGAAGGCGGGGATGACGTCAAATCAGCATGGTTCTTACACCTTGGGCGACACACGTGCTACAATGGGAAGCACAAAGGGACGCCAAATCGCAAGATGGAGCAAATCCTTTAAAACTTCTCTCAGTTCGGATTGAGGTCTGCAACTCGACCTCATGAAGCTGGAATCGCTAGTAAACGTGAATCAGCCACGTCACGTTGAATACGTTCTCGGGTCTTGTACTCACCGCCCGTCACGTCAAGAGAGTCGGTAATACCCGAAGGACCTCGCAAGAGGTACTAAGGTAGGATCGATGATAGGGACGAAGTCGTAACAAGGCATCCGTAGCGGAAGCTGTGGATGGATCACCTCCTTTCTAGGGAGATTTTTCGGTGAACAATCGAAAGAGTCGACCCCGGTTAAATAGCCGCTTAGCGGCAATTTTGCGAAAGCAAAATTATTTAACGGGGAAAAAGAGTTAGCGCCTGTTAGTACTGAAATAATATTGTCATTCTGGAGCGTAGCGTAAGCGAAGCGATAGAATCTTGTTTTATTTAATTTGAAATGACAATAATAATAAACAAATAGTTTATGGGCCTATTTGTCCCATTTCCTCTTTAATAAAGGGGGTTAGGTGGATTAAAAAGACTGGTCCTAAACTATTTTAGAAGCAGTCTTTTTATTTTTGTATTATATTCGGGCAACTAGCTCAGTTGGTTAGAGCGCGACACTGATAATGTCGAGGTCGGAGGTTCAACTCCTCCGTTGCCCACAGGAAAACGGAAAAATTGATAAGTCGAGGTCGCCCTGTTCGGTAGCTACGGCTCCGAGGAAGGCACCGAGGCACTTCAACTCCTCCGTTGCCCACAGGAAAAACTAAATTTTATAATTTTAAATTTTTAAATAATTTTTAATAATAAATTTTTTAAACATTAAAAATTAAGATTTATTTAAAAATTAGAAATTGGAAATTAAAAATTTCTACGTCGCGGGGTAGAGCAGTTGGCAGCTCGCCAGGCCCATAACCTGGAGGCCGTGGGTTCAAATCCCACCCCCGCAACCATCTTTCAAACTCACTTCGTTCGTAGTTTCAGATGGCAAGCAAATTCATTAAAATAGCTTGTCCTTTGAAACTCCGAGAGGAGCGGAAGAGGGCCTCGGTAGCTCAGTGGTAGAGCAAATGACTGAAAATCATTGTGTCGTCAGTTCGATTCTGACCCGGGGCACAAAATAACAATTATCTAATTGAACTCGGGCTGTCGTATACCGGTAGTACGCATGCTTTGGGAGCATGTTGACTGGGTTCAATTCCCAGCAGCCCGACAAAATTTTGTAAGACCTTCATGGTCTTAGAAATTTTTGTTTGGCTGTTGGGTGGCAACGAACCCAGAGGAGTCGTGGGGCTTCCGCCCCTTCAATTTCCAGCAGCCCGACAAGCAAAAATTTTTAATTTTTAAAGCATTAAAAAATTAAGATTTATTTAAAAATTAGAAATTGGAAATTAAAAATTTTCTTTGGCGGGTATCGTATAGTGGCTTTTATGCTAGCCTTCCAAGCTGGAGAGACGGGTTCGATTCCCGTTACCCGCTCCCTACTTCGCCAAGGCTACGTAGGGCAAGCCTCAAAATTTTCTTGTATCATTTAAGACTTGCCCGCCATAGCTTTAGCGACGGCGGGTTCCCGTTACCCGCTCCGATTGACAAAAAACAATTACTGGGCTAATATCCATCAATAACCGTCATTGTTAAAAATTAATTAATAAGCAATAAAAACATGTTAACTATCAGATTATCAAGAGTAGGCAAAAAGAATATGCCGTTATACCGCGTCATCATCTCGGAAAAACATAAAGATCTTTATGGAAGTTCTTTGGAGATTTTAGGTTCTTATAATCCGCACACCAAAGAACTGAAAATTGACGCCGAAAAAACTAAACATTGGATTTCTAAAGGCGCCGGTATGTCAAATACGGTCAACAATTTATTGATTGAGAAAAAAATTATTGAAGGAAAAAAAGTAAAAGCTTCAAAAGACAAAAAGCCGAAAAAAACTCCGGCTCCGGCCGCGCCGGCTAAAGTCGCCGACGAACCGGCTCCGGCAGAAGTAGCGCCGGTCAAAGCCGAAGAACCAAAAGCTGAACAGCCGACTGAGTAAAACTGCTTTTACAGATAAATTGACAAATGTATAATTTATGTTATAATAACATAATCCCAAATAAATTTGGGTTTAATTATTAAGAGATCTTTCAATTCTGACTGAAAACATTTACAGGGGCTAACCCTTAAAGTCAGCTTTGCAAGAAAAAGAAAACTATGGCTGCTCAACCAACCGATCAAGCATTCTTGGAGTTCATCGCCAAGTCAGTTGTCTCTAACCCTGATGCAATATCAGTGGAAAGAACAGTAGATGAAATGGGAGTTTTACTAACTCTTAAAACCGACCCGGCCGACATGGGTTACATTATTGGCCGAAAAGGTCAGACCGCTCAAGCCATCAGAACTTTATTAAAGATCGTTGGCGCTAAAAACAATGCTCGCGTTAATTTAAAAATCTATGAACCGGAAGGTTCAAGACGACCTGCCAGAAATGAAAATTCTGGAGCTGATATTGATACTTCATCTGTAGATGATTTAAAAATCTAACATCAAACTTAGATATAAACAAAAAACCACACCTCGTTGTGGTTTTTTGTTTAATTGATTTGCCATTACTGGCTTAACCAGCAATCCATTTCCATATTAAATTTATTACAAATATTTTATGACTTTTAACATCATCACAATTTTCCCGCATATTTTTGACTCTTATTTTAATGAAAGCATAATTAAGCGTGCGCAAAAAAATAAGCTTATAAACATAAAAATCCACAACTTGCGCGACTGGACAACCGATAATCATAAAACCGTAGACGATACCCCGTTCGGCGGCGGCGCTGGCATGGTTATGAAAATTGAACCTCTCTATAAGGCGGTATCTGGTATAATGTATAATGTATTAGGGAATAAAAATAAACCCCAAACCCCAAAATACAAAATACAAAATACAAAAACCATTCTTCTCTCCGCCAAGGGCAAAACCTGGAATCAACAGAAAGCAAAAAAATATTCAAAACTTGATAATATAATTCTTATCTGCGGCCGCTATGAAGGCGTTGACGAAAGAATCACTGAATTTATTGATGAAGAAATTTCTATCGGCGATTATGTTTTAACCGGAGGCGAAATCGGCGCCATGGCGATTATTGATTCCATCACTCGCCTGCTGCCCGGCGCCTTAGGCAACGCGGACAGCGCTAAATTTGAATCTCATTCTACGCCTGGCGTTTTAGAATACCCGCAATATACCCGCCCGGAAGTATTTATTACCACTCCCCATAAAAGGGGGGGCAGGGGGGTTAAATTACGTGTCCCCAAAGTCCTTCTCTCCGGCAACCACAAAAAAATCACCGAATGGCGGGCTGTAAAATCTAAACATAAATAAATTATCTTTTTAGCCGCTGCTGTTGTCATTCCCGCCCCGCAAGATGCGGGGGGAATCCATTTCCTTATTATTATACCTAATTTTAGCCATAAAAAAACTAATATATTAATTAAAAGTCAACGCCTGTTGACTTTTTTTTGATTTTATGCTATTATATAATATTCTGGTCATACCTTTTTCTCTCGCTTTTGGTCATATATTTTAGGTTTTGTCATTCCCGCGAAAGCGGGAATCCAAACTTACGGCCAAAGGCGAGAGTAAAAAAGTTTCGACATAGTTGAACTTTGACAATTAAATCAAACAATAAAATATAAAACATACGGGGGTGTATAAATGGACATTAAATCAATTTTTAGCGAATTCGGCACGGCTTTATTAGCTGATGTTTTCAGCATTAAAATGTTGACCAAACTGTTGGCGAAAGGAGCAGGAAGACAAGAGGGGTCTACTACTACCACTGCTGCCGGAACTGATGAAATTAAATTTGGTGGCATTTTTGATTTATCAGAAGAAACAGCGTATTTAGGTCTTATGGCCAAAATGGAATCTGATCCTCAATTAAAAAATGCAGCAATCAAAATTTCTAATTTCATTAATGGCAACAGTTTCCAAAACCATGGCCAACGGCGAAGATTTAGGGTCGTAGTGGGCAAACTCGCCAATATTGAGTATGCCAAAGAAGATTTGGTCATAGAAAAACAAATTCCAAGCCTCAAAGGCGGTAAATCGGTTATTGAAAAAACAACTAAAGAAACGAAAAGTAGCCTCGGGTTGGAATTTCTCAAGAGTTTTTCTCAATTAAGTGAGGCGGAGATGCTGGAAATTTGTAAAGCTTCTGGCATTATGGAATCGACAATGGATAATATCGGCGATGGTTTAAGCCACGCTTGTAAAAAAATTTCCGAAACCGCAAAAAAAATCGAAAACAGCCCAGTAGCGCAAACAGTGATAAAAAACTTAGCTGATAAAATGAGAGCGAGAATCGAAAAACTAAAAAACCAAACGAATAACGAAGTTATAATAAGATAAGGAGACAACAAAATGATGACCATCGGGGATTTTTTATTACTAACGTGGGAATGGCTAACGATTGAGTACGAAGTTGGTACTCTTGATTTATTAATCCAAAAGGTAAGAAACATTATCAATATTACGCAGCAGAGAGCGCAGCAATGGTGGAGTTGGGCAAAACGTTTGGCTATCTGGGGAACAATCATTTCTCTTATCATATTCTTGGCCGGTATAATAATCGGGGGATTTACACATTTAGGCTGGCCTAATTCAGTGGCTGGTCTATTAATAGCCCCGATACTTTTTGTTCTTTTGGCTTGGTGGACACCGCTGGTGGCAATTATCGCAGTAATATATGAAATTGCTCACGGAAGAGCTAGGGGGGCTATTGACATCGCGACAGCTCAGGCTAAATGGTGGCTAGGTTTAACCTGTGGCATACTGCTCTGGCAAGTTTTAGTCTCGCTGGCTTTTACTTTTATTCCTTACTGGAACGCCCCTTCACGCATCCCGGTGTTAATGCTTTTGGCTTTAGCCATGGCTTTAATCGGAATTCGCTGGAACAATGTAACATGGTACCGAAGTGTAATAAAATTTCTAGTAATTGGAGCTTTTATTGCTCAGGTGTCAGTTTGTTTTTTACCAGCCACCGCAACCGCGCTTCATTCAAAGATGGGTGAGGTAGACGAATCTATAGCTGAAAACATTAAAAATGGATTTAGCAATAAAGGACAGACTGCTGTTTTAACTTCTTCCCATTCACCCGGCTTCGAAACCATGCCGGTCGGAGTTCATCACTTCACAGTTCAAAAAGATACTTCCACCGACTGGATAAAAATCCCAGACAACGCTTACTGGGACCTATTTCCAGTCAAGGATGGAAATTGGAAACTTATAAACTTTCAAGGGAAAGTTGTAACGTACCAAGAAGGAGAAAAAAAATATGCGGATTTCCCTAATCAAATTTATATCTTTAAAATCCAAACAGATGAAAAAATGGATTTTATTCTTAAAGTAAAACAAATAACATAACTATACAACGAGCAAATTCACATTAAGACGGATTTGCTCGTTTTTCTTTTTAAAGATATAATGATTATATATATAAAACCTATGAAAAAAATAATTATAATTACAATGCTTTTGATATCTCCTTTATTAGCCCTCGCCGACGATCAAGGGGCTGGAGGATACACACCTGCCGGCACCGTCCAACTCACCAATCCCTTAACCGGTAATGCAACCAACAAAGACATCCCCACCCTTCTTGGCACA
>CAYOXC010000008.1:0-1615 GCA_964407865.1 uncultured Gammaproteobacteria bacterium
TGAACCCTATTTTCTGCAAGCTTAAGGTTTTTCCACACTTTAGTGGAGTGCTACCAAAATATATTGTCCAAATCTTTTTGGACAATTAATCAAAGGAAGAGCCTCCCAGAAACATTATATTATTGTGACAATGTTTTATTCCATCTTCGATGCAATTTGTGTATTGAAAATCAGGATAACTGGCCTACATGAATAAACTGGTTTGGATTGATATACTTAAAGGTATAGGAATACTACTTGTTATTATTGGGCATGTTTATTTGGGTGAGTGGGTTTCAAGGCTTGTTTACATGTTTCATATGCCACTTTTTTTCTTTATAAGTGGCTACCTATTTAATTTTGGAAGAAGCGTAAAACAATATTTTGTCAATAAGACTCTTCATCTTATCGTACCTTATTTTTCATTCCTTATACTTGTTTATATACCTGGCGCAATAACTCGCTTACCATATTATTCGATTAATTCAAAGTTGATTGAAAATCTCATTTTGATTGCAAAACCATTTGTTCTTGGGGGAAGAATGCTAACGGGGTGGAGTAGTGTGTTTTGGTTTGTAACTTGCCTCTTTTTGGTTCAGCAAATCATGAATATCCTTATTAATTATTTCTCAAAGATAACGATAATAGTTTTTATGTTTTTATTTTTGGGTTTGAGTTATGTGAATTCAATTTATTACCCGGATTTTTGGCTTCCCTTAAATGCCAACGTCGTTTTTGCAGCGGCACCAATTTACTATATTGGTTATCTGTGTAAAGAATATAAAATTGAACCTAATGCTTTTGTAATTGTAATGTTTTCAATTGTTGCTGTCCTTATTTTGTTTGTCGGATATGACAATTATTATGATATGAAATATGCAAAATATGGCATACCCTTTGTGACTATAGCGTCAAGCATCAGCCTGATTTTTCTTTTTATTTCTTTATCCAGGGTGCTGTCGGAAAGCCATAAACTGTTGCGCATTTTTTTTTCAAAGGTTGGTGATGCATCTATGATGCTAATGTTTCTACATCAACCTGTCCAGATGATTCTGCGAGATTTTGCAAATATTGGCAATCCTGAAATAAGACTCGTTGCTGCTATAGCTTTTCCGTATTTGTTATATTTGTTCGCTTTAAGTAATAAATATGGAAGGGCATTCCTGTTGGGATCTCAAAAAGATTTTATTAATATTAGTGGCTTGCCTGTTATGCATAATGATCTTTATAAATGATATTTCATTATGAAACAAGAAGAATCGGTTTGTTATTTATAGTTGTTAACCATTAGGTGATAATTATTCGATCGGCTGAATGAACTATTACTGATTTTTGAAAAAAAGTATGTCCCAAAATCAAGCCATTTTCTCTCTTGGGTATGAGGGCACTAACTGTGGTCATACAGCCCATTGTTGAGCGAGTTTCAACATAACCGCAGACGGCCTGCCGCGCAGACTGGGCATTATCCAATGCGGTGGCGGCACTTTGAAATTGAGCAGTTCGGCAGGCGTCCATTGATGATCGGTCAGTTTTGCGGCAATCGCCGGGGTTCGGTGTACCCAGCGATAGCCAAAAGTACCAACGGACAACTTCAACCGCAAACTGTGATGATAGTCACAAAAGTTATAAAAGCGAC